>CAZLOS010000021.1:0-54790 GCA_964561215.1 uncultured Solibacteraceae bacterium | reverse complement strand
GCCTCCGGCCTTCTCCACAGCCAGCCGCAGGTTGAGCTTGCGCTGCGCGTCGAGTTGTTTCTCGGTCCAATATCCAAAGGAGAGGGCGTTCCTTTCGGCGCCGGACAGCGAGGCGCGAGGCGGCTGCACCTCCGCGATGCGGTTGGCCAGGCGCGCGACCAGCGCCGGGTCGAGCTTCTCGCCCTTGGAAACACGTTCGAGGTTGTCGGCCAGTTCAAACAGTGTGTTGATGCTCACCAGGCGCTGCGCCTCGAACGTGCGCATCATGTCCTGAACGACGAGCGTGTGCGCCTCGGAGCCCGCCGCGGGCGGCGCTCCCGCGAGCAGGCCGAGCAGTTTCTCCTGGGGGCGCGCATCCGCGGGCGAGCCGGCCGCTTTCAACAGCAGGTTCACGCCGGCGCGACCGGCGTCGAACAGTTCGCGAGCGTTGCGCGTCTGACCAAACGGCGTGACAATGCCGGCAAACGCGGCATCCACCTCACCCGCGGGCAATAGCTGCTGGCGGGTGAGGATCTGCCAGATTCCCACCAGCGACTGCAGCACGCCGGCCGCATCCGCACGGTCCAAATGGTCCTTGATCTGGCTGACGTTCCTGGCAGTGTCCAGGTAGAGCAAAATGCTCTGGTCGCTCAACTGAGGCGCTTCGCTGAACAGCGGGTATTGCGAGCCGTAGAAGCGGTACTCGCGCGCCAGGCGGTCGACGGTAGCCGCCGCCAACGGCTGTGCGCGCCGGCGCTCCACGTCGGTTAGGGCCATGAAGATCTTCAGCGGCTCGTTCTCGACCGCCTTGCGGCACAAAGCGAAGAGCGCTTCGACGACGTCATCGGCATCGTTCCAGGACGAAGCCAAGCGGGTCAGCTTCCCGTCGTACTTTCCGTGCGGGTGCTTGATGAACAGGTTCTTCCATACCTCGACGGAACCCGGGATATGCGGGCGCGAGTCCGCGTCCATCCACAGCCGGGTGGTGAGCAGCATCATGTCGGTGTTGGCGCGGAACACGGGGCGCGCGGGGCCCGGGCTGGTCACGCGGCCGCGCACGGCCATGTAAAAGCGCTTCATCCGCTCAGGCTCGGTGAGGTATTGTTCGACGGGTCCATGGATGCGCGCGAGCGAATCGAAGAAGCTGGCCATCCATCCGTCGTCTTTCGCGATGAGGCGCTCGAAGAACGCGGCCCCTTTGTCGGGGTCGACGCCGACCAATTCCGCCCACATCTTGCGCGCACGCTCGCCGCCGGGGGTGAGGGCCTTGCCGTCGCGAAGCTCGAACATCCCGCCGTAGAAATCCAACACATGCGCAAATGCCTTGATGCGTTGTACGGGCACGCTCTCACGCAGCCGGTCGGCCGTGGGCTTGTCCAGTTTGGCAAGACTGAGGTAGAGGCGGCATAGGGAGGGATCACCCAAGAACGCGTCAATGACCTCACCGGTCGCCTTCGGCTTGGCGCCCAGCCAATACTCGGCGGGGTAAAGCAGCGGGACGTGCGCGGGCTTGAAATCGTAAGTGAAAGGCCGGTTGGTGCGCAGGGCCTGTTCAAGCTCGGCTAGCGGGAACCCTGAGTCGACGGTGAGGAAGGCGCGCGTGGCGTTCACGGTTTCCAGTACCACGTCGCTGCCGCAACCGCCGCGCATCCGGTAGCCGAGGATACGCAGCAACTCGGCGGTCTGGGTGGATTCGCAGGCCGCGATGTGGATCTGCTTTGCGTCGCCGGAAAGCCGGTCGAGTTCACGCGCCTGGGAAAGGTAGCGCACGACAAGCTTCAGGTATTCGGTCTGGTCCAGCGCCTCGTTGCTGGCCAGGGCCTGGTAGCCATTGGTAACCACGTTGCGCGCCAGGGCGGGCATGAGGTCTTCCAGGCGCAGGTCGGGCGAGAGTGCCGCCATTCGCGCGAAGGACCGCAAGGGGCCGGGGATTTCCAGGTGCGGGGATGTGCCGGGCACGGCCGGCTGTGCGGAGGGAATGCTGTCCGCGAGGCCAACTCCCCCGGCAGCGCGATAGTCCGCCAGGCGGCGGTTCGCGGTAGCGCGGTCGCCGGCCTTCAGGTCGAGCGCGACCATACGGCGCAGCAGGCGCGCACGGGTAGCGGTATCCGACGCGCCGGCCGCCGCCAGGGCCTTCTCATAAGCGGCGCGGCATTCCGGACTGTTGTGCCGGTCCAGAAACTCGGCGTAGGTTCGCAGCAGGGACGCGTCGCCAGGGCTGGTTTCCACTGCCCGTAGCAGTTCGGTCCGCGCGGCGGCAAAGTCTCCGGAACGTTCAAGCCTGAAGGCTTCTTCAACGGGGCTCTGCGTGGCGAACAGCAGGAAGGTGCAGGGGAGAAACGCGAGCGGCACAAGAAGTTTCATGGCATGCTCTCCGGTTCTTCGTGATCTAAATCTACCATCTTTCCCGGGGTTGGGATCCGCCGATTTTATCCCGTCGGCAGGCTCCAGGCAATAGCATTAGATGTCCGGTTGCAGGGAAAGTCGCAAACTATGAGGTAATATGGTCCCCAAGACAGGACCCATGCGAATGTCGCGACGAGAGATGCTCATGGCCTCGAGCAGCGCGGCGGCCGTTCCGGCTGCCGGGGTGCCGCTTGTGCCTTTCGGGCCCCACAAAATCAGCAGGCTGATTGTGGGCGGGAATCCTATCTCCGGCAATTCGCACGTTTCCGCGGAGTTGGATGCCGAGATGCGCGATTACTTCACGACGGCGCATGTCCAGCGGCTGCTCAGCGACAGCGAGCGGGCCGGGATCAATACGTGGCAGTCCCGCGGCGACCGTTACATCCTGCGCATGCTGAACGAGCACCGGCTCGGAGGCGGGCGGCTGCAGTGGATCGCCCAGACCGCCTCGGAGCTGGCCGACATTCCAGCCAACATCCGCGGCATCGCCGAAGCAGGCGCCATCGGCATCTACCATCACGGGACCGCCACGGACCGTTTCTGGAAAGCGGGCAAGATGGGGGAGGTGCGGGAACGGCTGAAAGCGATGCGCGACGCGGGCGTGCGCGTGGGGCTCGGCACGCATGTCCCGGAAGTCATCGATTACGTCGAAGAAAAAGGCTGGGACGTGGATTTCTACATGACGTGCGTTTACAACCTGAGCCGCCCGCGCGAGGAGTGCGAGCGCCTCAACGACGGGCCGTTCACGGGCGAGTTCTTCCGCCACCAGGACCGCGTCCCCATGTTAGAACGGGTGAAACAGACATCGCGCACGTGCCTCATCTTCAAGGTGTATGCGGCGGGCCGGAATTGCGGGAGCCCGGAGAGCAAGCGCGAGGCCCTGGAACTTGTGTTCCGCTACGCCAAGCCGCACGACGCCATCGTGGTGGGGATGTTCCCCAAGGGGCGGGACGAGGTGCGGGAGAACTGTGAACTGCTGCGGGATGTGCTGGCTGCGAATCGGACAACCGGAGAGGTCTGATGAGGCACACCGGGGCGATGGGGCGGCGTGAGTTTCTGGCCACGGCGGCCGGGGTGCCCGCTGTCGCGCGGGCGGATGACGGCCGGCCGAACGTGTTGGTGCTGATGACGGACCAACAACGTTTCGACACGCTGGGCTGTTACGGCGCACGCGCCATCGAGACGCCCAACCTGGACCGGTTGGCGTCGGGCGGGGTGGTATTCGAACGCTGTTATGTGAACAACCCGATCTGCACACCCAGTCGCGCCAGTATGCTGACCGGCAAGAGCGTGCCCGGCCACGGCGTCTACCGGCTTTACGATAACCTGCCGGAAAGCGAGCAACTGTTCACCAAGCGGCTCCAATCGCACGGCTACCACACCGCGCTCATAGGCAAACTGCACGTCAGCGGGCGCCTTTACGAGGCCACGCGCAGGCATCCCGGCGACGGGTTCGGCACCTACGAATGGTGCATGGAGCCTTCGCTCCACCTGGAATCGCAGTTCAACGGGTATCGCCAGTGGCTGGAGAAGGTATCGCCTCAGCATCTGGAGAGGTTGCGCGAACTCGGCCGCAAACTGACGCACACTCCGCGTGAAGTGCACATGACGCACTGGGCGGCCGAGCGCACCATCCAGTTCATCCGCGAAGCGCGGCGCGATCAGCCGTTCTTCTGCCTCACCAGCATCTTCGATCCGCACAATCCTTACGACGGCTACCCCGACGAGATGCGCGGCAAGGTGCGGACGGATCTGCTTCCCGAACCGCTGCCCATTTCGGGGGACGTGGCGCGCAAGCCATACGGGGTGCGCTACGAGCACGAGCGCGGCTACCTGGGCGCTTTCTCGAAGTTCTCGCGCGCCGGCCTGATGGAGATGCGCGCCGGTTACTTCGCCTCCATCGCCCTGATGGATCTGGAATTCGGGCGCATTCTTCAGGCGCTTGAAGAGAAGGGGATCGCGGACAGCACGCTGGTTGTTTTCGTCAGCGATCACGGCGACATGTTGGGCGATCACGGTCTGTTGGCGAAGGGTGCGCATTTCCATGACGGCGGCGTGCGGGTTCCATTTCTGATGCGGTGGCCGGGGCACATTCGCGCCGGGGGCCGCTGCTCCTGGCCAGTGCAACCGCACGATATAGCGGCGACGGTATTGTCGGCGGCCGGATGCCTGACCGAGGACGCGCGCCAACTGATGCCGGAATCGCAGGACCTTGTCCCGCTCAGCGCCGGAGGAACCACCGGGGCGCGTGATTACGCGGTATGCTGCTATCGCAACTCGGGAACCTTCCTGGGCGGCGGTTATGCGAATCCCGAGATCCACGCCACCATGTTCACGGACCGGCGCTACAAGCTGAACCTCTACCACACGCCGGGCGAACCGGCCGGGCAGCTTTTCGATATGGTGGATGACCCGCGCGAGCAAAACGACCTGTGGGGCGATCCGAATGCGCGCGGTGTGCGCCTGCGCATGTCGGAGCGCCTGCTGGCCTGGCTGGCCTTGCAGGATCGCCAGTCCGGATCGCGCGGCGGGGAGATGATCCCGCGGCCCCTGCAGAGGGTTGGGAACCGATCCTGAGGCTTGGCATAGAATCAAGTCAAGGAGAACACGCTAATGAAGAAGACCATTGCTCTCATGTTGTGCCTGGCCGCGCTGCCGCTGGCGGCGCAAGAGTACAAGATCGCCTTTATCGGGCTGGGCCACTCGCACACCTGGGGGCACCTGACCCGCATTCTGCAAGGCGCGCCGGTGAAACTGGCGGGCATCGCCGAGACCGCGCCCGAACTGATCGCCGAAGCCAAGCGCCGCGGTGCGACGGACGTTCCCATTTACGCCGACTACAAGAAAATGCTGGATGAAGTGAAGCCCGACATCGTGTGGGGCTTCGTCGAGAACAACCGTCACCTCGAAGTGGTCCAGGCGTGCGCGCCGCGCAAGATCCACGTGATCTTCGAAAAGCCGCTGGCGTCCACGTATAAGGATGCGGTGGCCATCCGCGCGTTGGCCCAGAAGAACGGCATTCAGGTGATGACCAACTACCAGATGGCGTGGTGGCCCACCAATTATGCCGCCAAGGCGAAGGTCGATTCGGGCGAGATCGGCAAGGTGTGGCGCATGCGCGGCATCGTGGGGCACGGCGGGCCGGGCAAGGCCGCGGGCCTCAACCGCCACTTCTTCCTGTGGCTGACCGATCCCGTGCAGAACGGCGCCGGCGCACTGATGGATTTCGGATGCTACAACGCGCTGTGGGCGCTATGGTACAAGGGCCAGCCCCAGACCGTTTACGCGGCCGCGAATCAGTTGCGCCCGGACGAGTTTCCCAAAGTGGAAGACGCCAGCGCGATGGTGCTTTCCTATAAGGACGGCATGGGTATCTTCGAGGGAAGCTGGGATCTGCCACGCGGGTTCCAGGACCTGGAAGTGTTCGGACGCACGGGCAGCGTCTATATGACCGGGAGCGACGTGATGCTGCGAACGGGGAAGGACCCGGAAGCGAAGATCGATGTGCCGGCGCTAGGCCCCGAGATGGCCGGCCCCACGCAGTACCTCACCTATTGCATCAAGAACAAGAAGCCGGTTGAAGGCCTGGTGGCGCTGGATATCAACGTCGGGGTGGTGGAGATCATCGAAGCCGCCAAGATGTCGATCAAGACGGGGAAGGCAGTGGCGTTGCCGTTGAAGTAGGAGAGAGAAGACAGAAGACAGGAGACAGAATACAGAAGACAGGAGACAGAAGCGTGGCTGGCCGTGCTTCTGTCTTCCGTCCGCTACATTCTGTAGATCGCCAGTCCGCTCAGGAGCTTGGGATAGAAGTCGGTCGACTTCTGCGGCATCACTCCGCCGGAGAAAGCGATGCGGGCCACCTGCTCCACCGAGGCGGGCTCGAGCAGGAAGGCCAATTGCGCCGCGCCGGAGGCGACTTCCGCCCAGGCAACGTCGATACCGCGGATGTAATGAATGTACTGCTCGGTGCGCACGGCTTCCGCCGAGACGCCTAGAACACCTTCGATTACCCGCGTGTGCAGGACGGCGACGTCCAGGGCATCTTCCTCCCGGGCGCACTCGGCCAGATACAGCCCCTGCGGCGTTCCGAGAGCCACTCCCATGCGCACCATGCCGGTGTGGGGCTCGGCCCAGGCCGCGCGCAGTGCGTCGAGCGACTCGATCGGCGTGAGACGGAACAGTTTGCCCAGGCTGGCGAGGAATGCCTCAGGCGCGAAGCCTTGGATGCCGTGGATGGTGCGGTGCGTTCCGAGGATGCGCAGGCCGGGCGAGTGCATGTTGAAGTAGGCGATGGGCACGCGGGCGGCCGCGGCGAGCGCGGGATTTTCGTTGCGGAATGCCACGGCGGTTTCGTAGCGGTGGTGCCCGTCGGCGATGACGAGTTTGCGCGGCGCCATCAGGCGCTGAATCCCGGAGACGCGATCGGGGTCATCGATCCGCCAGATACGGTGCGTGGTGCCGTACTCGTCGTCCACCTCGGCGAGCGGCGCGGCGGACGCGGCCTCCTCGATCAGACGGTCCACGGCGCCCTCCGGGTCGGGATAGAGCATGAAAACCTGCTCGCACTGCGTGCGGGTGTGGCGCAGCAGTTCCAGCCGGTCCTGTTTCGGGCCGGTGAGCGTCTGCTCATGCCGGTGCACCACGCCCGCCGAATAGTCCTCGACGGCGCCCAGAGCGATGAAGCCTTTGCGTATCATGCGCTCGCCCGAATCCGGCGAGATGAACTCCTGATAGTAGGGGTAGATGGAAGGTGCGGGGTCGCGAGCAAGGATTCCGCCGTCGATCCAAGTGTCCAGGCAGGCGGCCGCGCGCGTATAAACGTTATCCGATTCGCTATCGGCGGGGAAACGCTCGCCGAGTATGACGCGGACAAGGTTGTGCTGACTGGCGGCGAGGTAACGCTGCCGCATGTCGCGGGAGATCTTGTCGTAGGGTTGCGTCACCAGGCGCCGAAGCTCGCTGGCGCGCGCCGTGTAACGATAGGGCTGGAAAGGGAAAATGCTAGCCATGGCGTTTCGGGGAATCCCCAGGATAGCAGATCCGGTTTCGCATGCTCCGGTCTGGTACGATTTGGCTAAAAGCTCTAGTACCAGAGCCGCTGGCCGAGGGGATTTGACGGGTTGGGCTGAATTAGGATGAGGTTAGATCGCGAATGCAGTCCCACCTCAATCCGCAGGAGTTGCTCGATCTGGCGCTGTTTGTCTCGCTGGTGCTGACAATTGTGGTGCTGGTGCTGATGGCGGCCTACCTGCGTCATCGTTCCGCGCGAGTTCGTGCCGAGCGGGCCATGGAGCGCTCGGAGTCTTACCTGGAGGCCATTCTCGACGCGGCCGTGCCGGGCATCATCGTGGTCACTCAAGATGGGGTGGTTGACGCGTTCAACCTGGCCGCGGAACGCATGTTCGGCTACGGCGCTTTCGAGATCGTCGGCCGCAAGATCGGCAATTACAAACTTTTCGCCGCGCGCGCGGGTAATGGCGGCGAGAGCGCGGATCCGTTTGGATCGGCGATCTCGTCGACGGCGAACGGCGGCGTCGGCGTGCAGGCGTTGGGTTGCAGAAGGAACGGCACGACGTTTGCGGCGGAGTTGTTCGTAAGCGAAGGGCGGGTGGGGCACCGCAGCATTCTGGTCGGCGTAGTGCAGGATCTCACGGCGCGGAAGAAGGCCGAAGGGGCGGTTCGCGAAGACACGGCGCAGGCCGAAGCCGTGCTCGATTCCATCGGTGCGATCGTCCTGTTGCTGGACGCGGACGGCAAGGTGCGGCACATCAACCAAGCCGGCCGACAGGCCACCGGCTACAGCCCCGAGGAGGTGCAAGGTTCTTTTTTTTGGGATCTGTTGCCGGTGCAGGCCGATGCGGCGAAAACCAGGGAGACCATCGAGAGGGCCGCTGATCACGACGCGCCGCGCAGCTTTGAAAGCGATTGGTTGACCAAAGACCGCCGTATCCGGCGCGTGGCCTGGCGCTTGGCATGGCTGTCCGGCGGGGCAGGCTCAGGGCGGCGGTTGGTCATCGCCGGGGCCGACCTCACCGACCACGTGCGGCGATCCGGACAGGCGGCGGCTGCTAACACGACGGCCGCGCTGGAGTCCTTCGCCGATTCGGTGGCCCTACGGTTAACCGAGCCCCTGACGGCCGCCTCCGGCTACGCCGAACTTGTGCTTGCGTGCATGGCCAAAGACGACGCGGCGCGCAAGGACATCGCCGAGATTCAGCAAGCCACCGCGAAGGCGGCGGCGCTGGCGCGCGACCTGCAGGCCTACGGCCGCGGGCAGATTCTCGTGCCGCGGCTGGTCGACGTGAACGCGGTGCTCACGGGCATGGAGGACAGCCTGCGGCGCATACTGGGAAGCGGCATCGGGCTGGAGTTCGTGCTGGCGCCCGCCATAGGGAGGGTACGCATCGATCCGGAAGGCCTGGCGCGGGCGATCGAGCGGCTGGCGGGCTTCATGGCGGAGCGGCTGGGCGGCACCGGGCGCATCGTGTTCCGGACGCTCGAAGTGCAGGGCGGGCCGGCGGCAGTCTGCGTGATGGTGGCGATTCTCGCACCGGATCTCGAGATGCTCCCCGAAGTCTGCGAGCGAGTCTTTCGGCCGTTCGCGACGGAGTCTTTTGCTGGAGACGAAACCGGCCTGGCGATGGCCGGCGTGCACGGCTTCCTGCGGCAAAGCGGTGCGGATGTACACGCCGCCAGCCGCCCGGGCGGCGGCACGCGCCTGGAGATCTATCTGCCGCGGATCGAGCCGTCGCCAGAGTCCCGCGACTCGGCGATTTACAGCAAGGCTGAAAACTAGCAGCCAGCCACTCGAGTGGCTGGCTCCGCCTAAGGCAGGAAGAAAAGCACGTCCGGGCGGATCGTGCTGTTGCCGACCTCGGAACAGACTCCACATACTGTCCGGTATCCCGGCCAGACGGCGCGTACGATTCCCGGGATCTTCGCCGGATCGTCGGGCCGGTGGTAGGCAGAGATCGCCAGTCTCGGGTGGTAGGCGGCCAGTGTCTTCAGAGCGCCCGCCAGGGCACGCTGCTCGGCGCCTTCGATGTCCATCTTGATGTAATCGACGCGATCCAGTTTCAGTTCGTCCACCAGTTTGTCTATGGTGGTGAGCGGCAGCCGCAATCCGCCGGATGCGCCCTCCGGGTGCATCACGAAGCTGTCGGCCGCGGAGTTTTTCGGATCGACATTCAGAACCAGCCAGTCGTCCCGGTCCCACACGCCCTTGCCGTAGACGATCACCCGTCCGGCGGCGATTTCCTCGGGAAAATTCCTGCGCAGGCACTCGATGTTTTCCGGGCCCGGCTCGATGGCCACCACCTGCTTCGCTCCGGCGTTCAAAGCCTCGCGCACATAGACGCCGACGTTGGCACCGCAATCCAGCACGACGTCGCCCGGCTGCACGGCCAGCTCGCCGGTGCCGTAGATCTTACGCTCCTGCTCGGCCAGGTTCCAGGGCAGCACGTAATCGCTGCCCGCCGGCATCCAGTAACGCGCATTGGGTGTCCGCCAGAGATGGAATCCGGCGGGGTCCTTTTCGATTTCGCTGATTTCCTTGAGGATGCGGTCCTTGAGTTCGATCTGCCGGGCGGCGTTATCGGTGCTCTGTAAAGCCTGCCGCCAGGGGCACCCCTGACTACGGCCCGCGAGCACCAGCATGCCCAGCCTCGTCGGATGGTAGAACCACAATGCGACGCCCAACGCCGCGGCGACGACCACGTACCTCAGAATACGGCTCACCTCACGATTATCGCAGGGAAAGCGAACCCTCCGCCCGCGAGCCCTCATCCAAACAGCATCGGAACTTCATAAGCGCGCAACCTCGCATCCTCACTACCACCGTCGGTTCGTACCCGGTTCCGGACTGGCTCGCGGCGCAGGTGCGCGGGTTGGATTGCGCGTGTGTGCAGGTGGATGAAGCCAAGATCCGCGGGAATCCGGACAACGCTCCGCTGGCGGCGGCTGCCATTAACCGGGTCCTCGACGAGATCGAGGTGATGGGCGCGGTACACCTTTGTTTCGGCAACAATGGCGGGCAGACGATCCAGAGCGGCACCGGGCAAAAGCTGATCGGCTTCTTGAACGCGCTGCACGCCAATCATGTTGTGCTCGACATGGCACGCGCTTCGCCGCGGAAGGGGTGTGGCACACCGACCGGGCGACGGGCGGATCTTCTTCACCTCTTACCGTTCCGGCCCGCCGCAATTGTTCCTGGCGGATTACCCCGAAGGCGACATCCCGCAGTTGACGGACGGCGCATCTTCGCGATGAGCGAGGGTCAGTTGGGCGAGTGCTCCATCTCGAATGAGGGGGAGTGGCTGACTGTGGCTTTTCAATCCGGAGGCCGGCGCGGCCTGGCGGTGGGGCGCACAAACGGCACGCAGTGGCGCGAGATTCCGTTTCCCCGCACCGCGATTCATCCTCAGTTTCATCCGCTTGATCGGGAATGGATGGAGTTCTCCGGCGATCCCGCGCCTTGCATGCACCGTGTGCGCCACGACGGCACGGGCACAACGCAGGTGTACGTCGTAGAATTGTAGGGCGGTATGCCGCGAGTCCCCCCAACCGGGGCCCGCGCGGACAATCGAACTCCAAGGAGATTACGACCATGATGGATTCCCTGAAGGGCGGACGCAGAGGCTTTCTCGGCAGGCTGATGGGAGCGGCGGGGTTGACGGCGGCGGCTCCGGCGGCAAGCCTCGCCCAGGCGCGGCCCGCCGGCGACGGCCTCATTCCCAGTTACGCCCGGGCGCAGGACTACCGCTCGCTCAAGCAATCCAGTCACGACCGGACAGGCGGCAATCGCGATTTCTTCACCATCCCGGCCGGCGCGACGCAGACGCTGCTCGAATCCAATGAGCCCGGCGCCATCACGCACATCTGGTTCACCATCGCCGCCCAGGGCCAGATGCACTTGAAGGAACTGGTGCTGCGCGCTTATTGGGACGGCAACTCGAAGCCCAGCGTGGAAGTGCCTGTGGGCGATTTCTTCGGGCTGAACCTGGGGCAGTATCAGAACTACGAATCGGCCTATCTGGCCTGCTCGCCGGGCCGCTCGCTGAACTGCTATTTCTACATGCCGTGGCGGCGCAACGCGCGCGTCACCGTCACCAACGAAGGTGAGAAGAACGTCGGCGCTTTCTATTCGAACATCGACTACATCACCGTCGGCAGCCAGCCCGCCGATATGCTCTATTTCCACGCGCAGTATCGCCAGGCGGCGCCCTGCGTGGCAACGGAAGGTGAGGCCAGGAAGCTGAATTCCGACGGCAAGCTGAACTACGTCTACGCCGAGACGCGCGGCCGCGGCCACTTGATGGGCGTCACCCTCGGCGTGCTGCTCAATGCTGACGGATGGATGGGCGAAGGCGACGACATGATCTTCATCGACGATGAATCCAAGCCGCTCATCATCGGCACGGGCAGCGAAGACTACTTCCTGGGGAGCTGGAATTTCGGCGGACGCGACGGCGCAGTGCCGTTCGGCCATCGCTATTACGGCGCGCCCATCATCATCATGCCGGAGCGCACCGGCGGGCGCTATTGCTGCTACCGCTGGCACGGCGACAACCCGGTCACCTTCACGCGCTACATGAAGCACACCATGGAACACGGCCACGCCAATGACCGGCATGACAATTTCTACTCGGCCTGTTTCTGGTATCAGACCGAGCCGTACACGAATTTCCCGGCGCTGCCCCCGGTTGCCGAGCGCACGCCGCGTGTGAAGATACCCTCATGAAAAAAGCAATTACCGTTCCCATCACCCTGGCGACCGGCGTTGCGCTGGCCGCCGACCCATCCGGCGTGGATCTCTGGAAGGCCGCGGACCTGAAGGCCGTGGCAAAGGAACTCGCTTCCAAAATGAACGAGAAGAAAGCCGCCGGAAAGGGACTGGCGACGTTCGCCAACCACGCCGCCATGATCACGCACCGGGAAGCCAGCGGCGAGGCCGAGGTCCACGACACGAAGGTGGATGTTTTCATCGTGGTCGATGGCAAGGCCACGCTCGAATGTGGAGGCACGGTGGTGGGCGCGAAGAAGACCGGCCCGGAGACGCTCGGCACCTCCATCCGCGGAGGAGTGAAGAAGACGCTCGAAGCCGGTGATATCGTTCACATCCCGGCCAAGACGCCGCACCAGCTTCTGATCGAACCGGGCGGTAAGTTCACGTACTTCGTCTTCAAGGTGGACGCGGAATAAGCGCGACCGCCGGCTGTCCACTTCCGGACAGCCGGATTCCGGAAATGCACATCCCGCGCACGGCCAACGCTGTGAAATGAACGGGTTGGCCGTGGTGTCCAACTTGCATGAAGTAGAGACGATGAGGACTTTCCGGCAAGACATCGTGTTCGGTTTCCGCGTGCTGAAGAGCAGCCCCGGTGTGACGCTAGTGGCAATTCTGACATTGGCGCTCGGAATCGCGGTGAACACGACGGTGTTCAGTTGGATCGACAGTACCTTACTGCACCCGTACTCGGGTGTGAAGAACGCCAGTGACCTTGCGCTATTGGAGACGGTGACCTCGTCTGGAGAACGCATCGCTTCCACCTCCTACCTGGACTATCGCGACTACCGCGACAACCTGAAGCTGATTTCGGAAATCGCCGTGGCGCGTTTCACGCCGCTGAGCGTCGGCGCGGACGGGCGGACCGATCGCGCCTGGGCGGAGCTCGTGTCGGCGAATTACTTCGACCTGCTTCGTGTGAAGCCGGTGCTGGGGCGCGGATTCCTGCCGGAGGAATCCGGCGACAAGCAGGGCGCGTACCCGGTGGCGGTTATCAGCTACAAGATGTGGCAAGACCGGTTCGGTGGCGATCCAGGCGTGCTGGGCCGGAGGATTCGCCTCAATCGCAACGAACTGACCATCGTCGGCGTGGTGCCCCGGGAGTTCCGCGGGAGCACGGTGGGACTGCGGTATGACGTCTGGATGCCGCTCACGATGGCGCCTGCAATGGGGACAGGCGGCGGCACTTTGGGTTTTCGCGGCTGCAGGGACCTTACCTCGACCATCGTGCGGCTGCGGCCGGGTGTCACCATGGAGCAGGCAAGCGCGGAAGTGGCGACGCTGGCCAGGCGGCTCGCCGGAATGTACCCGGCGACGAACCGGGGGGTTGACGCCGACATGGTTCCGGTGTGGGCGGGCAAGCTGGGCGCCCAGAGTCTGCTGCTCAAGCCTCTGCAGATCCTGATGGCGGTGTCCGTGCTGCTGCTGTTGATCGTGTGCGCGAACGTCGCCAACCTACTGTTGGCCAGGGCGGTGTCGCGTCAACGGGAATTCGGAGTCCGCCTGGCCATGGGAGCGCATCGCAGCCGGCTGGTCCGGCAGTTGCTCACTGAGACACTGTTGCTCGCCTTAGCGGGAGGGGCGCTGGGTGTGGTCCTGACCCTGTGGATGGGACAGGCGCTCTCGTCTCTGATGCCTCCGAACGCCAACTTGCCGATCGCCGTCGGGGGTGAACTGAGCATCCCGACGCTGGCTTTCACGCTGCTTGTCTCGCTGGTGGCGACGATGATCTCCGGCACGGCACCGGCGCTGCTGTCGGTCCGGGCGGACCTGAACGACGTGCTCAAAGAAGGTGGGCGCGGTGGAAGCGCCGGCGCGCATGCACACCGCCTGCGCGGTCTACTGGTCACCGCGGAGATGGCTCTGGCGACGATCGCGCTGGTCGGCGCGGGTCTGTTCTTCCGCAGTTTCAGAAATGCGAGCGGCATTCAACCCGGTTTTGAAACCCAAAATATCTCGGCTTCGCGATTCTATCTTTCCTACGCCGGCTACTCGGCGCAAGAGCAGCGCCAATTTTGCCGCAAGCTGCGCGAGCGGTTGGAAGTCATTCCCGGCGTGACCGCCGTGAGTTACTCCGACGCGGTGCCACTTTCGGAGTTGCTCGGATCGACCACCACGCACGAATTGCAGATCGAAGGATATGTTCCATCAGCCAACGAGCTAATGAGGACTCATTACTCCACCGCGCCGCCCGGCTACTTCAACCTGATGGGGATCCCGTTGCGAGAGGGCCGCGACTTCACCGAGCGCGACGAAGCGGGCAAGCCGGGAGTCGTCATCGTCAATGAAACTTTCGCCCGGCGTTTCTTCCGGGGCGCCAATCCGATAGGTCGCAAAGTGCGCGTGGGAGGTACGCCAACAACGGTGGTTGGGGTGGTCAGGGACAGCAAATATCACACTCCGATGGAAGCCCCGACGCCCTTCTTCTATGTCCCCTTCCAGCAGTGGTTCGCGCCCGGGTTGAATTTCGCATTCCTGATCAAGACCGCCGGCGATCCCATGCGCCTGACTCCAACGCTCAGGCGTGAAGCGCTCGCGCTGAATCAGGACGCGGTTTTCACCACTATGCCGCTCACGGAAGCCGTCGCCACATCGCTCTACCCGCAGAAAGTAGCGGCCAGCCTGATGTGCGTGGTGGGTGTGGTTTCACTTCTGCTGGCGGCGGTCGGGCTGTACAGCGTGATGAGCTACGCCGTGAGCCAGCGCACGCACGAACTTGGAATTCGCATGGCCTTGGGCGCGCAGCCGACCGACCTGTTGCGGCTGGTGGGGCGGCAGACGCTTGCCTGGACTGTTCCGGGCCTGGTTGCAGGAATCAGCGCTTCCCTGGCGGTTTCCCATCTCGTCTCCAACATGCTGGTGAACATGAGCGCCATGGATCCAGCGACCTTCGCCGGGGCGGCCGCATTCCTCGGCCTGGTAGCACTTGTGGCCGGCTATGTGCCGGCGCGGAAGGCCACGCGGCTGGATCCCACCGCGGCCTTGCGCTGCGAGTAGCTGGATACCTGGAAAAGCGATTGCAATGAAAACACTCGGGCAAGACGTTTTGTTCGGTATTCGCATATTGAAGTGCCGTCCCGGTGTCACACTCGTGGCGGTTCTGACGCTGGCACTGGGCATCGCGGTCAATACCACGGTCTTCAGTTGGATAGACGGCGTGCTGCTGCATCCACTACGGGGCGTCGATGCCGCGCGCGAGCTTGCGATGCTTGAGACGGTAGCCGCGACCGGTGAACATATCGTAAACACGTCGTATCTGGATTATCGCGACTATCGCGACAACCTGAAGCTGATCTCCGGTATCGCCGTGGCGCGGCATACCCCGATGAGCATGGGAGCGGATGGACACACCGAGCGCGCCTGGGCCGAACTCGTATCGGCAAACTTCTTCGACTTGCTCGGAGTGAAGCCCGTGCTCGGACGTGGATTCTTGCCCGAAGAAGCCGGCGACAAACCGGGAGCGTATCCGGTGACGGTTATCAGCCACAAATTGTGGCGCGAACGCTTTCATAGCGATCCTCAGGTGCTCGGCCGCAAGATCCGTCTGAATCGGAACGAACTCACCATAGTGGGCGTGGCGCCGCCGGAATTCCGGGGCATTGTAACGGGCGTGAGCTACGACCTATGGATGCCGATCACGATGGCGAAGGCCATGGGCACTGGCAGTGGCACGTTAACGTACCGCGGTACGCGGGATCTCAGCTCCACGATTGCCCGCTTGAAGCCCGGAGCGACTATTGAACAGGCGCGCGCCGAATTGGCGGCTCTGGCCCGGCGTCTCTCCGCGACGTACCCGCGTACCAACCGGGGTGTCGACGCGACACTGGTGCCGATCTGGGCCGGACACGCCGGTGCGCAAGACGCGCTGCTTGGACCGTTGCGCATCCTGATGGCGCTCTCGTTCATCCTGCTGCTGATTGCGTGCGCCAACGTCGCCAATCTGCTTCTGGCCCGCGCCGTTTCGCGACAGAGAGAATTCGGAATCCGGTTGGCGCTGGGAGCGCACTGCGGACGACTTGCGCGGCAACTGTTCACTGAAACCTTGCTGCTGGCTCTGGCCGGCGCCGGCCTCGGCGTCCTCCTGGTGCCGTGGACCGGGCGGGCGCTTCTGCTTCTCCTGCCGCCACACGATATTCCGGTCGATTTCGGTGGTGAACTCAATGTTTCCATAGCCTTGTTCGCGCTGGCGCTTTCCGTTGTCGCGACGCTTGTTTCGGGAACGGTGCCCGCGCTGTTGTCGGCACGCACGGATCTGAACAAGACCCTGAAAGACGGCGGCCGCGATGGAAGCGCCGGGAAGCATTCGCACCGGCTGCGTGGGCTGTTGGTAGCGTCCGAGGTCGCGCTGACCATGGTGGCGCTGGTAGGAGCGGGCCTATTCCTGCGCAGTTTCTACAACGCCACCCTTATCGAGCCTGGTTTCGAAGTGGATCACGTCTCGGTTTCAAGATTCTATCTGTCGAGTGCGGGCTACTCGGCCCAACAGCAGCGCGACTTTTGCCGCGACCTGCGGCTGCGCATGGAAGCCACTCCCGGCGTCAAGGGCATGACTTACTCCGACGTGATCCCACTGAGTAATATGGGGGATGGCAGCCCGTTCCACCAACTTAGTGTGGACGGCTACGCGCCGTCGCCCAACGAGCGAATGCTTATCCACCGTGCGACCGTGCCGCCGGGCTACTTCCCGTTCCTCGGCATTCCTCTGCTTGACGGCCGCGATTTCAATGAAGGCGATGAAGCCGGCACGCCGATGGTCGTCATCGTGAATCAGGCCTTCGCGCAGCGCTTTTTCGGAGATCGCAACCCGATCGGACGAACAGTGCGGTTCGAATCGATACCGGCCACCGTGGTCGGCCTGGTGAGAAACAGCAAGTACCACAGCCCCATGGAAGCGCCGTTGCCCTACTTCTACATTCCCTTCCGGCAATGGTTCGCGCCCGGACTGAATTTCTCAGTCTTTCTGAAGACCGCCGGTGATCCGATGCGTCTGACGGAGACACTTCGCCGCGAAGCCCTAGCGCTGAATCAGGATGCGAGCTTCCAGACCCTGCCGTTTACGACGGCGATCGGCACGTCGCTCTATCCGCAGAGAATCGCCGCCACTCTCATGGGCGTGGTGGGCTTCGTGTCGCTGCTGCTGGCGGGGCTTGGCCTGTACAGCGTGACGAGCTATTCGGTCAGCCAGCGCTTGCCGGAATTCGGCATCCGCGTCGCGCTGGGAGCCCAGCCGGGAGACCTGTTCGCGCTTGTTACCCGCCAAGCGCTGCTGATGACCCTGCCAGGCCTTCTCATCGGAACGGTTATGGCACTGGTTGGGGCGCGAGTGATATCCGGTATGCTGGTCGGCGTCAGCGCCTTTGATCCGCTGACCTTCTCTACCGCCGCCGCTTTTCTCGGCTGCATCGTGCTATTGGCTAGTTTTGTGCCGGCCCGCCGGGCCAACCAACTCGGACCAGCCTCGGCATTGCGTTGCGAGTAACGGAGCCGCGGCGGGAAACGACTACACTGTCAGTATGAAACTCCCGCTCGCGATGCTTTCGCTCGGGCTGCTGACGCTCCCAGCCTCCGCCGCCGAGTTCCACGTTTCCGTCAAGGGCGACGACGCGTATGACGGCTCGCCATCCAAACCCTTCCGTACCATTTCCTCCGCCGCACGTCTTGCGCAACCGGGCGACGTGATTACCGTGCATGCGGGTACGTATCGTGAACGGATCACACCTCCTCGCGGCGGGGAGTCCGACGCAAAGCGTATCGTCTATCAGGCGGCAGCGGGCGAGACGGTCTTCGTCAAAGGATCGGAAGTGATTCGCGGCTGGAAGCCCTTCAAACCGGGGGTGTGGAAGGTCGCGATTCCGAATTCGCTCTTCGGCGGTTACAACCCTTACAAGGACCTGATCTGGGGAGACTGGTTCACCGACAAGGGGCGGCCCCACCACACCGGCGAGGTCTACCTTAACGGCAAAAGCCTGTGGGAGACCCATTTACTGGAGCGCGTTCTGGATCCGCAACCGTTTGAGGGAGCCAGGGACAGCGAAGGCTCTACCTGGACATGGTTCTGCGAGAGCGACGGCAAGTTCACTTACATTTACGCCAACTTTCACGACAAGGACCCCAACCGGGAACTGGTCGAGATCAATGTGCGCGACAGTTGCTTCTACCCGGATCAGCCGGGTCGGAATTACATTACGGTTCGCGGCTTCACCTTGAGCCAGGCAGCTACGCAATGGGCCGCGCCCACCGCCGAACAGATCGGGCTGATCGGGACTCACTGGAGCAAGGGCTGGATCATCGAAAACAACGTGATCAGCGATTCGAAATGCTCCGGCATCACGCTGGGCAAGGACCGCGCAACCGGCCACAACGTCTGGGTGAGGAATCCGGCCAAGGACGGCGCGACGCATTACAACGAGGTGATCACGCGCGCGCTGGCCATCGGCTGGTCGAAGGAGAACATCGGCAGCCATATCGTCAGGAACAACACCATCTTCAATTGTGAGCAGGGCGGCGTGATTGGCAGCCTGGGCGCCGTCTTCAGCCAGATCACGAACAACCACATCTACAACATCTGGACCAAGCGGCAGTTCACGGGTGCGGAGATGGCCGGTATCAAACTGCACGCCGCCATCGACGTGGTGATCAAGGGGAACCGCGTGCACAATACAGGCCGGGGCCTGTGGATGGATTGGATGGCGCAGGGCACGCGCATCACGGGCAATCTGCTTTACGACAACAGCACCGAGGATCTGTTCGTGGAAGTGGACCACGGGCCGTTCATCGTGGACAACAACGTGTTCCTGTCCGGCATCAGCCTCAACGACATGTCCGAAGGCGGGGCCTACGTGCACAACCTGATGGCCGGCAAGATCGTCAGCCGGCCGGAACCGAGCCGCGCGACGCCTTACCACCGCGCGCACTCCACAGCGGTCGCCGGACTGAGCGCGACCCGGGGCGGCGACGACCGTTTCTACAACAACATCCTCGCCGGTGGAGGGGCAGACACGGCGGCTGCCGCGCAGGATCCGAAGTCCAAGCGGGCGACCGGCTTCGGCCTTTGGGTTTACGACACCCGGGAACTGCCGCTCCAGACCGGAGGCAACGTCTACTTGAACGGTGCGCGCCCGTATGCCAAGGAGAGCGGCGCACTGGTGCTTTCGAACGCGGACCCGCAACTCCGCATCGAGGAACGCAACGGCGGCGTGTTTCTCCACCTGGCGCTGTCTCCGGAGGTGCGCAATGCGGAGACGAAGGTTGTGACCACCGCCTTACTTGGAAAGGCCATGGTCCCGCAGGTTGCATATGAGAACGCCGACGGCACGCCCGCAGCGATCGACTGCGACTATTTCGGCAGGAAGCGCGCAGGGAGCCGGCCTACTGCGGGCCCCTTCGAACAACCTGGCCCGACCGCCCTGAAGGTCTGGTAGAGCAGCGGACGGATGCTCCGATTTGCCGCGATATTACTCGGCCGCCCCGCGGCGGGTCAGGGCGGCTTTCAGGAAATCGCGGTTCATGCGGGCGATGAATTCCAGCCGGATCTGCTTGGGACAGACCGCTTCGCATTCGCCGACGTTGGTGCAGCTTCCGAAACCTTCCGCACCGGCCTGCGCCACCATGGCACGGACGCGATCGTAACGCTCGGGCTGGCCTTGGGGGAGCAGTGCGAACTGCGAGACTTTGGCGGCGGTGAACAGCGCGGCGGCGGCATTCGGGCAGGCGGCCACGCAAGCTCCGCAGCCGATGCAGGCCGCAGCGTCCATGGCGAGATCGGCGTTCTCCTTGGGGATAGGAATGGCGTTGCCGTCCGGGGCGCTGCCGGTGGGCACGCTCACAAAGCCTCCGGCGGCGATGATGCGGTCGAAAGCGCTACGATCCACCGCCAGGTCCCGTATGAGCGGGAACGCGCGGGCGCGCCACGGCTCCAGGTAGATTTCGTCGCCATCCTTGAAGTGGCGCATATGGAGCTGGCAGACGGTGGTGCCGCGCCTGCCGCCGTGCGCGATGCCGTTGATCACCATGCCGCACATGCCGCAGATGCCCTCACGGCAGTCGTGATCGAAGGCTACCGGATCCTCCCCCTTCAGGATCAGATCCTCATTGAGGACGTCCAGCATCTCGAGAAAACTCATCTCGCGATTAACGTTGGGAACCTCGTAGCGCACCAGTTTGCCCGGGTTCGAGGCGTTCTTCTGGCGCCACACATGAAGGACGATTCTCATTTGTAGCTCCGTTGAGTGGGGATGCAGTACTCGAAAGTCAACGGCTCTTTTTGCAGCGAAGGCCGCCCGTTCTCGCCCCCGTACTGCCAGGCGGCGATATAGCTGTAATTGGCATCGTCCCGCTGGGCCTCCCCGTCCGGAGTCTGGTGCTCCTCACGGAAATGGGCGCCGCAGCTTTCGTTACGGTCGAGGGCGTCCAGACATAACAGTTCGGCGAGTTCGAAGAAGTCCGCCACGCGTCCGGCGCGTTCGAGCGACTGGTTGAATTCCTCGTTGGCGCCCGGCACGATGGCCGTCCGCCAGAACTCCTCGCGCAACTCCGGGATCATGGCGAGTGCCTTTTGCAGGCCTGCCTCGTTGCGGGCCATGCCGCAGTACTCCCAAAGAATCTTCCCGAGCGCGCGATGCAGGTCGTCCACCGTGCGCTTGCCGCGGTTGGAGAGCAAGCGTTTGATGCGCTCGTCGACATTGGCGCGCGCGGCGCGGCATTCCGCGTGGTCCTCGGCGACTTTCTCGAACTTGTTGGATCCCAAGTAGTGGCCGAGCGTGTAAGGCAACACGAAATAGCCGTCGGCCAAGCCCTGCATCAGCGCGCTGGCGCCAAGGCGGTTGGCGCCGTGGTCGGAGAAGTTGGCTTCGCCGGCCACGAACAGGCCGGGGATGGTGCTCATCAGGTGATAGTCCACCCACAAGCCGCCCATGGTGTAGTGGGTGGCGGGATAGATGCGCATGGGCACCTTGTACGGGTCCTCGCCGGTGATGCGCTCGTACATCTCGAACAGGTTGCCGTAACGCTCCTCGATCACATGGCGGCCCAGGCGACCGATGGCTTCGGAAAAATCGAGATAGACGCCGAGGCCGGTATCGCCGACGCCGCGGCCTTCATCGCACACCACTTTCGCCGCGCGCGACGAGATGTCGCGCGGGGCGAGATTGCCGTAACTTGGATAACGGCGCTCCAGGTAGTAATCGCGCTCGGCTTCCGGAATGCCGCCGGGCGCGCGCTTGTCGCCTTTCTTCAGGGGAACCCAGATGCGGCCGTCGTTGCGCAAGGATTCGCTCATCAAAGTGAGCTTGGACTGATATTCGCCGCTCACCGGGATGCAGGTGGGGTGGATCTGCGTGTAACACGGGTTGGCGAACAGAGCGCCCTTCTTGTAGGCGCGCCAGATGGCGGTGGCGTTGGAGCCCTTGGCGTACGTGGCCAGGTAGAACGCGTTACCGTAACCGCCCGTGGCGAGCACCACAGCGTCGGCAAGGTGAGTGTCGATCTCGCCGGTGACGAGGTTGCGCGTGACGATGCCGCGGGCGCGCCCGCCGACTACGATCAGATCGAGCATTTCGGTGCGCGGGAACAGCTTCACGGTCCCCGCGGCCGCCTGGCGCATCAATGCCTGGTAGGCCCCGAGCAGAAGCTGCTGGCCGGTCTGCCCGCGCGCGTAAAACGTTCGCGAAACCTGCGCGCCGCCGAAACTGCGGTTGGCCAGCGTGCCGCCGTACTCGCGCGCGAACGGCACGCCCTGGGCGACGCACTGGTCGATGATGTTCACGCTCACCTGGGCCAGGCGGTATACGTTGGCCTCGCGGGAGCGATAGTCGCCGCCCTTCAGCGTGTCATAGAAGAGGCGGTAGATGCTGTCGCCGTCGTTCTGGTAATTCTTGGCAGCGTTGATGCCACCCTGCGCCGCGATGCTGTGGGCGCGGCGGGGCGAATCCTGGAAGCAGAATGACTTGACGTTGTAACCGAGTTCGCCGAGCGAAGCGGCGCCGGCGGCCCCGGCCAGGCCGGTTCCAACCACGATGATCGAGTACTTGCGCTTGTTGGCCGGATTCACCAGCTTCATGTCGAAGCGGGCTTTGTCCCACTTATCCTGAAGCGGGCCGGATGGGATGCGCGCGTCGAGATTCATGATGTCCTCCTACACCGGCCGGATGATTCCTGTAAGAACCGCTACAGGGGTGAAGATGTTGCCCCCGGCGATGGCCACCGCCAGCACGGCGGCGGCGCGTTTGATCAGGGGTGTGTAGCGGGGGTGGTTCAGCCCCAGCGATTGGAACATGCTCCAGAGGCCGTGGTAGAGATGCAGGCCGATGAGGGCCATGATGAGGATGTAGAATCCGCTTGCAGCGGGAACCTGGAAACCTGTCACCACGTTGTTGTACACGTTCAGCTCCACGAATTTCGGATGCACCGTGCCGGTGGTGAAGTGCAGGATGTGATAGACCACGAACACCGCAATCAGCGGGCCGCTTACGATCATGGTTCGCGAGGCCAGCGTGGCCTGCACGGTGTCCGGTTTCTGATAACGGATCGGCCTGGCCGCGCGGTTCTCGAACCACAGTTGCACAGTGGCCACGGCGTGCAGGCCGACGGCCGTCAGCAGTACCAGGCGCGCCGCCCAGAGCAAGGCGGGTTGCGAGTGCAGCAGATGGGCGTACGCGTTGATGCGCTCCGGACCGGCCAGGATCTGCAGATTGCCGATCAGGTGGGCGACCAGATACAGGAACAGCATTGCTCCGGTCACGGCGACGATGGCCTTGCGGCCCACTTTGGATGTGTAGAAACCGACCTCGCGGTTCAGCTTCAGGTCGAGTGCGGTCGCGCCCATTTCGTGGTCCCCTCCCCGTTGGGTCAGACGAACTGTATTCTATCTCACGGCACGATGGCGCTGCCGGGAGAAGCGGCGGGAGTGAACTCCCGCGCGGCTTGAAAGCCGCCCCCAGTCAGCGTTTGCGTTTGCCCGGAAGCCCTGCCGGATTCTCGTGTGTGCGTTCGCGAAAACGGCCGCCCAGGCCGGATGCCAGGGAGACACTGTCCTCTCCGAAGCGATCGCGGAGAGCGTCCATCGCGCCGAGGGCTTTCTTCCAACGCTCCACAGTGCCCTGGTCGAGCAGGTGCAACTGCCCTTCGCCGGTTTCGAAAGACGATGTGTGCACTCCCAACAGGCGCACCGGTTTCCCGTTCCAGTTGCGGAGGAACAGCGCGCGGATGGCATTGATGATCTCGGTGTCGACCATCGTCGCGTGCGCCAGCGTCTCGGCGCGCGTAATCGTTTTGAAATCCTTGTAGCGGAGTTTCAACTGCACCGTGCGCGCCCGGAAGCCATGTTCGCGCAAGCGGCGGGCTACCATTTCGCACAAGCGGGCGAGTGTCGCCTGGATGGTTTCACGGTCGGTGGTATCCTCCAGAAACGTGTGCTCGTGGCTGACCGACTTGGGATCCTCCTCGGCGCCGATTTCGGAGTCGTACCAGCCTCCCGCGTCCAGGCCTTTCGACTTACCCGCCAGCGCCAGTCCCCATTGGCCGAACCGCTCTTCGAGAAAACGCTCGTCCAACTTCGCCAGGTCGCCTACTTTGCGAATGCCGCAATCGTGCAGTTGTTTTTCAGTTACCTTGCCGACGCCCGGCAGGCGGCGCACGTCGAGCGGCGCCAGGAACCGCGCTTCCTCGCCTGGCAGTACCCAGAGAATCCCGTTGGGTTTGGCCTGATCGCTGGATACTTTGGCGACCATCCGCGATGCGGAGATCCCGATGGAGCAGTTGAGCCGTGTCACATGCTTCACGCGCTGGTGGAGTTTGTGCGCGGCTTCAAAAGGCGCTCCGAACAGGCGCTCCGTGCCGGTCATGTCCAGGTAAGCCTCATCTACGGAAGCCATCTCGACGAGCGGGGAAAATTCCTGGAGGATCTCGAAGACCCGGTGGGAGTAGTCGCGGTAGCGCTCGGGATGGCCGTCGACAAAGATGGCCTGCGGGCACTTCTGGTACGCCGTGCGTAACGGCATGGCCGAATGCAGGCCGAACTTGCGCGCCTCGTAAGACGCCGCCGAGACCACGCCGCGCTGATCCGGCCGCCCGCCCACCACCACGGGCTTGCCCTTGAGCGACGGGTCGAACAGTTCCTCGACAGACACGAAGAAGGCGTCCATGTCGACGTGGAAGATGGTAGTCACTTTATCCGCCGCCGCCGGGCTACATGGCCGCTTCAATGCAGCCACCACCCTGTACTAGAATACCGTTTGACCTCCCCGCTGTTGTGCTTATGTCGGATTGCGATAAGGGGCTCGACCCGTGTGTAAGGCTCTTTTGATTGCCGCTAGTTTCTGGGCGGCGGGCGCCGCGTGCGCAGCGACACAGCAGCCGGGGCCGGTGTTGGGACTGAAAGACTGTCTCCGGTTGGCGGAGTCCGCGCCGTCGGCCGTGAGTGTCGCCCGGCAGGAACGGGACATCGCGGCGCGAGAGGTCACGCAGGCCCGGGCCGATTTCCTTCCGCAGTCCCGCCTGGTGAACGGCTTCACATACAACAGCCCCTTGCTCAACAACAGGGAGACGTTCAGTTTCCTTCCCTTAAACGGGATCCGGGAATACGCGTCGCTAGTGAGTGTAAACCAGGAGTTCGACACTTCCGGACGTTTGCGCGCGGACATGACCCGCGCACGTGTGGCGGGGGAGATCGCGACTACAAGCGTGGCCCTGACGCAGCGCGACCTCAGGCGGGCCGTCACGACGGCGTTCTACCGGGCCGTGCTCACGCGGCGGATCGCCAGGACGACGCAGGATGCGCTTGCCGAGAGCCGGAGTTTTGAAAGGCGTACGCGGCTGATGCTCGAAGGCGGAGAAGCCGCGCAAGCCGATGCGGTGAAGGCTTCGGCTCAAGTAGCGTTCCTCGAACAGGCGCTGAACGCCGCCGAACTGGAGGCCAAACTCGCCGGGCAGGAGTTAGCCTCGTTTTGGACGCGCGATGTGGATGCGCCTCTCGAACTCGATGATTCGTTGGACGCAACTCCTTCCGCCCCGGAGCCAGAGCCGGCCCAAGCCGCTCCTTACATGAGGCGGCTGGAATTCAACCTGCTGGACGCGCAGCAGCGGGGCTTCAAGGCCGACGTCCGGCGCGCGCGCTCGGGTCTGCTGCCCCAGTTGAGCGCGGTCTTTCAGTACGGCATCGACTCGACGGCAATTCGCATCGGCGACCGCGGATACGCCGCCATCATCAGCCTGAACATTCCGCTCTTCGACTGGAACAAATCCCGAGCGGCCATGGCGCAGGCTCGCATCAGGGCGAGGCAGATCGAATCCACCCGGGCGATTTCCGAACGGATGTTCTCGAAAGAGTACCAGGGCGCGCTGGCGCGGGTGAAGCAGATCTACGAGCAGATCGCCCTGACACACCGGCAGGCGGAGCTTACCCAGGAGGACCTGCGGCTCAGCCGGATCCGTTATGAAGGCGGCGAGGGCTCGGCGCTCGACGTGGTGGCCGCACAGAATCAAGTGACGCAGGCACGAAACAACTATTACACGGCCATCGCCAATTATCTGAATGCGAAAGCGGACCTGGAGGTCGCGTCGGGACGATGAAACGATACAGCATATTGGCGATTCCGCTGCTTTTCCTGACCGGCTGCGGTTCGCGGGAGGAAGCGCCGGCGAAACTCGTGGTAGACGTGACGGTGGCCAGGGCCGAAACCGCCGACGTGAAGCTGACCGTTCGCGCGCCCGCCTCCGTGTTCGCTCGTGAGCAGGCCAATATCAGCGCCCGGATCACGGCGCCGATCCGGAAGCTCCTGGTGCGAAAGGGAGACAACGTAACGGCGGGGCAGGCGCTGGCGCAACTGGACAATCGGGACCTGGTGGCGCAGCGCGACGAAGCCGCGGCGGCGGTTGCCGATGCCGAGGCGAATTTGCAGAACGTGGAGTCGGGTACGCTGCCCACCGACATCGAGCGGGCGCGCGGGCAAGCGGTCAGCACGGAAGCGGCATTGAACCAGGCGCAGAAGTTCTATGAACGGCGGAAGCAGCTCTTCGAGCAGGGCGCCATCCCTCAGCGCGACCTTCAGCTGAGCCAGACCGAACTGGCGCAGGCGAAGGCCAACTACGAGGTGGCGCGGCGGAGCCTGGATCTGCTCCAGAATCAATCCCGCGAGAAGGAAATCCAGATGGCCCGGAGCAAAGCGGCGCAGGCGCGGGCGCGGTTGACGATGATTCGGGCGCAACTGGATTTCGCGGAGATCAGGAGCCCGTTTTCCGGAACGATCACCGAGCAGTTCATGTTCCCCGGCGACATGGCGAAGCCCGATGCCCCGATCTTCACGGTCATGGATTTGAACGTGGCGGTTGCTCGCGCACAGGTGCCGGAAAGCGTGGCGGCAGCCGTGCACGGGGGCGCCGCGTGCAGTTTCATGCCGGTGGACAGCAATAGCGCTTCGTTCACCGGCCGTATCACAGTGGTTAACCAAGCCGTCGACCCGGCCCGGCGGACCGTGGAGGCTTGGTGCGAGATTCCCAACGGCAAGCGCGGATTGCGCGGCGGGATGTTCGGCGAGGTCGTCGTCGTGAGCGGTGTAGCGCCGGGGAGCGTCGTCATCCCGATGGCCGCCGCCCAATTCATCGAAGGCACGGGCCGCGCCGTGGTGATGGTGGCGGGTGACAAGGGGACAGCCGTGAGAAGAGAGGTCGAGGCGGGCGAGCGCTTCGACGGGAAGGTGCAAGTGAAGGCCGGGCTGAAAGCCGGCGAACCGGTCATCGTCCAAGGCGCTTACGGGCTGGCGGACGGGACGCCCATCCGGCTGACGGAGGAGAAGCGGCGGTGACTCAACACCTCGCCCGGTTCGTCCACGCGCACGCGCGGGCGATGGTCATCATTGTCCTCAGCTTTGCCCTTGCCGGGGTTGCATTCCTGTTCCGGCTACCGATCGCGATCTTTCCGCAGACGGATTTCCCCCGCATCGTCATCCTGGTGGACAACGGCATCACGCCGGTCGACATCCAGATGTTGCGCGTGACCCGGCCGATCGAGGAAGCCATCCGCATCGTTCCCGGGATCACGACCATTCGTTCCGTCACCGCGCGGGGCTCCAGCGAAATCAGCGTCTTCTTTCGCTGGGACATCGACATTTTGAATGCGCTGCACCTGGTGCAGGGGCGCATCTCGCAGATCACGCCATCGCTGCCGCCGGAGTGCCGTTTCTATATCAACCGCCTCACCTTCTCCGTGTTCCCCATGGTCGGCTTCAGCATCACCTCGCCGAACCGCTCGCAAGCGGAGTTGTGGGAACTGGCCTATTACGACATTGCGCCGCGTCTTTACAGGCTGTCCGGCGTAGCGGAGACCCGGATCGTCGGCGGGCGTCCTCCGGAGTATCACGTGCTGGTGGATCCCCCCAAGCTGAACAGCTACGGGATGCCCCTGACCAAGGTGACCGATGCGATCCGCAACAGCAACATCATTTCGCCTTCGGGGATGGTGCAGGAAAACTACCACCTCTACCTGACCACCGTCACGGGGCTGGTGCGAACGCGCGAGCAAATCGAGAATACTGTCGTCGACATCGTGCGCGGCACGCCGGTGCTGGTCAAGGATCTTGCCCGCGTGGTTCCCGGAGAGCGGCCGGTCTACAATGTCGTGACTGCAAACGGCCGGCCCGCCGTGCTGGTCAATGTCCTTCAGCAGCCGGATGGCAACGCCGTCGCCATCGCCGATTCGGTCAACGCGGAACTGGCCGATATCAAGAAGTCTCTTCCGCGGGACATCGAGCTGTCCACGTTTTACGACCAGTCCGTCCTGGTGCGGGAATCGATCTCCGGGGTTGCGGAAAGCATTCTGATCGGCCTGGGACTGTCTGTGCTCGTGCTGATGGTTTTCCTGAAGAGTTGGCGCACTACAATCGTGGCGGCGGTGGTCATCCCGATTGCCGTGCTGATTGCGGTCGTCTTCATGAAGCTCTTCAATATGAGTTTCAACCTGATGACGCTGGGAGGATTGGCCGCCTGCATCGGCGTGGTGATCGACGACGCCATCGTGATGGTGGAGAACATCATCGTGCACCTGTCCACCGGACAGTCTTCCAGGGAAGCCGCCCGGAGCGCCATTACCGAACTGACCCCGGCGCTGATTGGCTCCACGCTGACTCCCATCATGGTCTTCGCGCCGCTTGTGTTCCTGGGCGGTGTGACAGGCGTCTTTTTCCGCGCCCTGGCGTTGACCATGGTGACCGCTCTTCTCGCTTCCCTGTTCCTTGCCATCTTCTTCACGCCCGTACTGGCGGCCGTCTTCTTCCGGCGTCAGGCCGGTGCCGCAGAAGAGGACATCGAGAAGGCCGAGCAGGCCGGCGAAGGCCGCGTTCTGCGATGGCTGACGGCGCGCTACGAGACGGCGCTGCACTGGTCGCTCTATCATCCGCGGATAATCCTGTTAATTTCAGCCGGCTTGTTGGCGGGGATGACCGGGCTCTACTTCCAACTCGGCAGCGGTTTTCTGCCGGAAATGGACGAAGGCGCTTTTGTCCTCGACTACATCATGCCGCCGGGGACTTCGCTGCTGGAAACCGATCGCGTCCTGCGCCACATTGAACAGTTCGTCAAGGAGACGCCGGAGGTCGAGAGTTACTCCCGCCGCACCGGCGCGAGGCTGGCCCTGGCGATCGCGGAGCCAAATACCGGCGACTTCCTGATTAAGCTCAAAAAAGACCGGAAGCGTTCGCTGGAGGATGTGACCGCGGATTTGCGCCGCAGGATAACTACGTCGGAGCCGGCTATCGAGGTGGAGTTCCCGCACATTCTGGAGGATCTGATCGGCGATCTGGCTTGGTCTCCCCAGCCGATCGAGATCAAGGTGCGGCACGACGATGAGGCTGTTTACAAGCAGGTCGCCAAGCAGATCGAAGAGTGGCTGCCCAAAGTGCCGGGCGTGGTGGATATCGTCAATCAGACCATCGTCATCGGTCCTTCCCACAACTTCCGGGTCGATCCAGTAAAGGCCCGGCTGGCCGGGTTCGGCGTGAAGGATGTAGCGGATTTGCAGGCGGCCATGCTGGACGGCGAGGTGGCCTCGGAGATGATTCGCGGCGAGCGCATGGCCGGAATCCGGGTGCGGTATCCGGAGGAATATCGTTCCTCGACCGAGGCGTTGAAATCCCTGCTACTCACTTCGCCGACGGGGCAAACCGTTCCGATGTCCAGCATTGCCAGCGTCGAGGTGGATGAAGGGACAACGGAGATTCATCGCGAGAACCTGCGCAAGCTGTCGTCGGTGACGGCGCGGCTGGAGAAGCGCGATCTCGGTTCCGCGATGCGGGAGATCCAGGAACGGCTGCCGAAGGAGATCGCGCTGCCGCCCGGCACGCACATCGAGTACGGCGGGCTGTACCAGATGCAGCGGGAGTCTTTCTTAGGGCTCACCGAGGTCCTCTTGTTATCGATCCTGCTGATCTTCGTGATTCTGGTTTTTGAATTCCGCTCGTTCTCGCATCCGATCGCCATTCTGGCGGCGACGATTCTCTGCGGTTCGGGGGCACTCGCCGCGTTGTGGATCACGGGCAACACGCTGAACATCTCCTCGTTCATGGGCGCCATCATGGTGGTCGGCATCGTCCACAAGAACGGCATCCTCATGCTGGATTCGCAGCAATACTTCTCGGAGAAAGGCTACGGGCTGCGCGAGGCGATCTTCCACGCGGGACGGCGCCGTCTGCGGCCGATTGCCATGACCGCGCTGGCGACCATCTTCGGCCTGGCTCCGCTGGCGTTCGGCGTGGGCTCCGGCGCGCAGTTGCTGCAGCCGCTGGCCATCGCCGTCATCGGGGGCGTGGCGGTTTCCATGGTCCTTTCGCTGCTGATCACGCCGGTGATCTTCTACCAGTTACGGCAGCGCGGACTCTGAGCGTGGCTGGGACTGGCGCAGCCGAGCCGCGATCACGCGTGGGTAGCCGGCCAGATCCGTTCGAGTATGAACATTTTCCCAACCGGCGCCCAGCATTGCCTCGACTGCGTCCAGTGAGCGGTAGCCCAGTTCCATGACCAGCCAGCCGCCCGGCTTCAACACGCGCGAGGCGTCGGCAATCAGCCTCGCGTAGATTTCATTGCCCGTGGGACCGGCAAACAGCGCCACGTGCGGCTCGTGATCGCGCACCTCGCGTTGGAGCCCCTCGGCTTCGGTTTGCGCGACGTAAGGCGGATTCGAAGCGACCAGGTCGAACGAGCGCGCGGCGAAGCAGGATGAGACGTCGCCCGCGACGAAGTGGACGCGAGCGCCGAGGCGGCGCGCATTCTCTTCGGCCACTTTCAGCGCAGAGGTCGAGATGTCGCTGGCCGCGACCGCGCAGCGCAGCTCGAGAGCGAGCGTCACCGCGATGGCGCCGGAACCGCATCCGACATCGAGCGCCCGCGCCGACGGGCCGAGGCCCAACCCGACGGCTTCCTCGATGACGTGCTCGGTTTCGGGGCGGGGAATCAGCACGTCGGGAGTGACGAGGAAATCGCGCCCGTAGAATTCCTGGTTGCGGGTGATGTATTGCGTCGGGACGCCGTCCAGGCGCTCTTTGAGGTACCGGCCGTAATGCAGCCAGGCGATCTCGCTCAGTTCATCTTCCGGATGGGCGTAGAGGTAAACCCGCTCGCGGTCCAGCGCCCGCGCAAGCAACACTTCCGCCGTCAAACGGGCCGCGGGAACCGCGGCGTCCTCAAGAAGCCGGTACCCTTGCCGGAGCGCGGTTTGAACCGTCATGGGGGGAAGCGGCGGCCTCGGTCTGCCGCTTGAGCTTTTCGGCCTGGTAGTAGGTGGTGAGCGCGCCGATGATCTGGTCGAGGTGGCCTTCCATGATGATATCGAGCTGGTGGATGGTGAGGCCGATGCGATGATCCGTCACACGGTTCTGCGGGAAGTTGTAGGTGCGGATCTTCTCGCTGCGGTCGCCCGAACCGACCATGCTGCGGCGCTCGGCGCCGATCTGCTCCTGTTGCTTCTGAAGCTCGATCTCGTACAGACGCGACCGGAGCACGCGCAGCGCCTTGGCGCGGTTCTTGATCTGCGACTTCTCATCCTGGCAGGAGACAATCAACCCGGTCGGCAGGTGCGTGATGCGCACGGCGGAGTAAGTGGTGTTGACCGACTGCCCGCCGGGGCCGGATGAACAGAACGTGTCGATGCGGATGTCCTTGGGGTCGATCTCGATTTCGACCTCGTCGGCTTCCGGCAGCACCGCCACGGTAATGGCGGAAGTATGCACGCGGCCCTGCTGTTCGGTGACCGGAACGCGCTGCACGCGATGCACGCCGCTTTCGTACTTCAGCTTGCTATATACCTTGTCGCCGTTGACGAGCGCGATAACTTCCTTGAGGCCGCCGATTTCACTCTCGCTCATCGAGGTGATTTCTACGCGCCAGCTCTGTGTCTCCGCGTAGCGCGTGTACATGCGGAAAATCTCCGCGGCGAACAGGGTGGCCTCGTCTCCGCCGGTGCCGGCGCGGATTTCGAGCACGACGTTCTTCTCGTCGTTGGGGTCCTTGGGCAACAAAAGGACTTTCAGCTCTTCTTCGAGCCGCGTCAGTTCGGGCTCCAGCCGCTCCACTTCCTCGGCGGCCATGTCCCGCAGTTCGGCGTCGGATTCGTCCAACATCTGGCGCGCCTGTTCGAGGTTATTGTGGGTCTCTTTCCACTCGCGGTACTTACCTACTATTTCGGCGAGTTCGCTGTGGGCCTTGGCGGTCTTCCGGTAAAGCTCGGAGTCGCCGATCACGGCCGGGTCGGCCATTTGAGCGGTCAGCGCCTCGAATCGCGCTTCGATGTCGTCCAGTTTCTGCGTATATTGCATCGGGTTTGGTTAGGCGATGACGAGCTCTCCGCCCTGTTCACCTTCCAGCTTCAGCGCGCCTTCCAGGGCGTGGATGGCGACCACGGTCTGCTCGTCGGAAGGCTGTTGCGTGGTGATTCTTTGCAGCCACAGCCCCGGTGCCGTGATGGTGGCCATCAGGCTGCCCCGCCGCTTGGCCGCGTAGCGGATTACTTCATAGCTCACGCCCATGATCACCGGCAACAATATTACGCGCCAGGCGAACTTTGCGGCGAAGCCCTGGTACGGGATCAGCGTGTAGACCACGATGGCCACCAGCATCACGACCAGCAGGAAACTGGTACCGCATCGCGGATGAAACGTCCGGAACGTCTGGGCGTTCTTTACCGTCAGCGGTTTGCCGGACTCGAAATTAAACACCACCTTGTGTTCGGCGCCATGGTACTCGAAGACGCGGCGGATGTCCTTCCACAACGAGATGCTGTAAAGGAAGCCCACGAAAATCGCCATGCGGATGAGGCCGTCGGTCAAGTTGAAGGCGATGTTGCCGTGCAGCGCCGGGAAGCGCTTTTCGAGCAGCGTGGCCAGGTAGAGCGGGACAAACTTGTAAAGGAAAATGAAAAACGCGAAGGAGAATGCCAGATTCAGCGCCATGGCCCAGCCGGAGATCTCCTGCTTCTTCGCGTTGGGATCGCCTTCATCGAGCGACGCGTTGGCCGAAAAGCGCAGGGCCTTCATGCCCAGCCACATGGCCTGCCCCAGAATGCCGACGCCGCGGATGAACGCAAAGCGCAATATGGGATATATTTCCGAGGGCCGCTTGACCGGGAATTCTTCAGTGACGATGGAGCCGTCCGGCTTCCGCACGGCGGTGCAATAGCTGTGCGGCGCGCGCATCATGACGCCTTCGATGACAGCCTGCCCGCCTACCAGCGTCTCCGATCCGTTTTCCATGAACGGCAGCAGGTGGGCGCGCATCGACAGGCCAAGAAACTTCAGTGTGTTCACGCGAGGGATAAGCTCCTGCCCCCAGTATATCGCAGGGATCTGTGCGGACCCGCCGCGGGGCGGTTTACGGGTTCTGAATCGTTGCCGGTGTTACAGGGATGTCGACCGAGCCTGTCGACCCTGTGGCCGAGTCGCGAACAATAACCCTCAGCCGGTGAACGGCGCCGGCAATGGGAAGTTCTTTGTGGAGGATCAATCCCGCACCGAGCGCCTTTCTGTAAGTCGCCGGTGTCATGTCCAACCGGATCTCGTCTTGACTCCCGGTTACTGCGTTCGCGTCGGGTGTGGACGACAGTGCATAGACCACGTCCAGCCGGCCCTTCCAACGCCCCTCGTTCATTGTCAATGCTAGATCGGCCACATCGATGGTGGTCTGGATGCTCAAACGGCCCGTCGTGGTTTCGTTCGGCTTCAAGGCCACAACCAGACTAAGCCCGGTGGCTTCCAGCGGACTTGCCGCCGCGCTCTTCAGGTCCTCCTGCCGGCCAGGTGCGCTGGCCTGTTCCCCGGCAAACGCGAAGTACCCACCGCGGTGGCGTACCGTCGCCCCGGGGCGATGCACGGTCACTTTAAGCTTCTGGAAATGGCCGTCCCACTGCTCGTTGCTCGGGCTGTATCCGATCTCGTAGGTGAGCCTTGTGTCATCTACCGCGGTCCGGATCGCACTACTGATGTCATTGGTGTCCATGAAGGCCCTGCCGCCCGTACGCTGGGCAATGGTTCTCATGGCATCGCGGTCGACGTCGGTATCGTCACGCAGGCCCGACGCAGTCCGGGTTCTGGAGATCGAGGGTGTCCGATTCTCCGCGACTATCCCGCGTACGCCTAACAATCCCCGTGCGTTCACGGGATACACGGCCAGGTCTGCCGCATCAAGCGCTCGGGCCGCGCGCTCGATCTCAGCGTTGAAGGGACGCCGGACGTTCGGCGCCGCTTTCCCACCGGCCTGGGCTACCAGTCCAAGTGAGAACGGTACGCTCCCTGTTATCCAAACCAGGTTCTTTCGCCCAGGGAGGGCAGACACCCGATTGGCGATCGCCTGGAGAGCTGCCGCGGTCATCTCGATCCGTGTCGTCGTGTAGAAATCTGTGATGTTCTGCTCGAACTGGATAAGGATCTTGCCGGCCACCTTGTCCATTTCGGGATTGGCGCCTCCGGCTGGTATGACGGGATAGTTTTCCAGTTTGATTGTGCGTGACTTGAAATGGTCGAGCGCTTGAACGAGTTGCGCGGCGTCATGGGTGAACTCATACAACAACCTGAGCCGGGCGTCCAGAGCGTAGAGTGCCACCCTATCCCCGGGGCGCAGTTGCTTGCGCAGAAACCGAATGACCTGCTCCCTGGCATAAGTCCTGTCAGCGATCTTCGTGTTCAGAAAATCGAGGAGAATGACCGTCACGCTCGACGGGGCCGCGCCCTTCAGGTCGTACCGATTGGTGTACACACCCGCAGGCAACGGCTCTTTAGTTTTCGGCAGAACACGAATGGATTCCACCGCGAAGTGGGTGATCCTTTGCCGCTTGCCATTTTCCATGACGGAGAAATCTTCTTTGGTGAGGCCCTCGATGGGCTGGCCTTTCTTGTCAGTTACGACTACGTTTACCTCAACCAGTCGTGTGGTGACGCGCAATACCGGAGGGTCCTGGGCGAACAACGCGGCGGAGAAGAGAAGAAGCCCGACGAGGCGCATGACGATATATTCTCACAGGCTTGTGGCTGAGAATGTGGACCAGCGGGCCGGATGCCCCTCTGCCTGCCAATCCAATCCTCCCGTTGTCAGTAGGGAATGCGGCCGACGTGCCTGGCCCACGCCAGGAATGGAGCGGTGGAATCCGGGAGTGCGACGCGGCGCATCGCGATTTTGCGCTCGCCCGGATCGAGCGGCATCTCTTTGTAGATGAGAGAGTCGTCGAAACCCGCGGAGGCCGCGTCTTCACGCGTGGCAGCGAAGTACACTGCATCAAGCCTCGCCCAGTAAATGGCGCCCAGGCACATCGGACACGGCTCACAGGAAGCGTAAATCGCGCAGTTGTCCAGTTGAAAACGGTTCAGCGCGCGGCACGCCTCGCGGATGGCGACGATTTCGGCGTGCGCGGTGGGATCGTTCACCTGCGTGACACGATTGACGCCTTCGGCGATAACCCGTCCATCACGCACAATCACCGCCCCGAACGGGCCTCCGCCCGCCTCGACGTTGGCTAGTGCGAGAGCGACGGCACGTTCGAGGAAATCGTTGTCCGATGGAGGCATGAGACGGCGGCTTTTCACCCGCAGAATATCAGAACGTGAGCCTCTGGCCCACGCGCAGGTTATGCTTGGCCGCCACGCCACCGGCCAGTTCCAGAACGAACTGAGCGGGGATTCTGCCGCCATAGGTCTGGCACTTCCTGGAACCGGCCGGGCAGGGCGGCGTGTTCTCGCTCATTTCGACGATGGTGCGCGACGCGTCCATCCAGATGATGTCCAGCGGAATCTTCACCTGGAACATCCAGTAGGGATTGTTGCCCTCGCCGCCGTGTATGAACAACATGCCGCGGTCCGGGGCGAGCGATTCGCGGAACATCATCCCGCGAGCCATGTCCTCCGGACTCAACATCACCTCGACGCGGATTCCGGCGCCGTCCGGCAGCGTCACCACCCGGGTGTGATCGTCTTCGGTCGTGACCGTAGAACCGCCGCAGCCGGTCAGAAGCATGCCGAGGGCAACCGTCGCAAACAGAGTTGCAAAGCTTCGCATGAACTAAAATGGTAACCGGAATCCGCGTTCCATTTCATCCGGGCCCATTCTCATGAGTTGGTGGAAACGATTACGTCTCACACTCGAAATGATCAAGTTCGAGCATTCCATTTTCGCCCTGCCGTTCGCGCTTACCGCGACGCTGCTCGCCTTTCGCGAGGATGGTTTCGCGACCGCGGCCTTCGCCTGGAAGTTGCTCTGGATCGTCATTGCGATGGTGGGAGCGCGTTCGGCGGCCATGACGTTCAATCGCCTGCTGGATGAAGGCATCGATTCGCGCAACCCCCGCACCCGTTCCCGCCACCTGCCCACAGGGATGCTCAGCCGTGGTTTCGCGTGGGGCTTCACCGCGGTCAGCACGTTTGTCCTTCTGGTGGCCGCGCGGATGTTGAATCCGCTGTGCTTCAAGCTGGCGCCTATCGCGCTGTTCGTGCTCTTTTTTTATTCCTTTACTAAGCGCTTCACTTCGTTCTCGCACCTGGTGCTGGGATTCGCGTTGGGCATTGCCCCGGCGGCCGCCTGGATCGCCGTGCGCGGTTCGCTCGATCCGCGCATCCTCTGGCTGACCGCGGCGGTAACGCTGTGGACCGCGGGCTTCGACGTCATCTACGGCTGCCAGGACTACGACTTCGACGGGCGCGAGGGCCTGTTCAGCCTGCCACGGCGATTCGGAATCGGCGGCGCGCTCGTGATCGCGCGCGGCCTGCACCTGGCCATGCTGGCATGCCTGGTGATGCTCGCGGTGCAATTCCACATCGGGCTGGTGAGTTGGATGGGCGTAGCGCTGGTAGCGCTGCTGCTGGCCTACGAGCACAGCCTGGTGAAGCCGAACGACCTGTCGCGCGTCGACGCCGCGTTCTTTACCGTGAACGGTTACGTCAGCATGCTATTCTTCTTGTTTTGGGGCGCCGACATATTCCTCATCCGCAGGGGGGGCTGACCATGGAGATCTTCGTAGAGGACGATTGTCTGAAGCCGGTGCTCGAAAAGGTGCGCGCCGGTGAGCGCCTGAGCTATGACGACGGCTTGGCTCTATACCGGAGCAGCGACCTGCTGGCGATCGGTTACATGGCCAACCTGGTGCGCGAGCGCCTGCACGGAAATGTCACCTACTTCAACGTCAACCGCCACATCAATCCCACCGACGTGTGCGTGGCCAGTTGCCGTCTGTGCGCTTTCGGCAAGAAGATCCACGATCCGAAGGCCTACACCATGTCGCTCGAGGACGTGTGGGAGAACGCCGGCCGCGGTTGGAGCGAAGCGGTCACGGAGTTTCATGTCGTCGGCGGGTTGCACCCGCAACTGACGCTCGACTGGTACTGCGAGGCGTTCCGCGGCTTGAAACAGCGCTTTCCCAAGGTGCAACTGAAGGCGCTCACCATGGTGGAAGTGGCTTACCTGGCGCGCCGCGCGAAGATCACGGTGCGCGAGACGCTCGATCGGATGAAGGAGGCGGGGGTCGATTCGATGCCAGGCGGCGGCGCGGAGATCTTCAGCGAGCGCGTCCGGCGCATCATCTGCGACCACAAGCTAACCGGCGACCAGTGGCTGGAAGTGGCGCGCACGGCGCACCAGGTCGGGCTGTCCACGAACTGCACGATGCTATATGGGCACATCGAGACGGAAGAAGACCGCGTCGACCACTTGCTGAAGCTGCGCGCGCTTCAGGACGAGACGCACGGCTTCGTGGCCTTCATCCCGCTGGCGTTTCATCCGGCGAACACAGCGCTTTCGCACTTGCCGCCGACCACGGGTTTCCAGGACTTGAAGAACATTGCCGTGCCGCGCCTGATGCTCGACAACATCCCGCACGTCAAGGCCTATTGGGTGATGATGACGCCACGCATCGCGCAGATCGCGCAACGCTTCGGAGCGGACGACATCGACGGCACCATCGTCGAGGAACGTATCTATCACGACGCGGGCGCGACGACCAGCCAGTCGATGCGCCGCGGCGAACTGCTTCGTCTCATCCGCGAAGCCGGCCGCGAACCCGTGGAGCGCGATACGCTCTACCACCCCGTCAAACGCAGCGAAACGGCGGTAACGGTGCAGGTGTAAACCATGTCGCATCCGAACCGTATCACGCAACCCATGCCGCGCCTGGATGTGCGCGCTACTCGTTGATGTGCACCACTTGCGCGGGGGCGAAGCCGTTGAACCAGGTGGCGGAGGCGTTCGAGTAGGCTCCGATATTCTCCGAGTAAATCAGGTCGCCGATGTCCAGATCGGGCAATTGTTCCGAGTGCGAGATGGTGTCCAGGCCATCACACGTCTGGCCGAAAACGGCACACACCTCCGCCGCGCCGCGTTTGAATGACTTTACGCTGTAGTGGCAGTGGTCGAAGATAATTCCCGAGTAAGTGTGATAGACGCTGTCGTCGATGTAGTAACACGTCTTGCCGTCGCGCACCGCCTTGCCGATGATGCGGGCCACCAGCGTGGCGGCCGTCGCAACCAGGAAGCGGCCCGGTTCCGCGAGAAACTCGGTGTCGCCCGGGAACAGCCGGCGTATTTCCGCGTTAATTGTGCGCGCCAGCACGCTGAACGGCTTGACGTGCCGGTTGTACGGAGCGGGGAAGCCGCCGCCGATATCCAGGATCTTCAGCTTGTGCCCTCGTGAAGCGGCCTCGCGCATCACCGCCGAGGCGATGCCGAACGCCTGCACGAAATTGTGGAAGTTCGTGCACTGGCTACCTACGTGGAAGCTCACACCCTCCACTACCAGGCCCACGCCGAACGCGGCTTCGATAAGGCCCACAGCGTCGCCGGGATCGCAGCCGAACTTCGAGCTCAGCTCCACCATCGAGCCGGTATTCGGCACGCGCAGGCGCAGGATCAGACCGGCGTCCGGCGCGTGCTGTTTGATCTTGTCCAGCTCTCCGGGATTATCGAAAGTAACCAGCGGCTTGTACCGGTTCAGCGCTTCCAGCGTCTCTTTGGGCTTGATGGGATTCGCATAGACGATCTTGTCCCAGATGAAATCCTGCTGCGCGCGCGCATCCAGATGCTGGATCTTCTCATACACCAGCATGAACTCCGGCATGGAGGCGACGTCGAAACTCGCGCCGGCCCGGTAGAGCGTCCTGACAATTTCGGGCGCCGGGTTGGCCTTCACGGCGTAGTAAGCCTGCACGCGCGGCAGATTCTTGCGGAACGCGGCGTAGTTGCGCCGGATGATGTCGTGGTCGATCACCACCACGGGCGTGCCGCGTTCCCCGGCAATGGCTTGGAGTTGCTCTTTAGTCAAGCACCGGATCGCTCCCGTCGACCATCTTCACTTTGTTGTGGCGGAAGTATTCCTTTACGAGCGCTCTCATGGTTTTGCCGCGCTGGTCGTAAAGACGCTTGTACTTGCGCGGCTTGTGGCGCGCAAGCGCGTAGTGCGTCAGCAGGGGCATGGCGATGGTCGTATCGGTGTAGCAGACCACCGCGTCCGGCAAGCGGTCCGGATCGACCTTGCCCCAACTCACCGCTTCGCTCGGTGTAGCGCCGCTTAGGCCGCCCGTGTCGGGCCGCGCGTCGGTCACCTGCAGGAAGTAATCCTGGCCGAATTCCTTGATGCGCAGCACTTCCTGGATCTGCGGCTCGGTCTGCAGCATGAAGTTCTTCGGGCTGCCGCCGCCCCACAGTACGACGGCGCTCTTGCCGCCGTCGCGCTTGGCTGCCAGCACATAGGAAGTGGTTTCGTTCACGTCGATGGACGGATTGACGCGCAACTTGTTGCCGCGCAATTCTACGCCTGCCACGTTCATGCCGATGGTCGAATCGCCCGGCGACGAGGTGAAGCACGGCACACCGGCGCGATACGCGGCCGCGAGCACGCTCACATCCTTCACCCCGGCTTTGCGCTCCCACTCGGCGGCGTAACGGCCAATCAGGTAGTGCAGTTCGGCCGTACCCATCTCTTTCTGGAATTCGGGCTGGATCAGGATCTCGCGCAAGATCTCGTCGGTGGCCATCAGGCAGTCGCTGTAGCCGAGCAGGACGTCATAGATGCGCACGATGTCGTTGTTGCGCAGCATGGTGTCGTCCATCGAGAAGCTGCCCGCGCGCACTGGATAATTCAGCGCGAAGTGCAGATCGTGATAGAGGTTCGCGCCGGTGGCGACGATCCAATCCACGAAGCCCGCCTTGATGAGCGGAACCACGGAGCTGCAGCCGAGGCCCGCGGGCGTGAGCGCGCCGGACAACGTCATGCCGATCGTCACGTCGGGTTCAAGCATCTTCTCGGTGAACAAGCGGCAACCTTCACGGAGCCGCGCCGAGTTGTACGCCAGGAAGGCGTTGTCCACAACGTCGGCCAGCTTTTCCTTGCCCGTGAGATTCCTGGGCAGGATGCGTTTGCCGGAGAGGATCTTGTCCCTCTGGGGACATTTCTTCTTTCTCAGCCAGTCCGGTACTTCGGACAGGTCTTCACGGTAGCGCCGGTTTTTGGTTTCGTGTTTCGCCATGGTTCAAAATACGATTATGGCAGAACCACGCATGAGACCCGGCCGCGCGCCGGCCTCGCTCGGCTTCTCGATGCCGGCCGAGTGGGAACCGCACGAGGCGACCTGGCTTGGTTGGCCGCACAATCCCACGGACTGGCCCGATAAACTCGACACCATCCGCTGGGTGTACGGGGAGATGGTGCGCAAGATCGCACCGGGCGAGACGGTGCGGATGCTGGTCAATTCGCGCGCGGAAGAAAAGCTCGCGCGGCGATACCTCTCTCTCGCCGGCGCGGATGCCAAGCGGGTCGAGTTCATCGTGCATCCGACCAACCGTGGTTGGATGCGCGATAGCGGGCCGGTCTTCGTGCGCCGGAGGCGGGCGCGCAAGACGGAAACCGCCATCGTGCATTTTCATTTCAACGCCTGGGCCAAGTACAAGGACTGGGCGAAGGATCGGCGGGTGCCCGAAACCGCCGCGGCCTATCTCGGCAAGCCGTTGTTCGAAGCCGAATGCGACGGGCGGCCCTTCGTACTCGAAGGCGGCGGCATTGATGTGAACGGCCGCGGCACGCTGCTCACCACCCAGGAGTGCTACCTCGATCCCAAGACGCAGGTGCGCAACCCAGGGCTGGGGCGCAAGCAGTTCGAGACCACACTGAAGGAGTACCTCGGCGCGACCAATGTCTTCTGGCTGGTTGGCGGGGTGGTGGGCGACGACACACACGGCCACGTGGATGATATTTGCCGCTTCGTCGATCGCAAGACGATTGTGCTCATCCGCGAAGACAATCCTTACGACATCAACTACCGCGCGCTCGAAGGGAACTGGGACCGCATCGCGGACCTGCGCCTGGAAGACGGCTCGCGTCCAGAAGTGGTGAAGTTGCCCATGCCGGGGCCACTCTGTTTTGACGGCGAACGCCTGCCGGCGAGCTACGCCAACTTTTACATCTCGAACGCCGCCGTGATCGTTCCGACGTTCAACGATGCGAACGATCGCGTGGCGCTGGGCATTCTCGGCGAACTGTTCCGCGACCGCCCCGTGGTGGGCATACACGCCGTGGATCTGGTGTTGGGCTTCGGCACGCTGCATTGCCTTTCGCAGCAGCAGCCGGAGGGGTGAAGCGAGGCCGGAAAAAGAAGAACGGGCGAGCCGTGGCGCGCCCGTTCTCCCGATGCGATCCGCGGCTAGAAATTCAGGCGGAGCGAGAGCTGGATCTGCCGGCTGGCGCCCAGACCCACCGTGCGTTCCAGCGTTGAGGTCGACACGCCGAAGGTGCCTCCGGCGGCGGCTGAAGTGTAAGGCATCCCCGGTTGCAGTTGATTGGCGCCGGTCCCGAGCGAGTTGTTCAACGTGGCCACCGGGTTGGCGAAATTGGCCCGGTTGAACAGGTTGTAGAACTCCGAACGGAACTCGATGTTCACGCGCTCGGTCACGGTGAAGCGCTTGTGCAGGGTCAGGTCGAACTGCGCCAGTCCGGGTCCGTGCAGGGCATAGCGGCCCAGGTTCCCGTATGTGCCCGGCGCGGGAATCGCGAAGGCGGCCGGGTTGAGGTACACGCGCTTCTCCGCGCCTTCGATGAAGGGGTTCACGCCCGGCACGACATCGGGCCGGCGCGCGTTGCGGAAAGCCCCGCCGCCAGGCACGTTGACAACAGCCGTGGTCACCGGTTTGCCATCGGCCAGGATGGGCGAGTTCACGTACTTGCCATTGCGGCTGTCCAGGTAGACGATGTCGGACCGCGTGATCTTCACATCGACCGGCAGGCCCGTACGCGCGTTGAATACGCCGCCCACTTCCCATCCTCCGGCGAAGCGGTTCTTCCTGGCGAAGGGTAGTTCGTAGAGCGCTGTGAAGTTCATGTTGTGGCGCACGTCGAAAGCGTTGTTGCCGCGGTCGGCGCCGAAGTCGGCCGGGTTGCTGGCAGTTTGTGCCTCGTTCGACCCGCCGGTGTTGCCGATCGAGTGGCCCCAGGTCCACTGGCTGCCGATGGTGAGACCCTTCGAGAATCGCCGATTGACCGTGGTCTGCAGCGAATCGTAATGGTCAGTGCCGCCGCTGGTCTTGTAGTCGATCTGCGCGAAGCGGTTGCCGAACTGGCGCGTTTCGATGGCGGCGCCGGTGCTTGGATTGGTCGCAACTGAGACGATCCGGTTGGTCCAGGAGCGCAGGAACAGGTTGCGTCCCTGGCTGCCCACGTAAGCCACGGTCAGCACCGTGTCAGCCGGCAACTGCTGCTGGATGGACGCCGTGTAGGAGAGCACGCGCTCCGGCACGCGGTAGTCCGGCGCATAAGCCCGGGGTTGGTAGCCGAGATTCGGATCGTCGATGTTGTAGTTGGCAATGATGGACGCCGGAACGATGGGGAACGCGACGCCGGTGAGCGTGCGGCTCACGCGGTCGCTCTCGATGGGTTGGATGAGGTCCTCCGTCTGTCCCGGCCCGTAATAGTAGCCGGCTCCGATGCGGAAGACGGTCCTGTCCTTGAGCCGCGCCGGCGCCCACGTAAACGCCAGACGCGGGCCGAAGTTCAGTTTCGAACTCTGGTACGGCGAACCGGTCGAGGGCCGCAGCACGCCACGCCCGGTGTCGAAGAGCACCTGCAGATTCCGCGCCTCGCGCAGAACCGAGTAGAACTCGTAGCGCAGGCCGTAATTCATCGTGAGATTCGGGCGGACCTTCCATTCATCCTGCGCGTAGCCGACATAGTAGGTTTGGCGCGCTTCGCGCTCGCCGGTGGCGCCGCCGTTGAACGGGCTGGGCGCGCTCACATCTCCAAGGAACTGCACCTGCGATGGCTTATTGTTCAGCAGGTCGTTGATGTTTGAAAAAGTGTAGGTGGTTCCGCCCAACCTGTCCGTATAGATGCGCACCGGGCGCAACTCCACCCCAAACTTGAAGTTGTGGCTGCCCTTCATCCAGTTCAACTGGTCCACGAAGCTGAGTGTGTAGTTCGTGTAGGGCTGCCCGCGCCCGTTTTGCGTGCTGTTGGAACGAATTAGCCCGCCCAGACGCGCGCCGCCCGCCGAAGCGCCCTGTCCGCCGATACCCGGGATGGCCACCGCGCCGGTGAAGTCCACGGCAATCTGGCTCAGGTCGATGCCATTCACCGTAGGCGCCACACCGCTGATGCGGGTTTTCTGGCCGTTATAGCCGACCTTGGTCTCGTTGATTACGTTCGATGAAAGTACCTGCTGGAAGCTGACCAGCCCGTTCTGAGGCACGGCTGTGACGGCCTGGTAGCTGCCCGTGACGCTCAACGGAGTGGCAGCATCGCCCTGATCGCGGAAATAACGCGCGTAAAGCGTGTACTTGTCGTTGACGCGATAATCGAGCCGGATGCTGCCGTAGTTTTCAGTCACCGAAGAACCGGCGGCGAGTTGCGCCAGATCGAGGTCGGGATTCGAAGTGGACTGCGTGCCGATCGGATAGGCGTCTACCAGCGGTTTGATCGAACTGAGCGCGCGCGCCCTCGCGGCGGCACTGGGAACCGTCTCGATGATGTTCATGCCGGCGTTTTGGCGGAGCGCTTCGACGCTGGCGAAGAAGAACAGCTTGTCTTTTTTGATGGGTCCGCCCAAGGAGCCGCCGAACTGGTTCAGCCGGAGCGCGGTCTTGGTGGAGCCGTCGAAAAAGTTGCGCGCATCCAGCTCGTCGTTGCGGATGTACTCAAACAGCGCGCCGTGCAGTTCGTTCGAACCGCTCTTGGTCACCACGCCGATCTGCCCGCCCGTGCCCGTGCCGTACTCGGCCGGGTAGTTGCTCGATTCGACGCGAAACTCCTGCACGTTTTCGAGGCTCGACTGCAGGCGAAAACCGGTCGAGGTTTCGCCGTTCAGGTTGCCTGGAGACGCATCGATAATTGACGATGCTTCGACGCCGTCGAACCGCACCGCGTTCTGCTGGTTGGCCCGGCCGCTGAAGCGGATATTGTCGTAGGAGCCACCGCCGGCGGTCTGCGCGCCCGGAGCCATCAGGTAGAGCTGCGAAAGCTGGCGGCCGTTGAGCGGCAGCGTGGCCACCTCGCGCTCGTTGACGTTCGCGCCCACGCGCGCACTCGAAGTGTCGATGACCACCAACTCGCCCCCGGAAACGTTGATCTCCTGCGTCATGGCCGCCGGTTGCAGGACGATGTTGACCGTGCGTTCCTGCCCGACGGTCAGCGTGATGTTCTGGTACACCGTGGGCCCGAGGCCCGAAGCTTCGCCCACAACCGTGTACGGCGCCGGCGCCAGGTTGGCGACAACAAAAGCGCCCTGGTCGCTGGCCTTCAGTTTGCGTTCCGCGCCGGTTTTCTCGTTCCGCACCGTGATCCCCGCGCCGGGAACGATTGCCCCCGTCGAGTCCGCGACCGTGCCCACGATGCGGGCTTGATCGGCTTGCGCCCACGCGGCGAGGGGGATGCCCATCGCGGCGAGCAGCAGGTAAACAATTCGCATATTTCGCATACATTCCGAATGTAGGGTGCCTGCGTTTCAGTTCGATGAACATCCCATAAAAAGGTGGTAAGGCCCGGCTCGAAAGCATTGGATCCAGCAATCCCGCGGGTAGAATGGAAGTGACCGAGTGCAGCCGACATGGCCAGCCGTATCTTCATCAAGATTGTTCTCGCCGTCCTCGCGGTGGTCGCCATTGGCATGGCGGCGGTGGAGTTGCTCGTCTCGAATCTGGCGGAATCAAGTTACGTGGAGGCTCGCACGCGCGACCTGGCCGAGAAGGCCGACATCCTGCTCGCCTCGCCCGGGATTGGCGTCGAACACGTCTCCGAGGAGCGCCTTCGGGAACTGGCGAGAGCTTCGGCCGCGCGGCTCACCATCATCGCGGCGGACGGCCGCGTGGCTTTCGATTCCGGTACGCAACCTGGCCTCATGGAAAACCATCGCAGCCGGCCGGAATTCCAGGATGCCCTGCATGGGAAGACGGGCGTCGCCATCCGGCGTAGCCACACCATGGACGTGGATTTCCTCTATGTGGCGAAACCCATGCCTGCCGGGGCAATGCGCCTCGCCGTGCCGCTGGCCGACGTGGATCGTCAGGTTTCCGTGTTGCGTCGCGGCCTGCTGACCGCCTCGCTGCTGGCGCTCATTCCGGTGCTCATCCTGGCCGCTCTGTTCGCCCGCTCCGCCTCGGCCAGTCTGGCTCGGATCATAGAGCAAGCCGGCCAACTCGCCCGCGGCAATTTTGAAGCGCGCGTCGCGACCACGGGCGGGAATGAGCTGAGCCTGCTGGCGGAGAAATTGAACGAGACGGGCGAAAGGCTGCAGCAGATGATCGGACAGCTCGAACGCGAGCAGCAGAACCTTGAACGGCTCGAGCGCATCCGGAAGGACTTCGTCATCAACGTCTCGCACGAACTGCGTACGCCGCTGGCCTCTATCCAGGGCTACACCGAGACGTTGCTCGACGGCGCGTTGCACGACGAGGAGAATAACGTCCGCTTCCTCACCATCATCCAGCAAAACGCCGCGCGTCTCGCGCGCTTGGTCGCGGACATCATGACCTTGTCGCGCGCCGAGCTGAAAACCCGGAAGTTCCAATTCGCCTCCTACCCGGTCGCGCACCTGCTCGATGAATCGCTCGATACCATGCGGCCGGCCGCTGAAAAGAAAGAGATCTCTCTGATCCTGGAGAGTCCGCCCGCGGGCGCCGAGGTCTTTTGCGACGCCGAGTCCACCCACCAGATCCTGGTGAATCTTCTGGACAACGCCATCAAGTACACCCCGGAGGGCGGCACGGTCGCGTTGGGCGCAGCCGCCGAAGCATCGAAGATCCGCTTCTATGTCCGCGACACAGGCATCGGCGTTCCCAAGCATGAACTGCCCCGCCTGTTCGAACGCTTCTACCGCGTCGACAAAGCACGCTCGCGGGAACTCGGCGGTACGGGCCTCGGGCTCGCCATCGTGAAACACCTGACGCGCGCGCAAGGCGGCGATGTGGCCGTGGAAAGCGAACTTGGCCGCGGTTCGACGTTTTCGTTTACGTTGCCGGTTCATGACCTCGGCCTGAGCGAAACGCAGCCTCTTAAAAGTCAATTAACCGGTTCGTAATGGTTCCGTAACAATGGCCGCGCTATTTTGGAGATAGCTACCCCGATGAAAAAGATTGTCTTGATCGAGGATGACATCGACCTGTTCGCGCTGCTCAAGTACAACCTTGAGAAAGAGGGCTTCGCGCTCACGGGGATGCAAACCGGCCGTGGCGCGGTGGAGTTCTGCCGCCGGGAGCGCCCGGACCTCATCATCCTGGACATCATGCTGCCGGATTCCGACGGCCTGGAAATCTGCAAGGGCTTGCGCGGACAACCGGAACTGGGGCACATTCCGATCATATTCCTCACGGCGCGAGCCTCGGAGACGGACCGTATTGTCGGGCTCGAACTCGGCGCCAGCGATTACATCGTGAAGCCGTTCTTCGTCCGCGAGTTGGTGGCGCGCGTGAAGATCCAGTTGCGCGAACGGGTTTCCCCAACCAGCCACCTGAAGGCGGGCAGCCTGGAGTTGGACCGGACCAGTTGCCGTGTCTGGCTGGAAGGGCAGGAACTCTCCCTTACCGCCACCGAATTCCGGTTGCTGGAATACCTGATGTCGCATCCGGGCATCGTCTTCAGCCGCTTCCAGTTGCTCGATGCGGTTTGGGGGCATGACCGCGCGGTGACCGATCGCACGGTGGATGTTTACATCCTTCGACTGCGGCAAAAAGTGGAAAGCGATCCCACGAATCCCGTTTTCATCCGTTCGGTTCGAGGTTTCGGCTACAGTTTCGAACAGCCGCAACCTGAAGCCGCGACGGCGACGGATGCGGACGCCGTCGTAGAATAGTCGGTAACGACTATAGGTGACCCCTTTCAATAATCGACTCTCGCATCTTTACGACGTCCTGGATGAGCGCATCCTCGTGCTCGACGGCGCCATGGGCACGATGTTGCAGCGGCGCGCGCTCGCGGCGGCCGACTTCGGAGGCGCGGAACTGGAGGGCTGCAACGAGAACCTGGTCCGCACTCGTCCCGACGTAATCCTGGACATCCACCGTGCGTACCTCGATGCGGGCGCCGACATCATCGAAACCGACTCCTTCGGCGGCACGCCCATCGTGCTGGCCGAATACGGGTTGGCCGGTTCGGCCGCCGAATTGAACCGCGAGGCCGCGCGCCTGGCGCGCCAGGCAGCCGGCGAGTTTTCGAGCGACGCGCGTCCGCGCTTCGTCGCCGGGTCGATGGGACCGACTACGAAATCTATTACAGTCACCGGCGGCGTTACGTTTGAAAGACTCCGCGACGCTTTCGTCGTGCAGGCTCACGCTCTCATCGAAGGCGGCGCGGACCTGCTGCTGCTCGAAACCTGCCAGGATACGCGCAACGTGAAGGCGGCGATTGCCGCCATACGCATGGTCGAGCGGGAACTGGGCGTCGAGATCCCGCTCATGATCTCCTGCACCATCGAACCTACGGGGACCATGCTTGCCGGCCAGACAGCGGAGGCGTTCTGGGTTTCCGTGGCCCACGCCGCGCCGCTTTCCATCGGACTCAACTGCGCCACCGGGCCGGAGTTCATGACCGACCACATCCGCGCGCTACACGAACTGTCCACTTCGCGCATTTCCTGCTACCCGAACGCCGGACTGCCGGACGAGGAAGGCCGCTATCCGGAGACGCCCGAATCGCTCTCGCGCCAGCTTGACCGGTTCGCCGCCAACGGCTGGCTCAATATCGTCGGCGGATGCTGCGGAACCACGCCCGAGCACATCCGCGCCATCGCGCGCATGGTGGAAGGCCGCGCGCCGCGGCGCGCACCGGCGCCCTCGCACCGCGTCTTCTACAGCGGCATCGACCTGGTCGAGGCGGAGGATTCCACCCGGCCCTTGCTGGTTGGCGAGCGCACCAATGTGATCGGTTCCCGCCTCTTCAAGGACCTGATCGCGCGCGAAGCCTGGGATGAGGCGAGCGAGATCGCGCGCCGGCAGGTCCGCAACGGCGCGCAGATCATCGACGTGTGCCTGCAGACGAGCGAGCGCGACGAACTCCAGGATGTTTCACCTTTCTATGAGCGCCTGATCCGGAAAATCAAAGCGCCCCTGATGATCGACACTACCGATGCGCGCGCGCTCGAATCGGCTCTCACTTACTGCCAGGGCAAGAGCATCATCAACTCGGTGAACCTGGAAGACGGCGAGGAGAAGTTCGCCCGCGTGACGCCGCCGGCCCGTGCGTACGGGGCCGCGCTGGTGGTGGGATGCATCGACGAAGATCCCCGGCAGGCCCAGGCCTTCACGCGCGAGCGCAAGTTGGCCGTCGCCGAACGCTCCATCGGGCTGCTCACCGGTAAGTACGGCGTGCCCGTAGAGGACATCATCATCGACCCGCTGGTTTTCCCCTGCGCCACCGGCGACGAAAACTACATCGGGGGCGCGGTGGAAACCGTCGAGGCCGTACGGCTCGTCAAAGAGCGTTTCCCGCACGTGAGAACGTTGCTGGGCATTTCCAATGTTTCTTTCGGATTGCCGGCGGCGGCGCGTGAGGCGGTGAATTCCGTGTTCCTGTATCACGCCACGCGTGCCGGGCTGGATCTCGCGATTGTCAATTCGGAGAAGATCGAGCGCTTTGCATCGCTTCCACCGGAGGCGCGGCGCCTGGCCGAGAACCTGCTCTTCCAGGCTCCCGTGGAGTCGATCAGTGCCCCGGCCGATTGGCGCGAGCAGACTCGCGAGCAGCGCATCGCCCTGAACCAGTTTCACATCGCCGCCATCACGGAGCACTTCCGCAAAGCCGCGCCGAAGAGCGCGCGCAAAGCGGCGGAGCTGCCGCTGGACGAACGCCTGGCGCGCTACATCATCGAAGGCACCAAGGACGGCCTCATCGCCGATCTCGACCTCAAACTCTCCGAAAGCACGCCGGCGATCGAGATTATCAATGGACCTTTGATGAAGGGCATGGATGAAGTGGGGCGCCTCTTCAATGCCAACGAGCTGATTGTTGCCGAAGTGCTCCAGTCCGCCGAGGCCATGAAAGCCGCTGTGGCCCACCTGGAACAGTTCATGGAGAAATCCGAGGCGGCGTCGCGCGGCAAGATCGTGCTCGCGACAGTCAAAGGCGACGTGCACGACATCGGCAAGAATCTGGTCGACATCATCCTGTCCAACAACGGATACAAGGTCATCAATCTTGGCATCAAGGTGCCGCCCGAGGATCTCATCCGGGCCGCGGCCGATCATTCTCCGGACGCTATCGGGCTGTCCGGCCTGTTGGTAAAGAGCGCGCAGCAGATGGCGATCACCGCGGGCGACCTGCGCGAGGCGGGCGTCCAGGTGCCCCTGCTGGTGGGAGGCGCGGCGTTGTCGGAGAAGTTCACGCGCGGCAAAATCGCTCCGGCCTATGGCGCATCCACCTTTTACGCCAAGGACGCGATGTCGGGCTTGCGGCTGCTCAACCAGATCATGGATCCGGCGACGCGCGAGGCGGTGATGGCCGAGCACGCGCCTGAGAATACCGTGGTCGTGGAGACCGCGCCCCCGCGCGCGGAGGCTTCCGGCCGTGTCCGCAGTTCGAGGGTGCGCACGGATATCCCGATCCCGCCGGCCCCGTATCTGGAGCGGAAGGTGCGCGACGTGCCTCAGTTGACCGAACTGTGGGGCTACGTCAACCCATCCATGCTGTATGGACGCCACCTCGGTTTCCGCGGCAATTTCGAGGAGTTGCTGGCCGCGCACGATGCGAAGGCCCTCGATCTCTTTCATCAAGTGGAAGAAGTGAAGCGCGAGGCGGCCGGCTTCCTCAAGGTCCGCGCGGTCTGGCAGTTCTTCGAAGCGCACCGCGAAGACAACTCCGTGCGGCTGCCCGGCTACACGTTCCACTTCCCGCGCCAAGCGACGCCGGACGGCTTGTGCCTGAGCGATTACGTGCTCGATCCGCTCGACCACATCGCTCTCTTTGTGGTGACGGCAGGCGAAGGCGTGCGCGAGCGCGCGGAAGCCGCCAAGGCGAACGGGCGCTACTTCTTCGCGCACGCGCTGCAGGCCCTGGCCATCGAAACGGCCGAGGCCGCCGCTGAATGGGTGCACAGGCGCATCCGCGAGGACTGGGGCTTCGCGGATCCGCCGTCCCTGACCATGCGCGAACGACTCAGGGCGCGTTATCGGGGCAAACGCTACAGTCTTGGTTACGGAGCGTGCCCCAATCTGGACGATCAACGGGGCATCTGGGAGCTGCTCGATGCCGATCAGATCGGCGTGCACCTCACCGGCGGCATGATGATGGACCCGGAGGCGAGCGTCAGCGCCCTGGTCTTCCACCACCCCGACTGCACTTACTTCAACGCCACCGCCTGAGGCTTCATCGATGCGCGCGGTCGCGCAGAATGGGCTTCACGCGCCAATCCGCCTGCGCGCCGAAGCGGAGATTCCGCCCGCCGAAGCCGTCGGGCTTGTCGCCGTAAACCGCGCGCGTGACAGTGAGGTACACCGCCGCGCAGGCGAGCGACGCCGCAGCCAGGCTCCACATCCAGCGCCGCACGCGCGGCCGCCAGCAGCTTTCGTCCGCCATCACGGGCGGCGACGCCGGGCGCGCGCAAACCAGGATCAGCGCGGTGACAACCAGGGCATTGACGAAGATGGTTCCTTCCGTGGCCAAACGCTGCTCCTGGAACGATACCAGGGCCTTCTCGAAGTTGCCGATCACGATGGCCCACAGAAACGACAGGTAGAAGAGCTGCCCTTTTCCCAGCCAGTCGCCAGGAATGACGGCGAGCGGATGGCGCATGTGAGCGACAAGCAGCGTCACCGTGCAGATGGCGATCAGCGCGAAAACCAGGTTGAACCAGGCGAGCGCGGACATCTGCCAGAAGCTCATGAACGGTGCCTTCATCATGAGCGGCACCGAGCGGAAGCCGCCCGCGCGTTCCGCGGTCCAGTCGCTCACGTTTTTCACCAGGTTCACATACAGGAGCACGTTCAGGATGAAGAAGACCGCGAATGCCTCGGTCCAGCGGCGCACGCGCGGCTCCTGCTTGCGCAAAGGGGCGCGACGGACCAGCATGCTCATCGGCAGGACGATGGCGAGGCCGTAAAAGAGCCCGACGCCCTGCTCGGCCATGATGCTGTGCCAGTTCGCCGAGTGCCAATGTGCCCAGGCCTGGATCGTGGCCGGGTCGCTTGTCAGGGCGGGATTGCCGGGCATGTAGAGGAGAATCTTCAGGGTCTGCGCAACCTGGAATCCGACACCGCCGATCAGGCCGGCGAGCAGCGCCGCATCCACCACCGGCTTCAGGTTGTTGCGGCGCATGTAACGGGCCAGGCCCAGCAGCGCTCCCAGCACGATGGCCCAGTTGTCGCCGCGCGGCGGCACCATGCGAAAGCCGCCGATGCCCTGGAACAAGTTCGACAAAAGCACGGGTCCGGCGAGGAAGGTCAGTAGTCCACCCACGGCCATGTGCAGCGGGAGGGACGAGCCGGAGCGGAACTTGCCGCACTTCACGAAATACAGAGCGATGCCGGCCGCCAGGCCCAGGATCCAGCCCATGTGGTTGCCGAGGTCGTAAAAGACCTGCGGCCAGTTGCTCATCAACAGCGCGGGATCGAAGGGCTTGCCGGTGACTGGGTCGATGGCCGTCAGGTCTCCCTGCGGATGGACGATGAGCGAAAGCAGCGGTGACAGCCAACCGGCCGCGGCCAGTCCGTTGTGGACCAGGCCGCCGGCGAGCGCGCCCAACGCGCCGAAGCCGGCCAGCAGGTGTGCTTTCTCGAATCTGCGCTCCCAGAGATCGAACAGGCACAAGGCGAACAGGGCTTCCAGCACCGCGAGCCAATCGCTGTCGAACCAGTAGAACGGGTTGCGCTGGCGTCCCCAAACCGCGTCGAAGCCGGCTGCCTGCCGCTGCTTCACGTACCAGCGGGCGACGTCGTCCATGAAGAAGTAGTCGAGGGCCCAAACGGCGAAAACGCAGATCAACGGGCGGAACAATGCGGTCATCCGCTCGCGCTCTTCCAGCGCCGCGTAAGCCGTGCCGGCGCCCCCGAGCGACGCCCACAGGAAGCCGATCGCGAAGATGGCGAAGATGCCGTAGATCTGCGTCGGCAGGTGGCCGCTGTGCGTGTAGCCGATAGCCGGCATGTAGGACATCGATCCGCCGAAAGCCCAGCCGATGGCGCCGAAGAAAGCGAAGAAGGGCACCCGCTCGCGCCAGTCCTGGCGTTCGGAAAACAGGGCCACGGCCACCGCGCAGAGCATGCCCGGCATCATGGCGCCGAACTCATGGCCGAAGTTGCCACGGATGCCCCAGCCGATCGACAGCGACAGCATCGCCAGCAGCAGGCTCCGGGGGCGCAGCAGCGGGTTTCTCGTAGAGAGGTTCATGGATCGTCAGTACAGTGGCCGCTTCTTCACGGCGGTGTCCGCCTTTCCAAGCGGCGCGAGCAATTGGTTCGCGCCCGCCGCCATGAAGCCAAGGTCGCTCGACGCCTGGAAGAAACTGAATCCTTCGCTCCGGTATTGCGCGATGGCCTCAGCGCTGCCTGCAGGACGGCCCACCGGAATGTTGTTTCGCTTCGCCGCGGCCACGATCTTGCGGACGGCGTCCCGCACCTCGGCTACGTCCTGGCGACCGCGGTGGCCGTAGGAAAACGAAAGATCGTTCACCCCGATAAACAAGACGTCGAGACCGGGGACGGCGGCGATCTCGTCGATCTTCTCCACCGCCCGTTTCTCCTCGATGATGGCGATCACCATTACGTTGCGGTCCGCGAAGTCCCTGTACCCTTCCGGCGCGGGCCAGCGGAAAGCCGCCAAGCCGGGGCCCGCTCCCCGCCTGCCGAGCGGCGGATACTTGCAGGCCGATACGGCTTGGCGCGCCAGCTCCGGCGTGGAGGTGAACGGGAAAATCACGCCCAGCGCGCCGATGTCGAGCGCGCTCTTGGCGGTCCAAAGCTCATTGACCGGCACGCGGATGAACGGGATGGCCTTCAGGCCTCGCGTGGCCAGGATCATGTTGCGGGCGGTTTCCAGCGTCACCGGCGAGTGCTCCATCTCGATCCAGAGATAGTCGAATCCCAAGCCGGCCGCCTGCGCCGCCACCTCGGGGCTCGCCACGGTGATGGTTACGCCCACCGCGGGTTGCCCGGCTTTGAGCAGCACGCGCACGGGATTGTCCTCCGGTTCCTGGGCGGAAAGGGCCGCTGCGGACAGCGCCAGAAGCGAAAACAGCAGCAATCGGGTGTGCATAGAGGGAAGCCTCCTGGACATGGTGCCACTTTGGGGGTTGACGCCGGTCTAAATAAACGTATAATTAAAACAGACGTTTGATTAAGGCGAACGTATGACACAAATCCTTCAGGCCTCCGATACCAAGCTGCGAATCCTGAATGCCGCCGAAAGACTCTTCGCCCAGCACGGCCTGGCCGCCACCTCGCTGCGCGCCATCACGGCCGAGGCCGGGGTGAACCTGGCTTCGGTGAACTACCACTTCCGCTCCAAGGAAGAGCTGATCCGCGCCATATACAGGAGGCGGCTGGAGCCCATCAACCAGCGGCGTCTGGAAATTCTAGACCAAGCCGAACGCGAGGCCGCGCCCAAGGCCGCCCCACTCGAGAAGATCCTTGACGCGCTGCTGGATCCCTTGTTGGAGGCCAAGGGCAGCGACGCCGGTGCGGGCGTGCAGGTCCTGCTGGGCCGCGTGTATGCCGAGCCGGGTGGAATTGCGGTCCAGATGCTCAAGGAACAGATGGCCGAAGCCGGCCAGCGTTTCGGGGCCGCTTTACACCGGGCGCTCCCCAAACTTTCACGCGCCGAACTGGCCTGGCGCATGCACTTCGTCATCGGTGCGCTGGCCCACACATTGGTAGCCGGAAAACTTCTCGAGTATATTTCCGGTGGGGAATGCAGCGCGGACGACACAGAGGGCGCGCACAGGAACATGATCGCCTTCGCGCTCGCCGGGCTCAATGCGCCTCCCCTGAGGACAACCGCGCCGGCCAGGAAGGTGAAATCATGATGCGCGCAATCGCTGTTCTCCTCATTGCCTGCGCTTCTGCAATGGCGCAGAGCGCGCCTGTGCTACGCCTGGATATGAAGCGCGCGGTGGAAATCGCGCTGGCCCCCGACGGCAACGTGCGCGTCGCGCTGGCGCGCGAGTACACCGTTCAGGCCAAGGCTCGCACAACGCAAGCGCGCGGATTCCTGCTGCCGGACTTCTATGTCGCCGCGGGCCAGCAGAACCTGACGCGAAATATCGAGGCCATGGGCATCCGGGTGCAAGTTCCCATTCCCGGTTTCCACTTTCCGACGTTCGTGGGCCCCTTCAACGTCTTCGACGCACGCGCCTCGGTGACGCAGACACTGTTCGATTTCAGCTCCATCCGCCGCCTGCAGGCCGCCCGCGCGGCCCAGCGGGCAGCGACGGCCGAAAGCGAGGCTGCCTCGAATCAAGTGGCAGACCAAGTGGCGCGGGCTTACCTGGCGGCGTCCAGCGCCGAAGCTCACCTGGACGCGGCACGGGCCAGCGTCACCCTGGCTGAATCGCTGCTGGACCTGGCCCGCAATATGAAAGACGCCGGCACGGGCACAGGCATCGAAGTCACCCGCGCGCGTGTGCAATTGGCCAACGAACGGCAGAAACTGCTGGTGGCCGAGTGCGATCGCGACCAGGCGCACCTCAAGCTGCTCAAGAGCATGGGATT
>CAZLOS010000020.1:0-57637 GCA_964561215.1 uncultured Solibacteraceae bacterium | reverse complement strand
CCAACTCCAACCCCACGAACCAGCGGAACAGCAGGTTGTATTGCATCTGCTCCATGAGCATCCGCTCGCTGCGGACGGAATAGAAGATTTGCAGCAGCGCCGCGCGCAGCAGGCGCTCGGGCGGCACCGAGGGGCGGCCCGTTCGGGAATACATGCCCTCGAAGTCCTTCGCCATGGCCCGCAGGACCTCGTCAACGGTCTTCCGAATAGAACGCAAGGGGTGATCCTGTGGCACCCGGTCTTCCAAGGACACGTAGCTGAACATCCCCGATTGCTGCTGATCGTCGCCGCGCATAAAAGCATAGACGACCGGAAATGTTCTCGGGCTACGCACCAGGGGAGTTTTTCAACAAGCTCCTAGAAGTGAATCGGCTCGATGACCTGGCAGTTGCGCTTAGAAAACCGGGGCGTCAGCCGCAGGTCATCATCGCCCGCATGGGACTTTTCGGCGGCGACAAGCTTCTCAACTATGATCTGAAACGTCGGTTCCTTCTCGGCGTGCTCTTCCGCTATTGGGGTGTCAGATTCAATTACGACAGTCGCTACAGGCTGCTGAAAGGTGCACCGGACTGGCCGAGGCATCCTGCGGACCTTACTGTGCTCACCAAACAGGAAGACGAACTCCTCCCTTGCAGCGAAGATCAACTTCTCGCGATCCTCAACTCATTCAATACTGAAGATCGTGAGCTTGTGGACTCGCTACTCGAAGACTGCCGCGCCATCGCCCAGCCTTATTATCGCGATCGAGAAGATGCTTTTGGCGCTGTCGATCGCAAACTGATCGCAGTTTACCGCTTGGCAGTCCATCGCAGCATCCAGCGCGATTTCCCGCTCCTGATCGTCGATGAGGCTCACAACTGGAAGAACGGCCCACAAGCCGGAACAAATGGGTTCAAGGATTTCAGCAAGTACATTGCACCTCATGTGCGTCGCAGCCTCTTGCTGACCGCAACCCCTTTCCAACTCCACCCCGACGAGATGCTGGAGATCCTGAAAGTCTCGGATTTCATGCAGCCCTGTCCAACCAAAGCGGAATCGAAAGTACGTTTCGAACGTCTCCGAAGCTACAGGCAGGACGTCCTGCTTCCCACGCTCAACAGCTCCGAAAAGCAAAGTCTCAATTTCAGCAGAGCATGGGCGAGAATTCCCCAGCACGTCACTGCCGATGCACTAGTTGATGCGTGGAGTTCTCCCGAATTGGTGAACGGCCGAGCGAAACTCCATCTCCCAACTAATGGCAATCCCGCTAGTGATCTCCCAGTTTCAGACTTGGCTGCGGTAATCTCCGCCGCCGTCGCCAAACTGGATCCGGACATCCGCCAGTTCTTCAAAGAAGCGCTTCTTCTTTACGCCTACAACGCAAAGCTTTCGCGCGGATTGGGCAAGTTCGTCATCCGACATCGGCGCCAGACCGATCACCGCCAATTCTGTGTCGGCATCGAATACGGGCCGATGATTCCGTCATTGCCCGTTCGGCCGGACAGTCATATCCTTCATGCGGCCCCCGGCCTCGATATCCGTGGAGAAGCGGAGCTACCTCAGTTTCTCCTCATGCGCTGTGTTTCCGAAATGAAGGGGGGCAAGGGACGCTCATCGCTAGGTAGCGATCTTACTGGATGCTACTCAACTCTGCACGAGAGTGCGGAAGGCCGACGTATCAGGAAGGCGTTGAAGGGCAGTACTGCCGGTCGCCCCTATCTCGATCTGCTTTTCGGCATGGCGAATCGCCGCCACGATCCCAAGCATCCCAAAGTATCCTGCGTCGTCAACGAAGTCCTTAACCACTGGAAAGCCGGTGAAAAGGTCCTGATATTCTGCTTCCGCGTGAACACAGCCGAGCGCCTGCGAGACATCATCAGCGGCCGAATACGCGGCGAACTAAAAGCGCGGAAGAACAGATGCTTGGGCGGCGAGAGGCAACTCAAAACCTTGCGTGCTCGACTAACCGGCCGGGATCGCGACCTCGTCGTGTTGGGGTTGGATCGCACGCTTTGGTCATATGCCTGGACCATCGGTGCGGGATTCCAGCCTCGACCTGAGGAATTCATTCTCGATGATGCGGAACTGGCCGAGTTGGCCCGTTTATCCATTCTTTTTGCGGTCGATCTGACGGCCGAGCGCGTCGATCGTGTCTTCCTCAATCGCGCGACCGAGTATATCCTTGCGCATCGCTTTCTTGAACTCAGCTTCGACGATCCTGATTGGCGCAGGTTGCTCACGCGTGTGAGATGTCTGGATTGGGTCGCTGACCCGTACGGCCTTCAGTATCGCGGGGAGCAGGACGACCTGAGCGAAGAAACCGCGTCTTTTGATGAACGAGGCTGTCACACCAAGTACATCGCTATCGATCGAGAGCCTGAAGTCGCCGAGACCCGGGAACGCGCGGAGGCGCTTAAAGCCACACGGCAGCGCGCTCGCGTCCAGAGACAAATCCCCTTGCTGGATTCCTACGCACTTGCGCCCAGCCTGTGGCTTGGCCCAGATCCGCAAGCCCTATGGCAAGAACCCAGTGCGTCAAAATCGGTGGCTACGCTACGAATGTTGCACGACTACCTCTGGCAACTGACCAAACCGCGCGAACTGGATGAAAGGGTCAACGGTTCGGATCAGGACGGATTCGACTTCAAGACGCGAGCGCTGGTTCTGCAGGCCCTACGACGCGCCATCTTGCGGGAATCGGTGCTCCTGCGGCTATTGCCGCAACGTAGCGATCCCGACGAAATCGGGTGGGGAAAGCTTCTGGCTAAGTCATTTCTTGCCGATCTCCCCAGGCAGCACGAAAGCATGGCCCAGCGTGTCGCGGTCTTCCTTGAGGATCTTAAAGCCGCCAGTGGAGACATCGCGGTTCCCAGTTCGGCCAGGGGCGCGCTTTACGAGGCAACACGATTGCACGATCAACAATTTGTAGCACTGATCAAAGGTGGGGGCGACAATGAGACCCGCGACCGCATTTTCAACGGATTCAATACGCCCTTGCTGCCTGAGGTACTCATCTGCACTCAGGTGGGGCAGGAGGGGATTGACCTCCACCGCCATTGCCGTCACGTTGTGCACTATGATCTCGCATGGAATCCCGCAGTTCTTGAACAGCGCACAGGCCGCGCGGACCGCATTGGAAGCAAGACGTTTCGTGAGCGTGATGCTGCCGCTGATGCGAACACAGTCTTCCTTCAAATTGGCGTGCCCTTTATTGCGGGTACCTATGACGAACGTATGTATGAAGAGCTTCGTCTCCGGGCCCAGACCTTCGAAGTTCTGACTGGCGGTGACTTTGCTGCAGACCATGCCGTCAGCGAGGACGATACTTCGGGTGCAGAAGGCAAAGAACGAGGTTTCTCAGCTCTCCCCTTACCGCTTGAAATGACCAACGATCTCCGAGTGAAACTTCATGTCTGGGCGCCCCAGGATAGAGAGTCGCAGACGCCTGATGCCAGAAGCACTGGGACGGCAGTGGCAAACACCGTCTGAAACTCACAAGGGCCGGTGCTTTGTTCCACCTCATATTGGAGTCTAACCATAGCGGTAATGCCCCTGCTACCGCAGCGGACGCGCTCGATGATGCAGGCGCAAGGCTGCCACTTTGCGCGCGCTACATAACCGGAGATTAAAATAGCCGGTGATGCTTGATTCGATCCTGCGTCTGGCGCTGGCAATGCACAGCAGCAAGGGCGTATACGCATTGCTGCTGGGTTCAGGAGTGTCGCGCTCGTCTGCAATGCCGACCGGCTGGGAAATCGTTCTCGATCTCATCCGAAAATTCGCAGTTATGAAAGGCGAGTCTTGCGAACCCGATCCGGAGGCATGGTACAAGGCTTTGAGCGGTGCTGATCCGGACTACTCCGATATCCTCGATCAGATCAGTTCCTCCTCGGCGGAACGCGGGCAGCTATTGCGGTCGTACTTCGAGCCGTCGGAAGATGACCGTGAGCAGGGGCGGAAGGCACCGTCGGCAGCGCACCGCAACATCGCTGGGCTGGTCGCGAAGGGTTACATCCGCGTGATCATCACCACCAATTTTGACAGACTGATGGAGCAGGCACTCGTGAAGGAGGGCGTCCAGCCAACCGTCATTAGCACGACGGACGCCGCGAATGGCGCGATGCCTCTGACGCATTCGCCGTGTACGGTGATCAAGGTCCACGGCGATTACCTCGACAGCCGCCTCCGGAACACGAAGCCGGAGCTATCCACGTACGAAAAGCCATTTGATGATGTGCTGGATCGAGTGTTCGATGAGTTTGGCCTGCTCATCTCCGGCTGGTCAGCAGGGTGGGATGTGGCACTCTGCGCAGCCTTGGAACGTTGTCCCACACACCGCTTCGGTACGTACTGGACAGCGTGCGGGAAGGTGACCGGCGAGGCAGAGAAAGTGATCTCGGTGCGGCGGGCGACCGTCGTTCCGATCAAAGATGCTGACAGTTTCTTTATGGACCTTGCGGAGAAGATCCGTGCGCTGGAAGACATGGATATTGCGGATCCGATCTCGGCGCGGGTCGCCGTCGCCCGGATGAAGCGGTACCTGGCCGACCCGCAGCAACGGATCAATCTCCACGATTTGGTGAGCGCCGAGACGGAGCGGGTTTATGGCGAGATCACCTCGCCGCGACTTCCTCTGCTCAATAGTCTCACTTCTGATGCGATTGTCGATCGCTTCCGCGAGTACGAACACGAGATGAACCTTCTGCTCTCGCTGCTCGTTTGCGGGGGGTACTGGGCTTCCGAACAGCAAGCATCCATGCTCTGCGGCACGCTGAGACGGTTGGCGGATGACACCATCGGACGTACCAACCGGATAGTTGGGTTCAACTTCCATCGGTACCCGGCGACGTTGGCGTTGTACGGCATGGGCCTCGCAGCCGTCGCCAACAGTAACTACGGATTCCTGAAACGCCTTCTGAACTTGAAAATGCGGACCGATCCGTATGGCGAAGAGGAGCCCATCACCGAGCCGCTGTCGCCACTGCGTATCTTCGATAAACAGTATGCGAACAAGCTGCTACCGGAGCGGGAGCGGAATTTCACCCCAGTCAACGACTACATCTTTGATGTGCTGCGCTCGGTCCTGCGGGAATATGTGCCGGATGATCGGGTGTACGCGGACGCGTTCGATTGGTTCGAATACTTGCTGGGGCTGGTCCACTGCGATCTGACGGTCACCCCCACCGAACTGGAGGCGATCCAACAAAATAAAGAGGGTGCCCGCATCTGGGGACCGATAGGACGGTTCCTCTGGAGGAACCGGGAACAAGACGACAATGTCATTCACCGGACGGAATTCGAGATTGGTGGTCCATATCCGGAGGCGGTAACGGCGGTGCTCCACGCCGGGATGTTCTCGTCATCTCCCAACCATCCGAATTACGAGCGGTTCCTTCTCGTCAAACGCGGGTTCGACATACTAATCGCCCGAGTGCGCGCCCAGATGGGAGTTTGGTGAAGCAACAGCGATTTGGAGTATCGCCCTCTACCGGCCGTCCGGATCACCGCCGCACTCTTGCTCGAAGCGCTACTCCAGCGTGGCGCCCAGTCGGACGGGAAAGCTGGGTCGCACGTGACCGACTGCCCGGTAATCACGCGGCGCTGTGGGCGCCTGTCGCCAATCCTGATCGTAGAGGCATCCTGTCATGGTGCACACTGCTGCAACGAATGGGGTTGCCGTCTGGTGACCCACTATGCTGTTCGGTCACGCGCCTAATCGAAGTCCACGTGCAGCATAGCCTTACCGCCATTGTGTGGGAGGCACCGCCATCTACCTTCAGTTTGACGCTACCGACATGAATCCCAACACAACGTGCGCGCCGAGTGCATAGCCTAATGCATCACCAACTCCGGCACTGCCAGCATACGGTTGGGGACCAACGTTCGAAACGCTTCCACGACAGGGAGCTCGTTCTCAAGGGGGGCCGTTTGGCCAGCGCGCCGCCTGCATTCGCGCCAGCGTGACGCGCGCGATCGGCACTTTGAACGCACCATTATCCGAGGGCGAGCGATCCCTGGCCCGCCGCCCGCGCGCCGCTGATTAGCCCCCCTTTGTGGGCTCAATCGACGACTGCGGCAAACGGCGCCTCACTGTGATTTCCGGTGTCTTTGTCGCACAACGAGAAGCGCTACACCCAGGGTCCACCGGGCTGCCAGTTGTGTTCGAAAGGACGGTCCTCCACGGCGGCAGCGAGCGGTCCGGCTGCGAAGAGACGCACCTGCTCCACAAGCATCTGCAGTTCCCACCGTGAATCGAGTCTGCTACGGCGCACAAACGCGCGCCATTGCACCGCGCGTGCTGGATCGGAACTGAAGGCTTCCGTAAGTCCCACCGGGTTTGCTTCTACCGTTGTGCCGCGATGGCGGAAAGTCGAGTGAATGGCATCAACCAGAAGGGCGCCCTCAAACGGATACAGGCGCGCCAGCAATGCCAAATCGTAGTAATCCTTGATCCGGCTGTTCAGCATTCCGAGCACGGTGAGGGCTTCCAACTTCTCGGCCACCACCGTCTCCTTGGGGTAGGCCAGGAGAAGCGGTGGCGGAAATTCGAGCATGGCAGGGTACTCAACTTCGACGGGCTTCGGCACGATCACGTCGCCGAAGCCGATGTCGATCTGCATCGTGATTCGGGCTTTCGCCAGCGTCGCGTTGAATCGAACTCTCACGCCTTCGTACTCCGCGTCCTCCTTGATTCGCTTGACCTCGATGGACGCCGCGTCATACTCCAATCCGTCCGGTTCAGGATTCAACTGGCAGAGTTCGGCGACAACCGACCGGATATGTTCCAGTTCGTTGCTAGTCCTGCCGGCCAGGTCGATGTCAATCGTCGGCCGAGTGACCGGCGCCTTCCAGGCCGTTAGCGGAAGCGCGCCTTTGAGAACGAACCGGCTTGCGTGCGAGGATCTCGCCAGCCGATAGAGAAAGCGCTCCATGGCGAAGTACTGCAGCAGTTCTTGAAACGGCCGGCCCTCTGCACGGGCACGGTTCAGCAGCCGCTGCCGGACGGAGGCCCCGATATCGCGGCCGCTCACAGCACCGCCTCCAGGTAGGGCCGCATCACTTTCTCGACCCGGTCGACTCCCGCGAACCTGGAGATCAGCTTTAGATCCGGCTTTTTTGTTCGCTCGCGATATGTTCGGAGAGCTTGGACGGCCACATCGAGGCCGATTTTGTTTCTGTATTTGAAGCAGTCTGCGATGGATTTCTCCGGAGAGTAGATCCTAACGGCGACGCCATCAATCGAGACGGATTGGACGCCGGCGATGAAGGAGGCTTCAGAGTACCAGAACACTCGGAGCGGGACGCCGTCGAGCTTCGGAATCTGGGCGTGGCCGGGAAGCGCCACATCCACGGTGTGCGGAACCTCGGTGGTGAGGTCGTGGTGTGCGAGTGCCGAGATCAGACAGATCACGGCTCGCGGAATTCGCAGAGCGACGGCCACCAGATCGGGATTTGTGAGCGCGGGCTTTCCGGAGAGTCGGAAGAAGCCGCGAGACACTTGTTCAATCTCGCCGCTGTCTCTGAGAGCATAAAGTATCCTAGGGTGGACCCCTAGCCGGATGGCTTCGCTTGTTCGCAGCATGCCCTGATGGCGTGCGAACATCTGGCGTGCCTTCACAAGACCGGCTTCGCTGATCGGCACTGGATAAACCTCACGGATATTGTACACGGTTTCCGCTGTTTCTATCCACGCCGAAAACCGCGAGCAATGCCCACTGAGAACTGTCGGCGGCGCCTGCTGAGCAACGGGATCGGAGAGGATCCGCCGGGCTTGTCCCGCTTAGGGACACCCCAGAGCCCTAGCGGCAGCCCGAACGCTCAGCGGATCGCCGGAGTCTCGCAGAGTCAACAGAGTTTCGGCACCTCCGCCAGCATTCAGCCCGCCTTCGCCGCCTTGTCGCCTCTTATTGTCAATAACTTACAATTTCGGAGAGGTAGTTGGAAAACCGTCTTTTTGGGAGCCAACCAATCCCCACATTGAAAACACAGAACTTAGCAGTTTTCCGTAAGCGTCCGGTGACAACCGCATGGACGCCGTCGGGTTGGTAGTGCATTCTTGATGCGGAGCACAGTGTGTTCCGCGGAGAGGATGATGGGCATTTCAGCGCGAGTTACCGTCGAGCCCGAAAACAGCGCGCAGTCAGGCCGTCGCCGGCGTTCGATTGCCGAGAAGCGGCGGATCGTGGAAGCGACGCTTGCTCCGGATGCCTCCGTCGCACGCGTCGCGCGGGAGTACGGCGTGAACGCCAACCTGGTCTTCGCTTGGCGCCGGCTCTACCAGCGCGGATTGCTCGGCGGCAGCGGTCCTACGGAAGCGCTCGTGCCAGTCCACGTCGCGGAGTCCATCAACGCCGTTCCCGGGGTGCCGGAGGTAGCCATCGCTGCATCATCGTCCGGCTCCATCCAACTGCGACTGCCGAAGGGACAACTGCGCATCGACGGCGCTGTCGATGCCTCCGTGCTGCGGGTCGTGCTGGAGTCTCTGCTGGGATGATCAGCGTTCCCGCGGGCACGCAGATCTGGATCGCAGCCGGAGTCGCCGATCTGCGGCGCGGCTTCACCGGACTCGGCGCCATCGTGCAAGGCAAGCTCGAACAGGATCCGTTCGGCGGACACGTGTTTGTCTTCCGCGGGCGTCGCGGCGATCTCATCAAAGTGTTGTGGTGGGATGGCGACGGCCTGTGTCTGTTTTCGAAGCGTCTGGAGCGTGGCCGTTTCATCTGGCCGAAGGTGGAAAGCGGCACGGTCTCGCTCACGCGCGCGCAGTTATCGATGCTGCGGGAAGGCATCGACTGGCGCCGCCCGGTACGCACCGCTACATTGCAGATGGCGGTCTGATGTAACAAACATTTCCCAGTGAAACTGTTTGTATTTAAGATGCGGATGTGGCACATTACCGTTGGTGATGGACACGCGCACAGTGCTTCCCGATGTGAACCTGCTCGGCATCGAAGCACTGCGCACGTTGGTGCGGCAACAACACGCGGCGCTCGTTTCGCGTGACACCGAGATCGACAACCTCAAGCTGCTCGTGCTCAAGCTGAAGCGGATGCACTTCGGCCACCGTTCCGAGAAGCTCGATCAGAAAACCGAACAGCTCGAGCTGCGGCTGGAAGATCTGGAAGCGGCTGCGCCCGTCACTGCAGCACCCGTACCGGCTGCTGAGACGGAAGCGAAGAAGCCCGCGCGGCGGCCACTGCCCGAGTCGCTGCCGCGGACCACGCAGACACGCGCGCCCAAGCACACCGCGTGCCCGGAGTGCGGCGGCAAGCTGCGCGCGCTGGGTGAAGATGTTGCCGAGGTGCTCGATTACGTTCCCGGTCACTTTGAAGTGATCCGCCTGGTGCGGCCGAAGCTGAGCTGCGCCAGTTGCGAGCACATCGTGCAGGCTCCGGCGCCGAGCCGTCCGATCGATCGCGGCCTGGCCGGTGCGGGCTTGCTGGCTCACGTGCTCGTCTCGAAGTATGCGGATCACCTTCCGTTGTATCGGCAATCGGAGATCTACGCGCGGGAAGGAATCGATCTGGATCGTTCGACGCTGGCCGGCTGGGTCGGTGGCGCCACCGAAACGTTGGAGCCGCTGGTGAACGAACTGCGGCGCTACGTGCTGAGTGCGGAGAAGTTGCACGGTGACGACACGCCGGTGCCGGTGTTGGCGCCTGGCAACGGCAAGACCAAGACCGGCCGGCTGTGGACCTACGTCCGGGATGATCGTCCGGCTGGCGACACTGCGGCGCCGGCGGTGTGGTTTGCCTACTCGCCCGATCGCAAAGGTGAGCATCCCGAGCGACACCTCGGTGAGTTTCGCGGCACATTGCAAGCGGATGGATACGCCGGCTTCAATCGCGTTTGCGAGAAGGGCAACGTGCAAGAGGCTGCATGTTGGGCGCACGTTCGCAGGAAGTTCTTCGACATCCATCAGGCACATGCTTCGCCCACGGCAGGCGAAGCGATCGTGCGAATCGGACAACTCTACGCGATCGAGAGCGAGATTCGCGGGAGACCGCCCGATGCACGTCTTGAGGTTCGACAACATCGTTCGCGCGCATTGCTGGAGTCATTGCACCAGTGGCTCCAGTCGAGCCTGGCGCAGCTGTCGGCGAAGTCGGAAACGGCTTCGGCGATCCGCTATGCGCTGGGACGCTGGGCCGCTCTCACACGCTTCTGCGACGACGGCCGTCTGGAGATCGATAACAACGCCGCGGAACGGGCATTGCGAGCAGTCGCAATCGGACGGAAGAACTATCTGTTCGCGGGGTCGGATTCCGGTGGTGAACGAGCCGCAGCCATGTACGGGCTGATCGGTTCGGCGAAACTGAATGGAATCGATCCGGAGGCGTATTTGCGTGCCGTGCTGACGCGAATCGCCGATCATCCGGTGAACCGCGTTGCGGAACTGCTGCCCTGGAACCTGCCGGCAGCATCCCAACCCACGCTATCGTAGGTGTCCGCTTAACTTTTAAGCGGACACCTACTCACCGCTAATCCATCACACCATTCACGTTTTGGCAGTCCCTATTGCCCAGAGGAATAGAGCCCGCAGTTCCCGCGGCTTGGACCACACGCTTACAGTTTTCCGTTCCCGTAAATCATTGATTCCTCGGTTCGAATCCATGCAGGGGTACTTGTGGCATCCGGTTGAAGGGCAGGTGAACCGTCTCATGTCCATGTATCCGGCGAACTATATGAGGCAGCACACCTCAAAGAACGTAGCCCTGCTCGACCCAGTAATGCCAGTCACCGATGGCCTCCTTGGTTGGCTCGTCCGCCTCGATAGCAGCTAGTTGCGAAAGAGGGACGGACATCTTCCTTCCCTTCCAGCGAATCTGCACAAACATGTCGTGATCGCAGGTGTCTTCAGCGGCCATGCGAACGACCTCGATGGTCTCGCCCTTCCGTAGCGGTGAGGTGTCCTTGGCGGCGATACATCTCGCCTGGAACGGAAAACGGATCTTGCCTTCCAGGTAGTAATACCAGCTCATGGCCTGTTCATCCGGACTGGCGTCGACAATAGCTTCGTTGTGGATGCGCTCTTCGCGTTCAGCGTCTCGCTTGGGTCTTTTCATGATCGTGCTTCCAGGATTCGGGCGGGTGGCGGTTGTGTCCAGATCCAGCGCCTTCGCCAGGGGAACACCCCTTCGAGATGCCCAGTTTCCGAAGCGGCGCCAGTGGATCCATGCCTCTCCATCGATTCTGAAACGGAGCAGCGCCAAGAGCGGTGTTCCGTCGATACACGGTTCCGGCACTTCTTCACCATCTTCCTCCGTGCCGCCTGCACCTAGGTTTCGAGGGGAAGGCCCTGCTGTCGTTCCGCCACTTCGAGGATCTTGTACCCCATGTCACCGTAGCCTTTTAGGCGACGCTCGTACATGCGGGCGAGCATCCGCACGTGACTATCAACGTAATCGTAGACTTCTACGACGCGCTTGTGATCGTGCAGGCGGTGTAAGCGACCGACGTACTGCTGCAAGGTTCCCTTCCACGAAATCGGCATCGCCAGAAAGAGCGTGTCGAGACGAGCGTCGTCGAATCCCTCCCCGATGTAACTCCCCGTTGCAAGAATCACCCGCGACTCATCCTCTCCAACCGCTGCCAGTTGCTCGGCAAGCGCTCTTCGTTGTTTTCGACCGAGGCCTCCTTTTAGAACAAACACGTGCTTGACGACGCCGCACAACCGTTTTCGAAACACTTCGAAATGTTCCGTCCTGCCCGTGAGCAGCAGAGGCGACCGGCCTGCTTGAACGGCGCGCATGAGATCGCCGAGAGTCATATCGTTTCGGGATTCACTGACAACCGCGGCGGCGTAGACATCTTGGATCGTGATCTCACCCACTTCCGCATCCATCCGGAAATCGGTGGGGCGAGGTATGACCACATGCTCGAAAGGAGTGGCTTCCGTCATCGTTCGTGCGCTCATGCGATAACGGATGGGCCCACACTGCATATGGATGATCGGATGATGACCGTCCTTGCGGGTTGGCGTCGCGGTGAGACCAACAATGTAGCGTGCTTTCACTTCGCGCATCACCTTCTCGAAGGTGACCGCCGACAGATGATGGCACTCGTCAACAATCACGTGCCCGTATTCTGCGACGAAGTCCTTCACCTCCTGATTTTGATGAAGGCTCTGAATGACGGCGACGTCAATGTTTCCCGTCCGGCTTGTCTTCCCACCGCCAATTTGGCCTATGTTATCGACCGGGAGATCCAGGAACATTGCGAGCCTTACGCGCCACTGATCGAGCAATTGTTGACGGTGGACCAGGACCAACGTGTTCACCTTTCGATGTGCAATCAGCCACGCGGCGACAGCCGTCTTGCCGAATGCGGTGGGGGCGCAGACAATCCCGTCGTCATGAGTGATAGCTGCTTCTACAGCCTCTTTCTGACGGTCACGCAGGCTGCCTCGAAACTCAACATCGATGCGCGGCCCGATGAGCCGCTCGTCTCGAATCACTGGTCTCATGCGATGGCTTTCCAGCAGCGCTTTGACATCGGCCAGACAACCGCGCGGCAACGCGAGATGTTTTGGCAGATCCTCGCCGCACCCAATTACACGAGGCTTGTCGTAGGTAGAGAGCCGCATTGATTGGGCCTTGTAGAACTCCGGATTTTGGAAAGCCGCGATACGAAGCAATCGGTTTAAAAGCGCTGGCGGAAGCCCGCTCTTTTCAATGAAGAGAAGGTTGGACTGGATGATGTTCACGGCTCTTGGCAGCGGCCCAACGATCGGCTGCTCCAGTCGCTTGCGCGATGGCGGCAGAGTCCAAGGGTCCGGGGCGTCCTCGTCGTCAGTCAGGCTAATGCGTACGCCGACCAGATCACCCGTTCGTTGCGCCTCTGCAACCAACGACTCGACCGCCGAGGGATTCATGCGTCGAATTGCCGAGAGGAACGCCCACTGGTCGGGGAATGGAACGAAGGTGTCGTCGACAAAAACGCTGTTTCCCCCGGTGCGTGGGGCCTTTTGCAGCGGCAACGCGATCAGATTGCCAAAGCCGCCTTTCGGCATGGTGTCCTGGTTGGGAAAGAAGCGGTCATAAGAATCGAGGCCAATCTGATGGCGCCGTTCCATTGTGCGGGTCAGCAATGCGCACCCAAGTTTCCTTGCCAGCATGGCGGAAACAGGACGATCGAAGAAGATCCAGATGTGCCCTCCCTTGCCAGATCTTGACCGCTCCAACACAGCCGGCACACTCCAATCGCGACACGACGCCAAAAATGCTGTGGCGTCGTCTTGCCATGTCTTCTTGTCAAAATCCGCCGCGAGGAACCAACAGGTTTCGTCGAGCAGCAAGGGATAGATGCCCGCCGTAATTCTGCCTTTGAGATGACCTTCAATCACTTCGTCGGTCAGAGGCAAGTACTTGCGCGTCTCCTTGTCAACACGCTGGCGCTCGCCGGGCCGCGCTGCGTAGTACGCGTTCCAGTCTCGTTCAGATTTTGGGCTATACCCTTTTCGCCCGTCCGGACTTTCCCATCGGGCTGCGTAAACGTCTTCGCGACCGCGAAAGAGTCCGCGAAACAGTCGGATTTTCTCATCGGGCGGAAGGGGCGGAACAGCCCGTGCCGGCGTGGGTTGAACGACAGCGTCCACGTCGCTCGGAATGGCGATGCCATGCTCGGTAAGGAGTCTGCGAAGGCGCTGATTCTCGGTACGGAGGCGGTGGAGTTCGTCACTCATCGGGTCTCGCGGAGCGTTCCAGCATCCGGACCACTTCCAGAAAGCGCTGTTCGATGGCCTCGGAGGCCACAAGCGGGAACCCGAGTTCACGCGCCAATGCCTCCAACTCAGGACGCCACTCTGGAGGCATGACGAACGCTGGTGGAAATGCATGTGTCGCGCGCTCTTCGAACACGCGGCGAGCGGCCTCGGCGGTTGCGGCGTAATCGAGCTTTCCGAGGGCATCAATTAGCAGGATGTCGAGAACGTCTCTCGCTCTGCCCGCTGCCACCGGCCCGGTACAGGCATGGAGCTTTTGCGCGACCTGCTCGGTGAGGGTCAGGCAGCGCACAGGCGAAACCACCGTAATCCCCAGTTCGACCAAGCCCCGCACATTCGGAGCAACCAGGTCAACATTCTTCACGTTGGCAGGTCCAAGGTCAACCTCGATCGTCTGCCAGGAACGCGTGCGGTATTGGATGGCGACTTCGACGCGAACCGTGTCGGCCTGTTCCATATGCCTGGTCTGGGCCTTGAGCCGAAAAGTGAACTCATCAAATCCAAGACGCAGAGCTTCAGACAGCGCCTGCAGGCGGCTTGCCCTCGTTCCTTCCATTCCCAGATCCAGGTCTTTCGTCGCGCGAGCCTGCTGCGCAAAGCGCAATTCCATCGCGACGCCGCCCTTGAGGTAGTAGGCTCCCAGGATGGCTTCCTGGCATCCTCTTTCGAGAACTCCACACAGTGCGAGAAAAGAGACCCAATGACGCAGGCGCTCCTGATCAATGCCTTGCTCCCGAGCGACGCGCGCTAATCTCTTTTCCAGCCGCTCCGGCGGCCTTACCTTGGCAGTCATGCGGTGCTCGGCTCCTTTTGTCCTTGGTCGCGCAATATCTTGAGATGCGCCTCAACCCGCCGCCGAAGCTCTTTGGCTTCGCGGTCTCGGATGAGTCCTTCGCGGCGAGCATCCGAAATAGCCTGGCGAATCAAGTCAATCCTCCCGCCCGAGTGCAGCAGATCAACAACGGTCCGGCTGATCGTTGTGAGCGGAATGCCTTCTTCGACGGCGACGTCGTCGGGGGCAAGGTCTTCCCGGTGGAGGACAACGCCCTTCGGCATCTGCCGCCGCAACCTGGCCGATCGGGGGACGGTGAGATGGATCAGGCTCGGATTGGCATCGGAGATCCCATACACGGCCAGAGCCGTAGTATGGGAGAGAGCGGCCTCGCTGGGGCCACGACTCGCTTTCGCCCAAAGCACGGCTTCCCGGTATTGCGAGAAGCGGCCCGGCGAGAAATAGGGAACGCGATACACCCCGCGAGCGGTACGTTCGATTCGTCCCCGTTGCACGAGTCTGGCTAGGACGGAGTCCGTGAATCCCGCCTCACGCGCCTGTTCCGCCGTTAGGAGACCGTCGTACTCTCCAGCGAGTGAGGCCAGTTCATCAAAGCGCGAGCGTGGCATTTTCTGACTCTCCCTTTCAGTAGGAGATCCTCCTGTCAATATGTTTCCACAATGGAACTATATTGACAAGTGGCTCCCGCGTCGCTTCTGCTCTGCAAAGGCCGAATCAGGGGCTCAAGAGAAGAAGCCGCTGCTGCCGCCATCGAGGATATGTCCTTTGTAATCAACCTGCAATCTGTATCTTTCGGCGTTTCTAACGGAGTGGTCGCCACTCAGACTCCTACACTGTAGAATACGCCGGCAGCGCAGCGAACAGTGCCCGACCCTCTCTGCCCGGCTGGAGGCAAAAAGTTCGAAAAGCATCCAGAAAGGGGAGCCAATTCTTTTCAACGATTTACGCTCCCCTCCCCGATGCTTCCACCCCTTGGATTTGACCAACTGTAGGGACTTTTGTAGGGACTCCCCTTCCACCTGCCGATCAGTGCCGCTTTCTGGCGAGCAATTCTGTTCCGTTTTCTGCTTCTGTGCGGCTGCCTCCATCGCGGCGGTTTGGTTCTTCCAGACCTGATCCAACGCCTTGCGCTTCGCTTCCATCCGAATGTGGCTATAGTGCTTCAGCATCTGCTTGGAGACGTGCCCGGCAATGTCCATGATGGTCTGGTCGCCCGCGCCGGATTCGGCCAGCTCTGTGATGAGGGTGTGGCGGGAGTCGTGCATCCGTCCCTTGACGCCAGCGCGCTCCCGGACGTTCGTCCAGGCGGTCTTCAGCGTGGTGATCGGACGGGTCGGGTCGAGGTGATTGGCCTTTCCGTATGGGAACAGGCACCAGCCTGGCTCGATGGGCCCGAAGCGAAGCTGGAACCACTCCGCGTGCTGTCTGAGAGCGTCGTATAGCGCAGAGTTCAGCGGAATTGTCCGCCCTTCGCCAGCGTCCGTCTTGCTTTTGCCGACAACCAGGAAACGGCGTTCGAGGTCAACCTGCTCCCAGCGAAGCTCGCGGATCTCGCCGTTTCTCATACCGGCATTGAGCGCGAGCATCACAACCGGGTAGATGAGGGGCGACTTCGCCTGCTGGGCGGCATCCATCAGACGCTGCTTCTCTTCCGGACTAAACGCTTTGGCGATCTTCGTCCGGACCTTCAGCTTGAGCGAATGCTGCTTCTTCAGCCGCGCCCGGACGATGTCGCCACGCTCTCCGAGCACGCGCAGAAGGAAGCCGACCTCCTCGTTGACCGTCTTGGGTGCCGCGCCTTCCTTCAAGCGTGCGTCCTGGTAGGCGCGGATGGCATCTGCGTCCACATCGACGACCATCTTGTCACCGATGTGCGCGTTGACATGTCTCAGCGCGTATTCCGCGAACACGACGCCACGATTGCGTAGCGCGTAACGGGTGAGGTACTCCTTGGCGAGTTCGCGGATCGGCCGGATCTGTTCCGCCCGGCCGTCCTCCAGGCCATTGAAGCCCTCTTCCAATTCGCGACGACGCTTCTGCTCGGCCTGTTTGGCGATGGTCTTCGACGTCGACTTGCTGGACTCCTGAATGCGGCGACCAGCAAACCAGAACTCGTACCACCAAATCTTGCCGCGTCTCTGTAGCGACATGTTTACTCCACTAAACACCAATTCTAGCTACCCGTGGCCGTGCATCAGACAAGTCCGGCTGCGCACGAGTTGCAGGCTTGATCGAACCACCGGTCGGTAGCGACAGCAGCCAAGCCTCGACGTCCTCCGGCCTGTAGCGCACCAGGGAACCGACTTTGATGAACTGCGGGCCACGCTTCTCCAAACGCCAACGGCGCAGAGACGCGAGGCTCAGGTTGAGTTGCTTCGCGACATCGTCCTCGGTAAGGAGACTGAGCATGTTGACCTCGTTTCGAGTGGCCCAGCCGGTGCATGCATCGCATCGGCAAGAGGCCACTACGCCAAAACGAGTGTTGAGCACGGCTGATCATGACAGCGATACCGTACTCGCTACATTTCTTGAATGGAGCAGGGCGTTCATTGATTGATCTCACGCTCCAAGGTGGTCAATGTCTCGATGATGCGATCGAATGCGGGCGGCTGTCCAAAGATCATCACCGCCATGTCTCGATAGTCCTGCTTCAACGCTGCGATACGATCCGCTGTCGGTAACAGATGCATGCTTCCGGAGTGAGCCAGATCGTAGCGGGCCCACCCCGACGGGTAGAATGCTTCCTTGTGACGGACCACTTGAGCCAGCAGTTCCATGTCCGCCAGCGCTTCAGCCTTGACGGGACTTTGGGCCAGCATGGCGACGTCGCAGTAGTGACGCGAATAGCGAGCCGGAAACAGCTTGTCTGCCGGGCGGTGGTGCTCGGCGTGAAGAATGGTGACCTTCTCCCAGAAGGTTCTCTTTGCGAGGATGGCTTCGACAGCGACATCCGCGTCGAGGAACGACTGCGGGAACTCTTCAGCGGCAAACGGCCGGACGGTGAACCGAGCACGCGGAACGAACTCGGCGTGCGTGCCCAACTCCAGCACAACCTGGGGCGTGACGTACGCAAGGCTCTTTGTGGTGGTGGCGGGGTACTGAAAGCGAACAACATTTGCGTCCTGCTCACCCACTGCCACGTTCCAGGCTGGTGCCTCTCCTAGGACTTCCAGACAACGCGCGCGAAACGCGTTCAGAAGGTCACATCCAATGTACTGCTGGCACGCCGTCATCATCTCGTCGAGGATCTTTACTCGCCTGGTTTTCGAGATGCCCGGTTGCTTCGGATCGCGCTTGCCGGTGAAGCCGAGAGCAGCGTAGTCCACGGCCAGATCGATGTCCTCGGAAAAGCGGTTGATCGCATGGAAGATCTTGGACAGCGATGTCCCGCCCTTGAATAGCAGGCAGCCCGAGAGGCTGTCAATGGAGAACAGTTGTTTCAGAACCCAGCAAACCCAGAAGTCCTCTCGACAACGGCTTCTGGCAGACCCTTGCGCGCCGCCGTCTCCGCAAAGATGTCGGCGCGCTCGGCCGCGAGCATTTGCGCGATCTTGTTCATGCGGACTCCTCCGATAGTTTTTTGGCGGTTTCGTAGATCCAGTCCACGCTGAACCGGGGGTCCTTCACGAGCTTGCGCCTCTCGGCCGGCGACAGCAGGATTCGCAGCTTTTCCATCTCAGTCGATCCCAAGCCATCTTTGCCCAGGTGTCGAAGTGCCTGGACGACGAGCGCGGATTCGCCTTCCAGGCCGGCCAGTGTCTTGGGTCGGGCGTGCTTGAGCTGAACGACGCGGCGACCGATCGGGATCTCCTCGTTCGGTCCGTCGGTGAGGTAGACGATCTTCGCCGGGACTTGCATAGAAAGCCCGAGCAGGTTCGCAGCCCACGCTCCGTCTGGAACGATCTTCCATCGCTGCCTTCGAGCGATGGCACGAGCGGCTTCGTCAATACCGGGGCTGAGTTCACCGCCCAGAGCTGGATTGATCTTGGGGACATCGTAGAGGCCACGCCGCACGCGGCGAATCGTCCCCTGGCGAGCCAGCGCCGTGAGGGCCATATCGGTCGTCCCGCGGCTGGCGATGTCGAGGAAGTCCTTGGCGGAGAAGACCTTCCCTCTTTCAAGCCGTTCGATTCTCGCAACGATCTGATCCCGCATGGTTTGCATCGGTATTGCTCGCTATGTGATTTAGAAAAAGTACAACATTATTTCTAAACCCTTTTTCCGACTTCGCGGCTGAGAATCGTGCCACGTGTGACCGCCAGAGCGCAAGCAACTGGGCGTTTCCAGTTTCTTGAACCTTTCTTTCGCGCCGCGCGAATCCGTAGTGACAGCTAGATGAGCGAGGAACACACCCAGGACGACAGCCTGCTGCAACGAATAGCCTCTGTCGACCGCGACGCCTTCGCCGAACTGTATCGGCGTCAGCGAGCAGCCGTTTACCGGTTCGCGCTGCAGATGAGCGGATCGGAAGCTCTGGCTGACGACGTGGTGCAAGAGGTCTTTCTGGCATTGCTCGACCATTGCGCTTTCGCGAGGTGGTGGTCTTGTGCGACCTCGAGGAAATGGACTACGCAGAGGCGACTGAAACGCTGCGCTGTCCGGTCGGAACGGTGAGGTCGCGGCTGCATTGGGCGCGACGAATACTGGCTGAACGGTTGCAGTCGGCCCGTCGCGGTTTCCTAGACATCAGACCGGCGAGGTGTTCGCTATGAGCTGCCGGAGATTCGTTATGAAGTGCCGGAACTTTGAGGCAATTGTGGTGGAGCTGGCGCGCGAGCGTGGACTCGACGAGGTCGCACGTTCAAGGGCGATGTCCCATGCAGAGACGTGCCCGAAATGTGCGCATCGGCTGGAGTTGGAACGCGAGCTTACATGGGCGTTGCGTACCCTGGCGGCGAGCGCACTCGACTCTCCAGCGCCGCCAGAGGAAGAAGCCGCGCTGCTGGCGGCATTCGACCGCCGGAAGAACGCTGAACCTGCGCGTACTCGCGCCTGTGCCAGCACCGGCACCGCGCGTCATGCCACCGGCTCGGCAGCTCCGAGTGGCGGTTCGTCGGGTACAGCCACCGCAGCCGACGAAGGCGCCGATGCTGCGCGGCGAGTCCGTCGGCAAGTTCTATCCGTTGCTGCCCATGGCCAGCAGTGAGGGCTTGCAGGGTGCGCCGATTGTGCGTGTGGAGATGCCAGCTATCGTGTTGGCGTCGTACGGATGGCGGCTCACTCCCGAACAGGTCACGAGCCGCGTTAGCGCGGATATCGTGCTCGATGCCGATACGGGCCTGGCGCGGGCGATTCTTTTCGTGAACGGCCGGAGATAAGGACAACCAGGAAAGAGAGGACAAATGAAAACGGCTGTTCGATTCGTACTGATTCTGGTGGCTACGGCTGGAGCCGTGTGCGCTCAGCGACGGACAGTGGCCACAGCCAAAAGCGGGCCGCAGGGAGGAGATCTCTCGACGTCATCCCATGCGGCGGCTGAAACGGGCAGCGGCAATGCTCGGAAGCTAGGGGAAGCGACGGCCGATGAAGCAAGCGAGACCGTCACAGGAACTGTCGTGACATACCAGCTAGACCAGCCCGAACAGACCAAGCGTGAATCTCTGGGGACAAAAATGATCGAAGGCGTGCAGGCCGAAGGAACGCGCACTGTCATGACCATTCCCGTCGGCCAGATCGGGAACAACCGACCGATTCAGACAGTGGTCGAGACCTGGTACTCGCCGCAGTTGCAGACGGTCGTCTACAGCAAGACCACCGATCCCAGAATGGGTGAGACCGTGTATCAGCTGACCAAGATCAAGCTTTCAGAGCCGGAGCCGTCGCTTCTCCAACTCCCTGCCGACGCCCGTGGTGGCACCCTATACAACATCAAGAGCACCTCCGCAGACACGAGGTCACGGGGGACCGCCCCAAAGCCCACCAGGTGAGCAGTGGGCCGTTCCAGCCACAGCGTCGACGAGTTGAGCAGAGTGCATCACTGGCTACCGGCTTCTTTTGGACCTCACGGAGGAAGTACAACACGCCCCCAGCCTTGGCAACCGGCGTCGATGAACAGGCAGGAACGCGACCCATCGGAGGCCGCTGCTTGTTGCCGTCTACTCTCTCCCGAAGCCGGGCGCCAAAGCTTTGAGGCAGTATTCTGACTTACAGGTCATCGTGGTTCAGCAGCCTTCCCGCTCCTATGACGGAACAGTAGCAGATTGCTGGCCGCTCGCTGTTCACAGTATCAGGATGACGCGGGAATCTCACCCGCATTCCTTTTCACCCATCCTTGATGGTGCGCACGTCAAAGCGAACTTCAGGCGTAGTACTCGGAAATCGCTTCCGTCGAGCATGTGCAGAACGCGGTTGGGCACGCAAACCGGCAGCTTTCGTTGGAACACGCAGCCATGTAGCTAACGCGTGCTCTGGCTGAAAGGGCTGTGTTCTGTAAGTGGACGCGTTCGGAATCTGCGCTCGTATGGTGGCCAGCTCTTGGTCAGTTATCAGAGCTGGCACAATCGTGGTGCGGAACTCATGGGCAATGCCGCTAGCGGCAATCAGTCGTACACTCCTTAAGAGATTCTCTTCGCACACGCTTGCTCCCGCCAATTCCGCATAGCGGGGCCATGACGCCTTCACGTCCATTGCCACATAGTCGAGTAACCGTGCTCCAAGGAGAACGGTCAACACGTCGGGACGGCTGCCGTTGGTGTCCAGCTTGATCTTTAACCCTAGGGTCCGAATTGTCTGAAGAAACTCAATCAAGTCGGGTTGCAGAGTCGGTTCGCCGCCCGAAACGACCACGGCATCGATCTGTCCCTGTCGCCGGCGCAACCGTTCCAAGATCGCAGTCTCGGGGATGATCCGGCTCACGCTGGGCCTCAACGGGAGAAGTCCCGGATTGTGGCAAAAAGGGCAGCGAAAATTGCAGCCTTGCGTAAAGACCACGGAGGCCACGTCGCCGGGATAGTCGCACAGGCTGCACGGCTGATAACCACCGATGTTCATGCTTTGCCTTGGATCCGGTAGTGGCTGCGGCGAACAAATTCGGCTTGCTTGCCAGCGTTCCACTGTTTCACTGGGCGCAGATAGCCTACGACTCGCGAATACACTTCGACGTCTCCCCCGCAAGTTGGGCATTTCTCCAGTTCCCCGCGGAGATAGCCGTGCTCCGGGCAGATGGAAAACGACGGCGTCACCGTGAAATACGGGAGATGGTAGCGGTCGCAGACCGTTCTCACGAATCGCTTCACGGCAAGCGGGTCCGGAACGGCTTCGCCCAGAAACACGTGATGAACAGTTCCTCCGGTGTAACGGACTTGCAGGTCATCCTGGAGGTCGAGCGCTTCGAAGACGTCGTCCGTGTAGTCGACCGGTAACTGCGTCGAGTTCGAGTAGAACGGCTCGCCGCTTCCCTGGTTTCCTGTCACGATCTCGGGGAAACGAGCGACGTCCAGACGCGCTAGCCGGTAGGTTGTGCCTTCGGCCGGGGTCGCCTCCAGATTGTACAAGTGTCCAGTCTCCTGCTGGAAGACAACCAGGCGATCGCGCATGTGATCGAGCGTGCGCGCGGCGAAGGCACGGCCCGCTTCCGTCCCAATATCCTGCCCGATCAGGTTCAAGCATGCTTCATTCATACCGATTAAGCCAATCGTTGAAAAGTGGTTCTCCCAGTAACGGCCGAACCGAGTGTGGACATCGCGCAAGTAGAACTTCGTGTACGGATACAAATCCTGTGCCGTGAATCCCTCCAACACCTTACGCTTTGTTTCGAGGCTGGTCCTGGCCACGTTCATCAGATGGTCCAGCCGGTCGAAAAAGTCCTTCTCGCCTTTCGCGAGATAGCCGATTCGCGCCATGTTGATGGTGACCACGCCCACAGAACCCGTCAGAGGGCTCGATCCAAACAAGCCACCACCGCGCCGCCCCAGCGCGCGTGTGTCCAATCTCAACCGGCAACACATCGACCGTGCGTCGTCGGGCGACATGTCGGAATTGACGTAGTTGGCGAAGTACGGGATGCCGTATTTCGCGGTAGCTTCCCAGAGAGGGGCCAGACCGGGCGCCTCCCAGTTGAAGTCGCGCGTGATGTTGTAGGTGGGAATCGGAAACGTGAACACCCGCCCACGAGCGTCTCCTTCCGCCAGGACCTCCAGAAAGGCCCGGTTGAACAGCGCCATTTCCTCGCCGAATTCCCCATAGGTCAACGGCTGCGGCTCGCCTCCAACGATCACGGGCTGCCCCGCCATGTGACGCGGCGGTTGCAGGTCCATTGTGACGTTTGTGAAAGGCGTCTGGAAGCCAACGCGAGTCGGCACATTCAAGTTGAAAACGAACTCCTGTAGCGCTTGTTTGACCTCTGTGGAGCTCAACCGGTCGAAGCGAATGAACGGTGCCAGGAGCGTGTCGAAATTCGAGAACGCCTGGGCTCCGGCGGCTTCCCCTTGAAGCGTGTAGAAGAAGTTTACGATCTGCCCGAGCGCTGAACGAAAGTGTTTAGCCGACCGACTTTCAGCCTTGCCCGGAGCACCGCGGAAGCCGGAGTGGAGCAGATCCGCCAAATCCCAGCCAACGCAGTAGACCGACAGCAGTCCCAGATCGTGCAGGTGGAGATCGCCGGACACGTGCGCTTCCCGGACCTCCGCCGGATAGATCTCGTTGAGCCAATAGACCTCGCTGACGTGGCTGGCAATGTAGTTGTTCAGCCCCTGTAGCGAGTACGCCATGTTGCTGTTCTCTTTGACCTTCCAATCGAGGTGCTTAAGATACTGATCGACCAGAGTCACATCCGCTTGCCGCACCATTTCGCGAATGCGTGCGTGCTGATCGCGGTAGAGCAGGTACGCCTTCGCGGTGCGTTTAAAGGGGGACGCAAGGAGGACTTCTTCGACGATATCCTGAATTTGCTCCACGGCCGGCGGAACTTCGGCCAGCGTGGAATGCGCGACCGCCAGCACGCGTGTGGTCAAACGCTGAGCAGCGTCTTGGCCAAGCTCCCCGGTAGCCTCTCCGGCATTCTGGATTGCCCGGGTAATCTTGTGGCTGTCAAAGGCCACCACGCGTCCATCGCGTTTGCGAACCGTCGCGAACGATCGAGGAACAGTTGTAGCTGCATCAGGAAGTGTAGTTTTTGTCACCGTACCGTCTCCACATCTGAAAGCAGTTGCGAAAGCACATCTGCGGCGCTGTAAGATTGAGCGCCGGGCTTGAAAAAACGTCTGATTCCGGCGAGATCGTCTCCTGCGGTAACTACTGCTGGTTCGACATATGCCCCACGTACCTGAGGCTGGCCGATGGTCGAAAGCAGTGCGTTACAAATGCACTTCCGTCCTCTAGTGTCGGGTTCCTGCCCGCCTTTTGCACAATACGAACCGGCCGGTTCACTGGGGCAGCGAAACCCAACGCTTCCGTCTGCACACTGATAGGCCTCACGAAGGTAGCCCAAATCGCAGAGGCGTTGGCGGGAGTCAAAGACTGTTTTGTCTGAGATTGTGCCGGGAAGGCTGACCACCTTGAACGGAAAACCAGTCGGTGATGCTAGCGGGTCGGTCAACACGCGAATGGTTCCACTGAGGACGCGCCTCGTCACGGCGTCTCTGTAATCGTTGCGCATGCCTGACTCTTGGCAAAAGGCAAACGCAGTTCCCACCTGAATTCCTGCGGCGCCCGAATCGAGAGCATTGCGCAGTCCTTGCGCCGAGCCATATCCGCCGGCCAGCCAGAACGGCAGGCCGACGGCGCGGATTTTTGCGGGATCCACGTGATCACGCTCTCCGTAGACAGGCTCGCCAGACGCATTGAGTTGGAGTTGCCCTCGCGGCGGAGCATTGTGTCCTCCAGCGGTCGGGCCTTCAACGACGAAGCCGTCCACCTGCCCGTTGGCTTTCTTCGCAAGGGTGGCAGCCAGGACGCTGGAAGAGACAATTGCGAGGAAGTGCGGGCGCGTTAGCATCGGCAGTGGTACGTCAAAGAGGGCTTTCGGATCAAAGCACATCATCTGGTCGTTGCCCGAAGCACGGCCGGTAATGTGCAGGGGATAGGAAGCTGCTTCGTGATTCGCGAATTGGTCAAGTACAGCGGGGATCTTCATCGGGATGCCCGCGCCCATGAGCACATAGCTCACGCCTGCCAACATGGCGCCGTAGATAGAGGCCAGATGTGGCGGCTGCACCTTCTCCATGAAGTTGATCCCCACTGGGTTACGGTGGCGCTGCCGTGCCAACCAGACCTCGGCGAAATTCGCGAGGATGCAGGTTTCGAGAAACTCCTGCGACGCATCCGCACTCTGCGCGGGTGCGAGATCATACGGGCGGGCGGGCTGCTTCCCGCCCTTTATGAAATACTTCTTCCAGATACGGGCAGCGGCTTCGGGGATTGGGAAGTGCTTGAATGCTGATGCCAACGCCCCATTACGATCGCCGTCTTGAAGCCTCCGCACCATCACCTGGTCAATGGCGGTACCGGACACAACGCCCAGTTGGCCCAGCGCCGACACGGTGCGGGCCAGACGCCAGTTGGATACAGCAACACCCAAACCGCCTTGAATGACGAGCGGAAGTCTGCGGGTTTCCTTGGATAGGCGAGACCAGCCGCTGTGGGGATCGGTACTCTTGTCGGCGAACATTCAGCTCCTTGTCATCAGAACCACAAGGGGCTGTACCGACGAGACTCGCGCCATTCAGGTCTGCAACCTGAATGCACTTTTCACCAGTCCGCCCCTCGGGGACCCGTGATCGTCCGCAAAACTTCGCGCACCGTTGGCAGGTCTTCGGACTTCCAGGCACTGGCGTACTTGTCGCCATCCTACTCACTGCTGCTTCCCAGCCCTAGACGGGCCAGTGCATCAACGCAGTTTTTGTTCCTGCTTACCGCTGCGGGGCAGCCCTGGATTCTCACCAGGTTCCCTTTCATCCACACGAGGTGGAACCAACAGCATCCACAATATACTGCGGTCAATCGTCAAATGTCAACGACCGATTGGGGTGTGGTCGCAGATCTCATTCCTCACACGACGGGCGGCCTCGACCATGTGCATAAGCGCCGGAAGTGCCTCTTCCCAGCGTCGGGTCTTCAGTCCGCAGTCCGGGTTCACCCAGAGCCGCTGCGCGGAGATCACCGACAACACCTTTCTCAGAAGCGCCGCAATCTCCTCAACCGGCGGAACTCGCGGAGAGTGAATATCGTATACACCGGGTCCCACCTGGTTTGCGTACATGCTCGAAGCGACGACGTCTAGCAACTCCATCTGAGAACGCGCGCTTTCGAGGGAGATCACGTCGGGGTCCATGTCCGCGATGGCGTCGATGATATCGTCGAACTCGCCGTAGCACATGTGAGTGTGAATCTGGGTGAAATCTCTCACGCCGGAGCTCGCCAGCCGAAAGGCATCTACCGCCCAGTGCAGGTATTCCGTTCGATCGGACCTCCGCAGAGGCAAACCCTCCCGAAGCGCTGGTTCGTCGACTTGAATGACTCTGCATCCCGCCCTTTCGAGATCGAGCGTTTCGTCGCGAATTGCGAGCGCCAGTTGAAAACAGGTGTCACGGCGCGGCTGGTCGTCGCGGACAAACGACCACTGGAGAATAGTCACGGGTCCGGTGAGCATTCCTTTGACCGGGCGCGAGGTCAGCGACTGCGCATATCGCCACAGGTCCACCGTCATGGGTTCGCGCCGCGCTATGTCTCCGTAGATGATGGGAGGCTTCACACAACGCGATCCGTAGCTCTGGACCCAGCCGCTTTCGGTCAACGCGAACCCGTCCAACAATTCCCCGAAGTACTCCACCATGTCGTTTCGCTCCGGTTCCCCGTGAACCAGCACATCCAGGCCCAAACGCTCCTGCTGCTTGATCGCGTGTTCGATTGCATCGCGGATATAGCCGTCGTATTGGCCCGGTTCGATGGCACCCTTCCGCAGGCGCGCACGTTGGCTGCGGATTTCAGTGGTCTGGGGAAAAGAACCGATGGTGGTTGTCGGCAAGGGTGGCAGAGCCAATGTCGACCGTTGGAAGCTCTGGCGGATGGCAAAAGAGTGCGTCCTCTTCAGGTCGTCCTTGGAGATCGACTCCAGACGTCGGCGGACGGCCTCCCGCATCGCCAGTGGGGAATTACGCCGTCGCTTGATGGATTCCGCGTTGGCTTCAAGTTCCGCCTGCACGGCGCGACGGCCTTCATCCAGCGCCCGCCGGAGAATGACTACCTCGTCCAGTTTCTGCCTGCCGAAGGCCAGCCAGTCTCGGACCTCTGGGGCCAGCGACCGCTCCAACGAGAGATCCACTGGAACGTGAAGAAGCGAACACGACGGGCTCACGAGAATCCGCCAGGGTTGGAGCTTCCCGGCAGCTCGTTCCGCCACTTCCAGAGTTCGCGTGAGATCGGTCTTCCACACGTTCCGCCCATCCACCAGCCCCAGAGACAACATAAGATCTTGAGGAGCGTCGCGGATAGCGTCCTCAAGTTGACCCGAGCCGCGGACCAGATCGAGGTGCAGGGCGTGTACGTGCAGGCGCAGGGCGAGTGCGAGGTTATCGCGCAACGGTCCAAAATACGTTGCGAGCAGAATCTTCATCGATTGACCGGCCCGGGACAACCGGTTGAAGGATCGTTTCAGGGCGGTTTGCGCTTCCTGCGCTAGGTCGAGCGTCAGAACCGGTTCGTCCACCTGCACCCAGGCGGCGCCTTCCGCAGCGAGGCGTGAGAAGAGATCCTCGTAGGCGGGCAGCAGACGATCCAACAGGCCCAGTGGCGGCAACCCGCTTTCCTTCACCTTACCTAGCAGCAGAAAAGACACCGGACCCAGAACGACCGGCCGAGCCTGGACGCCGTTCGCCGTAGCTTCACAGAACACCTCCACCGGCGTCGTCCGCGCCAGCCGGAACTCATCCTTGCTCGTGAATTCGGGGACCAGGTAGTGGTAGTTGGTATCAAACCACTTGGTCATCTCCAAGGCTGGCGCAGAGCTGTCCCCAGTCACCCCACGCGCCATGGCAAAGTACAGATCCAAGTCATTCGCGGTCTTTAGTTGTTGGAACCGCTCGGGGATCAGATCGAAAAGAAACGCAGTATCGAGAACGTGGTCGTAAAGGGAGAAATCCCCGCTGGGGACGGAATCCAGCCCGGCGGCAATCTGGATCTCCCAGTTGCTGCGTCGGATCCGCTGCGCCGCGGCGAGTAGTTCTTCGGCCGAAGTCCGGCCCGCCCAATACGCTTCTGTCGCTTTCTTGAGTTCCCGGTTCGCGCCTATCCTGGCGAATCCGAGAGATGTCGCTTGTGCCATTTCATTCTCCTCTCGAGATCGGCCGAGGCCGGAGAGAAAAATGCATGGGGCGCACAGCGTGCGGCAGTGTTGGCCCGCCGTCCTTTCCCTCGAGGACTCAGCCGTCCGCGGCCTATGGGTACGCGGAGCCATCGGCAGGTCTTCGGGCTTGCAGGCACGGGCTGAAGCAACCCTCCTACTCACTGCCGCTTCCCAGCTCCAGATGAGCCAGTGCGTGAAATGCAGTTTTCGTTCCTGCTTACCGCTGCGGGGCAGCCCTGGATTCTCACCAGGTTCCCTTTTGATCCACACGAGGTGGAGCCAACAGCATCCCCACCATACTGTGTTTCTAGATAAAGAGTCAATTGCAGGTGGTATGGTAGGTAATCGCAACAACGCGCGTTTCGGCGTCCGAACAGCCACACAACGAGCACGAATAGTAACTAGCCGCGTTTTCGGTGTAACCCCTTGGTGTAGAATATGCTTTGCAACTCCGGTGCAAGCGAGTTCCGCGTCCTGTTCTGAGTGATCCGGGAGATTGGGGCCGATCCGCCAAGTTCGCTCTGTGGATGACCCTGGCGTTCCGGATATTCTATTCGGCCACGGCGGCCTTACTCTCTTCGAAGCTCCGTTTGGACGGAGACGCCGTTCGCGCCAACGCCCTCACTGAAAACCTGATCTCACAAGCGGATACGTGGCGATATGCGTTGCTCGGTGTGTGGGAGAGATTCGACACGCTATGGTACGTTCACATCGCGGTCAGCGGCTACGACCGTCCTGAAGGCACCGTATTCCCTCCGCTGTTTCCGTGGCTGATCCGGCTGGTCACTTTCATCACGGGGTCGCCGCTGGTTTCCGCCCTGGTAGTCTCGACGGTGAGTTCCTTTTTTCTCTTTTACGGATTTCACCGGCTGGTTGCTTTTGACCTGCCTGAATCGGTGGCGAGCAGGGCCGTCATCGTGTACGCGGCATGGCCGGCCAGTTTCATTTTCTTTGCCGGATACCCGGATTCCCTCACCATCGCGCTTATGATCTGGGCCTTGGTTTTTGCGCGCTCCGAACGCTGGTGGCTCGCGGGCTTGGCGGGTATGCTCGCCGGACTGGCGAAGGCTGTTGGCGGCTTGGTGGCCGTTCCGCTCCTGATGATCGCCTGGCGCAAGAGGTCCTGGCGGGCCGCACCGGTGCTGCTGGCAGGCTCGGGGTACGTTCTCTACACGGCATGGCTTTACTCCACAGGGCGACTGCTCCCGGTGGAAAGCTACTCCAGGTACTGGCACACGACTGTGGCTCTCCCGTGGGAAACAATCGGGTCGATGTTGAGAGACGCGCGCGCCGGTAACTGGGCCATGCAGTTGCACCTGCTGATATTGGCCTTCGTCGTGGCGGTGACTTTGTTCAAGCGTGTTCGGCTCGAGTATCTGGTTTTTGCCGCAGCCGCCCTGGCTTTCGTGTTGTCGAAGAAGAGCGATGCCTCGCAGATGCAACTAACGCGTTACCTGCTAATCCTCTTCATGATGCCGCTCCACCTGGTGATTGCCGGCAAGAGCAGGTATGATTTCGCAATTGAGGCAGCCGTGCTGTTCCCCCTCAACCTGCTCTTCTTCTGGCACTATCTCAACTGGTCTTTGATCACCTGAAACGACGCGTACCGGCGGACGGCAGTGGCCCCCGTGTGCGGGAGGGGCATGCAAAGGACCTGAGTTCCGAATCTCACCAGGTGCGCCATCCGTCCGGAGGCGCCGCCGCGCCAGCGTAGCCAGAGGCCGACTTGCCAGTGCCGTAGCTTCGCGCCCGAATTGCAGAAACCCTCTTGCAGCCGGCCCCGGCTCAGTGGCTCTTAATAAGGACCACAGATGCCTGCCCACCGCCGTGGACGCGCTCGAAAAACTCCTTCACCTTGGCGTAGTCCGAAGCCGGCGCGGTAATCTGCTTCACTTCGAGCCACTGCTCAAAGCTGACCTCGCCGGACTTCGAGGCGTACTTTGCGCGGTAAGCGCCGTAAGGAGTTTCAAACGCCACGTCGTCGGGCAGTTCGTCCAACTGCAATCCGTCGGGGAGCTTCACAACGACCCTGTCGTGCGCCTGGTGCGCATCGAGTTCAATGGGAAGCTCGCGCGCCGGCGTCGTGAAGGCGTAAGAGGAGCCCATGGCCAACAACCCGGGCTTAAAGAAGAACAGCCGGTCGCGCATCAGTTGACCAAAGTGTTGCGCGGTAAACGTGGCGTCCAAGTCGAATCGTCCCTCGTCGAACGCGTCGGCGGCCTTGACGGCGCCCAGTGAGATGCCGCCGATCCGCGCCCGCAATCTTGCTTCGACACGACGCTTGACCTCCGCCTCGCCTTCGTCCCGAAGTGCGCCGCGCCATCCTGTTGCGGATTGGCCGTGATAATGGTGTGCTACGTGGACTTCCAGGCCGCCAGCGGGCACGAACCCGGCCGCGACGGTGTTCTCAACGCGATTGAATTTTGGATCGAGTTGCGGGATTCTCACCAGAGTGCCTTGCGCGCCTGCGACGATCAGGGCATTGCTGCCTTGCTGATCTTCGGGAATATCGCCGAGCGGAGTACGGCTGGCTGTGGGATCGAACGGCAACAGACGGCCGAGTGTGGGGTGCTCGAAGGCCGAAGGCAAACAGACCGAGGCCGGCACCCGAATGGCGACGATGACGTGGTTGAAGGGAGAAGGCGACGGCCACTCGGGACGAACATAGGAGCGGTCGCCCCAGTAAATGAGAGTGTAATAAGCATCAAAGCCCGCGGCCTTCAGCAAGGCTCGCATAAGCGTCGACTTGTCCTTGCAGTCACCGTAATTCTTGGCGAGGGTGCTTTCCGCCGGGTGCGGCGTGTATCCGCCGCCGCGCGTGACGTTGAGTTGCACAGAAATGTAGTTCACCTTCTGCGCAAACGCCGCGATGGCTTTGATCTTGTCCAGCTCGCTGGAGGCGCCACGCGTCAATTCGGCGGCTTTTCGCTCGATGGCGGGTGTCACGGCAGCCGCCGGATCGGTTAACTCCGACATCCAGGAGGAGACCGAACTCCAGTCACCCACTCGCCGCAGTCGCGGATTGGCGCTCGAAGTTGGGTAGTAGTTGACCGCTAGCCGGGGAGTGATCGAAGAGAATGGCGGTTGGTGGTCTTCGCGTTCGAGGTAGGGGAGGTCCCGCAACTCCCAGGTGTGGGTGCTGCCCGAGACCTGAGGCTCCATCCGCGGGTGGTTGAAGATGGTTCCGCGAGCCTCCCACCCGGGAGGCAGGCTCAGCACGAAGCGTGAGATCAAGGCCGGAGCGCCCTGGTAGAAGCTGTAACCGTACTGTGTGAAGATAGTCCGCTCCTCCTCTTCGATCTCATACGCGAAGATGGAACCGGCGGGAGCACCCGTCGGACATCGGAGGACCTTCCGGCGCGCCTCGATGTATTCGACGCCGCCATCGGCGAGAGACAGGTCCAGAATTGCGTCCTTGCCGAAGATCACGTCCTTTTCGCCCGGTGTGAGCAGCCAGCCATGCATCAAACGGATGCGGCCGTCCCTGGTGTCGTAGCTGCGGGTGGCGCCCACGCGCGCGCCGCGCTGAAGCAATCGTATGACGCCGCGTTCACGCATTAAGCGGCGCCCTTCGGCGTCCACGGTCAGATGCTCTTCTTGAAGCAAGGCCACCGCGGTGGCTTTGGGCGGATAGGCTGGCACTTGCGCCGTCGCTGCCTGGCGCACCCACGCAGGCACTTCATCAGCCGCCGCCACCTGTGCCGCGAGTATGAAGCACAAGCTCAGAAGCGGTTTCACTTGCCGCCCCCCGCGGGATTGGAGGGGGCCTGCCGCCGCAGGGCAAGTGTATGGGTATCGCGGCGGTGGATATCGTCGAAGACGGTCTTGACGTCTTTGTAACTCTCGACAGGGTAGTGCAGCATCGCGTTCCTGCCGAAAATGAGTTCGCGCCTGCAAACCAAGGCGCCGTCTTTGCTGAGTCCCATTTGCAGGGTATAGGAACCCGGCTGACCGAAGTCGATCGAACCAGGATTTTCGGCGCTTTCGAGTGCGTAACCCTCGGGGAACCTGATCACTACTTTGTCGACCTCGCGCCAGGCATGAGGAAACTCGATCTCATAATGCCGGTCGGCCGAAGCGAACATGGGTGAACTGCCCTTGCGTGCCACCAATGGATTCAGAAACAATCGCTTCCCCGTCCGCTCGGCGTAGTTGGCAATCTTGACGTTGAATGTGGCCACCACGGGCTTGTCGGTATCGTCCAGATCCGCCAGCTTCACCTCGGTGATCTCCGAGTTCGGGTACTCCTTTACCAAATCGTCCTTGAGCAGTTCGAGACGGCGCGCTTCCGATTCGTGGACCAGATCCTGACGGATATCGAGCGCTTCGTGGCCGGTGTAGGTATGGCGGATCTGGCCGCGCAGGGTGCCATCTTCGGTCAAGCTGACAACCGCATTGCGTTCAATGGTGGAGACCTCCGGCGCTGAAGCTGGAATCTGGACGAAGTGTGGACTCTTGGGGTCGGACACAAGCGCCATGGCACCCTCATTGCGCCACGAGACCATCCCGGCAGGCAGTTCCCGCGTGCTGACATCGTAGACTTTCCAGGCATCGCCGATTTTCACGGCCATGACGAGGGTATCCAGGAAGTAGTCCTCGGCGATCTTCGGGCTGAACACCAGGTCGGTGGTATCGGCCGCCCACGCCGGTCGCGCCTCCAGGCCGGCCTGCGAAGCCATGGTGGCGAACAGGGTATTCAACTCGGTATCGGATCCGATGCCGGATTTGAGAACCTTGGTCACTGGCCGCAGCCCGTTCTTGTTCAATTCCTGCAAAATCGGCCCGCGTTCGGCGTCACTCACGTTGGAATCATATAGCCCACGAAGATTTTTGCGAATGTAGCGGATCAGCGCGACGACCTTATCCTGATCCGTCGTGGCGCCCGCCACGGCGGTCTGCGCTGCCTGTTTGACCTCGCCGCCGGCCTTCATGAAGGCACGCATCCAGGCGTAGTTATCCTTGCCCATCTTGTTCCAGTACTTGTCAGGATCCGAGCGGTCGGCGGTGGAATAGAACACCAGGGCCCAGGGACGGACGTTGGGCTCCCCAGGCATCATGGGTTCCCCTTTAAAGGCAGGGATGTTCTCGAGAGTCGTCGAATGGAACTCGCGCACATCTTCCTTCAACGGAGATGGTTTGCAGTTGAAAAACGCCACTCCCATATTGGCGTTGACCCAGACTTTGGAGACTGGACGCAGGAAATACGTGACCTTCTGTATGGGGACGTCGCGCTGGAACTGGAGCCGGATGTACCCGGAACGAACAGCTTGTACCTCCATCCAGCGATACTCGACGATGGCGCCTGGCTCCACGCCCGGCATGGCAAAGGTTTTCGCTTTGCGCTTGATGCCCCGGCCTCGGACCACGTCGCGTTCATGGACGGCGTCGCGCTTCAACTCCACGATGTCGCCATTGGGACGGATGGTGCGCCCTGCGATGTTGATGATGGAACTGCTGCTCGAAAAGGGAAGTTCGACGGCGGAAGCCGTCTCTTTGCCCTTCTCGTCGAAGATCTTCAGACGGATGTAGTTGTAAAGGATCCGGCGGACTTTTCCGTCGGCCACGTCGTCATAGACGCGAACGCGCCAGAAGAGCGCCTCCGCGCCGGCGTCCTTTTCAACTTTGGCGGTTTTCTGCTGCCGTTCGGCGTCGGTGATCGGAAGCCAGTCCGCATCGAATGTCGGGATGGGCTGTGCGCAAAGGAAGGACAGCGAGGCGAATACGCCCGTGAGCAGAAGAGTGGATAGGCGCATAACTGCGCCATTATATCGGAATATTCCAGCTCGTAGTGAAAAACACGAGAACGATCGGCAGGCTTATCACCGGAAACGTTCGCGGTAGGACCACAATCCGAGGGCCGGGTTCGAGACGTAGAAGACTTCCTCGCCATCCACCATATTGAAGCCGTCCCTGAGTTTGGCCGGATCGTAGCGCCGCATCATTTCATCCAGGGGCGCGTAGCCGAAATTGACGCCCTCGATTTCTTCCCGTGTGAGGCGTCCAGGGCAATAGGTGATCTTGAAGCGGTTCTCCGACGAGCCATGGATCAGGTGCGCGGCGACGCCCAGGCTGGCGGCCAGGTCTGCGTGCTCCTTCACTGCGCGCAGGACCGGCGGCGTGTTAATGTAGCCGTACTTGCGGATGAGCTTATCAATGGTCGGGTCCTCGCCGAACTCCTTGACGCCGGGCGCGAGCACGATCAAGTCGGCATTGTCGGCTAAAGCCATGCGCGTACGGTAGATAGACTTGTTGCCGAGCCAGGTACTCTTGAACTCGGACGGATCCAGGTACACCACGCACTTGCGGATCTCGCGGTCGAGCATCTGAAAGTTGACCTTCAGGCTCAGTTCGGCGGCTTTGTGGAAACACTCGACGTCGTCGCCGACGAACATGCCGCGGACGACCAATTTGCCGTTGGCGTCCTTGTCCACCACCGTCTGTACGTAAACGATCGGCAATTGCCTGGCGAAATGATCCGACGCATAGTTGAGCACGCGGCGAACGGCCGTGTCGGCACGCCCGATGATGCGCTCCAGGCCGACCACGGCGCCCAGGTAGTGGCTCCGGTTGATGCCGTCTACCCCGCCGGTCCCCACGAACACGTTTTTGTTGTAATTGGCCATGCCAATGACTTCGTGCGGCACAACCTGGCCGATTGAGAGGATCAGGTCGAATCCGCCTTCCACCAGCAGCCGGTCTACCTGCGCCGGCCAGGGGTAGTCCAGCTTGCCCTCGCTCTGCTCCCGAATGAAGGAAGCGGGGACCTCGCCGAGCGTGACCAAGCCGTTGCGCCAGTCGTGCACGCGGAACAGGTCGAGCGGCATTTCGCCGAACATGTGGCGGATCTCGTCGGATGTCATCGGCGAGTGGGTACCGATGGCGGGCAAGACGTCAGTGAGGCTTGGACCGTAATATTCCCAGGCGTAAGCCGTCAATACTCCGGCGTGCGAATGAAAGCGGGTGAAGTCAGGCGGAAGGCAGAGAACCTTGCGCCGCTTACCAAGCTGGCCAAGGGCCGTGAACAGCCCATCCTTAAGATCCTGCGGCGACAGGCTCGCGCTGGGCGAACCGGCACTGAAATAGAGGCTCATACGTTCAATTCCATGGTATCGCGGCGGAGGAACGGCACGCAGCGTGGAAGAGTCGGGACTGAAGAAGCGGGACTCAACCGAAGGAGTCAGTCGGATCCCCCTAAAGTACTACGTCATTGAAGCCGATATGCCCTAAGGGAACGCTGAGAACGCGGTGGGCCAGCTGATGGCCTGCCCCCGAAGCGTATCCAATGGCCGGGTTTCTGATGTGAGGAAATCCTTGGGTTTTCTATCAGTTTCCCGGAAGAGTCTGCGAGATGGAACGACAGGGAAAAATCCGGCGGAAAGCACGGCGTCACTCGCCGACCGGAGAGGACGCCGGGCATTTCGTGAGCCGGATCTATCCCTCTTGTGCCAATCAAGTACTGAGAGAAATAAGGGTTGTATCTAGGAACTTACTCTGATTTCAGAGGAGTTCCGTGGATGGTAATTTTAGCCTAGCAATGTATTTTGCTACGCAGGGAGAGGAGAACAAGTAAATGAAGCTCATTTGGAAGTTGAGAATTTGGAAGGATACACGCGGCCAGGATCTCATCGAGTACGCTCTGATGGCAGGTTTCGTGGCCGTCGCGGCCGGTGCGATCATGCCCGGCGTCGCCACCAGCATCAGCACGATCTTCAGCAAGATCAGCAGCGTATTGACGAACGCGGCCACCCAGGGCTAGACCGCTTGCCGGCGGATGGACGGGCAAATTCCCCTTTCCCCGTCCGCTCGTGCAAGTCGGGTGATGTTATGCCCGTCAGGGCACGTGAGACGTCTCCGGCAGCGAAGACGCCTTGCAATCAACAGCTTAGAATCAGAGCCGCAACCGGCTTAACCCGGGCGGCTCTTTTTTTGCTCGTCCGGCAAGCAAGGCTCGTGCCCCGGGGCTGCTATCCTGCAAGTCTGCTATAGCGGTTACCGGCGAAGTCCCAGTTGATGACGTTATAGAAGGCGGCCACGTATTCGGCACGGCGGTTTTGGTACTTGAGGTAATAGGCGTGCTCCCAGACGTCGATGCCGAAGATCGGGGTTTGGCCCTGCATCCAGGGATTGTCCTGATTTGGCGTGCCCTGAATCATCAGTTCGTTGCCCGAGCCCAGTGTCAGCCACGCCCAACCACTTCCGAAGACGCCCAAAGCGGCCTTGGTAAACTGCTCGCGGAACTTGTCGTACCCGCCGAACTTCCTCTCGATCGCCTTGGCCAGCTCGCCCTTGGGGCCACCGCCTGAGTTCTTAGCCAGCGACTGCCAGAAGAGGGAGTGGTTTGCGTGCCCGCCGCCATTGTTGCGCACGGCAGTGCGGACCGGCTCGGGAAGGTTCTGCCATCCACTCATCAACTCATCCACTGTCTTGCTGGCAAGTTCCGGTTGACCTGCCACGGCGTTGTTAAGGTTATTCACGTAGGTGGCGTGGTGCTTGGAGTGGTGGATCTCCATAGTCTGCGCGTCGATGTACGGTTCGAGCGCATCAACTGCGTACGGCAGCGGCGGCAGCGAAAACGGGCCCTTGGGGGGCGCGGCAGGCTGCGCGCCGAGCTTGTCTGGAACCAGCAGGGCGGGTGCGGCGCTCATTACGGAAAGGGCTTGGCGGCGTGTTATCACCGGAATCCTCCTCAACTTGCTCTCTGTTTGGACAGATGATCAAGCTGAGACGCCGGATGCCGCGATCTGCAGCCGTTTTACGACTTCGGCGGCAACCACCTGGACGCCGGGTTCGCGCAGCGCGCTTCCGAAACCATTGGCCACATCCACGATTTCGAATCCGCCGTGCACCAAGGGACGCCAAGCCTCGGCCGCGGCCGGGTAGATGCCGGGTCGCGGCGTGGTCGAGCGGAAGAGTACCACGGATCCACCATAGGGCTGCGCCGTGTAGTTCGATTGTGCTACGCGGTTCGCCAATCGCGCGTTCTCCCGGCTTCGTGACAGGCCGGCGCGGTGAGCCGCAACAGCGGCCTTCTCGCCCCAAGCGGCTCGGAACAAGGAGATGCGCTGGCCCAGATGCCGCCAACCACCCCCGTTGAAGAAGGCCCCGGCATGCGCTCGAATCCTGCGCGCCCCGTGCCGCAGCGACTCAACCACGCGCTCCTGCGCGGCGAGACCGTGTTTCCAACCGGTCGGGTACGCATCAAGCAACACCAGCAGTGCGGCGTGCTCACCGTTCTGCTCAAGCTGCCGCGCCATCTCGTAAGCCACCAGCCCGCCATGGCACAGGCCGAGCAGGAAGTACGGGCCTTCAGGCTGCGCGGACCGCATGGCGGCGAGGTTGCGCGCGGCCTGCGCTTCGATGGCGTTAATGGCGCCGATCTCTTCCGGCTCGAGCGGCGCGAAAGCCAGCACCGGCAAATCCTCCGGAAGATGTCTGGCGAGTGCGCCGAAACCCACCAGGACTTCATCGTGTCCCGCGGCGCAGAACAGCGCGGGGCGGGTGCCTTCGGGTCGGATGGCAACCAGGTGGCGGTGCAGCGGCGCGCACGGCTTGGCCCCTTCGACTTCCCGCGCCAGGGTGGCAATGGTGGGCTCTTCTAGAAAGCGTACGAATGCCAGCTCGACGTGGAATTCCTTGGCGACGTGCGCAACGAGCTGCGCCGCCCCGAGCGAATCGCCACCGGCACTGAAGAACAGGTCGTTCACACCGACGCGTTCGACGCCCAGCATTCCGCGCCAGATCGCCGCCAGGCGCGTTTCCAAGGGCGTGCGCGGAGCAATGTACTCGGCGCGCGGCCCGTGTTCATCGATCGGCTCAACACCCAGCCGCGCCGCCAGTCCGATGCGTTGCAGCTTGCCCGTAGGTCCTTTGGGAATTGAATCCACGAAGCGAACCACGCGCGGAACCTTTGACACGTTCAGTCTCGCCGCGACGAATTCGCGCAACTCCCGCTCGTCGAGGCTTGCGCCGGCCTTCCGAACCACGGCTGCGCCCACTTCCTCGCCCAGCCTCGTATGCGGCACGGCGAACGCCACCGCTTGCGCCACTGCCGGATGCTCCAGCATGGCTTCATCGATCTCGCGCGGGGAGATCGTCTCGCCGCCACGATTGATGATCTCCTTGAGGCGTCCGGTGAGGAAAAGGTACCCATCGCCGTCGAGGTAGCCCTGGTCGCCGGTGCGGAACCATCCGTTGGTGAAGGCTTTCCTGTTGGCCTCCGGCGCGCCCAGGTAGCCGCTGGTGACGCTAGGGCCTCGGATGACCACTTCGCCTGTGGCGCTCGCTTCTAACAGGTGGCCCTCCGCATCCATGATGGCGACTTCCGGACCCGAAGCCACTCCCACCGAGCCGGCCTTGTGCGCTCGAGGCGGCAGCGGGTTGCTGGTCATCTGGTGCGCGGCTTCCGTCATGCCGTAGCTTTCGAGCACGGGCGCCTGGAAAACGGTTTCGAGCGTGCCGAGCAGGGTGGGTGCCAGCGACGCCGAGCAGGAGCGGATGAACCGCAGCCGGCGGCGAGCGACAATCTCGCGCTTGGCTTCGGCGCGTGCCAGGATTTCCTGGTGCATCGTCGGCACGGCTGTGTACCAGGTGGGGCTGAATTCATCCAGCCAGCCGAAGAACCGGGCCGCGGAGAAACCGGGCGTGGCCACGAAACTCGCGCCGGAAGCCAGCGAGGAGAGTACCGCGCCTACCAAGCCGTGTATGTGGAACAGCGGCATGACGTTGAGGCAGCGGTCTGCGGGTGTGAGCGCAAATGAGCGCGCAATGCTGTACGCGGAGGCGCAGAGGTTACGCTGCGAGAGCGGCACCATCTTCGGCCGCGAGGTTGTGCCGGACGTGTGCAGGATCAACGCCACATCCTCCGGCAACGAGTTGTCGCTCGCATCGGCCGCCCTCGGTGCGGCCAGGACGAATTCGCCCGCAGCGCTTCCGTTTTCGACGTGCAATTCCACAACGCGGATGCCCAACGCGGCGGCCGCCGCACGCACCGGGGAATCCACGCCTTCGCGTACCAGGACCAGCTTGGGGGCCAGGTCCTTCAGATAGAACTCGAATTCACCGGCGACGTAGTTCGGATTCAGCGGCGCGCAGACGGCCGCGCCCGCCACGGCGAGGAACGAGGCGGCCATCTCCGGACCGTTCGCCAGCACGACGCCAACTCGATCCTGCCGCGCGACGCCGAGCGATCGCAGGCTCGCGCGGGTGGATTCAACCAGCGTGTTGAGCGCGCCGTAGGAAAGCGCCGTACGGTCTGGCGCGAGCAACGCCGGTGCATCCGGTGTACTGCCCGCCTGTCGAGCCAGTAGTCCCGGGATCGTCTCCGGGTTTGTTCCGGCGCTGGTGTACATCTACCGCTTGCCTGCCTTCACCAGGGGCGTGACCACGACGCTGCGAACCTCGATCTCCCGGTGGTCGCCCTGAATGAAGATGGGGCCCGGCGCGGATTCGTCGGTATCCATCACAACCGCCGTGGGGCCCTCGATCACTTGCTTGTCGATGACCTTCGTGCCGTTGAGCGTCACCGTCACATCGCGTCCGATCAGCGTGACATCCAGCGTCTGCCACTCGCCCTCGGGCTTGCTGGCGTTCACCGAAGGCGGGATGCGGCTGTAGAGAGCGCCCATCATGTGGGTCCCGACGGGCTTGCCATAGCTATCCGCGATCTGCACTTCGTAACGCCCGCGCAGGCCGAGACCGCTGTTGCTGCCGGCGGGGATGCGGTACTCCATGTGGATCTTGAAGTTCCAGAACTTGCGCTCGGAAATGATGTTCGGCGCGGCGGCCATGTTCGTGAGCAGGCCGTCTTTCACTCGCCAGGCGAACTCGCGGTTCTTCTCCACCGGCATCCACCCCTTCAGGTTCCTGCCGTTGAACAGCTTGATGGGCTTGGCTTCGACCCACGTGCCGTCGTCCTTGTCGGTAATCACGGCCGCGCGGGTGCCGGTCCACTTGAAAGCCGGCTTGTCGTATCCCTCCACAGAGAAGGATCCAGCCAGCCTGCCGTCCACGAGCCTGGCGCGATAGATGCCCTTCTGCCTCGCCTTGTCGTCGCCCGGCACGCGGACATAGCCGCGCGTGAAGCTGAAGCTCAGTTCGCCGTCGCGGATGGCGAAGTCGCGGACCACGTCACAATCGCCGCCGGGGGCGCCGACGAACTTGCCGGTCATTTCGTGGGTCCCGGCGCCGTTGACTTCCAGCCACCAGGCTCGCGTCCGGCCGTCCTCCGGCTTGATGTTCCAACGGCCATTGAACGAAGTGTCGCCGGCGAAAGCGCCGATGGCAAACACAAGAAGGGGAAGTAAGGTACGCATGGCTTAATTCCGAAATTATACTAGGTTGAGCACTATGATAGCCGTTCACATCGAAGACGGGCGCATCGACATCCGGCGCAAGCCCATGCCGAAACGCCCGAAGGGCCACGCGTTGATCAGCCTGGTGGTGGGAGGCATCTGCAACACGGACCTGGAACTGCAGCGCGGCTACTACGGGTTCCGCGGCACGCCGGGCCACGAATTCGTGGGCGAAGTCGTGGAGGCGGATGATGCGCGCTGGGTGGGCAAGCGCGTGGTGGGCGAGATCAACCTGGCCTGCGGCAAATGCGAATGGTGCCGCCGCGGGCTGGGCCGCCACTGCCCGCATCGCACGACGCTGGGCATTGTGAAGCATCCGGGCGTGTTCGCCGAGTATTTCACGCTGCCCATAGAAAACCTGCGCGTGGTGCCGCGCAACGTTCCGGACGACGCGGCCGTGTTCACCGAACCGATCGCAGCGGCGTGCGAGATTCTGGATCAGGTGAAGATCCCACGCGGCGACGAGGTCGCGCTGCTCGGTTACGGCAAGCTTGGCCGGTTGATCGAGCAGGTGCTCGCGGCGCACGGCTGTAAGGTCCGAGTGTTCCGGCGCGAGACGCCGAAGCGCGGGAGCTATCGCTGGGTGGTAGAGGCGACAGGCACGCCCGAAGGATTGAACCTGGCGATCGCGATGACGGAACCACGAGGCACGCTGATCCTGAAATCAACAGTTCACGGAGCGGTGCCGATGGACGCGGCCGCGGCGGTGGTGAACGAGATCACAATCGTCGGTTCGCGCTGCGGAAGGTTCGACCCGGCGCTAGCGCTGCTGCGAAAAGGCAAGATACGGACGAAGTCGATGATCTCCGCCCGCTACCCGCTATTTGAGGCGCCCGCCGCCTTCGAGAAAGCCGCGCAACGCGGTGTGTTGAAGGTGCTGCTGGACGTGTAGAGCAGGTGTCACTCTCGCGCGCCTTCGACTTCCAGGCACAACTCTATTGCTTCGCCGATGCGCTGAGTGATCTCGTCGAATGACCGCGCCTGTGCATGACATCCGGGGATCGACGGGACGGAGGCAACATAGTAGCCGTCCTCGTCACGCTCAATGACGACATCGAATTGAGCAGGCATGGATGCGTCCTCTTCTTCGATTGTAAACAGGAGGCGGAGGAGAAGCTGAAGAGCGTCGAAGGCCCGCGTCTGGGCAGCTAGCGGCAACCGACTGTGGCGGACGTTCGATGTGGCAAGATCATTTCCCGCGTCTATCTGCGAATGTGAGCGGCTTGCCAACAAACCAGTAGAGTTGGATGTTTTTCAACCTTGCGACTCACCAGGCTTTCGAGTGACCGTGATATCAACCGGCCCGCGTTGTGACGAAGCCCAGTGATGTCATCCTGTTTTGCATTCGAGTGGTTTCCCTGCGCTACGAGTGGCAATTCATAGAACATAAGTGTCATAATCTACATTCAAGTGAACACTGTCTGTAGATCCTGTTCTGCAACGGCAAAATGCCATGCATCGGCTACGATGATCTAGCCGTTAAGGAAGCGAGACCATATTGTCGGCGATAAAGGTTAATCAAATTAGGGCCAAACTTAAGGAACTGTTTGAGTCGCACCTCGATTTGTCAGATGTCCCGCAGTACGACAAAGACAAGGAATCGAAGATCCTGACCCGATGTCTGGCCGCATTCGCGATTTACTTTGAAACCGGCTGCAGTGAGGCGGACGCAGCATCCGCTGTATGGGACGGTGGCGACGACAATGGAATAGATGCCGCGTACTATGATGCGGCGGACCTTCGGGTGCTGTTCGTTCAGTCCAAGTGGATTTACAAAGGGGTGGGCGAGCCGGAGGCCAAGGATATTGGTGCTTTCGTAAAGGGCGTCGAGGCCGCCATCGAGCAGGACTTCTCCGGCTTTCATCCCCGGCTTCACACGAAACTGAATGACCTCACGACGCATTTGAACACACCGGGAACCCGTGTGCATGCAGCGGTCATTTCAACGGGCGTCAGTCAATTGTCAACGCATGGGCAGGCGAGGCTCAATGATCTCGCAGAAGAGTTGAATGGCGCCGACGATGATCCAATCGCCAGCGTAAGTGTGATGGGTCTCTCTGAGGTTTACTCACGGCTCGCTAGCGATCCGTCTCAAGGCAGCGTCACGCTTGAGGCGAATATCCTCGAATGGTCCACCGTCACCAGCCCATATCTAGCATATTTCGGCATCATCGACGGGCTTACGTTGAAGGAGTGGTGGAAAACTTACGGTAAACGTGTTGTAGCTGGTAACATTCGTCACGCACTCGGAGCGACAGATGTCAATAATGAGATCAGAAACACGGCTGCCAACCTTCCAGAGAAATTCTGGTACTTCAACAACGGCATCACATTGGTAGCAGAAGAGGCGGTGAAAGCACCAGCCGGGGTCGCTTCACGATCTGCGGGCATTTTCTCTTTGCGGGCGGCATCTGTCGTTAACGGTGCTCAGACCATCAGCTCAATTGCTCGTGTGGACAATGATGCAAGTCTAGGAACTTGTTGAAAAACCCTCCGCGAGATCTTGGCTAACGAATTCCGCCACGCGAAAATGGTTCTATGCGCGGCGACGATCAGCAGCAATCGGGAATGTTCAGCTACGTGTCCTTGGAGGATCGGGTACCGCAGGATCACCCCCTGCGAGCGATTCGAAGGACCGTGGACGAGGTTCTGCGGGCAATGGCCAAGGACTTCGACGGCATGTATGCCCGCACGGGGCGTCCGTCGGTGCCGCCGGAGCGGTTGCTGCGCGCGGCGCTGCTGCAGATCTTCTATTCGGTGCGCAGCGAACGAATGCTGATGGAACAGATGCAATACAACCTGCTGTTCCGCTGGTTCGTGGGGCTGGAGTTGGACGAGCCGGTGTGGAACCACGCCGTGTTCAGCAAGAATCGCGAGCGGCTGCTGAACCAGGATGTGGCGCGGGCGTTCTTCGCGCGCGTGTTGGAGCAGGCCAAGGCGCATTTATCGGACGAGCACTTCAGCGTGGATGGTACGCTGATCGAGGCTTGGGCGAGCCAGAAGAGCTTTCAGCGCAAAGACGGCGGCGACGACGAACCGGGCCAGTTTCGCGGCCAGAAGCGCAGCAACGAAACGCACGAATCGAAATCCGATCCGGAATCGCGCCTGTATCGCAAGGGCCACGGGCAGGAAGCCAAACTCGGCTACCTGGGCCACGTGTTGATGGAGAACCGGAACGGTCTGGTGGTGGACGCGATGTTGACCGAAGCCGATGGCACGGCCGAGCGCGATGCGGCGTTACTGATGCTTCACAGCAAGTGGCGGGCGCGGCGGCAGCGCGGGAAGCGCGGGCCGATGAGCGTGGGAGCCGACAAGGGCTACGACACGCGGGACTTCGTGAAGACGGCGCGGGAGATGAACATTCGACCGCATGTGGCGCAGAATACCGAGCGTAGTGGCGGCAGCGCGATTGACGGACGAACGACGCGGCACGCCAGTTACCGGACGAGCCAAGGGAATCGTCCGCTGATCGAGAAGATCTTCGGCTGGATGAAACAGACGGGCGGCATGAAGAAGACAAAGCTGAGAGGATTGCTGAAAGTCAGTTGGCAGTTCTTGATGACCGCAGCGGCCTACAATTTGTGGCGGCTTCCGCGGTTGGCCAGGGCCGAAGTGTGACCAGTGGGCGAAAAACGGCGTTTTTCAACACGCCGCGCGCCCGGTGAGGGCGAAACCCGACCCCGGAACGCACCCCCACGCCGCAATTCCGCGATCTGGGAACCCCTCGCGCGATGTCACTCGGCGTTTTTCAACAAGTTCCTAGGCCAAGTGCGGGTACCAATTCGTATCATTCTCTTGAAAGCGGCGCCATCCGGATTTGGAAGTGAGGTAACCCGCACAAATAACCTTCAGAACAGGATCGAGCCGCGCGATTTCGTGGCGCAGGATCCTGAGCAGAAGCGATTACGTCAGGAGATGGGTATCGAAGGAGTTGACTATCAGTTTGTTCGTAGTGACGAAACCAGCACCACGCCAAACTCGTGTGAACTGGTCGAGGTCACGACAGCATTAGCGTGTGCGTCAGGCGACCCAAGCCTCGCTGTGCAGGTCAAAACCGGCATCAGTCGATTCTTCGCCGATCTTCAGAAGGCCCCTTACAAGGCCCTTTTCAATTCAAACCTAAGTGGTGCAAAGGCCTTCAATGCGGTGGTGGTGCAACGCCGAATCGATCAGTGGATCGAGGGTAAGAAGAAGACTTTTCCTAAGAAGAGCGGCGCTGGCTGGGGTGCTTTAGTGCATGGGAATCGCATCCTGGCTGCCGCCGTGTTTAGACGGTTTGGTGAGAAGAATCTTCTGCAGTCAATCGAGATCTTCCGTAAAGATGCAAGCCTGGTTCAGATAGAGACACTTTGCGAGGAGGCTCACGGGAAGATGGTGGATACGATTCAGAAGGAGTATCCAGGTAAGTTTCTGGCGGTGTTATTCAAAAACCACGCATTGAGCAGGCAAGTGTTCGAACGCGCGGTGACGTAACCGTCACCTCGCGTTCGGGAACTGCATGACAGCTCAGGTAACGGTTGAAGCTCAATAGTCTTGTCGTATACTCGTGGGCAGAGTTGCCAAGAAGTAGGTGTTCTTGCCGCTAGCCGAGGACTCACGACACGTGTTCTTGTCATTGGCTCATGGTGGCGACTCCAGCTTGGTTACAACAGACTTGTCACTCCCCCCACCGCTGCAGAATCGGCCCGTAGGCGTCGATTCGGCGGTCCCTTAGGAACGGCCAGTTTCTTCGTACTTCTTCCACTTGGCGGGGATCGCAGTCGACTACGAGAGTTTCTTCTTTGTCCGTCGAGGCCTGCGCCAGGATCTCCCCGAAGGGTCCCGCTACGAATGACGAGCCCCAGAATTCGAGCGTTCCTTCCACTCCCACCCGGTTCACCGCCGCCACGTAGACTCCGTTGGCGATGGCGTGGGCGCGCTGGATGGTGGTCCAGGCGTCGCGCTGCGCCGCTCCGTGCTGCTCCTTCTCATGTTGATGCCAGCCGATGGCCGTCGGATAGAACAGCACCGTGGGACCACCGAGCGCGGCCAGGCGCGCGGCTTCCGGATACCACTGGTCCCAGCACACCAGCACCGCGATACGGCCGTAGCGCGTCTCGAAGCTCGGGAAGCCCAGGTCGCCCGGTGTGAAGTAGAACTTCTCGTAGTAGCACGGGTCGTCCGGAATGTGCGTCTTGCGATACGTGCCGAGCAGCGTGCCGTCGGCGTCGATCACCGCCGCCGTATTGTGGTAGAGTCCCGCGGCGCGGCGCTCGAACAGCGACGCCACAATCACAATACCCAGTTCACGCGCCAGCGCCCCCAGCGTTTCCGTCGTGGGGCCGGGCACGGGTTCGGCCAGCGCAAAGAGTTCGGCGTTTTCCTCACGGCAGAAATACTCGGAGCGGAACAACTCTTCCAGGCACACGATCCGCGCTCCGCGCGAGGCCGCTTCGCGGATCTTCCACACGGCCTTGGCCACGTTTTGATTGGGATCCGCGGCGCAGGCGGTCTGCACGAGGCCCAGGCGGAATCTCTCGGTGTTCGTGTGCTGCATAGTAAGATTGTTCCATATGGCTCGTCGTCTTTCTATTCTCTTTGCACTTATTGTCTGCCTGCTCGCGGCCGCGCCTCCCGCCCCGCGCGAGCACTTCGGCTTCACGCCCGGCGAGGATTACAAGTTGGCGGATTACGGCCAGATTACCGGCTATTTCGAGAAGCTGGCCCGATCGAGCGACCGCATCCGTTGGGTAGAGTTCGGGCGCACGTCGCTGGGTAAGCCCATGTACGCAGCGTTCATCTCGTCGGCGGAAAACCTGCGAAAACTGGAGCATTATCGCGAAATCAGCCGCACACTCGCGCTGGGCGAGGCGTCGCCGGAGGAAGCGCGCAGGCTCGCCGCCGAAGGCAAGGCCATCGTTTGGATCGACTCCGGCTTGCACGCCACCGAAGTCGCTCCCGCGCAGCACGCGCCGGAACTGGCCTGGCGCATGGTAACGGACGAGAGCGAGGAACCCCGCCGCATCCGCGAAAACGTAATCCTGCTGCAGGTGCCCGTCATCAACCCGGACGGCCTGGACATGGTGGCGCAATGGTACCGGCGCAACGTGGGCACGCCGTACGAACTCGCGCGGATGCCGTGGCTCTACCAGAAGTACGCCGGGCACGACAACAACCGCGACTTCTTCATGATGAACCTGGCCGAGACGCGGAACATCGCGCGGATGCTCTTCGACAAGTGGTTGCCGCAGATCGTCTACAACCAGCACCAGCAGCCGGCGTTTCCCGCGCGCATCTTCGTGCCGCCGTACGCCGAGCCGCTCAATCCGCACATCCCGGCGGCGGTGATGGAAGGCATCAACGGGATCGGCGCGGCCATGGCGGAGCGGTTCGCGCTCGAAAACAAGCCCGGCGTGATCAGTTACAGCGGTTTCGACGGCTGGTGGAACGGCGGGCTGCGCAGCGTGCCGGCGTTCCACAACATGCACGGCATCCTGACGGAGACCGCGCTCTACTCTTTTGCCACGCCACGCGTCTACTCGCCCGGTGAATTCCCCGAGCGCTTCGCTGGCGGTATCCCGTCGAAGGAGCCGACGATCTTCTACCAGCGGCCCTGGATGGGCGGTAAGTGGGGGGTGCGCGATGCCATCGAGTACATGCTCACGGCGGATTTCGCCATTCTCGACCTGGCCGCGGGCCGCTCCTCGCGCTTCCTGATGAAGGCGTACGATCTGGCTCGCGCTTCGATCAAAGCCGGCAAGAAGGGATCGCCGTACGCTTATGTGGTGCCGGCGGAGCAGTGGGACCGGTCGAACAGCATCGAGATGTTGCGGCGCCTGCAGATGGGCGGTATCCGCGTACACCGCGCGAAATCGGAGTTCACGGCGGGCGGCAAACGCTACGACGCCGGATCGCACGTGCTCGTGGCGGCGCAGCCATTCCGGCCTTATCTCATGGACCTGATGGAGGCGCAGAAGTTCCCTGAACTGCGCTCCGGCGCAAACGGCCCCGTGCGCCGTCCTTACGACATCGCGGGCTGGACGCTGCCGATGCTGATGGGTGTCAAGGTGGATCGCATCGACACGCCGTTCGAGGCGGACCTCGAAACGGTAAGCGAGATTCCGCCGGTCACACCGGCGTTCGTCGAGGCCGCCAGGAAACTCCCGCGGCCGCGCGTGGCGCTGTACGAACCCTGGACCGCCAACATCAATACAGGTTGGACCGAGTGGGTGCTCGACGCGCACCAGGTTCCCTACACCAAACTGCACAACGAGGACATACGTAAGGGCGGTTTGCGAGAACGCTTCGACAGCATCATCCTCGCTTCGCAAACGGCGGCTTCGATTTTGCATGGAACACGCGATGGCGAGACTGGCCCCGGCAAAGTGGATGCCTGGGTGCCGCGGGCGCTACAGCGGCCCGAATACACGGGTGGTATTGGACTTCCCGGCCTGGCGAACCTGGATGAGTTCGTGCGCGCGGGAGGCACGCTGGTGGCGGTGGACAATGCGGCCTCGCTGATCATCGATAACTTCGGCTTGCCGTTACGCAACGTGGCTTCCGGCGCGGCCAATTACTCCGTGCCGGGGTCGCTGCTGCGCGTGAAGGTCGACAACCAGCAGCCGCTGGCCGCCGGCATGCCGCCGGAGGTGGCGGCGTTTGTACAGGGCGGGCAGGCGTTCGAAATCACGCTGCTCGATCAGTTCAACAAAGGCGACCGCGAGGTTCGCGGCGTGGCGCGCTACGCCGAGTCCAACTTGCTGATGAGCGGCTGGCTGACCGGCGAGCGCGCCATCACCGGCCGCTATGCGGTAATCCAGGCCCGGCATGGTGCGGGACGTGTGGTGTTGTTTGGATTCCGCCCCGACTTCCGCGGGCAATCCTTCGGGACGTTCCGGCTTTTACTGAACGCGATTTACCTCGGCGCGCGAGTTCGCTAGCATTGTTTACATGGCGAAAGCGAGCAAAGGCTTGATAAACGTGACGTGCCCTTGCTGCAAGGCGGAGCTCAAAGTGGACGCCTCCACGGAGGCCGTCATCAGCTACAAGGAATCTGAACGTCCCCGCACCTTGGAGAACATGGAGGCGGGCGTCGTGAAAGTGCGCGGCGAAGCGGCGCACCGCGAGAAGTTATTCCAGCGCTCCGTCGCCGAGCACAAGGTGCACCAGGAAGTGCTCGCGAAGAAATTCGACGAGCTGTTCAAGCAGGCCAAGGAGAGCCCCGACAAGGGCCCTCGCCTGCGCGATGTGGACCTGGACTGAACGGAGCAGTTTACGCCAGCGTGCTTTCGAGTGCCTGGCCGAGGTCCCAAAGAATGTCGTCGAGGTCTTCGAGGCCGATCGACAGGCGGATCATGTCGGGCTCGACGCCGGCGGCCTTCTGTTCGGCGGCGCTCAACTGCTGATGCGTGGTCGAGGCGGGGTGAATCACCAGGCTGCGCGCGTCGCCCACGTTGGCCAGGTGCGAAAACAGCTTCACGCTGTTGATGAACTTCACGCCGGCCTCATAGCCGCCCTGAACGCCGAAGCTGAAGATGGAGCCCGCGCCTTTGGGCAGATACCTCTCCGCCAAAGCGCGGTACGGACTCGAAGCCAGCGCAGGATACTTCACCCAGCTAACCAGCGGATGCTGCTCCAGAAACTCCGCCACGGCGCGCGCGTTGGCGACGTGACGTTCCATGCGCAGGCTCAGCGTCTCGATGCCCTGTAACAGCAGGAACGAATTGAACGGGCTGATGCACGGACCCATGTCGCGCAGGCCGTCTACACGTAGTTTGGCGATGTAGGCCTGATCCCCGAAAGCTTCGCGAAAGACCATGCCGTGATAGGCGCGGTTCGGCGCGGTAAGCTGCGGAAAATCGGCCTTCTCCCAGGGGAACCTGCCACTGTCGACCACGATGCCTCCCATGGAGGTCCCGTGCCCGCCGAGGAACTTGGTGAGCGAGTGTACGACGATGTCGGCGCCGAAGTCGATGGGCCGGCAGAGATACGGGGAGGCGAAGGTGTTGTCGACGATCAGCGGGATGTTATGCGCGTGCGCGATACGGGCCACGGCTTCGATATCCAGGACGTTCCCGCGCGGGTTGCTGATGGTCTCGCCGTACAGGCACTTGGTTTTGGGCGTGATGGCGCGCTCGTAGTTGGCCGGATCGTCCGGCTCGACGAAATGCACGTTGATGCCGAACTTGCGCAACGTGCCGTCCATCAGCGTGTAGGTTCCGCCGTAAAGCGTGCTGGACGACACCATCTCGTCGCCGGCTTCAAGAATGTTCGTAACGGCAAGCAGCTCCGCGGCCTGTCCGCTCGCGGTGGCCACGGCGCCCAGGCCGTTTTCGAGCGATGCCACGCGCTGTTCGAGAACCGCTGTGGTGGGATTACCCAGGCGGGTGTAAATATTGCCCGGCTTTTCGAGCGCGAATACCGCAGCGGCGTGCGCGGTGTCGTCAAAGACGTAAGAGGTCGTTTGATAGACTGGCACAGCGCATGCACCGGTAGTAGGTTCGGGCGTGTAGCCCTCGTGCAATGCACGCGTGGAAAAGCCGAAGGCTCTTCCCGCTTCTTTCTTTTCTGACATGATTTCTTACGCGAGCCAGCGGTCGAGGTTCTCGGCCACGAAGGCGTCGTCGTTCAAATCCGGGTAGGCACGGTAAACACGGTCGATCTCTTCGGACTGCCCCGGCGACAGATCTTCGGCCGGATTCAGGCACCAGCGTCCGGTGAACAGGCCTTGCCGCCGCAGCACTTCGTGCAGCCCGGCAATGCAGCCATGGAAGCTGTTGGGCGGATCGAAGAATGCCGCATTCGTGTCGGTCACCTGGGCCGCCAGCGTCAACCAGGACGGGTCGAGCGCGATGCCTTCGGCGATCGTCGCGTGAATGCGATTGAGCAACGCCACGGCACGCTTAGTCCATACGGCCCAATGGCCGAGCAGGCCGCCCACAATGCGCAGGCTCTTCCCGCCGAATCGGAACTCGGTCAGCAGGTCGATCACGATGCTATCGTCGTTGCCCGTGTACAGCGCGATGTCGCCGGCGCGCCCGGAATCCACCACGGCGCGCACAACGTCCTGGGTCTGGTAGCGGTTGAACGGCGCCATCTTGATGGCGACCACGTTTTCGATTTCCGCGAACCCGCGCCAGAATTCGTACGGCAGGATGCGCCCCCCCACGGCGGGCTGCAGGTAGAAGCCGAAGATGGGTATGATCTGGGCGACGGCGCGCGCGTGCGCGAGCATCTCCTGTATGGTTGCATCGCGCATGGCCCCCAGGCTCAGCAGTCCGGCGTCATAGCCCAACCGCGCGGCCAGTTCGGCCTCCTTCACCGCCTGCGGCGTCTTGCCGACCACGCCGGCCACCTTGATCGCATCGTGTCTGCGTAATTCCTCGACGCCGAGCGAGAGCACCGGCTCCAGCAAGCCGACCTTGGGATCCCGGATTTCAAACTGCGTGGTGTGCACGGCGATCGCCGCGCCGCCCGCGCCCGCGGCCATGTAATAGCGTGTGAGTGCGCGCTGGCGCCGCTCGTCCAGCTTCCGGTCCGCTGTGAGAGCCAGCGGATGCGCCGGGATGACCACACCCTGCTTCAGTCTCGTGCGCCAAGACATCAGAATTTACCGTCCCTTGTTTCAAAATGCGTGGGCTTGGCCCAGCTCGATCCGCCCTGGCGGATCCATGCGGCGAGCCAGTCGATCATCTGCTCGACGCTGACTTCCGGGTATCCGAACACCGCCTGGCAATGGGAGGCGTTGTTGAGCAATGCCGCGGGCGCCTCGGCGCCTTCGATCACCGGCTCCACGCCGAAGCGCTGTCCGAACTGGAGAGCGATCCAGCGCACCGAGAGCGTCTCGGGTCCGGTCATGTTCAGAATGGCGGGCGGTGAGGAGCAAATCGCAAAACTGCGCAGCGTGATCGAGTTCGCGTCGCCCTGCCAGATTACATTGACCGCGCCCATGGTGACGTCCACCGGGCGTCCTTCGAACACTTTCCGGCCGATGTCGAGCAGGACGCCGTACCGCAAATCGATGGCGTAATTGAGGCGCAGCAGCGCGCACTTGGTCCCATAGACCTTTGAAAAATGCTGGAACATTCGCTCGCGCCCGAGCACCGATTGCGCGTATTCGCCTACGGGCCCCGGCGGGCACGTTTCGGTCGGGCCGCCCGTCGCGATGGGCGTGAAGGGATAGACGTTGCCGCTCGAAAACACCACGATTTTTGCGTCGCGATAGCGCTGGGCCACCAGCGCCGGCAGATACGTATTCATGGCCCAGGTGAGCTCTTCCGAGCCTGTCGAGCCGAACTTGCGGCCGGCCATGAACACGACGTTCGGCGCGTCGGGGAGCTTGGCGAGGCTGTCTGCGTCCAGCAGGTCGGCCGCGATCGTCTCGATACCGCCGCTTTCTAACTGATCGCGCACGCCAGCTTCACTGAAACGCGCCACACCGATAACGCGCCGGGGAGTGCCCGCCGCCTCGCTCGCTTGCCGGGCGCGCCGCGCCAGGCTGGGCCCCATCTTACCCGCGACGCCAAGAATGAGAATGTCGCCCGAAATTTCCTTGAATGCCGCGACGTCGCGCGAACTGGGCCGCGCAAGGACGTCTTCCAGTACCTGTTCGTTTTGTATGATCACCGTTTGTATCCGATCTTGCGCAGCAGTCCGTGCCGCCACTCCACGTCGGCCGGAGTCTCCACGCCCTTAGGGGATGAGCCGTCGATCACGCCGAGCACACCGCGTCCCAGTCCGGTCTCGGCGACAATGACTTCCACCGGATTCGCCGTAGCGCAGAATATGGAGCAGACTTCCGGCACGTCCTGAATGCGGTTGAGAATGTTGATAGGATACCCCTCGCGCATGGCCACGTAGAAGGTATGCCCCGCGGCGACAGCGGTCGCGTTCCGCGCCGCCAGCGCTTTCAATTCGTCGTCGTTGCCTTCCACGCGCACCAGGCAGGCGCCGGAAGCTTCGCTGAACGCGACGCCGAACTTCATTTGCGGCACCGTGTTCACGATCGCTTCGTAGATGTCCTCCACGGTCTTGATAAAGTGGGTTTGGCCGGCTATGAGATTGCCGCCATCGGGGACTTCCAGGCGCACGACTTTGAGTTCCATACGATCTCCGGGAGATACTCCTAACTATAATTGATGGGACGGTGAGGATGGTACGCGAGTTGGACACAATGCCGCTGACGGTGGTGGGCGAATTTCACGCGCGGCGCCGCGCCAACTTCGTCGAACCGTACGATCACCGCATCCATGAATGGATCGAGATCCCGCCCGGATGGGAGCGGCCCCGGCGCGCATCGCCGAAAGACCGCATCGGCGCCAAGCCGGTGCGCGCGGCAAACCCCGAGGAACTCGACGGCCTGATCGTCCACGTGGAAGTGGTCGAGCCGCCCGAGCGCGGGCGGATGGGCGTGGGCCGCGTCGTCGAGGTGCTGGGGCGCCGCGAGGACTTCGGCGTCGACGTCGAAATGGTCATTCGCAAGCACGGCCTGCCGCACGAGTTCCCGGAGCGTGTGCTGCTGGAAGCGTACAACATGGCGCTCCACGCCGGAGCGGCGAGCGCCCAAGGCCGCCGCGATTTCCGCTCGCTCGACGTAGTGACCATCGACGGCGAGACGGCGCGCGATTTTGACGACGCCGTGTGGGTGGACAGGTTGGCCGATGGCACCTACGCCCTGCACGTGCACATCGCCGACGTCGCCCATTTCGTGCGGCCCGGTTCGGCCATCGACGTCGAGGCGCGCCTGCGCGGCACCAGCGTCTACTTCCCGGACCGCGCTGTGCCCATGCTGCCCCTGGAACTATCGACGGACCTGTGCTCGCTCAAGCCCAACGAAGACCGGCTGGTGTTGAGCGCACTGCTCACCATCGACCGCCACGGCGACGTCGTCCGCCAGGAGTTCGCGCGCGGCGTCATTCGCAGCGTCGAACGCATGACCTACACTGCCGTGCAGCAGATCTTGGACGGCGATACCGAAGCCACCGCGCGCTACGAGCGCCTGGCACCGCGCTTCCGCCTCATGGAGGAACTGGCGCGGATCCTGAATAAGCGGCGCGAGCGCCGAGGTTCGATCGACTTCGACCTGCCCGAGCCGGTCATCGACTTCGACGAAGCCGGCGAGATGACCGCCATCAGCCCCGCGCCCCGTTACATGGCACACCGCATCATCGAAGAGTTCATGCTGGCGGCCAACGAAGCCGTGGCTTCGCATCTCGAACACCTGGATCTTCCGTTCCTCTATCGTATCCACGAGCCGCCGGACGCCGATCGCGTGATGGAGTTCGAGGACATCGCGGCGGGCTTCGGCTACTCGCTCGGGTTCGCCGCCTTGCCCGTGAAGCGTTTCCCCATGGTGGACCGCAAGCGCGACGGCCGCAAGATCCGCAAGGACCTGGTGCTTGCCGACGAGCGGCTGGAAGTGTCATCGCGCCACTACCAGAGGCTGGCCGCGAAACTGGAAGGAAAGCCTGAGGAACGCATCCTGAACTACTTCATGCTGCGCTCGCTCAAGCAGGCGCGCTACTCGGCGGAAAACACGGGCCATTTCGCCCTGGCGTCGCATTGCTATACGCACTTCACCTCGCCGATACGGCGCTACCCGGACCTGATCGTGCATCGCGTGCTATCCACAACGCTACCCGGAGCCCGGGGCACGCGCTACGAGATGGACGAACTGAAGGCGCTGGCAGCCGAGACGTCCCTGGCGGAACGTCGCGCCGCCGACGCCGAGCGCGAACTGGTGTCCTGGAAGAAATCCAAGTTCATGGCGGAGCGCGTGGGCGATCACTTTCACGGGCTGCTGGTGCACACCGCCAAGTTTGGCTTCTTTGTCGAACTGGAAGAATACTTCGTCGAAGGGCTCGTGCCCATCGAAACGCTACCGGGCGGGCGCTACCACTTCCATGAAAACACGCGCAAGATCGTGAACCCGCGCACGCGCCGTGAATACTCTATTGGAGATCGCCTGGAAGTCCGCCTGGATCGCGTGGAAGCCTTCGAAGGCAAGCTGCAGTTTTCCGTCGTCGAACCGGAACGCACCCCCGCCCGCCGCCGGCGCATCTAAACTGGCAGGCGCCTGGTGTGCATATGACGTGTAGATCTATCCTGGCCTTTGCTCTGATTCCGCTTGGAGGCAGCCTTATGTCCGCAGATGTACCTGCGTTCCCAGACCCCGTAATCGACGCAAAGCCCGCCACGGGCAAACAGACCGCCGTGCTGGCCGGCGGCTGCTTCTGGTGTACCGAAGCCGTGTTTGAGGTCGTGGAAGGCGTCGAGGACGTCATCTCCGGTTACGCGGGCGGCACCCGAGAGACGGCTAAGTACGACATCGTCTCTACCGGGCGCACCGGTCACGCCGAATCGATCCTCATCACCTACGATCCGGCCAGGATCTCTTACGGTCAGCTCCTCAAGATTTTCTTCAGCGTGGCGCACGACCCCACTACGCTCAACCGGCAGGAGGCGGACGTCGGTTCTCAATACCGGAGCGCCATCTTCTATGCCGGCGAGGAACAGAAGCGTGTAGCGGAAGCCTACATCCGGCAGCTCAACGCGGCCCACGTGTTTCCCCGCGCCATCGTCACCCAGGTGGTGCCGCTGGACAAGTTCTACACGGCCGAGGATTACCACCAGAACTATGCCGTCCAGAACCGCTCCAATCCGTACATCGTGAGCGTCTCCGACCCGAAGGTAGCCAAGCTCAAAAAGATGTACCCGGGCTGCGTCCGCAAACAAAAGTAAGGAGGGGACACCGTGACAATCGTGGAATTCGACGACAACGGCCGCCGCACCGGCGAGGCGCAGGTGGAAAACGTTGTCAAGACTGACGAGGAATGGCGCCGGCAGCTCTCGCCTGATGAGTTCGAGATAGTCCGCAAACAGGGCACCGAGCGGCCCTTCACCGGGAAATTGAACAAGAATTACGCGGACGGTATCTACCGCTGCGTCTGCTGCGGCACGGCCTTGTTCGACTCGAAGACCAAGTTCGATTCCGGCACCGGTTGGCCCAGTTTCTTCGCTCCCATCGCCGCGGAGAACGTCGTCGAGAAGGTGGACGACTCGCACGGCATGGTCCGCGTCGAGATCCTCTGTGCCCGCTGCGACGCTCACCTCGGGCACGTCTTCGACGACGGCCCGGCACCAACAGGAAGACGTTACTGCACCAACTCGGCCAGCCTTTCTTTCACTGGCCCACGCCCATGATAGTCTGGTAAGCCACCAGACACATGATGTGGAATCGAATTACTCTTCTGACCCTTCTCGCCGTGTGCGCGTTGGGCGCCGAGCCGCCCGGTGGCTTCGATGGCCTCAAGTTGGGCTTGTTCACCCATTACACTTACGCCTACTCCGGGTACAAGTACGGCTGGACATATCTGGCGCCGGGCTTGTGCCGCCCTGTGCCGGATCTCAACACGCTCGCCGATTCATTCGATGCGAAGGCCTTCGCGGAAACCGCCGCTTCCATGAAGGCCGAGTACGTCATCTTCACGTTGTTCCACGCCCGGATGAACATACTGTACCCGAGCGCTTACTGGGAGCGCGTGTTGCCCGGACATACCTCGTCGCGCGACGTCATCGCCGATCTGATCGCGGCTCTTCACGCCAGGAACATACGCCTGGTCTTGTATTTCCATCCCGTGGACGGTCTGGACTTCACGCCGGAACAGCAGGACCGGACCGCTTGGACGAAGTACCGCACCGGTTCGGATGTGAAACCGTGGAATGACCTTATCAATGGACTGATGGAAGAAACGGGCGCGCGATACGGAAAGGCGATCGCGGGTTACTGGCTGGACGGCGCGCCCTCGCCGCCGAAGTTCGACGGGGTACGTTTCAAGGCCACCATCCGCAAGCACAACCCGGACGCGGCGGTGTGGGTGAATTACGGGCTCCCAACCGAGCGAGTCCCGAACAACCGGCGTGTGTTCCCGGGGCTGAGCGACTACGCTGTCTCGGAGAACTTCCTGGGCAAGATCGCAGGCACAGTGGACACGGACCACTGGCCGGTGGACCACAACATGGTGGCGGTGGAAATCAGCAGCGAGTGGTGGGCCATGTGCGGCCGGTTGCAGCAGACCCCGGAAAAGATGCTTCGCTACACTGTGCGTCTGGCCGGCACCGCCGAGCAGCGCCACGGTGGTGTGGCCTGGGCCGCGGGACCGTTCGCCAGTAACGAATGGGAGACTGGGGTGAGCGACGCGCTGCGGCAGCTTGGCAGCCTGCTCGCGCCCATCGGCGAATCCGTGTTCGGCACCGTGCCGAGCACAGCCTATGTTACTCACGCCGGCAGCCTTCAGAAGGACAAGTGGGGCGTGGCCACGGACTCGCGGGACGGCCGGTTCGTTTACTTGCACGTCCTGAATCTCCCACCGCAGGGAACCAGCCTCCGGATTCCGCCGGCCGCGGACGGACGTCGCTTCCGTTCCGCTCGCGTACTGGTCTCGGGCCGCCACGCCGCATTGCGAAGTGACGCCTCAGGCTACGGGATCACCCTTCCGAATGGCGAGCGCTGGAACGCGGTCGATACAGTGATCCGACTTGAGGCAGCGCGAGGCCGCTAGTCCCGAACTGCTCCAGCCAACCCCACCTTGCTACACTTGTAAAAGTACGGGTTTTCGATGTCTTTGCCAGATGTGGAAGAAGTTCCAAACCAAACTGCCCCAGTCACACGAAGCGCTGCAATAGTCTCGGCGTTGATCTTGTTGGTCCTGGTTTTATCAACTTACCTGCTACTTCGTCCGCCGCTTTTCAACTACGACGGCTATGTCTACCGGCTCGAAGCGCTCCAGCCTGCCCAGGGAGACTGCATCAACCCGCACCACTTGATGTGGTACCCCATTCAAAGAGCAATTGCGAAGGCGGCATCGATGGTCGGATCGCCGTCGCCGGAAACGTTTCAGGTCTTCGGAATCCTGGTCAATTCCCTCGCGCTGGTGTTGTGTTATCTGCTGCTCGTGCATCTGACCAAGCGGATTGCCGTACCCTTCCTGCTGACGATCTACATCGCCTTCTCTCCGCAGATCTGGCACCTGGGCCTTCAGAATCAGCCCTACCCGTTGCTCGATCTCTGTGTAGTAGTGTTTCTGTGGGCGGCGGCCGCTACGTTCGCCCCACCCGGTCTGCGGCTGGCCGTGGGAGGACTTGCGCTGGCTGCGGCTATATTCTTGCAACAGGGGATGGCGCTGGCGGTTCCCGTGGTAGCGGTTGGGCTTGTGCTGGCGGGCACGGCGCCGCTGAAGACGAGATTGAAGCTCGCCGTCGCCTGGGCCGGCGGCACCACGCTGGTTGTGTTGGGGGTGTACGCCCTGATGGCGCGCATTGCGGGTGTGCGACCGGCCGGATTCCTGAATTGGACCATGGGATATCTGCAGAGCCAGCACGGTATTCAGTTCGATTGGCTGGGAGCGCCGGTCAAGACCGTCATCGGGGTGCTTGGCACGGTGTTGGACATAGGCGGGCTCCGCGACAGGTACAACCAGCAGAAGAACGGTGAATTCTTCTGGTGCCTTTACGGTGGTCTCGCCCTGGCTGCTTGT
>CAZLOS010000019.1:0-58926 GCA_964561215.1 uncultured Solibacteraceae bacterium | reverse complement strand
TCGAGTGGATGGCGCTGCACAGCGGAAACTTCTTCGTCGCCAAGGCCCAGGCAGGTAGCACACCGGTGCGATATCGGGAATGGCTCTGGGGTGATGCTCTCCCGATGTTCGCCGGGGCGATTTGCGACCTTGGGAGTGGCTTGGTTGTCGCTCCGCCGCGTGTCGATTTCGGAAGCCGGCCGCTTAACGTAAGCACGGCCCCGGTGTCGGTGGCCGCGACTTGGACCAAGAATGCTCAGGTTGCGGTCTTCTCTGCCAGTCTGGGCGGAGCGAATCCGGACGACTTTTCGATTACCGGCAACACGTGTCTGGGAACCGTGGCGCCCCCAAGTTGCGTGGTGCAGGTCCGCTTCCAGCCGAGGGCAGCCGGTACACGGAACGCGCGGTTGAGCATCAGCCATTCCCTGCCAGGATCGCCTCAGACGGTCGTACTCACTGGAACCGGCCGGGCGGCGCAGTCATGTACTTTCAGCGTTTCGTCGTCTCGATACGATTTCGACACGAGTGGGGGCCGCGCCAGCGTCAACGTCCTGACTCAATCAGGCTGCGAATGGACCGCGGCAGGCAACGCGCGTTGGATCGCGGTGACTTCCGGCCGGGCCGGGAGCGGCAACGGCACGGTTCGCTTCCACGTCACGGATAGCACTTCGCTGGGATCGCGCCTGGGAACAATCACTGCCGCAGGCGAGACGATCACTGTTTTCCAGTCCCCCGTGGCGTCCGCACGACCCCGCTTCTTTGCCGCCACCAGCACCAACGCGGCGAGTTTCGCGCCTGGGCTCACGGCCGGTTCGCTGGGAACGATTTTCGGCTCGGCGTTGACGCGAGGCTTGAATGGCGTCGAAGTGGCCAGAACCATCCCCTGGCCGACGGAACTGGCCGGCACCTCAGTGCGATTCAATGGAATCGCCGCACACCTATCCGCGGTGGCGAACGTGGATGGCCAGGAACAGATTAACCTGCAGGTACCCAGCGAATTGGCCGGCATGGACCCGGTCGCCGCGGTAGTCAACAACAACGGCGTGGAGAGCGATCCGGTGGCGGTCAGAATGATGCCGGTGCTTCCGGGCATCTTCACCATGGATGGTTTTACGGGAGCCATATTGAGCATTCCGGACTACCGGCTGGTGAATGATGCCAACCCAACGAGCGCGGGACAGTATGTAGCTGTCTTCGCGACCGGGTTGGGAAAAGTCGATCCGGCTCCACCGGACGGAAGCGCGGCTCCTGGCATCGAACCCTTCTCACGCACACTGTTGCAACCCGTGGTGACTATCGGAGGGATCAACGCCGAGGTATTGTTCTCCGGCCTGGCTCCAGGATTCGCCGGCCTCTATCAGATCAATCTCCGCATTCCACCAGGAGTTCGAGCAGGCAGGGCGCCGATCGTGGTCACCGTCAGCGATATGAGTTCCAAACCCGCGTACATAGCGATCCGGTAGCACAGCCGGCCCGAGAACCGGCGGGGATTGTCACCGGGTTCCTGCTGTACACTCGTATATTGAAAGCGTTGATATGACCAACTCCAGCCGCCGTACATTTCTTGAAAGCGCCTCCGGCGCGGCCGCAATCGGCACTTTTCTGAACCTCAACCCCAAGGCGATGGGTGCCAACGAAACGATTCGCGTGGCCTTGATCGGCGCGCGCAACCAGGGCAAAGGCGTTGCGCTGCGCCACATTAAAGCGGGAGCGAAGATCGCCACGCTCTGCGATATTGACGACGCGATCAACGCGAAGATCTCGCCGCTTCTCCAGGAAGCGCAGGGCAGCGCTCCGCAGTACGTCAAGGACTACCGGCGCGTGCTGGATGACAAGAACATCGACGCGGTGATCATCGCGACGCCGGACCACTGGCACACGCACATGGCGCTGGCGGCTTGCCAGGCCGGCAAGGATGTTTACCTCGAAAAGCCCGTGTCGCAGACCATCCGGGAAGGCCAACTCATCCGCGACGCCGCCCGCAAATACAACCGCGTGATGCAAGTCGGCACTATGCGCCGGAGCGCGGAGCACTTCCGCGCCGCAGCAGAATACGTCGGCTCGGGCAAACTCGGAAAGATTTGCCTCATCAAGGCCTGGATGTGCCAGCTCCGCAAGAGCATCGGCACCCCCGCCGACGGCGAACCACCGGCCGGCGTGGACTACGATATGTGGCTGGGGCCCGCGCCCAAGCGCCGCTTCAACGAGAATCGCTTCCATTACAACTGGCGGTTCTTCTGGGACTACGGCAACACCGAACTTGGCAACCAGGGCGTCCACGTACTCGACATCGCGTTGTGGGGAATCCAGAAACTACGCGGCGAAAAGAACTGCATGCCGGCGCACGTTTCGGGACAGTCCGGCATCTACTGGCTCAAGGACGCCAAGGAAGTTCCCGACACGCAGGTGCTGACTTACGATTACGGCGACTTCGTGCTGAATTGGGAGCTGAGGAGCTTCGGCGGCCAGCATCCGATGGAAGGTACCGCGGCCGGCACCGGCTTCTATGGCACCGATGGCACGTTGATTGTGGATGGCAGCGGCTGGAAGGTTTACGCGAGCGACGGCTCGGTTGCGGCGTCGATGAAGAGCGCGCCCTTCCGGCACGAACAGGATTTCCTCGAGTGCGTCAAGAGCCGCAAGCGCCCCCTGGCCGATATCGAAATCGGCCGGTTGAGCACCACGCTTTGCCACCTGGGCAACGTCGTTACGCGACTGAACCGCTCCGTGGTGTTCGATCCCGCCACCGAAACGTTCGGCAAAGACAAAGAGGCCAATGCGTTTCTGACCAAGACCTATCGCAGCACGTACCCGCTTCCGCGCGTGTAGAGGCTCTCAGCGGTAGAAGCGCAGGTTGTCGATTTCGAGCCAGGCCGCGGTTGTGGCCGGGCGCGCCAGTTCGAATTGCAGCATCTGCAGATCCGTGGCCGTCCACGTCGCGAAAGTTCTGGCTTTCGCGCGACGCAAAGCAGTGAACGGAATCCGCACTTTTTTCCAGCGCGCACCAGCCTGAAACGGACTGGCGTAATAGTCAAAGTCCCGCACGCCGCGCGTGGGCACCAGCAGACGGTACTCGCCTTCGCCGCGCACCTCGAATTGGATGCCGCGGAAAGCGCTCGCATCCATGGGTTCGATAGCCCCTTTGGCCAGCGGAAGCACTGCGCGCGCCCTGGGCGCATCGATGTCCGACATGCGCGCCGTCACCGTGTAAGCGTGGTTGCACCGCGAACGCAGCGTCCGCATGTAGAGCATCCTGGTGTGATCGTGCCCGGGGTCGGTCGAGTTGATCCAAAGCGTGTCCAGGCGGCTGCGCCCGTTGGCGCTTTCGAAATTGTCGATCTCCCTGGACGCCTTCACCGCCGGAATGGGCGTCATACCGGGCGCGGCGATGGCGCGGGCCAAGGCCTCGCGATCCACCTCGCTGCCTCCCAGGAACACACGGCGCACGTTCATGATGTCTGAGATGCGCTGGTGCGGGGCGCCTTCCACCAACACGAGGTCGGCGAGTTTGCCCGCGGCGATGGTGCCTTTTTCTGTATCCACGCGAAGCGTGCGCGCGCTCGTGCCGGTAGCCGCGGTGAGAGCTTCGAGAGGCGTCAGCCCGCCCTCTACCAGAAGCTCCAACTCGTGCAGCGTGGCCCATCCGTGGTACGTGCCCGTCATGCCGGAATCCGTCCCGGCGCCGATGGTGACGCCTCCATCGCGTAACGCGGTGATGTTGTGCATCAGGTGACCCCAGCGGCTGGTGCGAGCGGCGGAAGCTCGCGGCGGTGCCGGCAAAGCTTTGATCGGTCCGACCACCGAAGCGAGAAGCGGCGCTTTCAAGTCCGCCGGACGGGAATCGTAAACCGCCAGCGTGGAGACGTAAGTCATCCCGGCTCGCTTCATCAGGTCCATCAGTTCCTGGTCCGCGTCCGCGTCGCCGACGCCGTGGCCCAGAATGTCCACGCCGGCCCGCGCCGCGATCTTCGCGCCCTTCAGCGTGACGGTGTGCGTGATCACCGGCAGATTCGCGCGATGCGCCTCGTCGACGATGGCTGCGAGCGTGCTCTCGCGCATGCTGGTCATGTCGTCGCCGAAACCGTAGCGCCAGCCGTCGGTGAAGACTTTGATGACGTCCGGTTTGTAAGCCTGCGCGCGGCGGACGGCCGAACGGCCCTCGCGCGGCGTCAGCACCTCCTGGGAGAACAGGTCCCCGCGGCCGCCTTCGCCTCCGTGTCCTCCCGGCGTCGTGAGGCGCGCGGCAAGCGCAATACGCGGCGCCGCAATCACGCCTTCGCGAATCAACCTGCGCATGGGTTCGAATGTCTCGACGTACGTTCCGACGTCGATCACCGACGTGACGCCGCAATACAGATATCCCTTCAGGTTCTTGCCCCAATCGCCGGCCAGGTCGTCGGCGGCCGAATAGGGCAAGTGCGTGTGGAGGTCGAACAACCCCGGCAGCAACGTGTGCCCTTCCGCGCGGATGATGCGAGCATCCGGCGGGATCGTGAGCGAGCTGCCCACGGCCGCGATTTTGTCACCTCGAATCAACACGTCGGCGCGCGCCGGCGCGGACCCGGTCCCATCCACGATGGTTGCGCCTATGATGGCAATCGTCGTCTGAGCGGCGGCAAGGCCGCAAAATAGGAAAAATAGTATGAGTCTCATGTTCTACTCCATCGCGCACGCATAGGAGTAACATTATCCGATATGAGCGGAAGCCACGTGGGGCGGATGAATCGCCGCGAATTGCTCGGTGCGTTCGCGGGGACCATGGCGGTAGGTGCGGTTTCGCGCGGAGCATCCGGAGCCAAGCCCAACATCCTGATGATTTACGCTGACGATCTCGGTTGGGGCGACGCCGGTTTCAACGGGCGGAAGACCTGGACCACCCCGAACATAGACCGCTTGGCCGCGGAGGGCACCGTATTCCGGCGCTGGTACACCGCCATGCCGCTCTGCGCGCCCTCGCGCGCCTGCCTGCTCACGGGCAAATACACCATCCACAACACTGTCACGACCAACGCCATAGATCTGCCGTCGGAACAGGTCACCATCGCCGAGGCGCTGAAGCCGGCGGGCTATACGACCGCGCTCATCGGCAAGTGGCACCATGGCAACCGGCCGGACGGCGGGTTCACGCATCCGCTCGAACAGGGGTTCGATACGACCTTCGGCTATCTGGACGCGCGCCACGCCTGGGAGCACTATCCGAAGTACCTCTATCGCGGCCACGAGAAGGAACCGGTCACCGGTTACAGCCCGGACATTCTCTCCGAGGAAGCGTCGAAGTTCATCCGCGCGCGCCGCTCGAACCCCTTCTTCCTGTACCTTGCCTTCATAGAGCCGCACTTTCTCATCGAAGCGCCGGAAGAGGACGTGGCATTGTATCGAGGCAAGTTCAAGGAGAAAGATCCGTCCAAGCCGTACAACGCCACCTACGCGGCGATGATTCACCGCATGGACACGTGCATCGGCCGCGTGCTGAAGACGCTCGACGAGACCGGACTTGCGCAGAACACTCTGGTAGTCTTCACCAGCGACAACGGCGCCACGTTTGAAGCCGGCAACCAAGGAACGGCGAATTATCACGACAGCAACGGTCCGTTCCGCGGCCAGAAGCGAAGCCTGGAAGAAGGCGGCATCCGCATGCCTGCGGTGGTGCGGTGGCCAAACCGCGTCCCGGCGGGACGGGTGTCTGAGGAGGTTGTGCACATGATCGACGTGATGCCCAGCTTCGCGGCGGCGGCGGGCGCAAACGTCGATCCGGATTGGAAAGTGGACGGCGTGAACATGCTGGACGTCTGGATGGGCAAAGCTCCCTCGCCGCAACGGACATTGTTCTGGGAATGGCGCACGGAGGCCTGGAGCATGCTGGCCGCCATGCGCGGCGACTTCAAGCTTTTGGAAATGGGCCCCAACCGTTTCCTTTACGACGTCCGCGGCGATCCGCAGGAGCGGCGCACTGTCGCCGCCGAGCATCCGCAAATCTACAAGGAGCTTCAGGCGGACTTAAAGACTTGGCTGGCTACTGAGGTGAAGTAGCGGCTCACTCCAGGCGGAACCGGACGTCGTCAAACGGAAGGCCGTCCCCGTCGGTGAGGCGGAGCGAATACAGCCGTTTGCCTCGCAGGTCCATCGTAGTGACGGCCAGCCGCGTGACGCCCTTCGCGATGATCACCGGGATGTGTCTCTCGAAAAGTAACTTGTCCCTATGGACCAGGCCCTTCCCTTTAGGCGGATACTCGAGAGCGTCGACGATGATCTTGCCGCCCAGGTACAGGCGCGCACCGGAGTCGTCCACGTTGCTGAAACCGAAGATGGTGCGCGGTGACGTAGCACCTATGGGGTCGAGATTATCGTAGCGAAACCAGCGTACACCGTCATCACGGCCGCGATGGATCTCATGTTCGCTTACGCGGCCGAGAGGCGCATCGATGTCCGGCAGCCGGAACTTCGACTTCGTCAACTTGTACTTCTGTTCGATCTCCGGCGTGTACGCATACCACATGGGCGCGCCCGAGTACGACCAGATGTAGCGCTTGGCCGTCGAGCGCAGCACCGTCACCTGGCGACGCAGTTCCTCTACCTCTTTCTTCCAGGGCTGCTCCGGATACGCACGGTCCGGCGTCTCCACCATATGCGTGGGCCATACCCCGCGGGCTATGCTGCAGCGCCGGCGCCAGTAATCGGCCACGGACCGGCTCACGAGTAATGCTGGCGCGGGATCTTCGAAACGCGTGGTGGCGAGCGAGGTCTCATCGTCGCGCACGCAATAGCTGAACTCTGTACCCAGGTGGAAACATCCCGGAACGTCGCGCTCCGCCATTGTCTCCAGCATGCCCAGTTGGTACTCCGTGGGGATCGCGCGGTCGCGCAGACCGCCCGGCAACACAATCACAACGGCTTCAGGGAATGCGTCCAGCAGAGCGCGCATCACCGCGCAGCCTTGGCGAGTTGGTCGGCCGTATAGTTTTCGTAACGGTAAATCGGATTGTCGAGATCGTAGCGCGGGTAGGGATACTCGATGTCGATGCACACGCCGCGAAAGCCGAGCCGCCTGGCCGTCAAGCCGATAGCAGCGTATTGTTCGGCTTTGTGCTTGGTGTAGTCGCTCGACAAGAGGCGCTCGGGGGTGGGCCACTCACCTTCCCCCGGATAGAGGATTGTCAGGAAGTTCTCGGCTACTCCTACCCTGCGGAGAGCGGCGAGATTCCTTCGAGCCTCGTCCATCCACGCTTGCGCTTCGGGTTTGGAGCCATCGGCTCCCACGAATCGCTTCGCGGCATCTTCCCAACTGCCGCCGTTGAAAAAGAAACCGTCGTAGCTCTTCTTAATTTCGGCAGCGTGATCGGTGAGGTAGGCGTTGGGCGCTGTCGAGAAGCAGATGGTCTTGGGATCGGCGGCAATCAGCGACATGCTCCCCAGGAGAGCGGCGGTCACAAGGCGCATCGCAATATTATGCCGGATCAACGTGCCATAACGCGGGAGATGGCGCGCACCAGCCGCCGGTACGGAACATCCTCGCGCGTGTCAAAGGAGAGCCATTCCCCCTCGCGCCAGCTTGCGTAATACCAGCGCGCTAGCAGTCCCAGGTGGTCTTCCTTTTCGGCCAGCGTCCCGGCGGGCGCCGGGAGTGCCGCAACCAGCTCCCGCAACCGCGAATCCAACGAAACGGAACTGCCACTCTCAACACGCACTTCGAAGCGCCGAGGCGGCTGACAGTAGCCGTCAAGCATGAACCATAGCTCTACGGACGACGGATCAACCGAATGGGTCACGGCGACTCCACTCACATTCGCGCCCGGGCGCGCCAGTTCGTCGCGCAGTTTCAGCACCTGTTGGATCTTTTCGAACCGCTTGTGCTGGCGCGCGGCCTCCTCGAAGTCCAGTTCCTCGCTGGCCCGCTCGCGCGCCGCGGCGATGGTATCCGCGAGCGAACGTCCGCACGTCGAGAGGAACTCGACCACCCGTTCGACCTCGCTCGCGTACTCCCCGGCGGAGACAACCTCCTGGCAGGGTCGCAGGCACATACCCATCTCTCCATAGATGCAGCCAGGATGGTCCGGGGAAGGCACCAGGTCTTCCAGGCAGCGCCGGATCTGGAACAAATCGAGAAACTGGTTCTGGAATTCCTCGGCAGCGGCGTGCGTGCGGAATGGCCCGTAGTAATAAGACACGCCGCGGCTCAAATGCCGCGAGATGTGCGTTCGGGGAAACGGATTCGAACGAATCAGCTTGAGAAGCGCGGGCGGACGCAGCTTCAGCAGTGACCTGTACTGATCCGGGAAGTGTCTTCGCGTGAGGGCATAAAGAATGAGCGTGCTTTCCAGCCACGAGGCCGTCGGCCACCACTCCACCCTCGCGGCGACTTCGCGCAGGCTCAATAGCCGTGAGGCGCGCGTGCGAGGTCCCAGCAACCGTGCAAGCCTTCGGCGAAGCCTTTCGGTTCGCGCCAGGTACGGGGCTCCTTCACGCAGCCAGATGAGGAAGACGGCCGCCTGATCGTCGATCGCGCTCCACCGCGCATCGAACTCCGCGGGCTCATCGAATACGATGCGTAGCGGCTCACGTTCGATCAGCACTGTTTCAGATTGTAGCCGAGTGGACCCGGCGATTTGATACAACATCGAGATATGCAACGCAGGGAGTTCCTGAAAACCGCGGCGCTCGTGGTTGCTCCTCAGGCCGGCGAACGGCAAAGTTGTGACGTGTTCGTTTATGGCTCAACGCCGGGCGGCATCGCGGCGGCCGTTGAGGCTGCGCGCCGCGGTTGCCGCGTTATATTGGCGTGTCCGAAAGCTCGCCCGGGAGGAATGGCGGCTAGCGGACTTTCGACCACGGATGCCGTACGCCCGAATCTGTTCGGCGGCATGGTGGCGGAGTTCATCGCCAAGGTATTCGCTGAATACCGCAGCCTGCTCAAGGACGATGAAGCGCAGCTTAAGCTGGTGCATGGTGGCTGGTACTACGAACCGTCGGTGGCGGAGTTGATCTTCCACCGGCTGATCGAAGGCGAGCATGACCGCCTGCGGTGGCTCCCCGAATACTGGCTGGAGCGCGCCGTGGTCAAGGACCATCGCATCCGCGAGGTTCACCTCACCGGCCGTAACGGCGTGGCACATACGATCGTCGCGCGCACTTTCATCGACGGCACCTACGAAGGCGATCTGGCCGCCGCGGCGAAAGTCCCGTATCGTGTGGGGCGCGAGGGCCGCGAGGAGTATGGCGAACCCTTCGCCGGCATCCATTACATGAACTGGCGTACCGGCGGGCAGATCATGACGCCCGACACGGGCGAACCGTCGCTCGCCATTCAGGCATTCTGCGCGCGTTCAATCTTCACCGACGATCCCGCGCAGCGCGTACCCATCGAAAAGCCCGACACTTATGAGGAACACCTGCAGGACTATCTGCCTCTGCACGCCGATTTTTCGAACGGGCGCGTAAAAAGCTGGGGATGGGGTACCCCGCTGCCTCGCCGCAAATTTCAGGCGAACGGCAATATCGAAGCCCTTACAAGTCTGAACCTGCCCGGCGCGAGTTGGTCCTGGCCCGAAGCAGGACGCCGCCATCGTGAGCGCCTGGAGAAGTTCCACGTCGACCACGCCGCCGGCCTCATGTATTTCCTGCAGAACGATCCCGGCGTTCCGGATCAGATCAGAAAGAAGATGTCCGTGATCGGCCTGCACCGTCAGGAGTTCACGGACACCCGTCACTGGCCTTGGCAGATCTACGTCCGGCAGGGACGCCGCATAGAGGGGCGCGCCACCGTCACCCAACACAACTTCACGGTGGGCCCCACGACCGGCCGCACGCCGCGCGTCGACTCGCCCATCGCCATCGGAGAGCATTCCTTCGACGTGCATCCCTGCCACGACCGCCGCTACGCTGTGGACGGCTTCATGGAAGGCGTCCTGTGGTATCCGAAAAAAGCCTTCGGCCCCGCGCAGCCGGGTCAGATTCCGTACGGTGCCATGCTGCCCAAAAACGTGGACAACCTGCTTGCTCCCGTGCCGATGTCATCCACGCACGTCGCCATGTCGGTGCTGCGTATGGAGCCTGTGTGGATGACCACCGGGCAGATCGCGGGATTGGCCGCGGCGCGGGCGCAGGAGCAGAATCTGGACGTTGCCTCCATTGACCCGAACCCGCTGCCAGCCTTGCTGAGGATCCAGGTCGATCCGTACGCGTGAAGGTCGAACTCACAATTTCGGGACTTTGACCGGCACCGTTACTGAGAGAGTCTCTGCACCGCCACTACCTACTTCCACAGGCACGCGCAGGCGCACTGGATCAACGAAGCACGCCGACGAGGCGAGCGTGCAGTAGTAAGTAATCGAATCCACAACCAGTTCGCCCGAGCCGGGCGCGGTGTTCAGCGCCACCTCGACGGGGAACTCCAGCTTCTTGGGGACCTCGGAGCGGAAGCCAATCACCTTCGTGTCGCTCGCGCTCCACTTCAAATATTGAGGCGCGTCGACCGCGAACTTGTATCCGGCAGGAAGCGCAATCGACACCCTCAGCTTGGCCCGGCCGGATCGCAGGCGCTGCGAAGCAAGGACGATCTCGCGACCGTGAAAACGCCTTTCGGCGGTGCGAGCGAGTTTCTCGACCCCGGTGAATTCAAGCACGCTGACGCGCGCCGCGGTCCGATCAATCACCCTAACTTGGTGGTTATTCGTGTCCGCCACGTAGATCCTGTCACCCAGCACGGCAATTCCGCCGGGTTCGTTGAACGAGGCGGACCGCAGCGGGCCATCCTCCATTCCCGGCTTGCCGGTCCCAGCGTAAGTCGTGCTCGTGCCGCGAACAAGGTCCACGATCTTGATCTTGGAGTTGTAAGTATCGGCCACGTACAACAGACCGTCGTGATAGGCGGCGCCCAGAGGATGCTGAAGGCGGGCGCGTCCGCGGCCGCCGTCCCGGTCCCCGAACTCGAACAGGTCTTCCCCAATGATGGTCGTCACCTTGCCGCCCGGGTCGAGGTCCGCCTTGCGGATGGAGCTTGACTCGCTGTCGGCGAAGTACAACTTACGGGCATCCGTGGTGATGCCGCTCGGCTGCGCCAGGGCCGCTTTGAGCAGCGGACCGTCCGCCCGTGCTTCCCTGCCCGAGCCTGCGTAAGGGCGTGCATCCCAATTGGCCGTGTCCGCCACCCAGATCTGATGAAAGCCGGCCATGGCGATGTAAATCTTGCCCGCGTGATATGCGACGTCCCAAGGCGAACTGATGTCCACCGCGCGGCCGCGACCCGCCACATTGAAGCGAGTCGCCTGGCGGCCGGTGCCAAGAACGGTCGAGACCTGCCGCGTCCTCAGGTTGGCGGCGCGGATGGCATGGTTCTCCGTGTCGGCGATGTACAGCACGTCCCCCACCGACACGGTGCCCTGCAGTTGATTGAAGGAGGCCGCTTCGAAGGAACCATCCGTGAAGCCCTGCTCACCGCTTCCGATCACGTCCTGTACGGCCCCGGACGGGGACGATAGGATGACGCGATGGTGGTTGGAATCCGTCACAAAGAGAAGCCGCCGGTCCGGGTCGGCCGAAACCTTGCCGGGATAACTCAGCAGCATCTCGGTGCGGCCGGCTTTCTCGAGCGCCAGGGCGAGCGGACTTCGCTTCAGTCCGCCCCGGGCCTCGAAGTATGGAATCGCCTGCGCGAGCAGGTTGTCGAAAGGGGCGAAGATCCCCTCACCCGAAAACTTCACGATGATCTTGCCCTTGGGGTTGATGAGCACCAGGGTCGGCCAACCGTTCGCCTCATAGCTGCGCCACACATCGAAGTTGCGGTCGTTTACCACGGGGTGCTGGAGGCCATAGCGAAGAATGGCCTGGCGGATCTGCGCGGTATCCTTCTCATTGCTGAATTTCGCCGAATGCACGCCGATCACCACCAGTTCTTCGGGGTATTTCGCCTCCAGCCGTTTCAGATCCGGAATGATGTGCATACAGTTGATGCAGCAGAAGGTCCAGAAGTCCAGCAGCACGAACTTGCCGCGAAAGTCCTTTAGGGAGAGTTTGCGATCGGTGTTGAGCCATTCGAGGGAAGCCGGAAAATCCGGCGCGGTGATGGAGCCTTCCAGCGCCGGGACGCTTTTGTCTTCCGCCCTGCCTCCTCCGCAGGAGGCGGATGCCAACAACATCGAAATAATGAGCCCGGAACTGAACACTGGCCGACGCGGCATGGTGAAGTCGGTGATCTGTCCTGCTCGATTGGATGCGCGGCGCCGGCTCTCAGTTACCTAAGGTATGGTCTTGGGCGTCGCGCCCTCGCCGCCCGGCCCGGGTCCGACCTCGATGGCTTGCACCATAGCCTCCCGGTTGCCGGCGGCCAGGAAGCGAATGTCGATGACACCGTTACGCGGCTGGATGCCGTCGAAGACCAGGTCCACCGCGCGTTGCGCGCCTCCGGCCGTGGCAAAGACGTCGAAGCCCTCCACCACGCGCCGCCCGTTGATGAAGATGGTGATGCCGCGCTGACCGGCCCCATCGCACTGTGTCTCGGCGAACTTCAAGCGCGCGTGGTACGTGCCGGGGCCGACCGTCACGTTCACCGTGAAATCCTTCCAGTGCGCTCCGTAACGGTACAGCTCTCGATCCGGGGTGTTCCTTACATCGACGCTTTGGCGCATAGTCCACCACGTCTTCGCCACGCTGTCGGTCAACGCGCCGGTGAGCGCGATGAACTCCGTCGCGGGACGCCACAGGTTACCCGCGGAATCCCTGTAGTCGCTCCGTTCGGTGTAGCCGAAGATCATCCGCTGCACGCCCGTGGGCCCGCCGCCTTCGCCGTATCCGGCGTCGCCGGTCGCATCGGAATACTGAACGGCAGTGATGGTGACATCGCTGCCGGCCGAAGGCGGGACATTTGTGCGGCGCGGAGCCAGCCGCAGCGTATGCGGCCCATTGTCCAACCCGTTGCGGTAGTAAACTACCTGCCGCTCCAGAGCGACGGGACTGGACAAGTTCACGGGAACCAACTGCTTCATCTCGTCCAGGAAAACATCCGCCACGCCGCCCCGCTGTCCCACGCTCCCAAGCAGGCGCACTTGGTTGCCGGTGAATCGTATGGTGGCGCCGTCGCCCGAAACGGTCTGCTTCCAGGCGACCTCCTGTTGCGGGTCGGGCCCCCGTAACTCCACCTCGGTGGCGCCGTCATGGCGGACGGTGACCACCGCGTCCCCGTTGGCGAGCGAACGCACCGTGTAAGCGCCGGCCGCGAGAGGCTTCCCATTCGCCGTAACGGAAGTGGGCGCAAACGCCAGTCGCAGAACGTCCACCGTACCTGCCGGAGCATCAAACGTGGAATAGCGCACCACGCCTTTGCCGTGAGTTACGCGCTTGACCACGGCGGTCGACCGCACGATGTGGTTTTCGCGGTTCGGCCCGAACACTTCCGGTAGCCAGCCGATAGTACGGATGACGTGCTTCAGCGCCATGGGGTGCGCGATCTTGAACCAACTCCGGTTCACATACGCGCCGCCGTCGATCAGATCGAAGCTCTGTCCGCTGGGCAGCGGGTCGTAGGTGGTCAGGATCTGGGAGCGCCGCGCGATTTCGCGCGCCCACTCGCTATCGGCCTCCACGCCGTAGCGCGCGAACACCGGCGCCAGTTCCATCGTGCCGTACCACAGCGACCGCTCGCAGCAACCGGAGGACTCCGGATAAGCCCAGGCACCGTGGAAGACGTCGCCCCGCGAAGCCGGGCTCACCGAGGTGTGATTCAGGAACAGCGAGAGCACGTTACGCGCGTCCTGGCGCCAGTTGGGAAACGCGTCCTTGTTGTCGAGCAGATAGTTCACGATATAGTCGGTGACGTTCTCGGCCTGTACGGGGTCTTCCCAATCCCAGTAGTTACGGCCCCACACGTCGTCGACGGTCCACTGCGGCAGCAGCACGTCGCGCAGGTATGCGCGGCCATCGTCCCGCGCCTTGACGATCTCGGAGTTCGCGCCGGTGTATCCGACCCGGATCAACTCGTCGAAGAACACGAGCAGGAATGCCACGCCGCCGGTCTGCTTCCCGTTCATGCCGTTGCCCGAGGCGTTGTTGGCGTAGCGTCCCCAAGGGGCATGGCCCGGCGTGCGGTCGCGGTTGGCCGCCATCAGGTCCGCCCAGTGCTTGGCGGTGTCCAGCCAACGGGTATTGCCGGTCACCTGGTACGCCCGCACCAGTTCGATGCCGAACTCGGCGACGATGTCGAGTTGGATCTTTCCCTGCCCTTTCGCCAATTCATCGCTTGGTCCGAGCACGCAGTTCTTGTACGGGATTCCGAGCGTCGGCACGCTGATGAGCATGCGCGGCCAACCGTGATCTGCGGCGGTCTGGCAGGAACCGAGGACGTAGTCGGCAAGCGCGTGAATAGGAGCAAGCCCCGCGGGATCGCCGGTGTAGCGGTAATAGTCCAACAGGCTGGATATGATGTAGGCGGCACGCTGGCCCAGATCGCCGTTGTCCCAATTGCGCAGAGGCGGCACCGTGATGCGGCCTTCGTCGTCGATCCGCCATGTCCCATTGAAGACGTACTCGGGCGCCGCCACCGCGGCCCTGTCCCCTGAGACCCACGGATAGCGTTTCAGCGTTTCGGCGGCGATTCGCACGCGGTAATCGAGCTGCCCGTTTTGCCGCTTGTACCAGGGCGCGATCACACCATGACGATCGGTTTCCGGAGCATGGGCGAAATAGAAGCGCAGCGTCGTGGCTCCAAAGGCTGATGCGGCCGGGCCCGCCGTCCAAAGAAGAACCAACAAGCCGGCCGAAATTGTAAGCGGCTTCCTATCCGGGAATGACTTGAGTCGGGCTTCCATCTGTCGTATGATGACAGAAATACCAATGTTGGACGATACAGCGGAGGCAGACGTGTAACTGGGGACCTCCGTGTCCTGAATGAGAGTCCGGCAAAAGCGATCTACAGGTCTAGGCCGGAGCTTAGCAATCAAACAAATTTTCATTTTGAGAGGAAACTGGTAGCGGATGAGTATAAGCCAACTTGCAAGATCAATTAAGGAATCCGCCACCCTGAAGCTGAACGAAACCGCAGCAATCCTCAGGGACAAAGGCGAGCCAGTCATTCACCTTGGCGGCGGCGAGCCTAAGGGCAGAGCGCCGATCGACGCCATAACTACCGCGAGCTCGATGATGGTCACCGGCGAGGTGCGGTACTCCCCGGCCGACGGCATTCCTTCGCTCAAGAAGGCGATCATCCGGTATACCGAAGAGTGTTACAACCGGGTGGTCACCCCGGCGAATGTAATCGCTTCCAGCGGCGCCAAGCAGTCCATCATGGTGGCGTTGCAGACGCTGTTGGAGCCGAAGGACGAGGTCATTTTCGCGGCGCCCTATTGGGTCAGCTACCCGGAGATGGTCAAGCTCGCCGGCGGCGTTCCCGTGGTGGTGACACCCGAAGACGGCACCTTCCAGCCTACGATCGAAGAGTTTGCCGCCCTGGTAGGCTCCTACACGAAGGCGATCATTATCAACAGCCCCAACAATCCCAGTGGGGTGATGTACAAGAAGGACTTCATCGCCGAATTGGTGCAGTTCTGCGAGAAGAAGGGCATCTACCTGATCATGGACGACACCTACAACCGGTTGGTGTTCGACGGACAGGCACCCATCAACTGTTACGAATTCGCGAAGGACTTCAGCGAGCACTCCAAGCTCATCGTCATCAACTGCGTCTCGAAGATGTACGCGATGACGGGATTCCGCATCGGCTGGACGGTGGCCGCCAAGGAGATTGTCCAGGCGATGACCAATATCCAGTCCCAGCAGACTTCCGGCCCAGCCACGCCTTCGCAGTGGGCCGCCGTGGGCGCGCTCACCGGCGTGCAGAGTTCCATCGACGGCCTGCGAATGACGCTCGAGAACGCCCGGAACGTCATGCTCGCCCGGCTGAACATGATTCCGGGAGTGAAGGTCGTCAAACCAAACGGCACGTTCTATTGTTTCCCGGACTTCTCCGCCTACGAGAAGGATTCCGGAAAGCTGTGCCAGATGCTGCTCGACAAGGTTCGCGTGGTCACGGTCCCCGGCAAGGAATTCGGCATGGACGGCCACCTGCGCCTGAGCTACTGCGGTAGCCTCAAGGAGATCAAGGAAGGCGTCGAGCGCATCCAGTGGGCCATCGACCCCAATTCGCCGAACGAACTGTACCTGGGTGACCGGAAGCTCGTGAGGGATTGGGCATGAACATTTACCTCGACATCAGCTCTCCGGCGGCTAAACTGGCGCTCGAGAACGCCAGCGATTACGGCCTGCACAACCACGGCCTCAATCGCATCCGCCGCGCATACTGGAACCTGACGAGCGCTGCCCTGTACGAGGAGGCCATCCACCGTTCCGAAGGCAACATCGGCCATCTCGGTCCGCTGGTTGTCAACACCGGCAAGCACCGGGGCCGCTCTGCCGCCGACAAGTTCATCGTGCAGGAAGGCGCCACCGAGAACAAGGTCTGGTGGGGCGAGTACAACCGGCCCTTCAGCCCGGAGAAGTTCAGCACCCTGCTGGCGCGCCTGACCGGCTATCTGCAAGGCCGCGACGTCTTCGTGCAGGATCTGTTCGCCGGAGCCGATCCGGAATACCAGTTGCCCGTACGGTTTATTACGGAAATGGCGTGGCACAGCCTTTTCGTGCGCAACATGCTGTTGAAGCCCAAGGGCCGCGACGGGATGAAGAAGCACATCCCCGAGTTCACCATCATCGACGTGCCCAGTTTCCAGGCCAGCCCCGTGGTCGACAGCACCCGGAGCGAAACCTTCATCATCGCCAACTTCGCCGAGCGGTTAGCCATCATCGGCGGCAGCGCTTACGGCGGCGAAATGAAGAAGACCGTATTCACGGTGCTCAACTTCCTGCTGCCGTTCGACGGCGTCATGCCCATGCACTGCTCGGCGAACGTCGGCAACGACGGCGACACTGCACTCTTCTTCGGCTTGTCCGGCACGGGCAAGACCACGCTTTCCGCCGATCCGGGCCGTCGCCTGATCGGCGACGATGAGCACGGCTGGAGCGATAACGGGATCTTCAATTTCGAGGACGGCTGCTATGCCAAGGTGATCCGCCTGTCGGCAGAAGCCGAACCGCAGATTTACTCGACAACGCAACGCTTCGGAACCATCCTGGAAAACGTCGTGATGGACCCGTCCTCGCGCTGCCTCGATCTGGACGACTGCATCCTCACCGAAAACACGCGCGCCTGCTATCCGCTTTCCTACATCGAAAACTCGGTGCCGGAAAAGATGGCCGGGCATCCCAAGAACATCATCTTCCTGACCTGCGATGCCAGCGGCACCATGCCGCCCATCGCGCGGCTCAGTATCGACCAGGCGATTTACCATTTCATTTCTGGTTACACCAGCAAGCTCGCCGGCACTGAGATCGGCTTGGGTATCGAACCCGAGATCACTTTCTCCACCTGCTTCGGCGCGCCTTTCATGGTGCACTACCCGCACGCCTACGCCTCTCTGCTCAAGAGCAAGATTCTCAAGTACGGCGTCCAGTGCTGGTTGGTCAACACCGGTTGGACCGGCGGCCCGTTCGGCGTCGGCAAGCGCATCAGCATCCGGCATACGAGAACCCTGCTCAACAACGCGCTGAGCGGCAAGCTGAACCAGGTCGAGTACCGCAAGGACAAGATCTTCGGTTTCGAGGTGCCGCTTTCGTGCGACGGCGTCCCGTCGGCGATCCTCGAGCCGGCCAATACCTGGGGCAGCCCGGAGGAGTATTGGCGCAAGTACGACGCTTTGGCCGCGCGCTTCATCGAGAACTTTAAGTTATTCTCGGAAGGATGCGCACCCGAGATCCTCGAAGCCGGCCCTCAGCGCCGCAAATAATTACCCGCAGAAGTTTCGCCCAAGTGGCGGCATGGTATGGACTCGCAGCCCATACCATGCAAGCCGCGGGCTCCCCCCGGGAGTTCTTCTTCCGTCCCGAGGGCGCGTTTGCCGCCGACTTCATTCCCTTCTTCGCCAAAGGCCGGTTCTATCTCTACTACCTGCACGACTGGCGCGACGCGAAGAACCATGGCGAAGGCACGCCGTGGTACCTGGTTTCCACCGAAGATTTCGTTCATTTCACAGAACACGGCGAGATGCTTGCCCGTGGCAGCGCGCAGGAACAGGATCTCTACGTTTTCACCGGCAGCGTCGTGGAAGGCCTGGGCCGCTATCACATCTTTTACACCGGCCACAATCCGCACCTGCGCAAGACGGGCAAGCCCGAGGAAGCCGTCATGCACGCCGTGAGCGACGACTTGCTTCACTGGACCAAGCAACCCGGCGAGATGTTCTTCTCGCCCGGCGACAACTTCGAACCGCACGACTGGCGCGATCCGTTCGTCTTCTGGAATCCCGAGGTCAAGGAATACTGGATGCTCACGGCCGCCCGCCTGAAAACCGGTCCCTCGCGCCGCCGCGGCTGCACCGCTCTGTCAACGTCGAAGGACCTGGTCCATTGGACCGTGCGCGACCCTTTCTGGACGCCCAGCCTCTACTTCACGCACGAATGCCCCGACCTGTTCAAAATGGGCGACTGGTGGTACCTCGTGTTCAGCGAGTTTTCCGAGCGCATGCAGACGCGGTACCGCATGTCGCGCAGCCTCAAAGGCCCCTGGCTCACGCCGGCCGACGATACGTTCGACGGGCGCGCCTATTACGCCGCCAAGACCTCCAGCAACGGCCAACGCCGTTACCTGTTCGGCTGGCTCTCCACCCGCGATCAGAACAAGGACTACCGGAATTGGAACTGGGGCGGCAACCTCGTCGTGCACGAACTCTGGCAGGCCGCCGACGGAACGCTATGCGTGCGCGTGCCTCGCACCGTGGATGCCGCCTTCGGAAAGCCCGCCACAGGCCGCACGCTGAAGCTCTCCGCGCCCGGCACTTTCCGCGCGGAAGCGTTCGGGAAGATGACCGGCCGGATGAAACTCGATGTCAATGTCGGCTATGAAGCCGGCACGCAAAGCTGCGGAGTGATGCTGCGTGCGAGCGCCGACCTGGAAAAAGCCTACTACATCCGGATCGAGCCAAGGCATAACCGGATGGTGTTCGACTCCTGGCCGCGTCCGGGCGACCAGCCCTTCATGCTGGGTCTGGAGCGCCCCTTGCGCCTCGCGTCCGGAAAGCCGGTCAACCTGAAGATATTCGTGGATGGCACGGTGTGCGTCGTCTATGCCGACGGGGCGGTAGCCATGTCGACGAGGCTGTACAATCTCCCGGAGGGCGACTGGGGTGTCTTCGCACAGGAAGGCACGGCTACGTTCCGCACACCGGCTTGAACGTGGGGCGTTAAACGAACGCCATTGTCTTGATGCCCGAAATGTCGAAGCGTTTCCGGCATCGCATGTTCTTGCACATCACCTTGTCGTCCAGCAGCACCATGTAGCTGGCCGCCTTCTGGAACCGCGCGCGGTCTCGTTCGTCGGCGCCCGGCGGCAGGCGGTCCTTCTTCTTTCGCAACAGCCAGCGCAACTGGTAAGTGTCCGAGGTCCGGCAATACGGGCAGTTCAATGTAGCCGGCTTGGTAGTCTGCGACTCGTTGTAATAAGCTCTTTCGTCCACGTCAGTGTCCCTTTGAAAGCGGGTGCTTCACACGAAGTCCTGGAAACCGAGCGAAATCCCGGTCCTCGGTCCACAACTCACGCACGCCGTGCTCCAGCAACAACGCCGCGATGTGGGCATCGTGGACCAGGTTGCCCGCCGTCCGGGCTCCCATCACTGCCTGGCGAAGCAGGGCTCCATGAGACGGCCCTTCGCCCAGCATCGTTAGCGAAGGCGATTCCATCAGGCTGTCAATATCTTCGACTGCGGCATCGAGATCTGTTGGCGGATCAAAAACCCGCGGATGCGTAACGACACGCAGGAACTCGTATACGCACGGCCAAGCCAGCGCCCATGCTTCATCGCCCGCGGCCAGGCGTTCCAACAGCCGCAGCGCGGGCTTGTGCAAGGGCAGTTCGGCGCGCCGGGCATAGACCAGGATGTTAGTGTCGATTGCGATCATCGCCGTCTATCCATCAGGTCGAACAACGCATCGCGATCGTCCAACCTGACGCCCGGCATGACTTTGCCGCACTCCGTGCGCCACCGGAACTTGTACTTGCGATGAACGGGCCTGCCTTCGAGGTGCGCGAGCAATGCAGCCTCTACAATGGCGCGAAACGGCGTACCCGCTTCCGCGGCTCGTTTCTTGGCACGCCGGAACAGTTGCTCGTTGATTTCCAGCGTCGTTCTCATGCATAAAAGCATATCACTTCTATGCATAAAAATATACACTCGCTACAGTAATCCCGTCGCGCTCAGAATCAGCACCGCTGCCAGGATCACAACTAGCGCCATCTTCATCCTGTTGTACGTGGCCGGCTTGCCCGACTTCCATTCGCCCGTCATCACGCCCATGATCGTGGATCCGATGATCAGGATCGTCACATAGATGGCGTAACCGATGGATGTCCCGTACGCCCCCATCAGCGTCGCGCCCACGCCGTAGCCCAGCGTTCCGGCCAGCCACAGCACCGACATCGCCACCGCCAGCATCGATTCACGGCCGGCATCCGCGCCAAAGCAGGAGAAGGTTCCATTCTTGGCGAGCAGGTAGATCGAATAGGCCAGATTAGGGATCGAACCGCCGGCCAGCACCACCGCCCATACGGCAAAGCTGGCGGCCAGCGGCGTCGAGCCTGCGCTGGTCAGCCGGTTTGTCAACGTGTCGCTCAGCGCGAAGCCCAGGTTCAACGCGCTCCCCAGCACGCCCGTGAACACGCACAGCAGCAAGCCCAGCCTGTAGTTCGACCGGCTCTCAGGATGACCCGTCGGATTCGAATCCGCTTCGCGCTGGCGTGCCGCTTTGGTGTACAGGCGCAGGCCGACAACCAGTATCAGCGTGCTCACCAGAAGCGCGGCGCCCCGCACTCCCAGCAGTTGGTCGGGATGGAAGACAGCCATCGGAATGAAGCTGCCCAGCACCCCGCACAGGCCGATGACAATGGCGAACGACATCGCCATGCCGACTAGCGGAAAAGAGAGTCCGAAAGTCACTTGTGCGAAGCCCCAGACGAAACCGAAGCCCGCCGCCGGCAGGAAGAAACTCCACGGCGTCGTCGCATAGATTTCCCGCAAGCCCGGGTTGAAGAAGCAGGCGACCGCCCAGGGCAGCACCCAGAACGTCAGGATGGAGAATACCAGCCAGGTGTTTTCCCACTTCCATCTCTTCGCAAACTTGAGCGGCAAGGGAAAAGCGGCGTTCAAAAAACCGCTCACCAGCATCGCAATCAGACCAGCGCCGAAGTTATCCATGGTGTTTGAGGTCCAGACGCAATATGGTACACCACGTAGAAGGAGCAACATTTGTGACATCCAGAGAGCGAGTCGCCGCCGCCCTGCGGAAACAACCCGTGGACCGGGTCCCGATCTTCATGTGGTTCCATCCGGACACCGCGCGATTGCTGGCGAAACTGCTCGAGATACCGTCCGCTTTTGTCGCCGAAGCCATGGGCAACGACGTCGCCCAGACCTGGGTCAACAACAACTACGCCATGGAGGGCATCGTCCACGACCACGACGGCGAGGGACACGTGGACCTCTGGGGCATCCATTGGGTGAAGCGCCACGTCTTCAACCAGATTGAGCACTTCCCGCTGGCCGACGCCACGCGCGATCAGGTCCTCGAATACCGCTTCCCCTATGACAAGCTCGAATTCCTGCTCGGCCTGATGAAGCCCGTGCTCGACAATCGCGGTGATTTCTTCATCGGCTGCGACGTCTCACCCTGCATTTTCGAAATGTACTGGCGGCTGCGCGGGATGGAGATGGCCATGCTGGACATGGCCGAGGACCGTGAACTCGCCGAGAAAATGTTCCGCCGCTGCGCGGATTTCTCCATCGCCCTGGCCGAACCGGCCTGCGAAAAGATGAATCTGGACTGGCTCTGGCTCGGCGACGACGTAAGCGGTCAGATGTCCATGTTGATGAGCCCCAGGTCCTGGCGCGACGAGATCAAGCCGCAGCTTGCGCGCGTCGCGCAAGTAGGGAAGACGCACAACCTGCCGGTAGCGTACCACTGTTGCGGCGCCCTGCGTCCCATCATCGGCGATCTGATCGAAATCGGGATTGACGTCCTCAATCCAATCCAGTGCAATTGCCCCGGCATGGATCCGTTCGAGTTGAAGCGCGAGTTCGGATCGCGGCTCGCCTTCATGGGCGGAGTGGATACACAGGGTGTCCTGCCCTCGGGATCGGCCGGCGACGTGCGGCGCGCCACGGCCCGCCTCATCGAGGGGATGACCGCCGACGGTGGCGGCTACATCCTGGCGGCCTCGCACACCATCCCGCCGGAGACGCCGGCCGACAACATCTTTGCCATGTACGAAGTGGCGGGTCTTGGCCGCGAGGCTATCTTTGATCGTGCCGCCGCAATCCGCCGGCGTCTGGCTTAAAATCGTCGCTTAAACCGAATTTGATAGACTAGTCACTCGGCTATGACCAGCAAGGAAAGGCTGTGCGCGGCATTGGGGCATCGCCAACCGGACTGCGTGCCCATGGACTTCGGCGGTAGCGCTGTCACCGGCATGCACGTGAGCGTGGTGGCCGCGTTGCGTGACCATTATGGACTCGATGGGCGCCTGGTCAAGGTGCACGAACCTTACCAGATGCTGGGCTGGATCGACGAGGATCTCAAACAGGCTGCCGGTATCGACGTCGAAGGTGTGGTAGGCCCGTCCACCATGTTCGGATTTGATGTGGGCAACTGGAAGCCCTGGCGTACTCCGCAGGGCCTGGAAGTCCTGGTGCCGGGCAGCTTCAACGTCACGCTGGACGCGAACGGCGACATACTGATCTATCCGGAAGGCGACGTGACGGCGCCCCCCAGCGGACGCATGCCGCACGATGGCTACTTCTTCGACACGATCGTCCGGCAGGAGCCCATTGACGAGGATCGGCTCAATCCCGAGGACAACTTCGAAGAGTTCACGCCTATATCCGACGCCACCCTTTCGCACTTCCGGAACGCCGCCAAGGCCGCTGCCGCAACGGGCCGGGGCATTCTGGCCACCTTCGGCGGCACCGCCTTCGGCGACATCGCGCTGGTGCCGGCCCCGTTCCTCAAGCACCCGAAGGGAATCCGCGACGTGGCCGAGTGGTACATGACCACGGCTTCGCGCCGCGAGTACGTCCACGCCATCTTCGAGCACCAGTGCACAACGGCCCTGGCGAACCTGGCGAAGGTGAAGGATGCCGTCGGCGACGTGATCGACGCGGTCTTCATCTGTGGCACGGACTTCGGAACCCAGAAATCCACTTTCTGCTCGGACGCCGCCTACAAGGATCTGTACTTCCCTTACTATAGGCGCGTGAACGATTGGATCCACGCCAACACTAACTGGAAGACCTTCAAACACTCCTGTGGCGCGGTGGCCCGGCTCATCCCCGCTTTTGTCGAGAGTGGGTTTGATATTCTGAATCCAGTCCAGTGTTCGGCCGTCGGCATGGACGCCAGGCGTCTGAAAGCGGAGTTCGGAGACCGCATCGTTTTTTGGGGCGGCGGCGTGGACACGCAGAAGGTTCTTCCGTTCGGCACGCCGGAAGAGGTTCGCCGGCAGGTGCTCGAACGCTGTGAGGTTTTTTCGAAAGACGGCGGCTTCGTTTTCGACGCCATCCATAATGTACAGGCCCGCACGCCCGTCGTGAACGTAGTAGCCATGATAGACGCAGTACACGAATTCAACGGGACGAAATAGAATACGAGAGAGGACTCCATGCCTGATTTGACTAAACTGCACGACGCGATTCTGAACGGCGACGCGAAAACTTCCGTGGCCGTCACCAAGGAAGCCTTGGCTGAGAACGTAGACCCCATGGATCTGGTGACCAAATACATGGTCCCGGCCATGGATGAAGTGGGCCGCCGCTTCGAGTGCGAAGAGTACTTCGTGCCGGAGCTCCTGCTGGCCGCTCGCGCCATGAAGGGTTCGCTCGAATTGATCCGGCCGCTGCTGGTCGCCCGCGGCGACAAGCCCGTGGCTAAAGTGGTCATCGGCACGGTTAAGGGTGACTTGCACGACATCGGAAAGAACCTGGTGTCGGCCATGCTCGAGGGCGGCGGGTTCGAGATCATCGACCTCGGCAGCGACGTTTCGCCCGAGAAGTTCGTCGATGCGGTGAAGTCGAGCGGCGCCAACCTCGTTGCGCTCTCCGCCCTGCTCACGGTTACCATGCCGTCGATGAAGACCACCATCGAGGCGCTGAAGAACGCGGGGGTTCGCGGCCAGGTGAAGGTGATGGTGGGCGGAGCGCCCGTAACCAACCAGTACGCGCAGGAGATCGGTGCTGATGGCTACGGCGAGAGTGCCAGCAGCGCTGTGCACCTGGCCCGCAAACTGGTGGGGGCAGCGTAGTTAGAAATAGCCACATGACGTCCCTCCTCGAAACATTGTTGTCATCCGGACCCGTTGTGACCGATGGCGCCTGGGGCACCCAGCTCCAGGCGCGCGGTCTGGCGCCCGGCGAATGCCCGGACGCGTGGAACCTGACGCACCCCGATCTGGTCGAACAGGTGGCGCGCGCCTATGTGGAAGCTGGCAGCCAGGTGATCCTTTCGAATACTTTCGGCGCCAGCAGCCTTTCGCTCGCCCGCCGCGGCCTCGATGCAAAGGCGGCGGAAATCAACCGCGCCGGCGCCGCCATCTCCAAGCGCGCGGCCGCCGGTAAGGCGTTCGTGTTCGCCTCCATCGGTCCGTCCGGCAAGATGCTCATGTCCGGCGAAGTGACCGAGGACGAACTGCACGCCTCGTTCACCCAGCAGGCGCAAGCCCTGAAGGAAGGCGGCGCGGACGCCCTGGTCATCGAAACCATGGCGGACCTGGCGGAAGCTAAGATCGCACTGGCGGCCGCCAAGACGTCGGGCTTGCCGGTGGTGGCATGCGTGGTCTTTGACTCCGGCAGGAACAAGGACCGCACTATGATGGGCAACACACCCGAGCAGGCAGCCACGGAGCTGACCGAAGCGGGCGCGGATGTGGTTGGCGCGAACTGCGGCGTGGGTATCGCCGCTTACGTGCCGATCTGCAAGCGGCTGAAAGCCAATACGGATAAGCCTGTCTGGATCAAGGCCAATGCCGGATTGCCCGAAGTGGTCGACGGTCGAACCACATGGAAGACCACGCCGGAAGAGTTCGCCAGCTATGCGCCGGCTCTGGTCGAAGCCGGAGCCAGCTTCCTGGGCGGTTGCTGCGGTACCCGGCCTGAGTTTATCGCCGCCACTTTGAAAGCCCTCGGACGTTAACCATCCGTGCGATTGCAGCTCATCAGTTGCGAAATTGTCTTCCGCGAAATGTGCGCTGCAGTCGCACGGTCTCCTCATCAGATTGACATCAGCTTCCTGCCGAAAGGCCTGCACGATATCGGCGCCGGTCCCATGCGGGAGCGGCTGCAGGCCACCGTCGACGCGGTGGACCCGTCCCGTCACGAAGCCGTGCTGCTGGGCTACGCTCTTTGCGGCATGGGCCTTGCTGGTCTCGAAGCCCGCAAGCTTCCCATCGTGATCCCTCGCGCCCACGACTGTATCACCTTCTTCCTGGGCAGCAAGGAGCGCTATCTCGACTACTTCAACAATCACCCCGGGGTATACTTCGAAACCACCGGATGGATGGAGCGCGGGGCTGGTTTCGATCCTTCAGGCCAGCTTCCCACGCAGCACCTTTCCGGCCTTGCGGCCACCTACCAGGAACTCGTCGAGAAGTACGGCGAAGACAACGCCAAGTTCCTGTTTGAGGAGTTGGGCAACCTGACACGCAATTACGGCCAGTTCACCTTCATCGAAATGGGCATCGAGCCGGACAACCGTTTTGAACGCAAAACCCGAGAGGAAGCGGAAAAGCGCGGCTGGAAGTATGAGAAGATTCCGGGTGACATGTCGCTGGTCCGCCGTCTCATCGACGGCGAGTGGAACGAGGAGGACTTTCTGGTTCTTCAGCCGGGCCAGCGCGTGGCCGCATCCAACAACGAGAGCATCCTGAAAGCGGAGCCAATTCCATGACCTCGCGTGAACGCGTTCTTGCCATGCTGGACGGCAAAGCCGTCGATCATCTTCCGCTGATGCCCATCACCATGATGTTCGCGGCGGATCGGATCGGCGTGAAGTACGGCCGTTACGCCGACGACCACCGTCTGATGGCGGAAGGCCAACTCGTCACAGCCGAACGCTTCGGGATCGATCACGTCTCCACCATCTCCGACCCCGCGCGCGAAGCCGCCGATCTGGGCGCCAAGGTCGAGTTCTTCGACGATCAGCCGCCCGCCCTGGACGAAAACGGCGCGCTGCTGGCCGACAAGACCACTCTCGCGCGGCTGAAGATCGCCGACCCGCTGGGCGGCGGCCGCATGCACGAGCGCGTGAAGGGAATCGCGCTGCTGAAGCAGAAAGCGGGCGCGGACAAGCTGGTTGAAGGGTGGGTCGAAGGGCCGTGTTCCGAAGCCGCCGACCTGCGCGGCATCAACACGCTGATGACGGACTTCTTCGACGACCCCGTCTTCGTACGGGACCTGTTCGAGTTCGTCGTCCAAAACGGGTTGAGCTTCTGCAAGGCGCAGGTCGATGCGGGCGCGGACATGATCGGCATGGGCGACACCGCCGCGTCCCTGGTGGGGCCGAGGATCTACAACGAGTTCGTCTGGCCTTACCAGAAGCGCATGGTCGACGGCATGCGCGCGCTGGGCGCGCGCGTCCGTCTCCACATCTGCGGCAATACGCGCAAGATTCTGGAGGGCATGGGACGGCTGGGTACCGATCTGGTCGACCTGGACTGGCTAAGCCCGATGAGCGACGGCCGAGAGAAGATGGGGCCGCGGCAGGCGCTTCTCGGCAACATCGACCCGGTTCGCGTGCTGCGCAACACGAACGCCCAATCGGTCACCGCCGCCATCGCTGAGTGTCATCGGCAGGCTGGACCGCGCTACATCGTGGGAGCAGGCTGCGAGGTTGTCCGCGACACGCCGGCCGACCACATGTACGCCCTCCGCGACTACGCGCGGAGCCACTAACGTCCCGCCGCCGCATGCTTCAGCGTGTGTTTCGCCACGCCGATCGCGAAGCCCGCCCCGCTATAGATCATGTAGACCAGGTGCACAGGCACCGCCCTGGCCGCAAACCACCAACCGAGCTTGCGCGCCAGAAATGCATAGAATCCGCGGTTTAGCCACAACACCAGAGCGAGCAGCAACGCCGCAGGCAGCGGTCCGCCCAGCACCGCCGCCGCAGGAATGGCGAAAACTCCAGCCACGCTCGCCCGGTCCCCCCAACCGGTGTTCAGATCGTTTGGCATCCTCCGGTACTTGAGAATGACTTCGGTCCACGGAATGGCGCGCACGAAAATATCCGTCCGCAGCCAGTTCCCGAAGGTCCAACGCTTCAAGTGCTTCACCTGCAGCCCGGGATCGAGGGCCATCTTGCGTGACGCGGCGTGCATGCGATATCCGAACTCGATGTCCTCGATCGCCCAGCGGGACTCGTCGAAACCGCTGTGCTCCAGGAAGACGGACCGGCGAACGGCGCCGCAACCCGTCCAGAAGGTCGACGCGAGCCGGCAAGCCTGACGGTGGACGTAGCAGTGCTGCATGTTGCGGTATTGGGACAGGAAGTCGGGGCTGGATGGTTCGTCATCGTAGGAACCGATGAGCGCATCCAGATCCGGTTCCCGCTCGAAGCGCTCGACGATTCCCGCCAGCGTGCCTTCATGAATGGCCACGTCAGCATCCAGGAAAACCAGCAGGTTGCCCGACGCGGCATCTGCGCCGATGTTGCGCGCTCGGGACGGCCCGCGGCGCCCGCCGGTCTCCATCACTCGTACCCCCGCCCGGCGCGCTACCCCAACTGACGCATCCGTGGATCCGTCGTCCACAACGATGCACTCATCCGGCGCCCACGTAGACTTGGCCACCGCGTTCAGGCAAACTTCCAGGTGCTGAGCCGAGTTGTAGACCGGAATGATGACTGAAATCGAAATGCGCAATCTCAGATTCTATAACGGTCGTAGTCGAAAGGTTCGTTCGCCAGGTGGAACCGCGGCTCGCCGTCCAGCCGCAGGTAGTAGCTCTTGAGCGGAGTGCGCTCGAAATCCGCGAGCTTGCGCGGAATCGCCTTCCCGTCCACCCACTCGAAGATCGGTACCTCCCACGGGTTGAATGTGTCGCTCAGACCGCGCTCCTTGGCGATGCGGAACAGGTGGACGTTGCCGGGTTCGTGCCCGCCCAGCCACGTCCCAACTACATCCAGCCGGAATCGATCCTTGCTGAACATCACCATGTTCGTCAGGTAGTCCTGGCCTTCCCCGAAGCCGTCGCCATCTCGCCCCGTGATGCCTTCGATCATAGCCAGTCCGCAGGGGAGCGCACTCATGTTGTCGCAGGTTTTGTGCGCCCAGATCTCCTGCCGGATACCATCCAGTTCGTCCCGGCTCGCATAGCGTTTGTAGCCGTTTTTGAGGTGGTTTTCGAAATAACGGTTGACACGCTTCTCCACATCCGGATGGACGTCACCCTTCATGTATTCCGGCACGCCCAGCACCATGGGCCAACCCGAACAAAAACGCGTGTAAGGCAGTACCACCAGCCCCTGGAGATTCTTTGCGGTGAGCGACAGGCACATGCCGTGCGCTTTCCATTTGGCGATGTTCAGCAGCCAGGTGTCCGGTTCGTTTACCGGCGCATAGTAGGGTATGCGAGTGTGGACCACGGCATCCGGCACCTTCGTCCAGGTCAACTCGAAGCCGTCGCGGAAATGGCGCGGGCGCCGCTCCGGCTCGTTCATCTCGATGCCCAGCCGTTCGTTGATGTCGAGATAGCCGCGCAGGTTCCATGTTGGAAAATCGTTAGCCTCGATGAACCAGAATTTGCGCAGGCCGATCTCGCGAAGGCCCATCACCATGCCTTCATAGAATTGAGGGTCGGTGCCGGCGCCCCAGGATTCCTCCATAGTCTGCCGGCGCGGGCGCACGCTGGTGTGGTTCGGCTTGAGGATGATGCGGTGCGTCACGGGCACACCCGGCTGGTCCAGGGGCACGAAGATTTCTCGGGCCAGGCGCAGCCCCTCGTCAAGCTTCGCCGCCCGGTCCATCTTTTGCGCCACGTGCGTGCGCCGGATGAACACGGCTTTCGGGTTCGCTTCGATGAAAGGGTGTAAACCGAAATACTGGCGTGGGGCGCGCGAGGGCGTGGCTGCCAGCGGCGCCGAAGCCGCCATCCCAGTGGCCACTGTCCCCATCCGCAAGAAGTCTCTGCGTGAGACGTCCATCACTCCCTCCCAAGGCGTTTGACTAAAGTTTAGCTGAAAACTGCTACGCCAAGGCGCCCCATCTCCGGCAACTGAATCTCCGTCGTCGTGCCGCGCTTGGCCACCTTGAGTTCTTTCGGTTCGCCTTCAGGCCGGAGCAGCGTCGCCCGGCTGTACACGCCCTGAACGCGCACCAAAGTCTCCCATCGCCTGCCCCTTCCGTAATTCACCACGCTCAGGACGGCTCCGCGCGACCGCGGCGAACTGGTGAGCCGGCCTATTTGCGCCGGCGCGTTCCACATCCGCACCGCGCGGGCTTTTTGGCCTACCAGGTCGATCACTTCGAAGGCGAACTCGTACACGTCGGAAATCTGCTCGCGATAGGCAACCACTTGCCCCCGCCCCAGCGTGTAGAAATCCCGATCGTCCTGCTTGCGATTCAGTCTCAAGCGCGCATCGCGCCACCAGGCCTCTTCCCCGGTCGCATCCACTACCACGGTGGCGCCGGCTTCGGCATGGGCGAGTATCGTCTTCCTCGCCTCGGGTCCCGGTGCTTCGACGCTCACGGCGGCCAGCACCCGGATGCGTTCCGGATCGGGCGCGGGAGGAGAAGTGATGGCAGCCAGCGCGGGTGAAACATTCTGGCGGTACGCTAGGTTCGCCACCTCGGCTGTGGTTTCGGTGGCGTCCACCAGGAGCGTGGCAATCGGCACCGCCGGCTGGCGGAACAGCGCGATATTCGCCTGCAGCCACCGGGCCGTTTGCACCAGTTGCTTCCAGTCGGACAACGCCCTGTCGTCCTGCTTAAGCAGCAATTCGCGGTATCGCTGCGGCAGGCTGAGCACATAGTTGCCGCCCGACACCCAGGCTTCCACGAGCGCCAGTTCGACCGAATCGTTCGGCACCATGCGGTCCGGTTTCAGGCCCGCCTTCTCACCTGCTTCGTATGCCAGAACGGCGGGCCGCTCGGGATGAAGCGCCTTCAGCCAGCCCACCCGGAATCCGTTGGCGTCCACCCAGGGCTGGTGTGTCGCGGCGGTCAGGACAGAATCGCGACCTCTGAATTCGGGCTCGCCGCTGATCCCGGGCCACAGCCCTTGTTCGTGCGCGACCCCTTTCAGTTCATCCGCGCTAACCAACCGGAACCCCGCCTCGCGCACCAGCGGTTCCATGCGCGCATCGACTTCCGAGGCGCGAATCAGGATATCGCGTTCAAAGTCCACCCATAGATCATGTCCCAACCCGGGCGTCACTTACAACTTGGCGGGGGCGGCGGACTAACCTTGGGCGCGGCGAACTTTTCCGTCCACTTGATGCGCCCCGTCATCTGCATTACTACGAACAGGGTAAGCACGCTGCCGATCGTCACTGCAAGCCCCGTGAAGCCCTTGAAGAAGAACGCGTAAGAGAACAGCACCAGGTAGATCAACTGCGCGGACGCCGCTTCCACCGCCGCGAAGCGGATCCCAACTACCAGCCGCAGGTAACTCACCACCAGGAACACCGAAACCGCCGAGGCGATCAGGAACGCGGCGTGGATGGAAATGTGATCCACCAGATAGGCCAGAAGCAGGTGGAAGGCAAAGAAGGCGCACGCCAGGAAGAAGTAATTCATCGGATGCAGGTCAATGCCTCGCAGCACCGTGATTAGAAACATCAGGAAGAAGAAGAACAGCAGCGACACTGGAGCAAAGTAACAAATGTTACCCGCCAGCGGGCCCGGTTGCAGCTTCTCGGGCATCGCCATGCCGATCGAGTACCCGGCCACGAGGTTCTTGTACTGCCACTCGAGATCCCATCCCTTGGCCGTCTCGCGCTTTGTAGTCGGCGAAAGGGTTCTGTCCGGGAAATCGATGTCGCGAAAGTCCGTGGTCATCCTCAATTGGAAGTCACGCACCTGCGCCACCTCGCCACCGAACCTGTACACCCACTTATCCAGGCCTTGCGACCGGTAGCCGACTTTCAACTCGATCGTCTTCCCCGCCCCCACGCGGCCCTTCCCCACCGCGGAATTCTTACCGTTCTCGATTTCCATCGGCGCTCCGTCCAGCAGGAAAACGAAATCGTCGTAAATCGCCTGCGAGGATGGATACTCCAGCGCGAACGTGACGTCCTGATCCTGTCCGCTCGGATTGTGGAACGAGTAGACGCCCTCGAAGGCCACCGTGTAAATGCTGTACCACAGCAATCCCTTCTGTCGATGCTCCAGGTGCAAGCCGGCTTTCACGCGGCTGCGGTCGAGCGGCAGCCACTCGGTGACCGTCTCCTTCCCGGTCTTGCCGGGACGCTTGTAGCAGGCGCGGGGCGGCGTCTGGGTCTGCGGCGCTCCCCAGCCCGAAGCCACTTTCTCGCGCAAGGCGGGACCGCGCTCGAAGGTGCGCATATAAATGGTGCTGCCGAGCACGAACCAGGCGATGCTGGTGCACGCGAAGATGAACGCGATGGCGAACAGGCGCTTGGTCATGAATACCTCCGCAAATCAGTATCATGCCAAGTGCGCCGTTCTGTCAAGTACTTTTCTTTGTGAAGTACTCTACCGGTTGGTGCTCTACTTCTGTTCTCCCGCCTCCGGCCGCCCTCCCCCCGCCTGCCACTTCAGCAAATCCTCGAATGCGTGCAGGTGTTGGTCCGGCTTCACGTTGCAGTGTCCGCCGTGCGTGGACCAGCGCTGGACGAAGAACTTGTCGGCACCGGTCTGGCGCGCGAGTTCCGCGTAGGAGTTGGTGGTCCAGGCGGGTACTACCGGGTCGTAGACGTTGTGAATCGCCAGGACGGGCCGTTCCAGCCGCCCCACCGGCGTATAGTACGTCTTCACGTACTCGACCGCCCTGGAGTCCGACGCGTAACGCTTCACACCGCGGTTTAGGGCCACGTCGTCCTCGCCGCCGATGTAGACGGTATTGCGGTTATCGAACGGATTGCCCCCGGCGCGTTCCATCAACTCCCGCGTGACGCTCGCGAAGAACGCAATGCCGATAGCCACTTCCTTCTCCGAGGCGAATCCGCCGAACTTCTGTAGCGCCGCCTTCTTGCGAGGGTCCGCTGCCAGTATCTTCTCGAGTTCCGGCAGGTATTCCTTCTTCAATTGGACTTGCGGCGCAATCTTGACCGGCGAGCCGAGCACGCCTGGATAGTAATAGTCGAAGACCACCAGCAAGTCGAAGGCTCGTTTCTGTATGAAGTTCAGGCTCACGTCGAGCGGTCCGCAAATCGGCATCGCGGCATCGAAGAGTTCCGGGAACTTCTCAATCAGCGCGAGCGTCAGGATGCCGCCCATGGAGTGCCCCAGGACTACAGTCCGCTTCGGCTTGCCGTACTTGCCGACGTAGTACCGCGTGAGCGCCGCCGTGTCCTCGATCCCTTCTTTAATCGCCCATCCCCCGCGCGAGTAACCCGCCTGTGCGATAGCGAATCCCTCATTCAGGAACACCTGGTAGAGCTCGCCAAGCGGCTTCTCGTCGAACTTCCCTCCTCCGCCGTAACCATGGCAATACACCACCAGGCCGCCGTTGTGGTTCACCGGGATGTCGATCCGAAAGTGCGATCCGCCGATCGTTCCCGTCTCGACTTTCGTCTCGACGGCGGGAATCGGCTTGGGCGCCGGAACCTGCTCCGCGATCGCGGCGGCCGCCGGGCGCGTGGCCCTCACCTCGCCCGTCATGCCCGTCGGCGCGGAGAAAGTACCCTTCATCGCCTCGCCCGCGAGCGTCATCTTGATGTCGTACGGCATGCCTCCGATGGGCAGCTTGAACGTCAGATCGTTGCCGTTCTGCGCGACGTCGGTCAGCGTGACCGTATTGCCGCGCGCCGACATGGTGCCCGTGAGCTTCCCGTCGTCCCGCGCCAGGCTCATCTCCATCTTCATTTCCTGGCCGACACCGACCGTGGCGACGAAGTCCCACTTTCCAGTGATGTCGGCGGCGACCAGTGACGCCGCCAAAAGAAGGAACAGAGTTCCGAGTCTTCTCATATCGTTACCTCATTCGATTCAACTCCACGAAACAATGCCCGCCGCCGGCGCACAGCACAAAAACACGACCGCAATCCTGGCTGTCCTCATGGCCGAATCCGCCCCAAGCATCATACTATGCTCACACCTGGCCGGAGTCCTGGAGGAGAATGGAAATGACGGTCTCGCAAGCAGTCGTTTTATGCCGGTCTCTGATCCAGTCGAAACGCTCGTTCGCAATGCACGGCGGAGGTGCCTTGCCTCGATCGCCATCGAGCACGGTGTCTGGGGAGCCAGCGCCGCGTTGGCGGCCCTGCTCGTCCTTCTGCTTGCCGGCACGCAGGTCCTCGACTGGTACTGGCTGCTGGTTGCGGCTGCGGCGGGCCTCGGCGTATCCGCGTGGCGCTTTCGAAAGCGCATTCCATCGGGATACCGGGCCGCCCAGATCGCGGACCGTAACCTGAAAAGCGACGACGCGGTTTCTACCGCCTTCTACTTCGCTGCGGTCGCACCGCCGGACCATGCTTCCCGGGAACTGGCGGCGGCTCAACACCGTGCCGCCAGCGATCTGGCACGCACCGCGGATGTGCGCCGTGCCATTCCGATCCGCCTGCCTCGCGCCGTCTACCTGACCATATCGCTTGCTGTGAGTGCCGGTGCACTGTTCGGCTGGCGCTACGGCGTGACCCGCAGTTTAAGCTTGCGCCCGCCCCTGGTCAACCTGGCGTTCGATACCTTCCGGGTCACGCCCGTCCAGGAAGCCTCGCAGCGTAAGACACCCGCGCAGCGCCTCATAGACGAACAACTTGAAAAGATGGGCATTCCCGCCAATCAGCAGCCTGCGCGAACGGATGACAATGGCACATCCCGGAACACCGAGCGGCCCATGCGCGCGCCGGATGGCGACCAGACCGCTCCGCGCGACGAAGGCGCCCCACCGGAATCCGCCGAGCAGGGCGACAACGCCGATGATGCCGCTGGTCAACGCGCTGTGAGCAGCGACGCGCGCGACGGAGTTGCGCGGGATCAACCCCCGTCCGCAGATTCTGCCAACGATCGCAACAAACCATCGGAAGAGAACAATCCCCTGCTCGACAAGTTGCGGGACGCCATGGCGAATCTGTTGGCTAAGTTGAAGCTGAAGCCGCCTCCGGGCGTCGCCGCCCGCGCCGGCGGTTCTCAAACGGCCAAGCAGACCCGGCATGCGTCACGAGGCGAAAAGGGCGGCCCCGGGCCGGGTGAGCAATCGGCCGAAGGCGCCGAACGCGCCGGAGATCAAGCCGGTCAACCGGGCGAAGGCGATCAGCAGGCCAAAGCAGGAGAGGGCCAGTCCTCCTCGCGGGCACCGCAGCGCGCCTCCGCGCAGGACGGCAAGAGCGGCATCGGCCGCCAGGACGGCGACAAGACCCTGCGCGACGCCGAGCAGCTCGCCGCCATGGGCAAGCTCAGCGAGATTCTGGGCCGCCGCGCGACGGAAGTCGGCGGGGAGATTGTGGTCGAGGTCAAAAGCGGAAAACAGGGCTTAAAGACTCAATACTCCCAACGCTCCGCCGCCCACAAAGACTCCGGAGGAGAGATCCACCGCGACGAAATCCCGCTGCTTTACCAAACCTACGTCGAGCAGTACTTCGAGCAGGTCCACAAATCCTCCGCGAAGAAGTAGCGCGAGGCCTATCACTGTTCCCGCCCACAAGCTACACCGTCCCTCCGTTTCAAACGAACACCAAGCGCTGCCCGTTTTCGTTATCATGGACCAACATTTCTCCCGGCCATGAAACGAAGGACCTTCTTAAGCACGTTGGCGGCCGCACCGGTGCTGGCCGCCCCGTCAACTTACAGCGTTTACGTTGTTCCGCACACGCACATCGACATCGAGTGGTACTGGACCTACGACAAGACGCGCGTCATCTGTATCAAGCTTCTCAGGCAGGCGCTAGACATGCTACGCGTCGATGCTCGCTACACCTTCGTGCAGGATCAGGCCCTGGCGATGAAGCCGTTCTGGGAGGATCTGAACGCGAAGGAGCGCGGACTCCTGCTTTCGCTCATCAAGGAAGGACGCTGGGAAATCGCCGGCGGCACTTGGGTACAGGCGGAGAACGCCGAGCCGGACTTCGAATCCCTATCGCGCCAGTTTCTTCACGCGAAGCCCTGGCTGGAGCAGACCTTCCAAACCAGCATCCGCACTTACTGGGACATCGATGTCTTCGGCCACACGCGGCAGGTTCCACAACTGGTGGCCCGCGCTGGTATCCCGTACTGCATCTTCATGCGCGACGCATCGAAAGAAGCGGGCGCCAAGATCCGGAACCCTTTTTGGTGGCAGGCGCCGGATGGTAGCAAAGTCCTCGCTTACTGGCTGGCTGGATCTTACAGCGTGCATGCGCGGAACGTCGCCACCGCCCTGCGCGCTCAAGCCGCACAGAATGCCGAAGGAAACCATAAGCTGCTGTTGCCTTGGGGCGACGACTTGAGCGAACCCACTGAAACCACCGCCGCCATCGAAACCCGCATCCGTGCGGCCGCCGCTGAGATCGGCCTGAGCGTGGGCGAAGTCGTCTTCGCGACGCCTGCGCGCTATTTCGATGCCGTTCTAAAGAGCGGCGCGTCGCTGCCCACATACGACCAGGACTTCAACCCGCCGCTCGCCATTGCCGACCTGCGCGGGCTTTACGGCGAACGGCCCAAAGCCAAGCTCGCCGCGCGCGCCGCCGAAGAGTCGCTCGCAACAGGCGAAAGACTCTCCGTCCTGGCCGGACTCACAGGCTTCCCCTACCCCGCGGCGGAACTCCGTTCCGGTTGGGACAAGCTGTTGTTCAACCAAAGCCACGACGGGGCGGGCGGCAGCCACATCGACGCGGTGTATCTGGATGCCATGAGCCGCTACGGCGCTGCCATCGAAGCTGGTCGCGACGCCGCTGCCGAGGCGTTGTATGCGCTCTCGCGCAACATCGACACCAGGTCGGGCGGCGCTTATCCACTCCTTGTCTTCAATCCGCAATCGTTCCGCCGAACTGAATTGGCACGCCACAATGCTCTCTTTCGCGAAAAGCTGAACAATTTCCGCATCACGGACCATATGGGCGCGCCGGTGCCATTCCGCATCGTCGCCGCAAACCGCGCCAAGCCGGACCGCCCCTTACAGATGGCCGTCATCGACATCGTCACCAGCTTGCCCGGCTTGGGTCACAAACTGTATCGAGTCGAGCCTGTCGAGGGAGTGGCGCAGGAGCCGCAGTGGCGCCCCGCCCCAGACGAAGTCTCCAATCGTTTCTTCACACTGCGTCTCGATCGCGCAACCGGTACGCTGCGTAGTGTGATTGATCGCCGCACCGGCCGGGAATTGTTTGACCCCTCCGCCTACTTCGTCAACGAACTCGTGTTGGCCGAAGAGCGGAATCCCAGCATGGAGGGAATGGTGTATCTCACCGGTCGCGAGGTGCGCGGCCGGACCTTCGCCCCGGATTCCATCCAACAGGCAGTCTACGAGGTCGGCACGCGCCTGCGCATCGCCGGACCGTTTCTGGACGGCCGCCGCGTGCAGGAGATCGAACTCTACAACGATATCCCGCGCATCGATTTTACGACCCACCTCGAAGGCTTCCCGGGCCACGACGGCCTGCTCACCGTGGCCTTCCCCCTGCGGCAGGCAGGGCGCACGATTTACGACACCCACGGCGCCACTACCGACCGGCCCGACGGCATCTTCTGCGCTCACAGCTACGTGGACGTCGCAACACCCCAGGGCGGCGTCGCTATCCTGAATCGCGGAACTGGCGGCCATCTGATCCAAAACGGCGTGGTGAAGCTGATCCTGCTGCGCTCCATCACCGACTACCCCGGCTACCACAGCGAACTGGCTGCCGAACGCGGCAGTCACAGCTTCTCCTACAGCATCTATCCGCACGCCGGCGTAGCCCCGCAAGGCGGCGTCGCCTGGCAGGCGCATAGCTTCAATTCGCCTCTCCGTGTCATCTCCACCGATGCGCATCCGGGCACGCTCCCCGGAGAGCACAGCTTCGCAAGCGCCGAAAGCGGCAACTTCCGCATCACGGCGCTCAAACGTGCCGAACACGGCGAAGGGTTCATCCTTCGCGGCCACGAAGTTTACGGCGTGGGCGGCCGCGTGCGCCTGCGCCTGGGCTTTCCCGTCGCGCGCGCGTGGCTCTCCGACCTGGTCGAGCGCGCCGGGGCCGAACTCCCCATCCGAGGGAGCGCCGTCGAGTTCCCCGCCCCGCCGTTTTCCCACATCACGCTGCGGTTGACCCCACGCGGAAAGATATAATCGACGCTATGCAGCATCCCTCCAGACGTGCCATCCTTACTACCGCCGCGGCGGCTATTGCCACCCCCGCGCATAGAATCCTCGGAGCCAACGACAAGGCCAACGTTGCAGTCATCGGCATCGGAGGCCGCGGCCGGGCTCATTTGAACGAGTACACACGGATGCCGGAGAGCCGCGTGGTGGCGATCTGCGATGTGAACCAGGAAGCGCAGGAGCGCGGTACGGCCCTTGTCGAGAAGCTTCAGGGAGCCAAGCCCAAAGTCTACGGCGATATGCGGAAGCTGTTCGAAGACAAGGAGGTCGACGCCGTCTCCATCGTCGTCCCCAACCACTGGCACGCGCTCGCCACCATCTGGGCCTGCCAGGCGGGCAAGGACGTTTACATCGAGAAGCCCGCCTGCCACAACATGTGGGAAGGCCGCAAGATGGTGGAGGCCGCCCGCAAGTACAACCGCATGGTCCAGGTCGGCTCGCAGAGCCGCACGATCCAGCACAAGATCCGCGCCATGCAATTGCTGCGGGAGGGCGTCATCGGCAAGGTCTACATGGCCAAGGGCCTATGCTACAAGCGGCGCAAGTCCATCGGCCACACTCCGGCCACCCCTGTCCCGCCGGGCATCGATTGGGATCTGTTCCTGGGCCCGGCGCCCATGCGCGAGTTCACCATGAACCGCTTCCGCTACAACTGGCACTGGTTCTGGGACACCGGTAACGGCGACATCGGCAATCAGGGCGTGCACGAAATGGACATCGCGCGCTGGGGTCTGGGCAAGGAAAAGCTGCCGGCGAGCATTTATTCAAGCGGCGGCAAGTTCACCTGCGTCGACGACCAGGAGACCCCCAACACGCAGTTGGCCACCTTCGATTACGGCGACTGCCAGCTCGTCTTCGAAGTGCGCGGCCTCTTGTTCAACGAAGAAGGCGGCATCCAGCGCGATGGCGGCGGCAACGTCATCGGCAATCTCTTCTTCGGCAGCGAAGGCTGGATGGCGGTGGACCTGAAAGGTTTCCAGGTATACAAAGGCGAGAAGCACGAGAAGATCATGGATGAGAAGTTCACCGAGACTGCGGCATGGGCCACGGCGCCCCACATGCAGAATTTCCTCCACGCCTGCCGCACGCACAACGTGAAGGACCTGCATGCGGACATCGAAACCGGCGTGCTGTCGGCCGATCTCTGCCATTTGGCCAACATCAGCTACCGGTTGGGCCGCAAGCTCGCCTTCGACGCTCAGGCAGGGCGCTTCATCGGAGATGCGGACGCCAACAGCATGATGACGCGCAACTATCGTGCGCCTTATGTGGTGCCGGACAAAGTCTGAACGGCGACGGCGTACTTTCTGCGTACCACGAAGACGTAGCACGCCACACCCACTACCAACAGCAGCCAGACCACCCGCATGGGCGCTTCGCAGCTCCCGGTCGTCTGCTTGAGCCACCCCGTGGCCAGCGCGGCGGCGATGCCCGACAGGTTCGACGCGCAATTCTGCACGCCCGCGATGCGCCCCAAAGTGGCGCGCGGCACCAGCGATTGCGTGAGCGCCCAGTAATTGGCTGTCGCCAAGCCCAGTCCGACCAGCGAAAAGATAGCGAAGAACAGCGCCACTTCGCGTGAGGCGGCGTGCGCGCCGATCACCTCGGTCGATGCCAGCGCTAATCCCGCAATAGTAAACGCTTTGCGCACGTTCACCGCGTCTCTTCCCTTTCGGATCACCACATCGGCCGCCCACCCCGCCAGCGCGGCCATCACCGCCATGCCGCCGAAGCTCATCATGGTGTAAAGGCCCATCGAACTGAGCGACAGCCCGCGGCGCTCCACCAGGTAGGCCGGCAGCCACGTCATGCAGAAGAACACGAAGAAGTTGCAGCAGAAAGTGCCCACCAGGATGCCCCACAAAAGCGGCGTCCGGAAAAGGGGCAACACGGAGGCCCGGCGCTCGCTCGCGACGGCCTTCGTCTCGGCATGGTCGTCCTCCACCAACCATAGCCAAACGCCCAGCCACGCCAGACCGCCCAAACCCAGAACCACAAACATGGCACGCCAGTCGAGCGCGGTGATCAGCATCGCCGTGAGCGGCGCGCCGAGCGCCGGACCGATCTTCGTTCCTGCCATGTAGATTCCGATCGCCAGTCCGCGCTCTTTCTCATGACAATGCAACCCGATCCAGCGCAGGCTCGCCGGTGAAACGATCGCTTCACCCACTCCTAGAACCAGCCTGGCGGCCACCAGCATCCAGAAAGTCTGCGCCATCCCGGTTGCGGCCGACACCAGGCACCAAAGCAGAAACCCGATCGCGTAGGGACGCCGCACGCCGAAATGGTCCACCACCCAGCCGGCCGGAATCTGCAGCAGCGCATAGGTCCAGAAGAACACCGAATTGAGCAGGCCCCGGTCGGTGTCGTTGAGAATGAAAAAGCTCTTGAAGTCCGGCACCGTCAGCGCCACCGACAGGTTCGCCCGGTCCACGTAGGCAATGATCATTCCCACGCTCAACAGCGCGACCGTGGCCCATTTCCGAACCGGTTCGCTCATCATGGCATTCAGAACAGCATACACGCTGCGGAGCGAAAGTTTTTTGTCCTTCCAGCCGATGGATAGTTCGATGGACGCTCGTGCAGTCAATTACTACGATGAACTGCAAATCCACCCCCGGGCGGAGCCGGAGACCATCCACCGCGTCTATCGTCTGCTTGCCGCACGCTATCATCCCGACAACAAGCTGACCGGCGACGTCGAGAAATTCCGCCAGATTTGCGAAGCGTATCAGGTACTGGGCGATCCGGATCGCCGGGCCGGCTACGACGCCGAACTGACCGGGGCCGAGCCGCAACCGCTGGACGTGTTCCAGTCCAGCGAATTCAGCGAGGGTCCGGGCGCGGAAGGCAAGATCCGCCTGGGCATTCTGTGCCTGCTTTACATGCGCCGGCGCGCGAACCCGGATTACGCGGCCTTGTCCATGCTCGACCTGGAGCACCTGATGTCCTTTCCGCGCGAGCACCTGGGCTTCTCCATCTGGTATCTGCGCTCGAAGCGTTACATCGCCCAGGACGACCGCAGCAGCTTCGTGATCACGGCCGAGGGCGTCGACTACCTGGAGAGCCAGGTCCCCACCAACGAGTTCCTGATGCGCGTGTTCCGTGAATCTGAGTCCGGCATGATGCTGTATCCCAAAGCGCTTATCAACACCAAGGATCGCTAGCAGCGTGCTATCTTTGCCTGTGGATGGCCCTGATTCGTATACTTTCCATCGCAGCCCTGGCATCGGCTTCGCTTTCCGCTGAGTTACTGGATCTGGCCCCCTTCGCGCGGCCCTGCTGCTCCGCCGATAGGTACATGCAACAAACCACTTTCGACTACCATCATCCGAAAGGGCTGGTGCGAGCCGCGGATGGACGCGGGATCTATGGCTTGCAGTGGGCCGAAGAGCGCGACCTGTTCGAAGTCGCCGTCACGTTCCGCAAGCCCTACGAAGCCAGGAAGGCGGTCATCGAGTACTGGTTCAAGAACTGGCCCTATTCCCCACCCCAGATGCCCAATGTAGAGGACCCGGTGGACGATCCCTGGCAAGGAGAGTGGCTTGCCGCGCGGACCGCGGTGACCTGCCAGGAAAGAACCTGCCGCTTCGCGTTTGCGCCGCTTGATGAGGCCGAGAATCGCCTCGCGCGGAACCTGCCCGGGGTGCGCTATCGCCGCGCGCTGCGTTTCAGGCTGGTTTTCCCGGCGGCGGAATTGCCGCAAGTCGATGCGGTACAGGTTTTCAGCCAGTCGCAAGCCGAGCGTGTCGAACTGCGCATTCGATTTCTCGACGCCGGTAAGGAGCCGCCCGCCTTCGAGGCTTACAACGGCTGGATTCGCTCGGTCAAGCCTGCTGCCAGCGGCGCGCTTCTTACTGTCGATGCCGCCAGGCCCGCGCCGGCGGGCTCGAACGATGTGACTGTCGTCCGCGTTCAGCGCGGCGCGCAAGCGTTCTCCTTCGCGCCCGAGGACGTGGAAAAGGAACCGCTGTACGTGCCGGACTATCGCGCCTACATCACTCTGGCCTCCGACGTCCGTCCTTTTTCTGAGAGCGCCGTCAAGGCAAGCGGGAAGATCCGCCAGCGCGTCGAGACCGAGCCGGAACAGACTTACGAGCGCGCCACGGCGGAAATCCCTCCGCTCGATCCGATCGTCCGTCAAGGCGGCCGCCTTTACCTTCCGCTGGCCGCCGACGCAAGCTGGCAAAAGTTCGCTTTCGAATGGGGCGGCAATGTCATGATCCGTAAGCGCGAAACCAAGGCCTACGGACGCGAGCTCGCGCGTCTCACATGGCCGAAGGACGAGATCCGGTGGTCGATCGATACCCGGCCCGCGCCCACCTTTGCGCCGCGCGGGAACGAATCCACGCTTTCGGACCTCGAAGATTACCTGCCGGTGGCCACCGCGCGGTGGAAGGAAGGTGCGGTCGAATACGAAGAGGAAGCCTTCGCCACGCTGCTCGAAGGGCCGCTTTCAAGCGAAGATCCGTCCCGTAACGAGCAGACGCCCGCCGTGCTCATGATTCGCCTGACCGCGCGAAACACTTCGTCCTCGCCGGCAACCGCGCATCTGTGGCTGCGAACCTCGGTTGACGAATCTCTCGCCTGCGACGGCCGTCTGTTTACCGCCGGTTCCAACGTGCGCGCGCGAGTCGACGGGTTCGGAGGCTCCCCCGTGACGATAGACGGACCGGCGCTGCACTCCACTACGGCCCTGGCCCCCGGCGCCGCGAGCGCAGCATACCTGGCGATTCCCTTCGTGCCGGGCCTTACACCGGCTGAGAGCAGCCGATTGGCAGCGCTCAATTACGCAGCCGAACGAGCGCGCGTCATCTCTTTCTGGCGCGAAGCGACGGCCAAAGGCATCCCCTTCCGCGTCCCCGAGGAGCGTTTCAACAGTTTCGCCAGAGGACTGATCGCCCGCATCCGCATCTCCGCCACGAAAGATCCCGCCAGCGGACTCTACATGGTCCCGGCCGCCAGCTACTCCTACAAGGTCTTCGCCAACGAAGCGGCGTTTCAATCGCAGCTCCTCGACCGCACCGGCTACCAGGACCTCTCCCGCAAGTACCTGCAAACCCTGATCGACCTGCAAGGTTCGAAACCCTTTCCCGGCACTTACACCGGGCAGAAGGCCGTCTATCACGGCGCGCGGGTGAATGCGGATTACGATTACACGGCCAGCAACTACGGGCTGGATCACGGCACAGTGCTCTGGACCCTGGCCGACCACTACACCACTACGCGCGACCGTGCGTGGCTCCATCGCGTGGCCCCCAGCATGAAGCGCGCCGCCGACTGGGTGATCGAGCAGCGGCATCTTACCGAAGCGCTTGTGGACGGCAAACCCTGCCCCGAATACGGCCTGCTGCCCGCCGGACACCTCGAAGACAACAGCGACTGGGGCCACTGGTTCTCGGTGAACGCCTACTCCTGGCTGGGTATGCACACACTGGCCCTCGCGCTTGCCGATGCCGGGGATCCTGATGCGGCGCGTTACGCCAGGGAAGCCGACGCCTATCGGCGGGACCTGCGCTCGGCCGTCGATCGGGCCGCCGCCGCGGCCCCGGTCATCAAGTTCCGCGACAACACCTGGGCGCCGTATGTCCCGACGCGCGTCCATCAACGTATTCGCCTGTTCGGTCCATTGCGTAATGGCTACTACTCCCGTTACGGGAAGAACATACTGCCCACTTACCGCCTTTCGGCCACGCGCGAGCTGCTTTACGGGCCGCTGATCCTGGTCGACACCGGCGTCATCGACGCGAAGGAAACGGCCGCGAGCTGGATCATTGACGATTGGGAAGACAACGCCACCATGTCCGAGCCGCTCGGCCTCCATGTCCACGGATGGGTGGACGAGGCCTATTGGTTCAGCCGCGGGGGCATGGTGTTCCAGGCGAACCTGCAAAATCCCATCCGCGCGTACCTGAGGCGCGGCGAAGCCCGCGCGGCCATCCGCAGCCTTTACAATAACTTCGTTTCCTGCTACTACCCCTCCGTGAACATCTTCACCGAAGAATACCGGCAGTGGCGCGGCCCCAGCGGCCCGTTCTATAAGATCCCGGACGAGGCCAAGTTCGTGCACCGGCTGCGCGATATGCTCTTTACCGAATACGACGGCGACCTGCTGCTGGCGGTGGCCGCGCCCGAACGCTGGCTCGCGCCGGGAAAAGAGATCGTGGCGAAAGATGCGCCCACCGAATTCGGCCCCCTGAGCTACACGCTGCGGGGCGAGGCCGGTCTGGTCCGCGGCGAGATCAATTTGCCGCAACGCAATCCTTACCGCGACGCATGGCTTACCGTACGCGCGCCCGGAGCCCGCATCGCCTCGGTCTCCATCGGCGGCCGGGACTGGAAGGATTTCGACCGGGCCAAGTCCCGCATCCGGCTGCCCAAATCGACGCGGCCAATCTCCTTGGTTGTGCGGCTGGCCCCACGAACCTGACTTAACCTGCCGGCCTTTCTATCTCCGGCCCGGGCAGCGTGAGTGCAAAAACGCTCCCTTTGCCCGGTTCGCTGTCGACGGATATCTCTCCTCCGAGCAGCACGGCCAACTTTTGGCTCAAATGCAGACCGAGCCCAACGCCTTCGCGTCGGACGCCATCCTCCTCGGTCAGCCGCGCGAATTCCTCGAAAATCCGCGGTTGATCTTCCGCCGGGATTCCGATACCGGTGTCCGCAACCGCAAAACGCACCACTCGCCTGCCCGCATCGCACGCCTGGCTCACCGACAATGTCACAGAACCCGTTTCGGTGTATTTCACGGCGTTGCTCGTCAGGTTGAACAGGATCTGGCGCAGGAACCGCCGGTTTGTGCGCACAACACCCACCGGCGCCAAGCGGTTGACCGTCAGAGTGAGTTCCTTCTCCGCCGCCATAGGCTGCAACGCGGCCGCGACTTCCTCGATCACCTCGCTGCAGCGGACTGGTTCGAGATGCACGTCCGTCTTGCCGCTGGAGATCATGGCCAGGTCGAGCAGATCGTTGATAATCGACAGCAGGTGCTTTGCGCTCGTGCGCACAATTTCGAGTTGGCGCTGTTGTTCGGCCGTAAGCGGCCCGGACAGCTTCATGAGCAGAAGACCCGTGACGCCGATGATGCCGTTCAGAGGTGTCCGCAACTCGTGCGACATGGCCGCCAGAAAACGGTCTTTGCCTCGGATCGCCTCTTCGAGTTGCACGTTCTTCACGCGAAGCGCTTCCTCGAGCAGGAGGTGCTCGGTGACGTCGCGGATCAAGCCGCAGACCAACGGCGTTTGGCCTTCCTCGACCAGTCCCAACGAGACTTCGGCGGGGAACTCTTCACCGTTCGCCTTGCATAGGGTGAGGCTGCGTCTGCCGCGCATAGACAAACGGCCCGGGTACCGGGCCGGCCTGCGCGACAAAGCAAGGCGCCTCCGGCGGATGCGCTCCGGCACGAGCATCTCCACGCTTTGCCCGATCAACTGCTCTCGCCGGTAGCCAAACACCTTTTCGGTCGCCGTGTTCACCAGGACGATCTCGCCGCGATCATTGAAGACCACCATCGAATCCGGGGCCGATTCCAGCACGGACTGCACCCGCCGGCGCGCCCGTTTGCTGGCCGTGATGTCGTGCGCAATCGTGCAGGCGGCCGTGATGTGGCCCAAGCGGTCTCGCAGCGGCGAAATCGACAACGAAATATCCACCAGGCTGCCATCCTTGCGCTGGCGTACGGTCTCGAAATCCTCGGTGGTCTCGCCCTGCTTAATTCGTTGTAAAAACCGGTCGAGTTCCTGCTGCCTCTCCGCGGGGACGACCTTGCGGATGGACGCGCCGATCATCTCCTCGCTCGAATAACCGTAGAGCGACTCCGCACCCCGGTTCCAGCTCAAAACCCTGCCTTCCGGCGTTTCGCTCACGATCGCGTCCGTCGAGGCTTCCACGATGGCGGCCAGGCTCAGTCGCGCCTCGCGCGCCGCATCCACCCAGCTCAGATCGGTGACCACGGCGCAGATGCCCTTTCTCTCGCCATGCATGGCCGGCCGCATCGCCATCTGGGCCGGCACCCCGCGCAGATCCGCGCCCATCAACGTAAGTTCCTCGCGGCACGGCCCTTTACTTGCCTGCGCCAACATGCGCAACAGCTTGTCGCGGTGGGCCGGCGACACGTGGTCCCGGAGTGTCTCGCCTGCCAGTCTCTCGGGATCGCTGCCCGCCATGGAGGCGAAACTGGAGTTGCAATACTCGATGGCCCCATCCAGGCTCAGAATCAGCACGCCTTCGCTCACTGATTCGATCAGAATGGAGAAAACGTCGGCCGCCGTGGTGGCTGCATTCGACATACAGAAGACTCGGCGAGGACCGCTCGCACGGCCCTCAAAGGACGTACAGCGCCGGACTGGGAGCCGGTGCCGGATGTCGCAGATTCTCCTCGACAATCTCGATGAGGGCCTGGGGTTCCACCGGCTTGGCGATATACGCGTTGAAACGGGCGCCCATCTTACGCAAGTCCTCCAAACGGGAGACGAATGCCGAAAAGGCTAGAATCGGGATTTGCTCGCCGCCCGGCAAGCGGCGGAGCCGTTCGAGAAGAGTGGCGCCTTCCACGTCCGGCAGCATGAGATCGAGCAGCACCAGATCGCACCCCCCGCTGCCCATGATCTCCATGGCGCTCCGGCCGTTGGCCGCCAGCAAAACCGAGTAACCCCGGCTTTCGAGGGTCGCTTTAACAATCTGGCGGGCTACCCAGTTGTCCTCCACCACCAGGATGGTGACCGGATCCTTGTTCGCCTCTTTGCCGGCCGTCCCAGGACAGCCTTGCGGCCCGTTGAAGGGTGTAGCCAAGGTTCACCAGCTTTCGCGGTTGCAGCTTAACAAGTCCCCGCTCTCAGCCGTCGTTTGGTCCTATTGCCCGAAACACCAACCCCGCGGTTGGAGTTCCTCCGACAGGGTTCCCCAGAACCACATCATAACGCCGGTTGTGTTTTTCGGGAAGCCCCAAAATAACCATGGAGTGCCGCTGGGCGGCGGCCGCGGCCGGACACCTTGCGTTTCAACTCATTTTTGATCTACAAGCAAGAGGTGTACGAAATTCTGGAGAGCCTCCCCGAGGGCGCGCTGGTCCTCGATCTTGGCTCGCGCGAAGGTAGTTACGCCGGCGACGCCTATCCTGTGCGCACGGTACACCTTGACATAGGCGCGCCTCAAAATAAGCGGGGAATGTTCGTCCAGGCGGACGCCGCCAGCCTTCCTTTCGCCGCGCGCACCTTCGACGCCATCATTCTGAACCACAGCCTGGAACATATACGGGATCTGAAACCGGCGCTGCAGGAGGTGGGCCGGGTGGTACGCCGGGATGGAGCCGTCTTCGTCGCTGTGCCTGACGCCACCACCTTCTCCGACCGGGTCTATCGCAAGGTGTACCGCAACCAGGGCGGTCACGTGAACCTGTTCGATTCCGCCACCAGGCTGGAGAGGATGCTCGCCTGGTATTTCGGCCTGCCGCACGTGGCCACGCGAACCTTGCATACGTCGATGAGCTACCTGAACCGGGGCAACACCCGCGAGGCGGTCCGCCTGCGCCAGGTGCGCTTTGCGGGGCTGCCGGAAGCGGTCCTCGCCGTGGTCGGCGCGGTGGCACGCTGGATGGACCGTCGCTTCGGCTCGCGCCTGAGCGTCTATGGCTGGGCGTTCTATTTCGGGCGAATCGGACAAGCCGTGGACACAACGCCGCTTGAAAACGTCTGTATCCGGTGCGGGCAGGCTTTCACCGAGGAAGAACTCAGGCAACATGGCCTGGAGCGGCGGCTCCTGGTCACGTCGTACCGTTGCGCCGGCTGCGGCGCACGCAATATATTCACTTCGCCCGGCCGGCGCCCTAGCTAGAAGAAAAACTCCGATGCGCGCGGGATGCGCTGCGCGTCCACCAGCGGCCGGTTCAGGAATTCCACCAGCGGCAGCATCGCCTTGATCCGGGCCACGATTTCCGGCAGCAACTTCGCCGTGAGCGCCAGTGCCGGATCGAGGACCGCGTCCACGTATATCTGCTTGTAGCGCACAAGGTCCGCCGCCGGGTGGTCCTTCTCGAATCCCTTGGGCACGCGCATGAGTTGGTCGCCGGTCACCGGCCCCAGCAGGCGTTTGAACACCGGGCCGCCGGTGATCTTGCGGAATTCTTCGTGATGACCCGCAAGGTAGTAGCGGATGAGATTGAGCTGTTCGGGGCCCGGCATGTACGCGCCCCCGGCCACCTCCACCTCCCACGGCGACACGCTTATGTACAGCCCGCCTCCCACGTGCTTCGCCATGCCGCGGCGAGGGAAAATGGCCGCGATGTGCGTCTTGTACGGGGTCTTGTCGTTACTAAAGCGCGTGTCGCGGTACACGCGGTAGATGGCTTTCTCCGGCGGATGGATGTACTCGGGGGCCAGTCGAGCCAGGCTCCGGTTCAGCGCGTCCACCAGTTGCACCATGGGGCCGCGCACGTACTCCAGATAAACCTCCTTGCGGGGCTGGAACCAGTCGCGCCGGTTGTTTCGTTTCAGACTCTTCAGGAACTTGAACCCCTCTACGGGAAATCCGGCGAACTCGGTATTCATCGTGCGTCCTCTTCTATAATTGTACGGATGTTGGATGAGATCCCGGGCTTGCGCGTGCGCCGCGGCGCGCCGCTTGCCGATTACACACGATTCGGCATCGGCGGACCGGCCGATGTTCTGGCCGAAACCGGCAGCGAGCGCGCCATGGCCGAGGCCTTGCGCGTGTTGCGGGCCGCCGGGGCTTCCTACGCTGTCATCGGCGGAGGGACGAATCTCGTCGTGGCGGACGCGGGCTTCCGTGGGACGGTATTGCGCTACACCTCGGAGGAGATCACTGTCCAGGGTGGGACGCTGCGCGCGAATGCCGGCGCCGTGCTCGATACGGTAGTGAACTACGCCATCGCTCGCGGGCTGGCGGGGATCGAAACCCTGGCCGGCATCCCGGGATCGCTCGGCGGCGCCGTCTATGGGAACGCGGGAGCGTACGGCCACGCCATAGCCGAACGCATCCGCACGGTGCGTTTCTTCGATGGCGAGAAGGTGCGCACGATCGGTCACGAGAGCTGTCAGTTCACTTACCGGGACAGCATCTTCAAGCGGCGTGGAGATTGGATCGTTCTCGCCGCTGAATTCGACCTGGCCCCCACCGCCCCGGACGAACTCTCGCGAACTGCCGCCGACATTGTGCAGACGCGTAACCGGAAATTCCCGCCCACAATGAAATGCGCCGGCAGCATCTTCAAGAACCTCCTGATGGCGGAACTGGCTCCCTGCGTGGCGGCCCAGGTACCGGAATCGAAAGTACGCGAAGGTAAGGTAGCGGCCGCTTTCTTCCTGGAGCAGGCCGGCGCCAAAGGGTGCTCACGCGGCGCAATCCGGGTGGCCGATTACCACGCCAACCTGATTTACAACGATGGCGGAGGCACCGCTGCCGATCTCGTCGCCCTCATCGCCGATCTGAAAGAGCGCGTCCGCGCGCGCTTCGGCTTGGAACTCGAAGAGGAAGTCCAGTATCTCGGCTAAGAACGACCGGCTCTTCCGTCAGGCGGTACGCGCCCCGTTGGCCGCGAACCGGCTTAGGAAATCGGTTGTGAAATTGCCCGCCAGAAAGTCCGGATCCGCCAGGACGCGCTGGTGCAGCGGGATGGACGTGTCCACGCCTTCGACAATGAACATCTCCAGGGCGCGATTCATGCGCGCGATGGCCTCCCCGCGGTCGCGCCCGTATGCGATCAGCTTGGCGAGCAGCGAATCGTAGTACGGCGGGATGACGCAATCGGCATAGACGGCCGTGTCCACCCTAACACCCACACAGCCCGGAACATTGAATGCCGTAATGCGTCCCGGAGACGGCGTGTAGGTGACGGGGTTTTCGGCGTTGATACGGCATTCGATGGCGTGGCCGCGCAGCGCCAGCGGGGAAGGCACACAAGTATCCAGGCGTTCCCCGGCGGCAAGAAGGATCTGGCTCTTCACCATGTCCACACCGGAGATGAATTCGGTCACCGGGTGCTCCACCTGCACCCGGGCGTTCACTTCGATGAAGTACAGGCTGCCGTCCTCATCCATCAGGAATTCGACCGTGCCGGCATTGGTGTAGCCCACTTCGCGCATGGCGTTGCGCAGCAGGTCGCACATCTTGGCCCGCAGTTCAGGCGTGACGCAGGGCGAGGGAGCTTCTTCGATGAGCTTCTGGTGCCGGCGCTGGATCGAGCACTCGCGCTCGCCCAACACCTCGACGTTGCCGTAATCGTCGGCCAGCACCTGGAACTCGATGTGGCGCGGAGCGGCGATGAACTTCTCCATGTACATGTCCGCACAGGAGAAGCTGGCCTCGGCTTCCTGCTGCGCCTGTTGAAACAACACCGGGAGTTCCTCCGGAGTGCGGACAATGCGCATGCCCCGCCCCCCGCCGCCCGCCACCGCTTTCAGCATGACGGGGTAACCGATTCGCCCGGCTACCCGAATGGCTTCCTCGGAATCCTTCAGGATGCCTTCCGAGCCCGGAACCACCGGAATTCCCGCCGCCGCCACCGCGCTGCGCGCCCGCTGCTTGGAGCCCATCAGGCGAATCACCGCGGGCTTGGGGCCAATGAAACGGATGCCGGACATTTCGCACACTTCGGCGAAATCGGCGTTCTCGCTCAAGAAGCCATAGCCGGGGTGGATGGCGTTGACGTCGGTGATTTCGGCGGCGCTGATGACACTGGGAATGTCCAGGTAGCTGCGGGCGCTCTTGGCGGGTCCGATACAGATGGCTTCGTCCGCAAACCGCACGTGCAGGCTGTTGCGGTCCGCCTCGGAATAGACGGCCACCGTGCGTATCCCGAGTTCCTTGCACGCACAGATCACGCGCAGGGCAATCTCCCCGCGATTGGCGATCAGAATCTTTTCAAACATACTGTCCGGCTGATAAGCGCATCAGGAGGGCTTCACCGCATAGAGCGTTTCGCCGTACTCCACCGGGTTGGAGTTCTGAATGAACCGCTTGACGATGACGCCCGCGACCTCGGCCTCGATCTCGTTCATGAGCTTCATGGACTCGATGATGCAGAGCACCTGTCCAGGCTTGACCTGGTCGCCTTCCTGCACGAAAGGCGGCGCGCCCGGAGAGGGCGATTCATAGAAAGTGCCTACGATAGGCGCTTTCACGTAAACCAGCGTCGGGTCACTCAGCGTCTCGTCCACCGCTTCGGCTTTGGCGCCATTCGGCGTCGCCGGTGGAGCGGCGGCGGGTGCGGCTGGAACCGCAGCCGGCTGGGAAGCGCCAAAGGTCGGGTACGGCAGAACGAACTCGGGCTTGACCGGCTCCGCATGCAGCCGGATCTTCACGCGATCGCCACCGCGCTGCAACTCGAGCTCCGCCACGCCGGTCTCGCGCACCAGAGTGATCAGTTCACGTATCTCATCCAGAGTCATTGGCTCTCACTAGTCTAGCAGCCCTGCCGGCGCATCTGGGCGGCTCCACGATTTCCTTTCTGTTCGCCTATAGAATCCGCAATTGCTTGCTCAGTTGGGTGAGTACTTCGGCTCCATTTGAGGTCACAACAACCGTATCCTCTATCCGGATGCCCCCAAAGCCCGCCAGGTAGACGCCGGGTTCGATGGTCACCACCATGCCCGCTTCCAAGGTTTCCCGGCTGTGCCTGCCCAACCGCGGGACCTCGTGGATCTCCAGGCCCACGCCGTGCCCGGTCGAATGGACGAAAAGTTTGTCGAATCCGTATCCGCGAAGCGTGCGGCGCGCCACGCGGTCGACGAGGGCTGCCGGAACACCCGGACGGACGGCATCGATGGCGGCCATCTGAGCGTCGAGGACAGCCGCATACAGTTGCCGGACCTTTCGGGACGGCTCGCCCAAATGGAGCATTCTCGTCATGTCGCTGGCATAGCCGTCCGCCAGCGCGCCCATGTCGATCAGCACAAGCTGCCCTTCTTTGATTGGCGCCCGGCCGGGCCGCGCGTGAGGCAGGGCGCTGCGCCTGCCGGCCGCCACAATGGTCTCAAACGAAGAGGCCTCGGCCCCGCCGGTGCGCATCCGGTGGTCCAGTTCGGCGGCCAGGTCCGCTTCCGTCATGCCGGAGCGGACACAGCCGGCAGCCTGCTCGAAGGCCCTGACGGCGATTTGCATGGAGTGCCGGATGAGCGCGACCTCGCCGGGGTCCTTCAGGCATCTCAATTGTTCGACTGCTCCCACAACCGGATCCAGCCGGGCACCCGGCGCAAGGCACTCGTCGAGCGTCTGAAACTCCCCAAACGAGATCCGGTCCCGTTCGAAGCCCAACCGCCGCAGATGCTTGCGCCGCGCTTCCGCCATCAGCCGTTCGAGCAGCGGGCTGCGTGCCACGATCACTTTGCAGCCGGTCTCCTCGGCAGCCTGAATCTCGTAACGCGGATCCGTGAACAGCGTCGTGGCGCCGGCTGAAACGAGCAGCGCGCCGTTGTCGCCCGTGAATCCGGACAGATACCGCACATTGGGCGCACTGGTGACGACCAGGGCATCCAGCTTATTCGGGGCGAGCATCGAGGCAAGCTGTTTACAGCGTTGGCAAAAGTACATCGAAGGATTCGCATTGTACCATCTCCGCAACCGGGCGGTGCATTACAATAGCGGAATATGGCCGATATGATGGTTCGTCCGACGCTGAAACTGGTCCGGTTCCTGAATTGGGTGACGTTCCTGCTGGCGCTGGCCATTCTGATTTACATCCAGAACAGCGCCACCAGCCGCGACTGGTGGATGCTCGTCTTCCCCGCCCTGATCTTCGTCTGCGCGATCTGCCTGCAAATCAAGCGGCGCTTCACCGTGATGACGATCCTGGGAGACAAGCTGCGTTACGAGACCGGCGTCTTTTCGAAAGTCACGCGCAACATCGCGATCTCGAAAGTCCAGGACGTGCGCGTTGAGCAGTCGATCTGGCAGCGGATCTTCGGCGTGGGCACCCTCTCCATCGAGACCGCCGGGGAAACCAGCCGCCTTACCATTTGCGGAATCGATCGCCCTCAGGAAGTTGCTGAACACATCCTGGATGCTTCCCAGGCCGGCGACAAGAAGGACAAGGGCAAGCAGTTATGAGTGAACGAAGCCTGGCCGGCCGCGTCGCTTTGATTACAGGCGCGAGCCGCGGCCTCGGCAAGAACATCGCGCTGGCTCTGGGCGGAGCGGGCGCGGAACTGGCTCTGGTGGCGCGCGACAAGGAAAAGCTCGCCGAAACGGCTGCCCAGGTTCGCGCCGCGGGCGGCACGGCGGAAGTCTTCCTGGCCGACGTCTCCAGCGAACCGCAGGTGCTCGAACTGGAGCGCGCCGTCATCGCCCGCTTCGGCAAAGTCAACATTCTGGTGAACAACGCCGGCATCAACGTAAGGAAGCCCGTGGTGGAGTTCACGCTTGAAGAGTGGCGGCGCGTCATCGACACGAACGTGACCAGCGTGTTCTTGCTTTGCCGGTCGTTCGTGCCGCACATGAGGGGATACGGTTACGGCCGCATCCTCAACCTGACGTCCATGATGAGCCATGTGGCGCTGCCCGGCCGCACCGCCTACGCGGCCAGCAAGACCGGACTGCTGGGCTTCACGCGGGCACTGGCGCTCGAACTGGCGCCCGACGGCATCACGGTGGTCGGCATCAGCCCCGGCCCATACGCGACGGAGATGAATCTGCCGCTCATCCAGAACCCGGAAGTGAACCAGGAGTTCATCTCGAAACTTCCGGTGGGACGCTGGGGTAAGGTCGACGAGGTCGGCCAACTCGCTCTGTACCTCTGTTCGGAAGCGGCCGGCTTCATCACCGGCACCGACATCCTGATGGACGGTGGCTGGTGCGCGCAGTAGACGGCGAGATCCTGCTGCCGGATGCCCGGCTGCGAGACCTCACCCGGCGCATCTTGATGGCAGCCGGAGCGTCCGATCGCGGTGCCGCGCTGGCTGCGGACGCCATGGTGGCGGCCAATCTGCGCGGAGTGGATTCCCACGGCGTGCAACTGCTCCCCGCCTACGTGAAGCAGATCGAATCGGGCGGCATCGACGGCCGTGCTGAAGGCCGCGTGGTGAGCGAAAGCGGCGCCGCCATGGTCTACGACGGCGAGAATGCCATGGGCCACGTCGTCTCGGACAATTGCTGCGCGCACGCGGTGCGACTGGCGCGCCCCCACGGTTTGGGCATGGTAGTGGCGCGCAGTTCGAATCATTTCGGCGCGGCGGCTTACTGGGCACAGAAGATCGGCAAGCAGGGCATGATCGGCATCGTCATGTGCAACTCGTCGCCGCGGGTTCCGCCCTGGCAAGGCAAACAGGGACGCTTCGGCACCAACCCTTTGTGCATCTCCCTGCCCGTTGAGCCGCCGGATTCCTGGCTGCTCGACATGGCTACCACCACCGTCGCCGCCAACAAGATTTACAATCTGGTGGCCAAGGGCGGCGACACGATCCCGGCGGGATGGGCCATGGACTCCGAAGGTGTGCCGACCACGGATGCCGGGACCGCGATCCAGGGCCTGCTGATGCCTCTCGGAGGGTACAAGGGCAGCGGACTGGCCATGATGGTGGAGATTCTCTGCGCGGTGCTCGGTGGCGGCGCCATGAGCACCGAGGTCGGAGGAATCTACATCACCGAACGGCGCTCGGGTACCAGCCAGATGTTCCTGGCGATCGACGTCGGCCGGTTCATGCCGCTCGAGGAATTCGCCGCGCGCGTGCGCCGTCTGGTGGCGCACACCAAGACCGCCGCCCCCGCCAAAGGCTACGACGAAGTGCTGGTGGCGGGCGATCCGGAATGGCGTGCCGAACACCGCCGCCGCGGCGAAGGAATCCCCCTGGCCGAGGATGTCTGGCAAAAAATAGCGTCGCTCGCTGCGCGCCTCGGTGTAAAGGTAGATTAAGCTTCCCTTATTTGAGCACCAGGCTGACGGGTTGTTATAATTTATCCCTGTCGTCGGGCTTCTACGTTGGCGTGGAGGCCATCATGCGGAACAGAAATCGGTGATCTCACGGAGGAGTTTAGCTAACAACATGGTTGAAGGAACTGGATCAATCCCGGCGGGATCTTATGAAAGGCTGAGGCAACAAGCGATATGCCGGTAAAGACTGCAACAACGGTCGTGTCACAGATGCTCAAGCGCGGTCTGGTCAAACTCGGGTTTTCCCATCCCGTCACCAAAGCGTCGCTCTCGATGTATGCGGCGCTCCGCGGGGTGCGGCTGCATTTTCATCACGGATACATCGATATCGAGAAAACTGGGCGTACAATCCGAATTGCCCTACCGAACGCTTGGTTCATCCAAGACCTGTGCCGCGCCTTCGATCTCTATTACGAAATGACGGAGCATACGGGAGATATTGTGGACTACTCGCGGCCTGCGCTTCATCGATTCCGAAACAGTGGTTTTGCGTTTTGGTTCCCCGCCATCCCGGAAGAAGAGGCGGCCATTGAATCCTACACAAGGTTTTGGAAACCACGGCCAGGAGACGTTGTTTTCGACGTGGGCGCACATGCGGGAGCCTCTTCCTATTTCCTGAGCCGAGCGGTGGGGCCAACTGGTAAAGTGTTTGCTTTCGACCCCGATCCGACCGCATATGAATACTTGCTCAAGAACATCGCTCTACATTCCCTCTCAAATGTGACTCCAATCCGTGCAGCGTTGTCGGATGTATGCGGGACACGCGCGTTTGCATCGGAAGGCACTATCGGATCGACACTGGCGCAATTCCAAAAAGCGGGGCGGGGCAAGATTATCAATGTCGACGTACTGACGCTCGAAGCTGCATGTAGCAAGGTGGGTTTCGTGCCCACCTTCGTCAAAATGGACATCGAGGGCGCTGAACTAGGAGTCATCGCGTCATCTAGCGACTTCCTGCGTTTGCATCCGATTTCGTTTTCGATCGACACCGGGCATGTCGTGAACGGCTCGTTGACCTTTAAGCGTATCGAGGACGCATTTGCTTCCTGTGGATACGCTGCGGAGACCGAGCATGGCGACGGCTATACAACCACCTCAGCGCATCCAGATCAGCATTCTGTCTGAGTGCCGATAAAGGGTTCTGCCTCTGGTGCGATAACCCTGGCCGGCTCGTTCACGGTTGTAGAACTCGAGGTAGCGGTCCAGGTCCGTCTGTAGTTGCAGGACGCTCTCACAGAGCGTCTTGCGAAACGCCACCGAGAAGAATTCCTCTTTGACTGTGCGACGGAACCTTTCGCAGAAGCCGTTGGTTTCCGGGAAGCAAGCCTCGGCGCGGCAATGTCGGCGGCCCTAATCGGAGCGTTGGAGAAGTGCCGCCACGCAAAGCTCAACGAGCAGTAGGCTGGGTGTCCTGGCACAGCAGGTAAACTAAGCCTCCCCGCTCGAACTCCCCGCGTTGCTACAATGACGCTCGATGCGTCTCCTCGTCACTTTTTTCTCGGCTCTCGCAATGTTGCTTGCGGCGAATCCTGTCCTTCTCCGCGCCCCTTGGCCCGCCAAATGGGCATCGCATCCGTCGGCCAACCGCGGTTTCGGCGTCTACCATTTCCGCAAGGGCTTCACGCTTTCCGAAAAGCCCGCCTCGTTCCTCGTGCACGTCACCGCCGACAACCGCTACGAGCTTTTCGTCAACGGAACCAGGGTGGCGATGGGTCCCTCGCGCGGGGACCTGGCGCACTGGCGTTATCAGACGCTGGACCTGGCGCCACACATGACGGCGGGCCGCAACGTCGTGGCGGCGGTGGTGTGGAATTGGGGCCGCTATGCCCCGGCCGCGCAGATCTCAAACGCAACGGCCTTCCTGATGCAAGGCGACGGATCGAAAGAATCGGTGGTCAACACGCCTGCGGACTGGAAGTGCATCGCCGACGAAGCGTACTCGCCGCTGGACCGGAACCGTCCCGGCTATCCGGCCGGCGTGCTGGCCGGGGCGGGCGAAACCGTGGACGGCGCGAAGTATCCATGGGGCTGGCAGACGCCCGCCTACGACGATTCGAAGTGGACCGCCGCCGTGGCCGTCGGTAACGCCATGCCGTACGGGGTCCGCAATGACGTGGACCGCTGGTTCCTGGTGCCCGATGCGCTGCCGCCGCAAGAAGATTCTCCCCAGCGCCTGGCGCGCGTTGTCCGCGCCGAGGGAGTGGAAGTCCCACCGGGCTTTGCAAATGGTACGGCGCCGGTGGAAGTTCGGGCCAACAGCAAAGCTGTCATCCTGCTCGACAACGCAGTTGTCACCACGGCCTTTCCCGAATTGACTGTATCCGGAGGGCGCGGCGCCAAAGTGGAGATAGTCTATTCGGAGTCGCTTTACAAGCCCATCCCCGGAAAACAGGAATCCCGCTGGCCCAAAGGCAATCGCGACGACACCGAGGGCAAGGTAATCCTGGGCATGGCGGACGTGTTTGTATCCGGCGGCGGCGCGAGGCGTACCTGGCGGCCGCTGTGGTGGCGCCCTTACCGTTACGTGCAGTTAGAAATCCAGACGCAGGGCGAGCCTCTGACGGTTCATGACTTCTCGGCGCGCTTCACCGCCTACCCGTTCAAGCACGAGGCGCTGCTCGAAACCACCGATCGAGGGCTGCAGGCCATCTTCGAAACCGGCTGGCGCACCGCGCGGCTCTGCGCGCACGAAACATACATGGACTGCCCCTACTTCGAGCAAATGCAGTACGTGGGCGATACGCGCGTGCAGGGGCTGATCTCGCTCTACATGTCCGGCGACGACCGCCTGCTGCGCAACGCCATTCAACAATTCGACGACTCACGCATCTCCGACGGAATCACTTACAGCCGCTACCCCTCGAACGTACCCCAATTCATCCCGACTTTCTCGCTGCTGTGGATCAACATGGTGCACGACTACTGGATGCACCGCGACGACGCCGAATTCGTGCGGGCTCGTCTGCCCGGCATCCGCGCCGTGCTGAGCTGGTTCGAGGACCGCCGCCATCCGTCCGGTTTGGCCGGAGCGATCTCCTGGTGGCCGTTCGTCGATTGGAACCCCACTTGGCGGCACGGGAATCCGCCGGGTTCGGAGACCGGTGAGTCCGTGGTAGTGAGCCTGCAATGGGCAGGCGCGCTACGCGCCGCGGCGGACCTGGAAGCGGCGCTGGGCGATCGCGTACTCTCGGAGCGCTGCCGCTCGCGCGCCGAATCGATCGTCGCCCGCGTGAGGGCCACGGCCTGGAACGAGAGCCGCGGCGTCTTCGCCGACACGCCCGAACAGAAGACCTTCAGCCGTCAGGGCAACATCCTCGCCCTTCTCGAAGGCGCCCTGCCCGCGGCGGAGCAAAGGGCCTTTGCAGAGAAGCTGCTTGAGGACAACTCGCTCACGCCGATTACGTTCTACTTCCGCCACTACCTGTCGCGCGCCATGCTTAAAGCCGGGCTCGGCGAACGCTACATCGAGCAGTTGACTCCTTACCGGGAGATGCTGGAACAGGGCTTCACGACGTGGCCCGAAACGCCGGGCGAGGCGCGCTCGGATTGCCACGCCTGGAGCGCCAGCCCGAACTACGAGCTGCTGTCGACGGTGGCGGGCGTGCAGCCGAACGAGCCGGGATTCCGTTCCGTCCTGATCCGGCCGCACCTGGGTCCGCTGCCCATGCTGCGCGCCCGGGTGCCGCACCCGCGAGGCGCTATCACGGTTGACCTCAAACGCAAAGGCAACGCCCTCACCGGAACCATCACGCTGCCCGAGGGGCTGACCGGCCTGTTCGAGCATGGCGGGCGCCGCATCATGCTGAAATCAGGACCAAATTCGTTGTAGCGGCTCCCCGGAACTGTACAATAAGACAGGAGCGGGCCTGCCACAGGCCACGTCTTATGGGATCAAGTGAGAATCTGGCTCGCGTTCTGGTCGTCGACGACGAAGAGAACCAGCGCACCGCGCTTGCCACCATGCTCAAGGCGTGGGGCTTCGCCTCGGAATCGGCCGCGGACGGCCTTGAAGCTCTGGAGAAGTTGAGCGAGTTTCCCGCCCACGCGGTCATCACCGACCTGATGATGCCGCGCCTGGATGGAGTGGGATTCCTTGAAAGGTTGAAGGCGCATCCCAGCCCCCCGCCGGTCATCGTTCTGACCGCATTCGGAAACCTGGAAACCGCCATATCGACGGTGCACGATTTGGGCGCGTTCTGGTTCCTGGAGAAGCCCTTCCAGCCGCAGGCGCTGCGAATGCTGGTGGATCGCGCTGTCGCGCAGAGCCGCCTCAAGGAGCAAACCGACTCGCTCACGCGGCAGTTAAGCTATCAGGGCGTGCTCGGCGAACTGGTGGGTGGCTCGCGGATCATGCAATCCGTGTTCTCCCTGGTGCGCCAGGTGGCGCCGAGCCGTGCGGCGGTGCTGTTGCTCGGCGAGAGCGGCACCGGCAAGGAACTGGCCGCCCGGGCGATTCACGCCTTGAGCAACCGGCGAGCCCAGGGATTCGTCGCGGTGAACTGCGCGGCGCTGCCGGAGACGTTGATCGAAAGCGAATTGTTCGGCCACGAG
>CAZLOS010000018.1:0-60183 GCA_964561215.1 uncultured Solibacteraceae bacterium | reverse complement strand
GGGCTACTACCGGAAGATGAACAAGATCGCCGACGATCTGGGCACCGCCGTCAACGTGCAGGCCATGGTGTTCGGCAACATGGGCGATAGCTCCGCCACCGGCGTTGGTTTCACCCGCAACCCCGCCACCGGCGAGAAGGTGTTCTATGGCGAATTCCTGATCAACGCGCAGGGCGAAGACGTGGTGGCCGGCATCCGCACGCCGAAGCCCATCAACGAGCTCAAGGACGTTATGCCGGAAGTCTACGCGCAGTTGCGCGAGATCACGGGCATGCTCGAGAAGCACTACCGCGATGTGCAGGACTTCGAGTTCACCATCCAGGAAGGCAAGCTCTTCATGCTGCAGACCCGCAACGGCAAGCGCACGGGTCCGGCGGCGGTGAGGATCGCGGTCGACATGGTCCAGGAAGGCCTGATCGACAGGAAGGAAGCCATCCTCCGCGTCGATCCGCAGCAGCTCGACCAGCTGTTGCACCCGGTGCTCGATCCGGCTTCGAAGAAGAACCTGAAGAACATCGCCACCGGCCTGCCGGCTTCGCCTGGCGCGGCCGTGGGCCGTATCGTGTTCACCGCCGACGAGGCTGTGGCTCAGGCTCCGAACTACCCCGTGATCCTGGTCCGCAAAGAAACCGTGCCCGACGACATTCACGGCATGGAAGTGGCCAAGGGCATCCTGACGGCCCGTGGCGGCATGACGTCGCACGCCGCCGTCGTCGCTCGCGGCATGGGCACGCCTTGCGTGGCCGGCGCCGAAGAGCTGGCCGTGGAAGAGGCCAAGAAGACCGTCACCGTCCGCAAGACCGGCCAGACGCTGAAGGAAGGCGATTGGCTCTCGATCGACGGCTCCACCGGTGAAGTTTTTGCCGGTCAGGCCAATACGATGGATGCCGACCCGAGTTCAGGCTTCCTGGCGAAATTCATGGGCTGGGCGGACGAGTTCCGCGGCAAGTTCGGCGTTCGCGCCAACGCGGACATCCCGCGCGACGCGAAGGTCGCCCGCAAGTTCGGTGCCCAGGGCATCGGCTTGTGCCGCACCGAGCACATGTTCTTCGGTCCGGGCCGCATCGAGAATATGCAGGCCATGATTCTGGCCCGCGACGAAAAGACCCGCAAGAAGGCTCTCGCGAAGCTGCTCCCGCTTCAGCGCAGGGATTTCGCCGGGCTGTTCCAGTCCATGGACGGTTTCCCGGTGATCATCCGCACGCTCGATCCGCCGCTGCATGAGTTCGTTCCCAAGCGCGAAGACCTTATGGTCGACATCGCCAAGCTGCCCTCCGCCGGTATCAAGGAGAAGAAGGAAATGGCGGCCAAGTACGGCATGGCGGTTCCGGAACTCAAGAAGGCGCTCCCCGAGCTGCTGAAGCGCGTCGAAGAGCTGCATGAGTTCAACCCGATGCTCGGTCACCGCGGCTGCCGTTTGGGCATCACCTATCCGGAAATCACCGAAATGCAAGCTCGCGCGATCTTCGAGGCCGTTGTGCAGGTGGCCAAGAAGGGCGTGAAGGTGCTGCCGGAAGTCATGATTCCCCTGATCGGTAGCGTGCAGGAACTGGCCGACCAGAAGGCCATCGTGAAGCAGGTGGCCGACGAGGTGCTCGGCAAGGCCGGTCTGAAGAATCAGCATTACATGATCGGCACCATGATCGAGATTCCGCGCGCCGCTCTCACGGCCGACAAGGTCGCAACCGAGGCCGAATTCTTCAGCTTCGGCACCAACGACCTGACGCAGACGACGCTCGGCTTGTCCCGCGACGACTATGTCAAGTTCTCGAAGGATTACGAGAACAAGAAGATCTTCAAGGCCGACCCGTTCGCCGTCCTGGATCAGGAAGGCGTGGGGCAGTTGATCGACCTGGCCGTGAAGAAGGGCCGTTCGACCAACGAGAAGCTGGAAGTCGGCATCTGCGGCGAGCACGGCGGCGAGCCGAGTTCGGTGGAATTCTGCTACCGCGTGGGCATGAACTACGTTTCCTGCTCCCCGTACCGCGTGCCGATCGCGCGTCTGGCCGCCGCTCAGGCCGCCATCAGTGGCGACAAGAGCGACACCATGCGCACGGCGTAGGTCGCAGTTCTGTAACTCAGTCGTTCAAGAATGGGGCTGGCACACCGCCAGCCCCATTTTCTTTTTGCGCGATCGGAGCGACAATGCTGGCTATGGAGCGTCTGGGCAACGGCCAGGAACCTCCGAGACATCCGCGAGCCTTACCGAACGCTCCGGCGGAGTTGACCAGCCAGCGGCTGCAGCGCATCGGAGAGGGCGTGGGGAAAGTTGTATACGCCTCCGAACACTGGGTTGTGCGGCGCGAACGTTCCAGCTCGGAAATTATCGCGCTGATCGTCATTTGGAAGCTGGCCCGGCGAATTGCGCATTTCATTCCGGGCGGCGACAAGCTGTTCGATAAGCCCTCACATAGAAACCGGCTGTTCCGCGTCATGATGCAATCATTAGTACTCCTGGTACCGCGCGGACTCTGGTATACCACGCACATTGGCGAAATGTGGCGGATATATCGTTTCCGCAGTGAAAGAGGCGAAAGCCTGGCGCAGACCTATCTGCACGGTACGGCGCTGGTTCCCGAAGATGTGATTTTTCCTCCCACGCGCGTCCAGGTGGGCGGTTGGCCGGGATGGCTCGAAGTGAGTCAGGCTACCCAGCGCGTTGAGGCGACGCTCTATGCTCGTCTGGTGGAACTGGCTGAGAAAGGGAGATTCGAAGAGGTCGAGGAATGGCTGAACCGGTTTCTTGAATTCCGGCAGGCCGGGTGGAGCCGCGGGGTCTTCTCTATGGATGCTCATTTGAAGAACTTCGGGGTCTGCGGAGATCGCGTCGTGCTGATCGACACGGGCGGCCTGACGGACAGTTGGCATGAAATCCAGACCCGCCTGGGCACTGAACAAAACGACGTAGATCCTCACATCCGGCTCGGCATGGCGTCCTTACTCGCGAGCCGGCCGGACATCGCTGAGCGCTTCAACTCGCGATGGCGGGAGGTGGTGTCAAGCGACGGAGTTCGGCAGCACTGGCCGGAGTGACGTCCCTCAGGTTGACGCGAAGATCAATGGTAGACTGTTGCGGTGATCCGAACCGCCCTTTTCTTTCTGGCGCTCTCGGCCTGCGCCGCGCCGCCGCCCTTCTATAGCGATAAAAGCGATCTTCTGTACTACCAGGACGGCAAAGGCCGGCGGCACGTGGTGCGGTCGAAACGCGATTGGGCCAAGCGCCGCGGCGACATTCTCGCCGGGATGGAACTCGTCATGGGCGCGTTGCCGCCTCGCAGCACGCAACCTCTGGCTGTGGAGACACTCGAAGAGGTCCGGGCGGCCTCCTACACCCGAATCAAGCTGACTTATCTGGCCGAGGAAGGCGACCGCGTGCCGGCCTACCTTCTGATGCCGCACAATCGCAAGGGCCGCCTGCCGGCCATGCTGTGCCTGCACCAGACCACTCGTCCCGGCAAGGCTGAACCCGCGGGTCTGGCCGGTCTGCCCAACCTCCACTACGCCCACGAACTCGCCGAGCGCGGCTACGTAGCCCTGGCGCCGGACTATCCAAGCTTTGGAGATTACGCTTACAAATTCGATTCCCCGAAGTACGTTAGCGGGACTATGAAGGGCATCGTCAATCATCGCCGCGCCATTGATCTGCTCGTATCGCTCGCCGAAGTGGATCCTGAGCGCATCGGTGTCATCGGGCACTCGCTGGGCGGCCACAACTCGCTCTTCGTCGCGGTGTTTGACGAGCGCATCAAGGCGGTGGTCACAAGCTGCGGCTTCAATTCGTTCCGGAAGTATTACAACGGCGACCTCACCGGTTGGACCAGCCCGCGCTATATGCCGCGCATCGCCACGGTTTTCGGCAAGGATCCGGGCAAGGTGCCTTTCGATTTCACGGAGATCCTCGGCGCCATCGCGCCCCGTCCCGTCTTCATCAACGCACCCACCGGGGACAGCAACTTCGAAGTCTCCGGCGTGAAGGACTGCGTTTCCGCGGCGTTGCCTGTCTATACCCGTATATTCAACGAGCCGGACCGCCTCGTCGCCGTGCACCCGGATGCCAAGCACGATTTCCCGCCCGAGATCCGTCAGCAGGCCTACGCCTTCCTGGACCGCTGGTTGAAGTTACACTAGGGATAAGGGCTCACCTATGAGAAGCATCCTTTTGGCGGGGGCGGTGTCCTTCGCGTCCGTTCTGGTGTCTTTCGCCTCCGCCGATACGCCGGCGCCTCCGCGCCCGCAGAGCGGCCCTGTCGAGATCCTTCGTTCATCCGAGATCAAGCCAGGCATGCGCGGCGTCGCATGGACGGTCTTCACGGGCAGCGAGCCCGAGCCGGTGCCGGTGGAAATCATCGGCCTGTGGAAGAACGCCTGGGGTCCCAAACAGGACGTGATCCTCGGCAGGTTGGGCGGCAAAGCCAAGTCGACCAACGTCGCCGCGGGCATGAGCGGCAGTCCCGTTTACATCGACGGAAAGCTGGCCGGCGCCATCGCCTTGCGGCTCAGCATGTTTTCGCCGGATGCCATCTGCGGCATCACGCCCATTGAGTTGATGATCGAGATCAACGACTTCGACGCAACGCGCCCGGCCGGCGCCCGCACTCCCGACAAGCTGCCCGATCGCGCGGGACTGAACGTTCCGGCGGAGTTGCTCGCGCAAACCGTCTCCGCGGGTGCGCAAAGCACACCTCCCCTGGACACGACTATGGTTCCGATCGAGACCCCTCTGCTGTTTGCCGGATTCCACGAAGACGTCCTGCGAGAGTTCGGTCCGCTGTTCCAGCAGCTTGGACTGAAGGCCGTGCAGGGAGGCGCGAGCGGCGCGCTCGCGAGCGCCGGGCCCGCACCGGGGTGGCGTAATTCGCTCGCTCCCGGTGACGTGGTTGCGGGAGTGCTCGTCTCGGGCGACATGAGCGTCACCGGCCTGGGGACCGTGACTTACAACGACGGCAAGCGCGTGCTCGCCTTTGGACACCCTTTCTTCAACCTGGGTCCGCTGAACCTGCCCATGAGCAAAGGGGAAGTGCTCATGGTGCTTTCGTCGGCGTATGCCCCCACCAAGATCGCCAACGCGACCGAGATCGTCGGCGCACTGCGCCAGGACCGCCACAGTGGCATCATGGGCGTTCTCGGCCGGACGGCTCCCACCATTCCGGTGAGCGTCCGCGTGCGCAGTTTCGATGACGACAACGCCATCCGCAAAGAGAAGACGCTCCATTTCCGGGTGGCTGTTGAGCAGAAGTGGACGCCCACGCTGATGATGTTCACGCTGTACAACTCGATTTCCGGGTTGAACGATTTTGCCGAAGAGGCCACCTACCGCCTGAGCGGCAAGGTGGAAGTGGACAGCATGCCCAGTATCTCGCTGACCACCATGCAGGCGCAAAGCGAGATGCCCATTCCCGCTCCGCTGCTCCTGGCCGGGTGGTGGGGAGACAAGTTCGGCCGTCTGTTCTCGAATGCGGTGAAGATGCCCACGCTCAAGGCGGTGAACGCCACCATCGACCTGTTGCCGCGCCGCCGGATCGCTTCCATCGAACGCGCCTGGATCGCCCGCAACGAGGTCACTCCGGGTGAAGAAATTCCCGTTAAGGTTTTCCTGCGGCCCTATCGCGGCGAGCGCGTGGAGAAGAACTTCACGCTGCGAGTGCCCGCCACACTACCCAAGGGCGAGCACCGCATTCTGCTCAGCGATGCCGATACGCTCAACCGCATGAGCCTCGCGGCGGGAACGATGAACCGCTACCTGGAACTGCCCCAGGCCGTCGCGCTCATCAACCAGGAACGCGCCAACAACAAGCTCTACGCCGCCTTTGTCCAGGCGCGCCCGGCCGTTTACAGCGACGACAAGGCGCTGCCGAGCCTGCCTGCCTCCGTTCTCAACGTGATGCAGAACGGGCGCAGCTCCAACCGCCATCTGCTCACCAGCGCCGAAAGCGCCGTCGAGCAGGCCGCCATCCCGTTCGACTTCATCGTCAGCGGCAGCTACACGCTCCGAATCACGGTCAAGTAAACCTAAACGCCATGCGCAAAATCACTGTTGTTTGCGCCGCCTTGATGGCGGCCGCTATGTACGCGAACGCGGGCCAGACGCGTGTGTGGTCTGTAAGCGACCGCGAGAATTTCGAGAAGGGCTCCATCAAGCGCCTCTCCATTTCCAGCGACGGCAAGGTCACGCTCGCGCCGTCCCTGAAGGAGATCTACGATTCCTCCTCGCCGTACCTATGGGCCGTAGCGCGCGATTCCAAAGGCAACCTTTACGCGGGCGGCGGCGGGGCGGGCGGCGCCAAGGCCAAGCTTTATATGGCGCCCTCCGGCGGCGCCGGCAAGGTTCTTGCGGAACTTGACGGAATGGACATTTACGCGGTCGCCGTGGACAAGCAGGACCGTGTCTATGCTGCCACCTCGCCCGACGGCAAGATTTACCGCATCCTGCCCGACGGCAAAGCCGAAGTGTTCTATAATCCCGGCGCGAAGTACATCTGGGCCATGGCGTTTGCGCCTTCGGGCGATCTCTTCGTGGCCACCGGGGACAAGGGCGAGGTACACCGCGTGACGCCTGCTGGCAAGGGCGGCGTCTTTTTCAAGACCGATGAAACGCACGCCCGCTCTCTCGCCATCGATGCGCGCGGCAACCTGATCGTCGGTACCGAGCCAGGCGGCCTGATCCTCCGCGTCAGCCCGGCAGCGGAAGGCTTTGTGCTCTATCAGGCGGCCAAACGTGAGGTGACCGCTGTTGCCGTGGCCGCCGACGGCACCGTGTACGCCGCCGCTGCCGGCGCGCGCGCCGCCGCGGTACCGCCCGTTGTGGTGCCCGTGCCGGTGGCTCCCGTACCCGTGCCTGTGCCCGCTGCCGCCGCGCCAGGGCAAGTCACTGTGCGCGCGGTGGCCACGGCGCCGCCCACGTTCGCACCCGGTGCGGCATCGCTCACCGGAGGTTCGGAAGTCTATCGCATCGAAACGGATGGCTCCCCGCGCAAGATCTGGAGCCACCCGCAGGAAATCGTTTATGCTCTTGCCGTCGACCGCGCCGGACGCGCCGTCGCCGGTACGGGCAACAAGGGCAACATCTACCGCCTGGAATCCGAGTTGTTGTCTACGTTACTGCTCAACACCGCGCCCACGCAGATCACCAGCCTCGCCTCCGGTCCGGCCGGCGAGTTGTACGCCGCTTCCGGCAACATCGGAAAACTGTTCGCCATAGGACCCGGCCTTGAAAAGGATGGCACCATCGAAAGTGAAGCGCACGACTCCACCCTGCATTCCCAATGGGGGCGCATTGAATCGATGTCCGTGCTGAACGGCGGGCGCATCACGATCTCGACGCGCAGCGGCAACGTGGACAGCCCGAGCAAGAACTGGAGCCCATGGTCGGGATCCATTGACGCGCATGAGGGTGGCCGCGCCGGCTCGCCGGCGGCCCGTTTCATCCAGTGGCGCGCCATGATCGAGCAAGCTCCTGGCGGCCGTTCGCCGGAGCTCGATTCGGTTTCCGTCGCGTACCTGCCAAAGAACGTGGCGCCGGTTGTCGAGGAGATCGAAATCACTCCGCCCAATTACAAGTTCCCGCCGCAGAGCCTCACGCTTACGCCCTCGCAATCCATCACGCTGCCGCCGCTGCCGCGCCGCACCCGGCCCTCGACGCCGCAAATGAGCCTCTCCATCGGGTCCTCCTCGGCGACGCTTCAGTACGCCAAAGGCTTCATCGGCGCCCGCTGGGCCGCTCGCGACGAAAATGGAGACGATTTGGTTGCGAAGGTCGAAATTCGCGGTGTCGCTGAAACGGAGTGGAAGCTCCTTAAAGAGAAGACCACCGACAAGCACTATACGTGGGATTCGACGGCGTTCCCGGACGGCGAGTATCGCGTCCGCGTGACGGTCTCCGACTCGCCGGACAACCCCGCCGGCATGGCGCTTACGGCGCAACTCGAGAGCGAAAAGTTCATGATCGACAACACGCCGCCGGAGATCATGTCGCTCGCCGCCGGGCTCAACTCCGGCGCCCTCGACGTGCGCTGGACGGCCCGAGACGCCCGCAGCGTCATCGAGCGCGCCGAATACTCGCTCGACGGAGGCGAGTGGACCGTAGTTGAACCCACCACCAAACTCATGGATTCCCGCGAGCTGAGTTTCAACGTTCGCATCGGCAAGGTCCAGCCCGGCGAGCACACCATCGCCGTCCGCGTCGCCGACGAGTTCGACAACCAGGCCGTGTCCAAAACCGTCGTGAAGCCGTGATGAAGCGCCTGCTCGCGGGGATAGCCATCGCTGCGCTGCTGGCCTCCGCCGCGTTCTCCGCGCCCATTGACCTCGCGAGCGAGTTTCGCGATCCGCCGGACTCCGCCCGGCCCTGGGTCTACTGGTTCTGGATCGACGGCAACATCACCCGCGAGGGCATCACTGCGGATCTTGAAGCCATGCACCGCGCCGGCATCCGGGGCGCGATCATCATGGAAGTGGACGTGTTCGTGCCGAAGGGCCCGGTACGCTTCCTGACGCCGGAGTGGCGCGCAATGTTCCAGCACGCCCTGAAGGAGGCGACGCGCCTCGGCATCACCATCGACATGAACAACGATGGCGGCTGGTGCGGCAGCGGTGGCCCCTGGATCACGCCGGAACTGTCCATGCAGATCGTTGTATCGAGCGAATCGCGCACCAGCGGCCCTCGCCGTTTCTCCGCCACGCTCCCGCAACCGAAAACCACGGCCGGCTTTTATCGCGACATTGCCGTGGTGGCCTTTCCCACCCCGCCCGCCGACTCCCCGCGCATGGCGGATGCCGGCGCAAAGCTAAGCCGCGAGAAGTACGCGGCAACAATCGAGTTTCCGCAACCGTTCACCGCGCGCGCCTTGACCATTGCGCTTGACCGCTTCCGCGCCACCGCGGCGGGCACGCTGGCCGTCTCCGAGGATGGCCGTGCCTGGCGTCCCCTGCGCCGCTTCAACGTTTCCTGGCCAGTCGCGTCGGTGAATTTCGATCGCGCCTCGGGACGCTATTTCCGCATCACGTTCGACAAGCCGGTCGCGCCAGCGCCCGACGAGATCCCGCTTGGCTACGTGGAATTGCATGGAGACGGACGGATCGAAGACATCCCCGGCAAAGCGGCCTACATCAGCCAGCCATCGCTCGCGGGTGGCACGGGCGGCACGCCCATACCGCGAGGAAAGATCCTGGATCTTACCGCGCACATGGATGCGAGCGGCCGCCTGCGCTGGGACGTGCCGCCGGGTAATTGGACTATCCTCCGTTTGGGCCACACCACCACCGGCAAGATGAATCATCCCGCGCCGCGGGAAAGCCTGGGCCTGGAGTGCGACAAGCTCAGCAGGCGCGCCGTGGACGTCCATTTTGACGGGCTCATGGGCAAGCTCATCGCGGGCCAGCGTGCCGCGGGTGCCAGTGCGCTTGCCTACACGCACATCGACAGTTGGGAAACAGGGTCGCAGAATTGGACGCCCGGCTTCCGCGAGGCGTTCCGTGCGCGCCGCGGCTACGATCTGCTGCCCTTCCTGCCCGTTTTCACGGGACGGGTGGTCGAAAGCGCCGAAGTCTCGGAACGGTTCCTCTGGGACCTGCGCCGCACCATCGCCGACCTGCTGCTCGAAAATTACGCGGGCCGCTTCCGCGAACTGAGTCATCGCAACGGACTCAAGCTCTCGATCGAAGCGTACGGCAACGGCCCGCTCGACGATCTCCCGTACGCCGGCCTTGCCGATCTACCCATGAGCGAGTTCTGGATGGGCACGGAACCGTGGTGGGTAACCAAGGAGATGGCCTCGGCCGCACACACGTACTCGAAACCGGTGCTGGCCGCCGAGGCCTTCACTTCGCGCGCCTGGAACGGCAAGTGGCAGAACCATCCGTTCCGATTCAAACCCCTGGGCGATCAGATGTTCACGCTCGGCATCAACCGATTCGTCATCCACCGTTACGCCATGCAGCCGTGGCTCAATCGATGGCCCGGCATGACCATGGGCCCTTACGGCATCCACTTTGAACGCACAATCACCTGGTGGGAGCAATCAAAGGCCTGGCTCACGTACCTGGCGCGCTGCCAGCACCTGCTCCAGCAGGGGCGCTTCGTCGCCGATGTGGCGTACGTTGCGAGCGAACGCGCGCCCAACGATGTCCACGAACCTCTCTCCAACTTGTCCACACCGCCCGGCTATGACTACGACGTGGTCTCCGCCCGCCTGCTTGCGCGGATGACGGTGCGCGACGGTCGCGCCACCTTGCCCGGCGGTATGAGTTACAAGGTGCTCGTGCTTCCGGCGTCCAAAGTGATGCGCGTGGCTCAACTGCGTAAGATCAAGGAATTGGTCGCGGCGGGCGCGGTCGCCGTGGGCATGCCGCCCGCGAAGTCGCCCAGCCTCGCGGAACTGGGCGCCGGAGATGCCGAAGTGCGCCGCATCGCCTCCGAATTGTGGGCCGATTGCGATGGCGTGAACATCACCGAGCATCGTTACGGGAAAGGCAAAGTGGTCTGGGGTAAGCCCCTTGCCACGGTTTTGAGTGACGAGGGCGCCCCACCGGATTTCGGCGGCGTGGGTTTCGAGCCGGGCAAGCAGTTGCGTTACATCCACCGCATCGCTGGCGACAACGACATCTACTTTCTAGCCAGCAGCGAACCGCAGGCGGCCACGTTCCTCGCCACGTTCCGCGTTGCGGGCAAACGCCCTGAACTATGGTGGCCCGATTCCGGCGGCATCGAACGATTGGCGCTCTACGACGAGCAGCCCGCCCTCACGCGTATCCCCATTCGTCTCGGTCCGTACGGATCCGTCTTCGTGATTTTTGCCAGGGAAGATGGCCCGGAACGTCTCGCCACGGTGACACGCAACGGAGTGGAAGTGACCGGAATGCTTGCAAGCTCCGCCACCGACCTTCGGGGGCAGATGGAAGGCATCCGCATCGAACAAGCGGGCGACGGGTATCGCATGGAAGTCGCGCGCCCCGGCGCCTATGAGTTGCGTACAGCAAGCAACAAGCTTCTGCGAGCCGATGTCCCGGATGTCCCGTCGCCAGTTGAAATAGCCGGTCCATGGCAGCTTGAGTTTCCCAAAGGTTGGAGCGCGCCCGAGCGCGTCACCCTGGACCGCCTGATCTCCTGGACCGATCACGCCGACGATGGCGTGCGCCACTTTTCCGGCACCGCCACCTACCGGCGTGAGGTTACGATTCCGGCTGCCATGATCGGTACTGGTCACCGTCTGTATCTCGACCTCGGCCGCGTGGAAGTGATCGCCGAAGTTCGCCTGAACGGCCGCGACCTCGGCATCCTGTGGAAGCCGCCGTACCGGATGGACATCACCGAAGCAGCCCGCGCCGGAGAGAACCAGCTCGAAGTGAGGGTGGTGAACCTCTGGCCCAACCGCCTTATCGGTGATGACGCGCTTCCGCCTGATGCCGAATGGGCGGGCCCCCGCCTGAAGAGCTGGCCGCAATGGCACCTCGACGGCAAGGCCAGCCCCACCGGCCGGCTCACGTTCTCGCCGCGTAAGCATTGGAGCAAGGATGATCCCCTGCTCGAATCCGGACTCATCGGTCCGGTGCATCTTGAAGCTTCGGTTGAAGTTCGAGTTGCGCGATAAGACTCGGCCATCTTGTCGCGCGCATGGATCTTCCCCCGCCAGCATGCACGATAATGGATAAACCGGCCATGGCATCCCGACCCTCGCCCGTACTCCTGATGACCCGTTCTCTGGGAGCCGGCGGCAGCGAACGTCAACTCACCGAAGCCGCTAAGTTCCTTGACCGGCGCCTGTTCTCCCCTTATGTGGCGTGCGTCGACGCCTCCGGCATTCGCTGCCAGGAACTTCGCGAGTGCGGCGTCCCTGTCCTCGAACTTCCCATGCGTTCCTTCCTTGGCCGCGACGCCTGTCGTGCCGCCGCCCGGTTTCATCGCTACCTGCGGGAGAATCGCATCCGCATTGTCCACCCCTTCGATTTCACGTTGAATATCTTCGGTGTGCCACTGGCGCGCCTCTTTCGCACCCCCGTGGTCATTTCGAGCCAGCGTTGTTTCTGGGATTTGATCCCGTCGCGCTACCAGCCGCCCATGCGTGTCTCGCATCGTATCGCCACCGCTGTCACGGTTAACTGCGAAGCGCTGCGCAAGGAGGTTGTCGAGCGGCTGGCCGTCCCGCGGAGCCGCGTGCATGTTTGCTACAACGCCCTGGACACCTCCGTGTACCAGTACCAACCGCGAGTCAGGCCCGCGCAGCTTAAGGACGCTTCGCTCGTCATAGGGGTCACCTGCGTCCTGCGTCCTGAAAAGGGACTCTCCTCGCTGCTCGACGCTTTCGCGCGCCTGTACCCGGCGAACCCCGGACTGCGGCTCGTCGTGGTGGGAAGTGGCCCGCTGCTCGGCTCCCTCAAGCAGCAAGCCCTTCAGTTGGGCATCGGTTCTGCCTGCCTGTTCGAACCCACCACTGCCGATGTCCTTGCCTGGCTGCGCGCCATCGACATCTTCGTGCTTCCGTCGCTGTCCGAAGCGCTCTCCAACTCGCTCATGGAAGCCATGGCTTGCGGGTGCTGCGCCGTCGCCAGCCGTGTGGGCGGCAATCCCGAACTGGTTGTCCACGGCGGCACGGGCCTGTTGTTCGAACCCGGCAATTCCGATAGCCTGGCCGATCAGTTGCGCGCCGTGATCGAAGATGCAACCCTTCGCGAAGATCTTGCGCGCGCCGGAGCCGCTTCCATCGCGGCGAATTATTCCATCCCGGCCTCGATTGGACGCCTCCAGCATCTTTACGAGTCTCTTCTTCGCTATTCTGAATTTGACACGGTCTCTTAGCGTGCTCTGAATACTATGTGTGGCATCGCCGGCTTCGTTGCCAATCCTCTCCCGTCCACCGCCCCGGATCGCGTTCGCGCCATGCTGCAGACACAGGCCCGGCGCGGTCCGGACGGCGAGGGCCTCTTTGAGTGGCCGGACGCCGTCTTCGGGCACCGCCGGTTGGCCATCTTCGACCTAAGCCAGGCCGGCCGGCAGCCCATGCTCTCCGAAGCCGGCGACATAGGCGTCGTCTTCAATGGCGCTATCTACAACTTCCCCGAATTGCGCCGGGAACTGGAGGCCGGCGGGCACCGTTTCCGCTCGCGCACCGATACCGAAGTTCTGGTAGAGGGCTACCGCGCCTGGGGCATTGATCGCCTGGTTTCCCGCCTTCGCGGGATGTTCGCTTTTGCGCTCTGGGACAACCCACGGCGCACGCTCTTCCTCGTCCGCGACCGTTTGGGTGTGAAGCCTTTGGTGTTTGCCGCGCAGGATGGCGGCATCGCCTTCGCATCCACGGTGCACGCGCTTCAGGCGGCGGGCCTGGTGGGCGAAATCGATCCGATGGCCGTGATCGAGTATCTGGAGTTCGGCTACGTCACCGACCAGCGTTGTATCTTTTCTGGCGTCGAGAAGGTGCCCGCGGGAACCATCGTGGAATGGCGCGAAGGAACGCTCACGCGCCGGACCTACTGGTCGCTGCCGCGCACGAATCCAAGTCTGCGCATCAGCTTCGAGGAGGCGGTGGAGGAGACCGAGCGTCTGCTGCTCGAAGCCGTCCGCCTGCGCCTGTTCGCCGACGTCCCAGTGGGTGTTCTTTTAAGCGGCGGCATCGATTCCAGCCTGGTGTGCTGGGCCATGAGCCGGCTCAACGCCAATCTGCAAACCTTCACCGTGGGCACTCCCGGCGACGCTTCGGACGAAACCGGGCAGGCGCGCGAGACCGCCCGGCTGCTGGGAATCTCGCACGAGATGATTCCGCTTTCTTCGAACGAGCCGCCCTCGCTCGAAGAACTCACCTCGGCCTACGCGGAACCGTTCTCGTGCTCCTCCGCCATGGGCCTACTGAAGGTGTCCGCCGCCATCAGGTCCAGGATTACCGTGCTGCTCACCGGGGACGGCGGCGACGACGTCTTTCTGGGCTATCCGTTTCACCGCCACTTCCAGGTGGCACAGGGAGTGGCCGGCGCCATGCCGGAATTCGCCGCGCGCGCTTGGCCCCGGGTGCGGCCCCTGGCTCGTGCGCTGCCCGTTCTGCGCCGCCCCATGCACTTCCTGGACTACGCGACTGGAGGCTTGGGCGCCGCCACGCGCGTGCACGACGGACTGCCCTACTACCAGCGCTGGAACATTCTCGGAGAGCGACTGGCGGACCTGACACTGGCGCAGCGCCAGATCCCGCCTTCGTTCGCATCCGCCCGCCAACTGCTCCAGGACTTCCTGGACTACGAACAGAGAACCACCTTCGTCGGCGAATTCATGACCAAAGTCGATGGTGCCACCATGTACCACGCTCTCGAAGCCCGTGCGCCTTTCCTGGACCACACGCTTTGGGATTTCGCCGCGCCTCTCCCTTTCACGGTTCGTCTGCGCGGCGGCCGGCTCAAGGCCATTCTTCGGGAGATCGTGCGCCGCAGGATTTCTCCCGCAGTCGCCAATCGCCCCAAGCAGGGCTTTACGATTCCGGTGAGCTCCTGGCTGGCCACGCGATGGCGCGGCACGCTCGAAGAGACGTTGCGTGATTCCTGCCTCGAACGGGAAGGATGGCTGCGCGGTGCGGGCCTCGCCGAGGCTCTCCGGCAAGCTTTCCGCGACGGCCGCGCGCCGGTGCAGCTTTGGCATCTGCTTGTGCTTGAGCGATGGATGCGCCAGTTGCGCGCCTCTGTCCTATGAAGATCTGGCTCATGCGGATCTGGCGCGCGTGGCGCATACTCGCCGTCGCTTTCGCCTTCCTGTTTCTGATCGTCACGTGTACTCCGCTCATCCCCTGGTACACGCACAAGTTGATGGGCAGGCAGTGGGAATCGGAGGGCGACATCCTCATTGTGTTGACCGCCGACATGTTGCCCGATGACATGATCGGAGCGGCCACCTACTGGCGCGCCGTTTACGCCGTCCGCACTTACCGGGCGGGGCATTTCAGCGCCGTGATCATCTGCGGCGGTCCGGGTGGAGGCTCTCGTTCGCTGGCTGCGGTTACTGCCGACTTTCTCGTGGCCAACGGCGTTCCGCGTGAAGTGATCCAGCTTGAGGAGCGCTCCACCAGCACGCGCGAAAACGCTGTCTATGCCGCCGGCATGCTGTCCGGACGGCCCGGCAGGAAGATTCTGCTCACCAGCGACGTGCACATCTTCAGAGCCCTTCACGCGTTCCGCGCCGCCGGTCTCGACGTGGTCCCTTGTTACTTCCCCCACACGCTCAAGCTCTACAGCTCTCCTCTGAACCGTTGGGGCCTGTTTTGCGGACTGGTCCAGGAAAGCGCGAAGATAGCCTACTATTACGCCCGGGGATGGATTTGACCGGCCGAACCGCTCAACACTCTCCGCCCCCAGGCAAGAATCGCGTTGCGATGCTCGGCAGCCACGCTGAAACGCCAGGCCAGCGGCCCATACACCGCGAGCATGAGCACGCCGGCGGCGATGAGTTCACCCCAGTTGCGTCCCGGTAGCCACTGCGAGCGCAACAACCAAAGCCAGGCCATGGAAGCCGCACAACCAGCTAGCGGCGGGCCGTAAATCCTGGTGGCGTAACGCAATGGATGGATTCCCAATTCGCGGGAGGTCAATATGCAGAGCGCCACGCCGCGGTTCAGCATCATGCACATCGAGGTGACCCACACCGCGCCATACAGGCCCCAGCGCGGCAGCACCACGGCCACCGCAGCCAGAACTACGACCGCCTCGGCGATCAACAACCGCGCATACAATTTGTGCCGGGCAATCCCGAACAGGATGGAAGCTGAATTGAACTGTCCCGCCACCGCCGTGTAGCCGACGAGCAGCACCGGCAACAGGTAGGCGCTCTCGACGGCGAACGAAGGCCGGATCCACAGACTGTACACTTCGAATCCATACACGCCCAGAAAAGCCGTGATCGGTGCAAACAACGCCAGGCAGTAACGATTGGCGAGAATCCCCAGGTTCAGCAACTCGTCGCGCTTGCCCCGCGCCATGAGATCGCTCGCGTTAGGCATCGTCACCTGGCCCACGCGCCCGATACCTTCCATGCCGTAGTCGAGCACACGCACGGGGACGCCGTAGTAGGTGACGAATCTTACCGGCAGCATATAGGCGATCAGCGGCGGGATGGTCTGAGTCATCAGCCGTGTGGCCACCGATGCCGTGAAGGTGTGAATGCCGTAGCGCGCCATTTGTACGAACATCGGCCAATTCGCTTTTCTCCAGCTCAACCGCACACCCGTCACCACGCGCCGGTAGGCGATGTAAGTGAGCGCATACATCAATAGCTGGCTCGCGAACAGCACCAGTCCCATTTCCAGAATGCCCCGTCCCAGTTGCAGAACCGCCACGATTCCCGCCGTCCGCGCAAGGTTCGTCACAATCCAGATACGGCTGAAAATGTCAAAGCGCTGGAGTCCCTCGGTGGATGCGCTGAACGGATTGAACGCCATGCCGATGGCCCAGCTTACGCCCACCACCATCACCAATTCGGAAAACGCGGGATGGCTGATATGGAAGAGCCTGCCAGCATAGGGGGCGCCCGCCAGCGTGACGGCGGCCAGCAAGGCGCCGGCGAGGCCCGAGTACAACACGGATGTGCTCAGCAACTGCTCCAGGCCGGCCTTCTCGCCTAAAGCGTGGTATTCCGCTGTCATCTTCACCGTAGCCGAGCGCAACCCGAAGTCGATCAGCCAGTAGTACTCTACGAGCGTCAGCGCCAGCATCCAGGCGCCGTAATCGCTCTCGCCAATCCGGTGGATGACGTAGGGAGCCAGCACGAATGCCAGGACCATGTTGATCCCGACTGCGGTCCAGCTCCATATGACGTTCGTAAGGTAGCGCTTCTTCACGACGCCTCGTATTCCTCCAGCCACCGCTCGAACACAAGCAGCAGCCATAGGAAAGTGGAGTTGTCCCGTCTGCCGCGTTCATGCTCGTCGAGCATCAGATCCAGATATCTCGCCGATACGATGCCGCGGCTTAGGAAGCAAGCCGACGTCAGGTGGTCGCGCAGCATTTCTCGCAGCGGCCCGCGGAACCATGCCGCCAGGGGCACGCCGAAACCTTGCTTGGGACGGTCGAGCAGCCGCGGGTCCAGCCGGCCGCCCAACGCCTTGAGCAGAATCAGCTTTCCCTTGCCATTGCGTGTCTTCCAGTGGTTCGGGATGCGCATCGCCAACTCTGCCAGCCGGTGATCGAGCAGCGGGCTGCGCACCTCCAGCGAATGCGCCATCGACATGCGGTCCACTTTCACCAGGATGTCCCCGGCCAGCTTTGCGGTGGCTTCAAAATACATCGCCTGCGACAGACAATCGTTGCTGTCGTCCAGAATCGCGCCGTCGAAAGTCTGCCGCAGAAACGCGGCATCGGCCGGCAGCCGCCAATCCGCATTGAGGATGCGCTCGCGAAGGAAATACGGGCTGAACGCGACTTCCTCGAAGTACCGCTCCAGCGCATTGGGCCGGCTGGCCATGCGCAAGTAGTTCTTGCCCCTGGCGGCGTAAGGGAGTTCATCGGCCAGGAGCGACAAAGCGCGGCGCGCGAAACGCGGAATGCGATCGAACCTCCGGCGCTCGTCCACCGTAAAATACGATGTGTAGCCGCCGAACAGCTCATCGCCGCCGTCGCCGCTCAAGCTCACCTTCACGTGCTGGGCGGCGAATTGCGACACCAGGAACGTCGGAATCGCCGAAGAGTCCGCAAACGGTTCGTCCAGGAAATGAATCAATCGCGGAATCAGTTCCACGGCCTCGGGGCGCACCACCAGTTCGTGATGATCGGTAGCGTACTGTTCGGCCGTGATACGGGCATAAGGCAGTTCGTTGTAAGCCTCTTCGTCGAAGCCGATGGAAAACGTCTTCGCCGGCTGCGCGCTCTGCCGCGCCATGGAGGCCACTACCAGGCTTGAATCGATTCCGCCGCTCAGGAATGCTCCCAAGGGCACGTCCGCGATCATGCGCAGCCGCACCGATTCGTCGAATGCTTCGCGGATTTCCTCACAGAGCGCCGCCTCGTCCAATCCCGTATGCTCGGCTTCGCACGGCGGTTCGAGCCGCCAATACCGCCCGCTGACCGCCTTTCGTCCATCACGCGCGAGCAGCCAGCAGCCAGGCTCCAACTTGCGCACGTTCTTGAAGGGGCTCCAGGGGTCCGGAATGTAGCCGAATTGCAGGTACAGCTTCAGCGCGTGCGTGTCGATCGGCAATTGCAGCCCGGCGGCGCGCAGGGACTTCAGCTCGCTTGCAAAGTAGAGCCCATCGGCGCATTCGGCGTAGTAAAGAGGTTTCTTCCCGAAGCGGTCCCGTGCCAGGAACAGCTCGCGCTTCCGGCTGTCCCAAATGGCGCAGGCGAACATGCCCCGCAGCTTGTTGACCCCCACGGCGCCTTCATCCTCGTAAAGGTGCACCAGCGTTTCCGTGTCGCTGGAAGTACTGAACCGGTGCCCGCGGGCCGCCAGGTCCCGCCGCAATTGCTGATAGTTGTAGATCTCCCCGTTGAAGACCACCCACACCGTGCCGTCTTCGTTGGCGATAGGCTGGTGCCCCGTGGAAAGATCGATGATGCTGAGCCGGCGCATGCCCAGGCCACATTGCCCGTCCGCGCGCAAACCCTCATCGTCCGGCCCGCGATGCCGTATGGCGTCGCACATGGCCCTCAGCCGCCCCGTTTCAGCCTGCCCTTCCTGTAAGAAGTAACCCGCAATGCCGCACATAGTTGACAGGGAATGCGTCCGGTCTGAGACGCGCCTCTCTCATCATGTCAGAACGGCATTTTTGCTGCTTCGCTTTAGCCGGTCTTCGGTTTCTCGCACTGCGCCGTCCCGTGACATAATTCAGTTTGTATGCTGGAAATCACCTGGCTGGGACACGGAGCATTCAAGCTGCGTTTGGAAAGCGGCGAGGTGTTGATCCTGGACCCGTGGATCGCGAACAACCCCGCCTACCCGAAGGAATACGCTATCGACCGTGTAGACGCGATGTTGATCACGCACGGCCATTCCGATCACTTTGAAGACGCCATCGCGCTGGCCAAGAAGTTTTCCCCAAAGGTGGTGGCGATCTTCGAGACCTGCCTGTGGCTCGGCTCGAAAGGCGTCGAGAATCTGTGCGGGATGAACAAGGGCGGCACGGTGCAGGTGGCGGGCGTTGACATCACCATGACACACGCCGTGCACAGCTGCGGCATTGTGGACGACGGGAAAATGATTTACGGCGGCGAAGCCTGCGGTTACGTGCTGCGCTTCGCCGACGGCCGATCGCTCTATTTCGCCGGCGATACCGCACCATTCTCCGACATGCTGCTGATCCGCGAAGTCTACAAGCCGGACCTGGCCTTCCTGCCTATCGGCGATCTGTTCACCATGGGGCCGCGCGGAGCCGCTCTGGCTTGCCGTTTGCTTCAAGTCCCGAAAGTCATTCCCATGCATTTCGGCACGTTCCCGCCGCTGACCGGGCGGCCCGAGCAGTTGGCGATACTGGTGAAGGATCAGGTCGAGTGCGAAGTCTGGGCGCTCGAACCGGGCAAGACCGTGAAGTGGTAGCGCCTGGGAGGGGCGCCCGCCATGCCGGAGGAGAACCGGCCTTCTCGAAGCCAGACCAAGCAGCTCGGAGCCTGGTTTTTGGGCCCGAAAGCGGAGAACGCCGCCTTTGAAGAGGAGATGGTCCTGCACATCCTGCGGGACTACTTCCACTGGCGGCGCAACTACTACCCGGCCGACGAGATCGTCATCACGCAACGCATGCGGCGCGAGGCGTCGGAGTTCAACGACGCGCTGTTTCAGCAGTTGAGCGAAATGCTGGCGCGGCTGAAGCGCCACTTCCCGTTTTACAGCCCGCGCTACATCGCGCACATGCTCTCGGACCAGACGATCCCCAGCGTGCTCGGCTATTTCGCCGGCATGCTTTACAACCCGAACAACGTCACGCCGGAAGCCGCGCCGGTGACCGTCGAATGGGAACTCGAGGTCGCGCGCGACGTCCTGTATATGCTTGGCTATACCACGCCGCCGGGGCCCGATGCGCACCGCGGCGAGAGGCGCAAGGAATTCGGCTGGGCGCACATCACCGGCGGGGGTACCATCGCCAACATCGAGGCGTTGTGGGCGGCGCGCAACATTCGCTACTTTCCGCTGGCGGCGAAGCGGGCCGTCGAGCAAACCGGCATCGCGCTCGCTGTCAAGATCCCGGGACAACCGCCTGACGAGCAACACCCCCTGGCCGGACTGGATGACCGGCAGTGCCTCTCTATTAAGCCGAACGAAGCCGTGTTCCTGCTGTTCCGCTTCATCGAGGCCGTGAAGCGGCATCTCAAAGTGAGCGATGAGGAAGCGTCCGCGCGCGCCTGGCAATTGCTCGGTGAAACCGGCCTGAGCCTGGCGCACGCGGGAACGCACGCCCTGTTCGCCGGGCATCCGCCGGCGATTTTCGTCTCCGGCACCGCGCACTACTCGATTTCGAAAGCCGCCGACCTTCTGGGCTTAGGCCGCGACAACGTGGTGCTGGTGGACGTCGATCGTTGTTTCCGCCTGGATGTGCGCGACCTTGAAATCAAAGTGAAAGATGCGGTGCGGCGCGGGATGTTCCCCCTGGCGGTGATCGCCATCGCCGGGACCACCGAGGAGGGCGCGGTGGATCCGGTCCACCGGGTGGCGGAGTTCCGCAGCCGTTACGAACAGACCGAGCACGCGAGCTTCTGGCTGCACGTGGACGCGGCCTGGGCGGGCTACCTGCGCTCGATGTTTGTCACCGCGCTGGACAATGCCCAAGACGCCGCGGCCAGCGAGCCGGAGAGGACGGCGGCCGTCAACCGATTCACGGCGCGCCCACTCGATATCCGCCGCCGCTCTTACGCGCGCACGCTCGAATTGCAGTGGGGAAGCAAGGAAGTGACTAGCGCCTTTCTCGAGTTTCCGCGCGCCGAGTCCATCGTCGTGGACCCGCACAAGATGGGTTATGTGCCGTACCCCTGCGGCATCGTGGCGTTCCGCAACGACCGGGTGCGGCACTTCCTGATCCAGGAAGCCCCTTACATCACACGGGAGAGCCGGGCGGGCTGCCGCGCGAAGTTGTACGAAGCCCCGCGCTGCGTGGGCCCGTACATTCTCGAAGGGTCGAAGCCCGGCGCCGCCGCGGCGGCCTGCTGGCTGTCGCACCGCATGATTCCTCCGACAGTGGAAGGCTACGGCGAAATCATGCGCGCCTCGGTCTCGGCCGCGCGCGAGCTTTACGAGCACCTGACGCACTGGGAACAGTCTTCGCATGCCAACCAGTACGAACCGCCTTATCGATTCGTGAGCATCGCCGCGCCCCCGCCCGACACCAACATTGTGTGCTTCGTGATCCGGCGCAAGGATTCCCGATCGCTTGCGGCCATGAACGCCCTCGGCGAAGCCGTTTACAAGCGGCTGACTATTGACGCGGAGGGCGAAGGGCGCGATTACGCTTACTCGCAGCCGTTCTTCATCTCGCGAACACGATTTCACCTGCCGCAGTATTCCGAACACGCCGTGGCTGGATTGTTGGAACACGCGGGAGTGGATGCCGCGGACTACCCGAGCCAGGGCATCTTCGTATTGCGCGCCACCGTGATGAGCCCCTACATCGTGCTGGCCGCGGAAACCGGGCACAAGCAGGACCTGCTCGACGAATTTGTGGTTACACTGGCGCGCATCACCGAGGAGACGCTCAAGGTTTTTGGACCAGCTTGAATCCGTGCGCGGCGGCCAGCCTCTGCAATTGCTCCAGGACCGCCTTCTTGCACGCATCGTCCACCGAGCCGTACATAGAGGTCTGAAACACGGTGCAGCGTGGAAACTGCGACAGCTTCCGCTCCAGCGCCTCCATGGAACGGAGATTTGAGTAATGCGCGACCTCGGCCAGGAATTCGCCGTCACCGTGAAGACCCACCACCATGCGAAGGGGGCCGCGCCACGCGTTCAGATCTTGAAAAGAATCATGAAGGCATTCCCAGCCGAGGCACAGCGCATCAATCCGCTTCAGCTTCGCGTCGTCGGTAAGCCATCCCGAGCCTCGGGCCAGCGCGTTGCGAAGTTCCCGCTCCAGGTGGACGTTGCCGATGAACTCCTCCTTTTCCAGATCCTCGCGCCGGTTTTTCCACCATTCGTGGAAGTAGAGGCAGGCCTGCCAGAGCGGCTCTTCTGCCCAGGCGGAACCGTATTGTCCCAGAGCGACGGCGGCGGCGCCCTTGATTCTCACGTCGGAGTGTTGCAGGAAGGCGGCCAGATACTCCTCCATCACCCGATGCATCTGAAGCGGCGGTACCTGCGCGATCAGTTCGGCGGTACACGGAGGCGCCGGAGCGTGCATATCCCAAGGTTGACGCTTAAGAATGCTCGCGGCGTGTGCGGGATCCACGCGCAGGAAGTAAGCAATCAGGCCGGCGCCGCAGGGGTCCCGCTGCAATTCGTAGACTTCCTTGAACCGGTCCAGGGACCGGGGCGAGCCGTAGCGTGCGATGAGACGGAGCATTTTGCGGCCATCGCCATAAGGAGGGCTTTGCGCTTTGTTGAGACTCTCAATCAGCACATCGTCGATGTCGCCTACGGCCTCGGGCGGCAATAGCATAAAGACGTCCAGATCCGCGCTGGTACGAAAGTCGTGGAGTTCGGCGAGCAACTGTCTGCGGCCCTTTTCCGGATTCAATTCGCACAGGCGCTTCAAGGCCAGGTTGCGGACTTCGGCTTCAGTTGCGTTGCCCACAGGTTTGGCGACGATCGAATCCAGAATCGATTCCATCTGAGGCGAGCGCAGAAAGGGCCATTGCCAATCGAGGAAAGTGCGGAGCTGGTGCGGCTGTGCATCGCCATACGAGGCAGCGAACACCTGGGCCACCACCGGAGCCCACGGCGGCGTGACGTGCCGTTGAACGGATTCGCTCAACGCTCGCAGCAGCGTCTGCAGCGTTTCGATTCTGGCCTGCCCAGTCTTCGAGGAAAGTGACGATGCGAGCAACGCGGCGGCCCGGCCGCGGAATTCGAAATCCGCCTCATAGCCCTTGTGGCCCTCAGCCTTGGCGCATACCGCGGCCATTATGTCCAGGAACCGCTCGTTCGCTGGGTACGCCGGGTGCACACTCCTCTGGCGCATCTCTTTGCATACTTCGACCGGGTGGGCGCTCTCGTAGAGTCCGGAGAGCAGGTCGGGAAGATTCGCTTGTGCGCCCACGAGATCCATGGTTGCATGCCAGGCGAGTGGATGATCGATGTAGCGCAACCGCGCGGCGGCAGTCTCGCGAATTCGCCAGCCATCTCGCGTCTGGGTGCCGGTCGTCTCGATTGCGGTTCGCGCGCCGGCTGCCGTCGAGCGAATCCACGCCTTGGTTGCGGGAACGATCTCGAACTGGATTGGATTCGAGACCAACTCCACCGGCGGCTCGGCGAAAACGTAGGTGCGCCGCATGTATCCACGATCCTTTGCGACGAGCTGGCGAAGGTGATAGCGCACCGTGTAGTGCCCGGCGGGCAAGCGCGGCACATACTCGTTCAAATTGGCGCTAATCGGGTCGGTGCGGCGGCCAAGATCGACATACAGTCCACTGTGGCGTATGGTGCGCATATCATGACTGCCGCAGGGGTGTCGTGGATCGCAATTAGGACCGGGATCGACCACAAAGCCGGCCGCCGACCAGTGTCTCTTCTCGGGATCTTTGAGATGAAGCTCAACACGAATCAGTTCGCCCGCGTAAAACCGCGACTTGGAATCGAGCAGCCGGAGCGAGAGTTCAGCCTGTGGCGCGCTGGGCGGGACGAGAAGCGCCAACAAGAGCAGGAGTGGGCCCACGCTGTCTTAGACCCCGCCCGCGCGCCAAAAGTTTCAGTGCCAGCCGCCGAGACCACCCGTGAAGGTGAAGATGGAGTCGAAGCGTACGAAGTACGATGGACAGCGTTGCGCGTAGAAGGTTCCCGGCGACATGCGCTCGTAGAGCGCCGATGCCCTCCAGTGCTTATTCACCGTGACGTTCAACTGTGCTTGATAGAGATTGCCGCGGCCGGTGCCGTTGCCGAAGATCTGCGAGCCGCCTTGTGGAAAGGTGTGGAACGCATTCATGCGGAAGTAGGCGAGCCGCCCGGTAAGCGGTCTTGCAGGTTTGAATGTAAACTCGCCCTGCCACGCGCCGAGATTGCTCCAGTAGCCCACACCACTCTCCTTCATCAGGCTGTAGAGATAGAGCCCGCTGATCCTTCCGCCGCGCCCGAACAGCGGATCCCAGCCTTCCACCCTGTCCTTGGTGGCGGGATCGTCGCCCGACATCCCCCAGTAACCCGCTGAGGCGCTCGGCTTCCAGACAGTCCTCCAGTATTTCTTCAGGTAACCGTAGCCGCCCCACGCAGCGATGGAAGTTGACGGACGCTGATGCCCCCACTGCAGCGCCATCTCGCCTGTGGCTTCCCAATCCCGGCGCAGTTGCCGGACCACGCGGCCTCCGGCGGTACTCACGTGGCGGTCCGGTCGGAACTGGTAGTTCGTGGACGCCCGCCGGTCATGGAACTCCTTCTTGTAAAAGTAATACGCCTCGATGCTAGTGTTCTTCAAGTTGTTGTCGGTGTAGTAAGTTCCCAGCGCCTGCTCGTCACACTCCACCAGTTGCTTGGACCGGTCGTGAATTCTGGGCAGGTAGCGATCGGTGTGTGGATCGGAGATGGCCATCAGTTCAATCTTGGACTTCTTCCAGGAATACGCCAGGTTGGCCGCGTTGAAATACGTAGACCTCGATCCGTCCCAGGGATTGCCTTCCGACAGAAGGAAGCCTTCGCCTTTCATGATGTTCTGGCGACCCACGCGTAGCGATAGCCCTTTTACGAAGAGCTTCTTGATGTCGATGTAGGCGTGCTCGAAGGCGACTTCGTCGAGCCGGTAAGGCGAGCGGGGCACCGCAACCTGGTACGTTTCCTGCATCAGGCCGACATAGACATCGATATTGTCGGTGAGCCCCACCTTGCCCCAACCGCGCGTGCGGTAGCGAACCTGATTGCGTTGATCGTCCGCCGAGTCGCCGTAGTCGAACAGGTTGTTCCAATTCTCCGAGAGAATGCGCTGCTCAAAGCCGTACTCGAATCTGCTTTCGTTATCCTGTGCCCGCAGAAATGGGGCGATCAGCAACAAGAGCGCACAGAAAGAGTGCCTGGTGTTCACGTCGAATATTCCTCCCGCGTGTGGGCTAAGGCCGGCGCCCTAAGGGTGTCTTAGCTCGCGAACACCGGCACAAAGGGCTTATCGTCGAGGATCGACGTTTCGTGAGACAATCGGACGCGTCTTGAGGGTCAGTGACTGCTGCCGAAGTTGCCTTTTATGGTGAAGATCGCTTCGAAGCGCACAAAGTAGGATGGAGTGCGCTGGGCGTAGAACGTTCCCGGCGACACGCGCTCGTAAAGTGCGTGTCCTTTCCAGTACTTATTCAATGTCAGGTCTAGTCTTGCCTGATACATATTGCCGCGGCCGGTGCCGCTGCCGAAAATGCGCGTGTCGCCTTGAGGAAAGGTGTGAAACGCATTCATGCGGTAGTAGGTGAGCCGCCCGGCAAGCGGCTTCACGGGCGTGAACAGAAACTCGGCCTGATACATGCCGAGGTTGGTCCAGTAGCCCACACCTTTTTCTCGAAACAGGCTGTAGAGGTAGAGCTCGCTGAACTTGGGCCAGCGCGCGAACAGCGGATCCCAGCCTTCCACCGTGTCCTTGGTGGCGGGGTCATCGCCGGACATCCCCCAGTACCCGGCCGAGGCGCTCGGCTTCCAGGTGGTCTTCCAGGACTTCTTCAAGTATCCGTAGCCGCCCCAGCCCGCGATGGAAGTCGACGGATGTTGACGCCCCCACTGCAGCGCCATTTCGCCAGTCGCCTCCCAGCCGCGTCCCAGTTTCTGAACCACCCGGCCTCCGGCGGTATTCACATGACGGTCCGGCTGAAACTGGAAGTTAGTAGGTGCCCGGCGGTCGTGGACTTCTTTCTTGTAAAAGTAATAGGCTTCGAGGCTGGTGTTCTTGAGGTTGTTATCGGTGTAGTAAGTGCCCAGCGCCTGTTCGTCCCACTCGATCAGTTGCCGGGACCGGTCGTGGATCTGGGGCAGGTAGCGGTCGGTGCGCGGATTGGAAATGCCGATCAGTTCGATCTTGGACTTCTTCCAGGAATAGGCCAGGTCGGCCGCATTGAAATAAATGGATCGCGACCCGTCCCAGGGGTTGCCTTCCAGCAGGAGGAACCCTTCGCCCTTCATGATGTTCTGGCGGCCGACGCGCAGCGAGAGGCCCTTTACGAACAGCTTCTTGATGTCGACATAAGCGTTTTCGAAGGCGATTTCATCGAAGCGGTAGGGAGAGCGGGGCACGACAATCTGGTTGGTTTCCTGCACCAGGCCGACATACACGTCGATGTTGTCGGTGAGCCCGGCCTTGCCCCAAACCCGTGTGCGGTACCGGATCTGATTGCGCTGATCGTCCGTCGAGTCGCCGTAATCGAATAAGTTGTTCCAGTTCTCAGTGCGTACGCGTTGCTCAAAGCCGAATTCGAACGCGCCGGCGCCGTTCTGCGCGTGCGCGAACGGAACAGCCAGCGAACACAGGGCAACAAGAAGCCAATTCGTATTCACTTAGGACATTTCTTCAAAGCACGGGCGAAGCCCGGCATGGACCGGACGATGGTGTCGCGCGGTACGGTAAGGGACAACCGGATGTACCCGCCGCGGCCGAATCCCGCTCCTGGAACGGTGAGGACGCCTTCGCTCGTGAGCAGGCGCACAAAGGCGATGTCATCGGGAATCGGCGTTTTCATGAAGAGATAGAACGCGCCCTGCGGTTTGCTGACTTCGTAGCCGGCGTTCGCCAGTCCGTCGCATAGCAGGTCGCGCTTTTCCTGGTACATGGCGAGGTCGGGCATCGCCTCGCCCGCTGCGGCAGCCACCCACTGCCAGATGGCCGGCGCGTTGATGAAGCCGAGAATGCGGTTAGTAAATGTGCAGGCGTGTATCAACTCATCCGCGCCCGCCAGCCGCGGCGAAATAGCCAGGTACCCGATGCGCTCGCCCGCCACCGCCCACGCCTTCGAGTAAGAGTGCGCCACGATGCAGTTGGTAATGATGGCCGCGGTCTCGGGCATGACGGCGCCGTTGTAGACAAACGCGCGGTAGGGCTCGTCGCTGATCACCACCACCGTGTGGTCCAGGCCGCGAAGCAGCGCTTCCAGTCCACGAAGCGTGGCCTCCGAGTAAATCACACCGGTGGGATTGTGCGGCGAGTTCAGGATGATGGCCCGCGTGCGGGGCGTGATGGCGGCGCGGATGGCGTCCAGATCGAGCGAGAAATCCTCGCCCGTCTCCACCGGCACCATCTTCCCCGAGTGATTGGCGACATAGAACTGGTACTCGGAAAAGCAGGGCATGGGGACGATGACTTCGTCGCCCGGATCGAGTATCGCCTTGAGCGCCGTGTTGATGGCGCCGGACGAGCCGACCGTCATCAGAAGGTGCCGCGCCTGGAAGTCCAGCCCGGTATGGCGGCGCAGCCTTTCGGCGAGCACTTCCCGCACTTTCGGAAAGCCGGCGTTGGGCATGTAGCCGTGCGAACCGGCGGGATTGGCGGTCACCTGCCGCCTCAACGCGGCCAGAACCTCGGCCGGCGGATCCTCGTCCGGGTTGCCCAGCGTGAAATCGAAAACGTTCTCGGCGCCACGTTCGGCTTTCATGCGCAGTCCCTCTTCGAACATGCGCCGTATCCAGGAGGAGTGCTCCAGTTGTTGTTGTATGACTTGAGCTACGATCATTCGCGAATTCGGTTATAAGCCTGAACGCCTTCGAGAACATTGATCCCGGCCTGCTGCAGGACCGCGATGGCGGCGTCGGGCTTATCAAAGCGGAAAATGAGCACGGCCCGGTCGACGGTGCCTGTAGGGAAGGCGTACATGTATTCGATGTTGATGTCCGTCCCTTGAAAGGGTTCCAGGACCTCGGCCAGCCCGCCGGGACGGTCGGGGACCTCGACGGCGACGACTTCGACGGTGTTGACGACGAAGCCGGCTTCTTTGAGCATCGTCCTCGCCCGCTCCCAGTCGGAGACGATCATGCGCAGGATGCCGAACTGGGCGGTGTCGGCCAGCGTCAGCGTGCGCATATCAATGCCGGCGCCGGCCAGCAAACGGCACGGCTCGATCAGGCGTCCGGGTTTGTTTTCCAGGAACAACGACAACTGATGTATCTTCATGGTTCGGGCCTCACTGTTCCAGGTTTCTGCGGTCGATCACGCGTTTGGCTTTCCCCTCGCTGCGCTCGATGCCGTGCGGTTCGACCAGGCGCACGGCGACGCGGATCCCCAGGGTTTGATCCAGGACATGCACGATTTTGCGATTCAGGTCCTCGATAGCGCCGATCTTGTCGCTGAACATTCCCGGAGTCACTTCCACCCGCACTTCCATAACATCCAGACCCTTCTCGCGGGTGAGGATAATCTGATAATGCGGCACAGTGCCTTCGATGGCAAGCAGCGCGGCCTCGACCTGCGATGGGAACACGTTCACGCCGCGGATGATGATCATGTCGTCGGCGCGGCGTCCTATACGGCGCATGCGGCGCAGGGTACGGCCGCACGGGCAGGACTCGGTTACCAGGGAGGTGATATCGCGCGTCCGGTAGCGGATCATCGGCATGGCCCGCTTGGAAAGGGTGGTGAGCACCAGTTCACCTTCGTTGCCGTCGGGAACCGGTTCGCCCGTCTCCGTGTCGATAACCTCCGGGTAGAAGTGATCCTCGAGGATGTGCAGGCCGTCCTGGTTTTCGCACTCGATGGCCACGCCGGGACCGATGATCTCAGAGAGGCCGTAAATGTCGTGAGCGCGGATGCCGGCGGCGGACTCCATGTGCTTGCGCATCGAGTTGGTCCAGGGCTCGGCGCCGAAAACGCCTACGCGCAAGGGCAGGCTGCGCACATCCACGCCCAGTTCCCCGGCGCGCTCAACCAGGTGTATGAAGTAACTCGGCGTGCAGCAGATTGCCGTGACCCCGAAGTCGCGCATCACCATGATCTGACGGTCGGTGTTGCCGCCGGAAATGGGGATGACGGTGGCGCCCAGCGCCTCAGCTCCATAGTGCGCGCCCAAGCCGCCGGTGAAGAGGCCATATCCATAAGCGTTCTGCACTACGTCGCCGCGCGTCACGCCGCAGGCGGCGAAGCATCGCACAATGGCGCTGGTCCATACCTCCACGTCTTCTTTTGTGTACGCGACGACGATCGGCTTCCCGGTCGTGCCGCTCGAAGCGTGCAGGCGCACCACTTCCTGCATCGGACTGGCGAACAGGCCGAAGGGGTAGGTGTCGCGCAGGTCCGTCTTTACCGTGAACGGCAGCAGGCGCAGGTCTTCGAGCGAACGAATATCCTCGGGCTTCAAACCGCGCGCGGTCATCCGTTCGCGGAACAAGGCCACATGGTCCCAAGCCCGGTGCACGACGGCCAGAAGCCGCGTCAATTGCAACTGGCGCATCTGCGGAAGAGGGATGTAGTCCGGCGCGCTGGCCGGATGAAACACATGAGAAGTCACATTGGTCGCGGCGCTCATGAATTCTCCTTGCGTGCGGCTTCACGGCCGAGCCGGAAAGCCTGCAAATTGGACTGAAGCAGCTTTTCGGGGAAGCTGGCACTCAATGCTTCGAGCCAAATCTCTTCACCGATCTCCAGGTGCGCGCTCAACACGCCCAGCAGGCCGATGTTGAGGCAGCGCCGGTTCACCAGTTGGCGTTCATCGATGGCGGCCGGAGCGATCAGCGTGCCGGCGGCGCGCAACTGCGCGCGGTTGGCTTCCACCTGGCCTGGATCGAACACCACTAGGTAGTCGGCCTCTCCGGGCGGCACCATGGGACTGAAGACTACGTCTCCGAACCGCACGTCGCTGGCCACCGAACCGCCCCGCTGGCTCATTCCATGTATCTCGCTTTTCTTGACATCATAACTCGCGCGGAAGGCGGCGCCCGCCAAAATATCGGAGGCGCGCACGACGCCCTGGCCGCCGAGTCCGGCGATTACTATGTTGGTCACCTTACTCATGGCTGGCCTCGCATTTCTCGTATTGCTTGATCTTGCCGGCGGCCAGCAGGCAGTTCCTACGGGCGATGATCACGGCCAGTTGCCCGGAATCCAGCCGCTGTTTGACCAGATCCTGAAACGCCTGCTGATCGGCGCTGGGATCGATGACATCCACGAACTCAACGCCCAGCGCGCGCGCCAGGTCTTCGAAGACCACGCGGCCGGTCTTGTGATGATCGAGGTCGCGGCCCGTGCCCGGATGCTCCTGCATGCCGGTCATCGCCGTGGTCCCGTTGTCGAGTATCAGAATCACGTGCCCGGAGGGCGGCGGATTGTAAATCATCTCGACCAGGCCCGTGATGCCGCTGTGCACGAACGTGCTGTCGCCGATGACGCTCACCACGCGGCGCGCCTGGTCGGTCGGCAGCGCGTGCCGCATGCCCAGGCCCACGCCGATCGAGGCGCCCATGCACACCAGCGAATCCATGGCCTCGAACGGCGGCAGCACGCCGAGCGAGTAGCAGCCGATGTCGCCCGAGACGATGCAATCCAGATTGTGCAGCGACGTGAACACGCTGCGGTGCGGGCAGCCGGGGCATAACTGCGGCGGTTTGCCCGGTGCGGGCTTCGTCTCCGGCGACGTGTCGCCCTTCAGGATGCGCCGCACACGCGCCACGTTCATCTCGCCGAAGCGGTACATCTCCGGCCGGCCCTCCACCACAATCCCCGCCGTCCGTAGCGCTTCCACCAGGTACGGGTCGCCTTCCTCGATCGCGACCAGCCGTTTCACACCCGCTGCGAACCGGCGTATGCGTTCGACCGGCAGCGGGCAGGTCATCCCAATTTTGAGGATGGAAGCTTCGGGTGCCGCTTCGCGCGCGTGCATGTAAGAGATGCCCGACGTGATGATGCCGGTATCGTTGTCGCTGGCGATTTCGACTGCCGGTCCTGAAGCCTCGTTCCATTCGGCGATCGCGGCGAGCTTCTCACGCAGGCGCCTGTGCGCGGGTCGCGCGTAAGCCGGGATCATAACGCGGCTCTTGATGTCGCGGACGAATCCGGGTGCGGGCGCGGCAGGTGGATTCGCCGCAGGACGCACCACGCTCTTGGCGTGGCACACGCGGGTGGTCATGCGCAGCAGCACCGGAACGCACCAGCGCTCGCTTACTTCGATGGCGGCAAGAGTGTAGTCGTAGGCATCCTGGGAATCCGACGGCTCGAACATGGGCACACCTGCGGCCTGCGCGTAGCGGCGGTTGTCCTGCTCGTTCTGGCTGGACCACATGCCAGGATCGTCGGCGGAAACCACCACCAGCGCGCCGTGTACCCCTGTATAAGCCACCGTGAACAGCGGATCTGCCGCCACGTTCAATCCCACGTGTTTCATGGTGACGATCGCGCGGGCGCCCGCGAATGACACGCCGATGGCTACTTCGAGGGCCACCTTCTCGTTGGGCGCCCACTGCGCCCGCATGTTCAATGTGGCGAAGTGTTCGAGGATCTCGGTGGAAGGCGTGCCGGGGTATCCGGTAGCCAGGGCGACGCCGGCATCTCGCGCGGCAAGCGCCACGGCTTCGTCGCCGCTCAGCAATAGTCGTTCAGATCTGGTCATTCGCAAACTCGCAACTAGGTCCCCGCCGGCGGAGTGCCGAGGATAGAGGGGAACCTGGCGCGGCGTAGGATGGGAAACGTCTATTTTAGCCTCCGGGCCAGGACCGTGGCAATTCCGCCGGCGCCGGGTGCCGCTTCGGGGTCGAGGAAGGCATCCCTGGTTCTCCGGCTATCTCGCTTTATAATAAGAACAATCGGGGTCCATGATGAAACCCTTCCGCTTCATTCTGCTGGCGGCATTGTTAGCCTCCAGCCTGCCGGCTCGCCAGGACCAGGCCGTCTGTGGGACGCATCGCGACAAATGGCAGGAAACGGCATACCTGCATCGCCAGGCGGAGGCCCGGCGTTTGGCGCGCAAACTGGAAGGCGCCGCTCCGGGCTTGGCGCTGGCCGCCACGCGATCCGCAGCGCAAGACATCGGCAACGTTGCCATCCTGGAGGACGGCGACGGCGTGGTGGAGCGCATGAACAGCTTCAATCTGAACGGCCGCACCATCGCCTTCCAGCCCGTCAACCGGACGGCCGCCGGGTATCGCTTCGAGACGCGCGAGGCGGGTTACGATGCTGGTGCCGCCACGGCTGGCACGCCGCTTACTGGACTCGCCGACGATGATACGCGGGAAGTAGCGCTCCCGTTCCGCTTCCCCTTTTTCGGCGCATCCTACCAGAGTGTGTACGTCAATTCGGACGGAAACCTCACGTTCGGCTCGGGCGACACGGCGAGCACCGAGCGCAGCCTCGGCCGGATGTCGGGCGGCCAGCCTCGCATCGCCGGTTTGTTCCGCGACCTGAATCCGTCGCAGTCGAGCGGCGGCGTTCGCGTGCTCGCGGATGCTTCCCGTGTCGTCGTGAGCTGGGTGAGCGTGCCTGAGTTTCAAGATACAGGGACCGGCGCGCCGCAAACGTTTCAAATCCGCCTGTATCCCGATGGCGGCATTCAGTTAGCTTATTCCGGCGTGAATACCCTGGAGGCGGCGGTAGGGATTTCGCCGGGTTCCGGACTGGGGACGACTTCCTTAGTGAGCTTTGCCGGCGGCAGTTCCGAGGAGTTCTCCGCGACGATCGCGGAACGCTTCACCAACGTGACGGAAGTGGACATTGTCACGGCGGCTCGCAAGTTCTTCTCAACGCACGAAGACGCTTACGACTACCTCGTCATCTTCAACAACCTCGGGATTGCGGCTTCGAGTGGGGCTGTGGCGTATGAAGTCACGCTGCGTAATCAGCGCAGCGGCTACGGCGATGATGTGATCGACGAGGGTTCGGTGGTCGGATCGGCCAGCCGGCTTCAGTCCATCATGAACATGGGGCCGCTGAGCCAGTACCCGGACGATCCGAACAGCGTGGTCCCGGCGCGCTACACCAGCCGCGATACGCCGCTCACCGTGCTGGGCCACGAAGCCGGTCATCTGTTCCTGGCTTTTGCCAGCGTGCGCGACCCGAACGATGCCAGCGCGCGCCCCCTGCTTGGGCGGCAAAGCGCCCACTGGAACTTTGCCTTCAATTCGGAAGCTTCGTTTCTCGAAGGCAACCGCATCCAGGACAACGGCGTCGATTCGCTTTTCCGCTTCCGTACGACTGCGACGGTGGAAGGCTACTCGCCGCTCGATCAATATCTGATGGGCTTCCGCGCCCCTGACGACGTGCCGCCGACGTTCCTGGTTACCAATCCCAGTGTTCTTACCGGCAGCCGGTCGCCCCAGGTCGGCGTCAACTTCAACGGCGAGCGCCGCGATGTCACTGTCCAGGAAATTATTAGCGTCGAGGGACGGCGCACTCCGGACCACACGGTTTCGCAGCGTAGGTTCCGCTTCGGCTTCATCCTGGTTGTGGCCCAGGGCAGCCAGCCTTCGCAGACGGACCTTAACAAAGTCGAGGCGTTCCGGAAGGGCTTTGAGGAAATCTACTACCGTGCGACGTCCGAACGCGCCACGGCCGATGCGACTCTTCGCCGTAGCCTGAAACTCTCCGCCTGGCCTGCCGCCGGCGTGGTTGCGGGTTCCTCTTTCACGGCGCGCGTCACCATCGAGAAGCCCGTCACGGAACCGCTGGCAGTGCAACTCAACGCTTCCGGAGGCTTCGTCGAAGTTCCCGCCTCGGTGACGATTCCTGCGAATCAGTCGAGCGTCACGTTTTCCGTGAAGGGCCTGCTCGAAGGGGTGGGAGAGCTTACCGCCGAGGCTGCGGGCGGCGCTTTTGAAACCGCCGTGGCCAAGCTGCAAGTGCTCGCTTCGCCGGCGCAGCTAAAACTATCCATCACATCCGGTGATAAGCAGACCGCCGTGCCGGGTTCGCCTTTGGCCAAGCCCGTGGTAGTCCGAGTGACGGACGTGAACAACCTGCCCTATCCGGGCGTCGCGGTGAAAGCCTCCGCCACGACGGGCGGCACGGTGAACCCTGCGGTTGGTGTCACGGACGAGAATGGCAGCGTGAGCTTTGCTTGGACTCCCGCGCCGAATGCTTCCAGCCAACTCCAGATCTCGGTGGATGGCGAGACAACCGTTGTCGCCACCGCCCTTGGCGCGCCGTCGTTCACTTCCAACGCCGTGGTCAACGCCGCGTCGTTCAGGACCGGCATCACCGCAGGTAGTTTCGCCAGCATCTTCGGCGCGAACCTGGCCGGCGGTTCCACGACCGCCGCGCGGGTCTTCATCAACAACCGCGGCATCGTCCCGGTGTTCATCAGCGAGAGTCAGCTCAATTTCCTGGTACCCGCCGACCTTGCCGAAGGCACCGCAGAAGTCTCGGTGACGACGCCGGCGGGCTCTTCGAGCAAGATCCAGGTGGCATCGAAGGCGATCTCCCCCGGAATCTTCTTCGATACAGCGAGCGGACTTGGCGCCATCCTATACAACGCGACCGTTCCCAACATCCTCGAAATCTACTCGACCGGCCTTGGCCCGTTGCGGGCGGACGGATCGGGACTGCTTTGGACCACGGCCACCGTCGAAGTCCTCATCGGTGGTAAGCCCGCTCAAGTCTTCTTCAGCGGGCAGGCGCCCGGCTATCCGGGGCTCTATCAGGTCAACGCGCAGATCCCGAGCAAGACGACGCCGGGTTTGCAGCCGGTGGTGCTCCAGGTCGGCTCGGAGACCAGCAACGAAGTGAAGGCTCTGGTTCGCTGACAGTGCCCGAAACAAACACAGCTACGCCCATCGAACTGCTGGCGCCCGCCCGGGACGCTGAGTGCGGGCGCGCGGCCATCGACTGTGGTGCCGACGCGGTCTACATCGGCGCGCCGCGCTTTGGGGCCCGCGCCGCCGCCGGCAATTCGCTCGAAGACATCGCAAATCTGGCCCAGTACTCCCATAAGTACTGGGCACGCGTGTACGTCACGCTCAACACCCTCCTCTACGACGCCGAACTCGAACCCGCGCGCCGCATGGCCTGGCAGGTCCACGAAGCTGGTGCCGATGGGCTGATCATCCAGGACATGGGTTTGCTTGAGGGCGACTTGCCGCCCATGCCCCTGATCGCCAGCACGCAGATGCATAACCACACGCCGGAACGCGTGGCGTTTCTTGAAGCCATCGGAATCCGCCGCGTCATCCTTGCCCGGGAGTTGACGCTCGAAGAGATCCGCGATATCCGCCGCGCGGCGCCGCGTATAGAACTGGAGTGTTTCATACACGGCGCGCTGTGCGTCTGCTACAGCGGGCAGTGTCTTCTCAGTTACGCCATGGGCGGCCGTAGCGGTAACCGCGGCGAGTGCGCGCAGCCGTGCCGTAAGTCCTATACGTTGCTCGACGGGGAGGGCCGCACGCTAGTCCGGGATCGCCACCTGCTATCGTTGCGCGACCTCAATCTTTCGGATCACCTGCCGGAGATGCTTGCCGCGGGCGTCACCGCATTCAAGATCGAAGGTCGGCTGAAGGATCGTGCTTACGTTGCGAACGTCGTGGCGCACTACCGTGCGCGGCTTGATGACGTCATGCGCGCCGGCCTGTACCGCCGGTCGAGCTCCGGCGTGAGCGAGCCGGGCTTCACGCCGGATGTCGGCAAGACGTTCAACCGCGGCTACACGACGTACTTCCTGACGGGCCGCGGCGCGCCTATGGCTTCGCACGCCACGCCCAAGATGATTGGCGAGATGGTCGGGCCGGTTACTGACGTTGCCGCGAACACCTTCACCGTCGATACCAACCTGACGCTCCATCCGGGCGATGGCCTGTGCTTTTTTGACGAGCATGCCGGATTGTGTGGCACGGTAGTGAACGCCGTTGCCGGCGCCATCGTAACGCCGGACAAGATGGAAGGCATCGCCCCGGGGATCGTCCTTCACCGCAACCACGACCACGCGTTTCTGAACGCCGTCGAGCACGCCCAGCCTCGCCGCCGCATCGGCGTGACGCTCACGCTCGATCACGCTCCGCGCGGCCTCGTCCTCCGAGCGCGCGACGAGGACGGCAACCAGGTTGAGGAGACGCTCTCGGCGGCGGTTGCGCCCGCGCGCGACGCTCAAAGGGCGCTGGCCACCATTCGCCGCCAACTCGAGAAGACCGGGGACACGGAATTCCGCTGCGTGGATTCCTCCGTCGCCTGCACGCCGGTTCCTTTCCTTCCTGTTTCAGCGGTAAACGGTTTGCGGCGCGCAGCGCTCGACAAGCTGCGCGGCGAGCGCGCTGCCAATCGACCGCGCAGCGAAAGCCGCGTCCCTGCCTCTAGCGTGCCCTGTCCGGTCAAGGGATTCGACTACCTCGGCAACATCCTAAACCGCGCCGCCGAGGCGTTCTACAGAAAGCACGGCGTCGAGCGCATCGAGCCCGCGGCCGAGTCCGGCCTCGACCTCGACGGGCGGAAGGTCATGACCCTGCGATACTGCATCCGCGAGGCGTTGGGGCTGTGCCCGGCCGAAGCCGGCGGCGATCTGCCGGCCGCGCCGCTCACACTCGTGGATGAGGAAGGGAATCGTCTTCGCGTGCGCTTCCTGTGCGGCGACTGCCGTATGGAAATCGACTATCTGGCCGGCTGAGTCGCTAGTTGCACCATAGCTTCCAGCGTGCGCGCCTTCTGCAACTCGTTGACGGTCAGGTAGCGGTGCTTGCCGCCTGGCGCGGCTTCGAAAGTAGTGCGCCCATCGTCGTGAACCAGGATGCGCCCGGCCTCCGACAGGCCGAAGTAGCCTTGATCGGGACGCACGGCGTAGAGCGCGGCCGTGGGGTCCCAGGTGGGGCGGTCGTAAGGCATCTTCTGGTACGCGCGATAGGCGTCGGCCACCGGATGATGTTTGGTCCACGCCATCATGTCGCGGTCCACGGCTGATGCCGGTAGCTTCATGGAAAGGCCGATTTCAAATCCGCTGGCGACTACGGGTGACGGCCACTCGGAGAACACCTTTCGCGCGGCGGGAATATCGAGTCGGACGTTGTACTCTGGTTTGCCCGTTGGAAACTCCCCCGCCATAGCGCTCAACAGGCGCACCTTGCGCGCGGCCAGTTCACGCCCGGTGAGCGGGCTGATGGCATCGGCCGGCGAATCGAGCAGCCGTGCGAGATTCGTGCTGAACCCGACCTGCACGATCACTACCGAGCCGTCTTCGGCGGCGGCCAGCGCCTTGCGCAGCACCGAGGTGGCATCGGGAAGTTCGCTGCCGGTTGTCACGCGACGCGCATAAAGGAGCGCGCCGTTTTCATCGAGTGCCGTGACAGGCGCGTGCAGCATCTTGGCCGGCTCCGGCGTCTTGCCGTTCTTCACTGCGCCAATAGGAATCCCCCCGCGGCCGTAAAAGGTGTTCACAAGGTCGACGTACGGCGCGGCCTCGGCATTGTCCTTCGTAAGCGTCACCGCCAGGATGCGCGCCTCGCTCCGGCCTTCGAGCGCGTGGAGAATCGCCAGGGCCACGGCGTCGTCCACATCGTTGCCCATGTCGGTATCGAAAATGACAGGGACCGGCTGCGCGCCCATCGCCAGGCAAGGCAGAAGCAATGCTAGAAGAGTAACTAGTCTGTTTCGAATCATGTCCCTCACCGTTTAACGGCCTCCTCCATGGCGCCGAGCGCGCTTTCGCAATCGGCTGCCGAAACGTCCATGTGCGTCACCAGGCGCATACAAGTCGGATTGATCCCGTTGATCAGAACGCCACGGTCCTTCAGCCTCGCGCTGATCTGAGCGCTCGTCCCGCCCGTGCCGCTGATGTCGAAGATCACGATGTTGGTCCGCACCTGCTCCGGGTCAATCTGGATCCCCGGAATACGCGCCAACCGCTCGGCCATGTGCTTTGCGTTGGCGTGGTCTTCCACCAGGCGCAGCGGCATCTTCTCAAGCGCGATCAATCCGGCCGCCGCCAGGATGCCCACCTGGCGCATGCCTCCCCCGAGCCGCTTGCGATACAGCCGCGCGCGTGCGATGTCTTCCCTTGTGCCCACCAGCATGGACCCCGACGGTGCGCCCAATCCTTTCGACAGGCAGAACATCACCGTATCGCACTTGGCCGTCAGCGTCGCCACGGATTCCCTGCACGCCGTGGCGGCATTGAAAATGCGCGCGCCGTCCATGTGCACCTTGACGCCGCACTCGTGCGCTCCATCGCAGATCTCGTCGATGCCTTCGCGCGAATACACCGTGCCGCCGGCCATGTTGTGCGTGTTCTCGATTTCCACCAGCCCCGTGGGCGCCCAATGCGGTCCCAGCGGACGCATCTCGCGCCGCACTCGCTCCCAGTCGAGCAGACCGTCGTCGGTAGGGATGGCGCGGGCCACGCAACCCGCGAACCATGCCATCATGGACAGCTCGTAGTTGAGGATGTGCGCGCGCGCGTCGCAGATCACTTCTTCGCCGTGCCGCGTGTGCAGTTTGATGCCAATGGTGTTGCCCATCGTTCCGGTGGGCACAAACAACGCCGCCTCTTTACCGAAGATCTCCGCCGCCCTCGCCTCCAGGCGGTTCACCGTGGGATCTTCTCCATAGACGTCATCGCCCACCTCGGCTTCCGCCATGGCGCGCCGCATTTCCGGGGTCGGCTTGGTGACGGTGTCGCTTCGCAAGTCGATCCAGCGTTTGTTCAACTTTTCATTTAGGGGCACAAGAACTCCTGCAACACTTCATTAGAAAGCAACACGCCCCGGCGTGTCAGGCGCAATGCGCCGCCGCCGGTCTCCAGCAAGCCGGCCCGGATGAATCGCTCGATCGGCGCGCGGAACCGCTCCCACTCTTCGGCGCTCGGGCGCACGCCTTCTGTCAGCCGCAGCCCCACCAGGAACTTCTCTTCCACCAGGTGTGCCGGGGTTGTTTCAGTGACGGCGGTTCCACCGTGCTCCATGCACTCGCAATAATCGGCCGGGGTTTCGGCGTTGGCGCGCCGCGTCTTTCCGTCGAACGAATGTGCGTCGGCCCCGAAGCCGGCGTACGGCTCCAGTTTCCAGTACTTCAGGTTGTGCCTCGACTCCTGGCCCGGCCGCGCGAAATTCGAGATCTCGTATTGCCGCACACCCGCGCGTGCCAGTTCGTCGATCGCGGTTTCGTACAGTGTCGTCGTCAGGTCTTCATCCGGCGCTTCGCCGGCTCCATAGCGCAGCCCATGCCGCCGGATCTCGCGGCCCAACCGGCTGTCGTCGTCCACTTCGAGCATGTAGACGGAGACATGACCCGGATCGAGGCGCAGCAACCAATGAAGCGACTCGCGCCAGCTCTCCATGGTCTGCGCGGGCAGCCCGGCGATCAGGTCGATGTTGAACCTTGTGATGCCCGCGTTGCGCAGCAGTTCCATTTCGCGTGCCACGGTTTCCGGCGTGTGCCTGCGCCCGGTGCGCGCCAGTTCCGCCGCCACGGACGATTGCACCCCGAGACTCACCCGGTTGATTCCCAGCTCACACCACGCGGCGGCGCGCTCCGCGGTGATCGATCCCGGGGCAGCTTCGATAGTCGCCTCCGCCCAGGGCACGCCGGGCACGAGTTCAAGCACGCTCGCGAGCGCATCTCGCGACATGAGGCTCGGCGTTCCGCCGCCCAGATACAGCGTCTCCGGCGTCCACGCCCACGCGTGTGCGCGCATCTCGGCGAGCAAGGCCGCCAGGTAGCGCTGCTCCAGTTCGCGCGGAAAGACACCGGAGGCGAAGTTGCAGAACGTGCATTTCTGGGCGCAGAACGGATATGCGATGTAGACTCCCGCCATCCGCTTGCAGTATACGCCACGCTCCCGCGGCGCCGGTATCTGTTACCTTTTGGAGAGGGCCAGTGTTCCGGGTAATCCGATGAGTTCCACCTGCATTCCGTACACGGCATTGACCGCGCCGAGCGCGCTTTACGCCGATTTCCTTTCCGATTTCGCGAGCGTCGCGCGCTTTTACGACTACCCGCCCTGCGCGGCGGAAAGTTACGCGCGCGCGGCCGCCGCCATCGACTATCCTGACGAGCGCCGCGCGGCGCTGGTGGCTGCGCTCGAATATAGAAACGGTGCAAGTCCGGCCCTGGCGGCGTTGGCTCGGCCCGGTACGGTGGTCGTCACCACGGGGCAGCAGGTAGGCCTGTTCTCCGGCCCAGCCTACACCATCTACAAAGCGCTCACGGCGGCGAAGCTCGCTCGCCGGCTCACCGAAAGCGGTATTCCCGCCGTGGCGGTGTTCTGGCTGGCTACTGAGGATCACGATTTTGAGGAAGTGCGCTCCTGCTGGGTCTTCGACCACGAGCAGCGCCCCACATGCCTGGAAGTAGCTTCCGAATCCACGGCCCCGCGCGTAGTGGGGAGCATTCCCATTGCTGGTGACCCGGTGGCGGGGCTTGCCGAGGCGCTTGGTGAGTTGCCTTTCGCGCAGGAGGTGGCCGCGCTTGTTGCGAATTCCTACCGCGACGGCCGCCCATTCGGCGATGCCTTCTCGGCGCTCCTCGCCGCGCTGCTCCCCGGTTGCGATCTGCTGTTTCTCGATCCACTCGATCCGGCCATCCGCGCCTTGGCCGCCCCGATGCTCGCCCGGGCCGTGGAAGCCGCGCCGGATCTGCTGGCCGCGCTCGCGCGCCGCGGCGGCGAACTCACCGCTGCCGGCTATCACGCGCAGGTGCATGTGGAGGCGGACCATGCGCCGTTCTTCTTGCTGGATGGCGGCCAGCGCCTCTCCCTGCGGCGCCAAGGAGACGTTTACGCCGGCCGTGACGCGCGCTACACGACGAGCGAATTGCGGGACCTTGCCGCGCGGCTTTCGCCGAACGCCCTGCTGAGGCCCGTCGTCGCGGACTACCTGATGCCCACAGTCGCCACCGTGCTCGGTCCCGCCGAAACCGCCTACATGGCGCAGTCGCAAGTGCTCTACCACGCGCTGCTCGGGCGCACGCCCGTCATGGTGCCGAGGGCTGGTTTCACGGTACTGGATGCACGCGCCGCGAAGCTCATGGCGCGCTACGGCCTGGAGCTGAACGACGTCCTGGAGGGCGAGGAAGCGGTGGCGGCCAAGATCGCGGCTAGACTGGTCCCGCCCGCGCTTGATCGCTCGCTCGCCGCCGCCGAACATGATACTGCGGCGGTGCTGGATCGCCTGCGCCCGGGCGTCGGCGCATTTGACGCAACGCTTGGCGCCGCGCTGGAAAAGAGCCGCGCCAAGATCCTATATCAACTCGGCAAGATCCGCCGCAAGACCGCGCGGGAAAGCGCCCGCCGCGACCAGCGAGCCACCGGCGAAACCGCGCACTTGGCGAACCTCGTTTACCCGCATCGGCACTTACAGGAACGCTTCTACTCGATTCTTCCTTTCCTTGCCCGGCACGGCCTTGATTTAATCGACCGTCTCTATGAAAATGTGCAGGTGGATCGGCCGGACCATCGCATACTGATGGCCTGATCCTCAAGCGACGCCCCATGCGAATCAATACGGTCAAGAAGGCTCTCGCCGAGGGCCGGCTCCAACTCGGCTGCGGATGGTCGAACCTGCGCTCGCCCGCTATCGCTCGGATCCTCGCCGCCGCAGGTTTTCACTGGACCTATGTGGATGCCGAGCACGGAGGCTTCGGCATCGAGTCGCTGCAGGACATCTGCCGCGATGCGGTTTCGGCCGGGATCTCGCCGCTCGTGCGCGTGGCGGATCTGCAGTACTCGTTGATCGCCCGCGCACTCGACATCGGGGCGGACGGCATCGTGCTCCCGCGCGTCGAATCGCCCGAACTGCTCGAGCGGACGGTGAGCTGGACAAAATACCCGCCCGTGGGTATTCGCGGCTACGGCTTGACGCCGCTGCATTTGAACCATGAGGCGGTCACCATTGCCCAGGCGATTGAGCACCTGAACGCGAACACCATGGTGGTGCTGCAGATCGAAACGCGGCGGGCCGTGGAAGCGCGGGAAGAGTTGCTGTCGGTTCCCGGTGTCGACGCCGTCATGATGGGGCCGGTGGATCTCTCCATTTCGTTGGGCGTGCCCGGCGATTTCCAGCATCCCAAGATGGTGGAGGCCATGGAGTCCGTGCGCGATGCATGCTTGCGCCACGGCGTCGCCCCGGGGACGCAGACCCGCACCCCCGAGCTGGCGCGGTTCTGGAAGGAGCGCGGCATGAAGTTCCTGGGCTGCGGCACGGAGGCCGCCATGCTGCTGGAACGGGCAAGGGAACTGGTGCGGCAACTCGCCTGAGATTGTTATACTTGAGACGTAGTTGTTTCACCCCGCACAGGCTGGAGTGGCGGAACTGGCAGACGCACGGGACTCAAAATCCCGCGCTCTTCACTGAGCATGAGGGTTCGACCCCCTCCTCCAGCACCAATGTCTACAGGCCTTCCAAGCACTTTTGACCATCCATCACTGAACGCTCTTTTTGGCGTTATGTGTCACCATTGTGTCACTACTTCCAGACTGGACTTTCCGCGCCTCGGCTTCATCCTGCTTCCGTCGCTCTGAGATGTACCCGGCCAGCCGGCGAGCCGCTTCTCTCCGGTCCGCACCGCTCACGATGTTGTATCGGTCGAATATAGATCGTGTCTTGTGACCGCTGATCTGCATGGCTACCGCTTCCGGTACGCCCGAACGAATCAAGTTTCGGGCGCCGGTCCGTCTCAGGTCATGAAAGAGTACGGTCGGTTCGCCCTCCGCGTCCACCAGCCCCGCTGCGGTGCAGGCGGACATCCAAGCGCGACGCAAGTCCCGTATCCGCTCGCCTTCTTGCCCAAAGAAGAGCCAGGGACACTCAGGGAATGGTCGGTCTCGCCGCTGCCGCTGCAGTACAAGGATCTCATGCAACTCTGGGACGAGCGGTAATTCTCTCGCCTCGTCGTTCTTCATGGTGCCCGGATCGAGCCGCACCACGCGCTCGATCAGGTCGACCTGTGACCATCTGATCGAGAGTATTTCGCCCTTTCGACATCCGGTGTAGTAGCCGAAGGCCAGTACCGGTCGGACGTGTTCAGGCAATTCGGCCCAAAGTGCCAGATGCCGGGATTCTTCCAGAAAGCCCTTCCGTACGTTGTCCTCCGACAGGTGCGGGATGTATGCGACTCTGGCGCCCTCCGTTTGTCTCTTCACCATGTACTGGCTCACGGTGTCAGTGGTCACCTTCGGGATTCGCAACCTGCCGGAATTCGGCATGTGGTGTTCTCGTACCACCGAGGGTGTGGAACCTTTTGTGCAAGCGGCGTTCTCCGCGAAGATAGGAGAAGGCGTGAAGCAACAGAAGACGAAGCTGGAATCCGCACTGGATGAGTTGCTAGCGGGGAAGACGGTTGAGGAGATCACCGGCCCCAAGGGCGTGCTGAAGCAGTTGACCAAGGCGCTGATTGAACGGGCGATGGGTGCCAAGCTTACCCATCACCTGGGATACGAGGAACACGCCCCCGAAGGCCGCGGCAGCGGCAACAACCGCAACGGCACGAGCCGCAAGAAGGTCCAGGGCGATTTCGGCGCGGTCGAGATCGAGGTCCCCCGCGACCGCAATGGCACCTTCGAACCCAGGATCATCGCGAAGCACGAGCGGCGTTTCGCTGGCTTCGACAGCAAGATCCTGTCGATGTACGCGCGGGGCATGAGCACGCGCCACTACTCGATCGATACCTGAAGAGCTTCCATCCCCATCGCCAGATACCGCTTGTAAGAGGATTCGATGTGCACTCGAATGGCCTCGCGAATTGTCTGAGGCGAGCCGGCGCGCAGCGCTTCGACGATCGGCTGATGCTGCTGATAAAGGACACGCTGCAAACTCTCCCGCTCGGCGCTGTGGCGGATGCTGAAGAATGCGAATAGCGGTGCGGCCACCTGTTCCAACAGTCGGCACAGCGTTCCGTCGCCCGAACGCGTCCAGATGAAGCGATGGATCTCCAGATCGGTTTGTGAGGATTCGTAGTAAGCGTTCTGGCTGACGGCTTTCAAAAAGCGATCGAGCAGAAGCTGCAACTCGGCGTAGTCCTCGGCAGACATGCGTGAAGCGGCATCAACCGCCGCCATCCCCTCCAGTACCACGCGCAGGCGCAAGTGCTCGCGCAACTCCTGGTGCGAGAGTTCGGTAACGAAGGTGCCCTGGTTGCGAATGCGCCGAACCAGTCCGGCGTGTTCGAGCTTGGTAAGCGCCTCCCGGACCGTGGTCTGGCTGACGCCGTGCTGACGAGCCAATTGCATTTCAAGCAGAGCGTCTCCGGGCTTCAAATCGCCGGAGTAGATGCCCTTGCGGATGGCGTGAATGATTCGCTCCTGTACGGAGAGTGCTTTCGTCGTCATCGCGATGATATCGATAATAGCGTGAGCCGGTCGTCTTCGTCAATAGATATGAGGTTGACTAATTTACAGCCGTGCATTATCGTTAAATAACCGATAATCGTGATCGGCCGTGGCTGACTGAAGCCCGATTGGATTTCCTTGAGGAGGTAGTAGGAATGACACCCAGTTTCCGGGGTATCCTCCCCGCGCTGGTGACCCCATTTGACGAGGCGGAAGATTTCCAGGCGAAACCGTTGGAGGTTCTGCTTGAGCGCGTCTATGGCGCGGGAGTGCACGGCGTCTATGTCTGCGGCCAGACCGGTGAAGGCCTGTTGCAGCCGGTCGCGCAACGCAAGCGTGTCGCCGAAGTGGCTGTGCGCAACTCGCCGCCCGGCGCGCAGACCATTATTCATATTGGCTGTCACAGAACTGCCGACGCCGTCGAGTTGACGCGCCACGCCGGGCGCATCGGCGCGTATGCAGTCAGCAGTTTGCCGCCGGTGGGCGTGTCGACCTTCGCCGAAATTCGATCCTATTACCAGGCGATCGCAGCGGTGGCAGATGTTCCAGTCCTGATCTACTATTTCCCCGAGCTTTGCCCGCGATTGTCAAAGACCGAACAGATTCTGGAACTGGCGGCGATCCCCCAAGTTGTCGGGTTGAAATTCACCGACTTCAACCTCTACTTGCTCTCGATGCTCCGTCGCAGCGGTCTGGTGGTGTTCAATGGACGGGACGAGGTTCTGGCGGCTGGCTTGCTCATGGGCGCCAGTGGTGGTGTTGGGACGTTCTACAACTTGGTTCCACGCTGGTTTGTCGAGGTGTTCGAGCTATGCGAAGCGGGCCGCTACACTGATGCGGTCCTGGTGCAAAAGCGCATCAACGAACTAATCCAAATTACGTTGCGTTTTCCGGTGTTTTCGGCGGTGAAGCTGATGTTGAAGTGGTCCGGAATCGACTGTGGGATGACCCAGGCCCCAAGTCGGCAGCTATCCGACGTGGAGGCTGGGCTTCTACGGCAGGCGCTCGAACAGGCTGGGATGAACCCCGAAGAGACCTTCGGCCAGCCGACCCCTGTCAGTTGCTAGAGTACACTGGCCGTTCGGACACCTCATGCGGGAACGCATCAATCCCTGGCTGCTCGTGGCCCTGCTGTGGGTCGTGGCTTTGTTGAACTACTTGGACCGTCAGGTGGTCTTTTCGTTGTTCCCCATGCTGCGGGTTGACCTCCACGCGAGCGATTTCGAGCTGGGTCTGATAAGCACTGTGTTTTTATGGGTTTACGCGTTTCTCAGTCCGTTCACGGGCTATCTGGCGGACCGGTTCGGCCGAGCGCGGGTCATCGTGATCAGCCTGCTGGTGTGGAGTTCCGTCACGCTGTTGACCGCGCAAGCCAGATCGATCGAAGAGATGATCTGCGCGCGGGCGCTGATGGGGCTGAGTGAGGCTTGTTATCTGCCTGCGGCGCTGGCCCTGATTGTCGAGTCGCATCGGCCCAACCGGCGGTCGCTGGCGACTGGGCTGCACCAGACCGGCCTTTGTGCCGGAATGGTGTTTGGCGGGGTTTTGGGCGGCTGGATGGGAGAGCACTACGGGTGGCGTCCTCTATTCTTGATGCTCGGTGCTGTGGGGATAGGCTACTTCTTTGTGCTGTACCCTTTGTTGCGCCAGGTGAGAACATCCCACGGGGAACCCGGAAGGCCAAATTTCCTGACGTCGCTGCGCACACTGGCACGCATCCCGGGCTATCCCAGTCTGGTTGCCGCGTTCACTGCCACCTCGATTTCCAACTGGCTCATATACACGTGGTTGCCATTGTTTTTGTATGAAAAGTTCGGGCTCAGTCTCACCGAAGCCGGCTTTTCAGCTTCCTTCTACCTGCAAGCGGCAACCTACGGGGGGATTCTGGTGGGAGGCTGGGCCGCCGACCGTTGGAGCCGACATACGAATCGCGGGAGACTGCTCACGCAAGTCGCGGGGCTTGCGTGCTCAGCGCCTTTCCTAATCGTGGTTGGCGTCACGCCGTCCTACGTAGTGCTGATTGCCGCGTTGCTTGCCGTTGGTATCGGTCGGGGGCTCTATGACTGCAACACCATGCCGGTGCTGAGTCAGGTGGCCGCGCCGGAAATTCGCGCCACCGGTTTCGGAGTCTTCAACCTTTTCGGATGCCTGGCTGGCGGACTAACCGCAATGTCAGCCGGATACCTGAAGTCGGCGTTTGGTCTTTCCGCCGCTTTTCAAATGGCCGGCAGCATCCTGTTGCTCGCTTCGGTGTTGCTGTGGCGGGTGCGTCTTGGGACAGCGGTCGAGGAACGGCGGGAAGCCTATTAACGATACTATACGTATGGTATTAATTTTGTATCAACAAAATGCTTGCGTTACATGATGCAATCGGTTTATTATCGATACGTGCTAGGAGAGGTGAGGCCGCCGTCCTGTCCGGGTTCCATCTTGCTTCCGAGTCTTCACTGGCCCACGGCCGGCTGCAATCATCTCGTCCGACACACGGTAAACATGGCCAATCCCCGCGGGGGTTGAGCACCTTCTAAGAGGCGCAAATATATGAAGAAGCGTGTGCAGTTCATTTCCCAGTTGTTGAATGCTGTGTTTCTGGTGCTTGCTTTCGCGCTCCTGCTACACCAGGCGCAGGCTCAGACGTTGCAGGGTGACTTCGCCGGTGTCGTACGCGATCCGACCGGAGCGGTGATACCCAACGCGGACGTTGCGATCATCAACGAAGCGTCCAGCGCGGCGCGCAACGTGAAAACCGACTCGCAAGGTCGTTATCAAGCGCGCGGTTTCTACGTGGGCACGTATCGTGTAGAGGTTCGAGCGGCGGGCTTCCACACCGGCGTCATGAAGGGGGTTGAACTCAGACCAGCCGCCATGACGCCCGTTGATTTCTCACTCCAGGTTGCGACTGCCGGGGATTCGGTCACCGTGGTCGCAAACAGCGGAGCGATCGAGAGTGAGAGCGGCACACTGAACTTCGACCTGGATGCCAATGCCTATGGCAAGTACCAGATGATGGGCGCCAACATCTACTCTCAGCCCTTCTCGGCGCTGCAATGGACCAGCGCTTACTCGAGCGGCCGTTCCTTTATGGAATTCCGCGGCGCCAAGCCGAGCTTCACTTCCTACACCTACGATGGTTCTCCCGGCCGCGGAATCCGCGTTCGCGTGCCTGACCTGGCCACCCGCAGCGAGGAACTGGTCTCGTTCGGCGCGCCGGCCGAGTATCGTCGCGCCGTCACTGCGAATGTCACCTTCAAAAGCGGCACCAATGATTTTCACGGTGAGTATCGATCGACATTCAGCAATCCAGTACTAAACTCAGTGAAAACGCCGTTCTATCGGGGCGAACGCAGCGTCGGCACATCATCGTGGATCCACGACTACTCCATCGGAGGCCCGGTGATCATGCCGGGGTACAACGGGAAGAACCGCACTTTTTTCTATCACACTCTTGAGTACAACCGGGGAACACCGACTCACACCGCGATTGTCGAGAACATCCCCACGACGAGCATGCTCGCCGGCGATTATTCGGCCCAGAGTACGATACTGACCGATCCGCTCAGCGGCACCCCGTTCCCGAACAACATCATTCCCGCCAGCCGGATTGGTAGTGCTTCCACTTCGGCGTTGTCGGAGTATTACCGGAAGTACACCTATCAGGGTGCGGCCAACTCGGTCACCTCCAACGGAATTTACACCGCCATCGACAAGAGTCCCTCGAAGACAGCGATGTTCAAGGTTGATCATTTCTTCAAGAACGGTGATGCGCTGAACGCTTACTACCAGTTTTCGAACGTGAATGAGAAAGCCGTAGACCCCTTCTACTGGATGCAGGACTCACATTGGCAACTCTACAGCTTGCGCCACACTCACATCTTCACGCCCGCGATCGTAAACCAGTTCCACATCGGAGGCTCGCGCAACACCGACGCGCAGAGCGACACCGGAGTGGATTGGGCAGCCGAGAGCGGTGCCGAAGTGGTGAAACGGTTAGGTCTGAACGGCGTGACGCCACCAAGCGATTGGCAGGGCCGTCCGCGAGTCTACATCAGTGACTGGCAGAATCTTTGGGACGATACGGGTGGAAGCAAGAGTGTCTTTAGCTACTTCACCCTCGACGACAACGTGAGCATCAACCGCGGCCGGCACGACATCAAACTCGGCATGTCCGGCCGGCTGGTGCACCAGGACACGGCCTCCTCGGGCTATTTCGCCGGCGAATACTCTTTCAATGGCCGATTCAGCGGGGAATCTCTGGCTGACTTCCTGTTGGGCTATCCGTCCGACACATCGAGAGAGTTTCCGCGTGTTTGGAAGGCGGGCCGGCGCCGCGAGTATGGCGCTTTCGCACAGGACACGTTCCGGGTGACCTCCGCCCTACAACTCAGCTACGGATTGCGTTGGGACTACTACACGGCGCCCACTGACCGGAACGGGCTCTATTACAACTTTGACCTTGCCCATCGCTCGGTGGTGGTACCGAGCCAGCACGCCTTGTCGAGCGTGTCCGGGGCGTGGACGTCGGCGATCCCCGTCGTATTGGGAAGTTCGCTCGGGTACTCCGATACGTTGTTGTCGGGCCACGGTCACTGGTCGCCACGCTTCAGCTTCTCTTACCGGCCGGCCAGCGACTGGGTGGTTCGTGGCGCTTACGGAATCTACGTCGGTGAGATGGGGACCTCGGAACTCCAGACCGGTGGGCCGTTTCAAGTCTACGAGTCCTACTCCAATTCGACCGGCAGTGGGGTGCCGGCGCTGACCTTCGCAAACGGCTTCCCCGCGAGCCAGGCCGCAAGCGGTGTGAGCACTGCGACCATCGTCGATTCGAGCTTCCGGTCAGGCGATGTACAGAATTGGAACCTGACGGTGGAAAAGTCGCTGCTGAAGGACTGGGGTGTTCGCGTCAGCTACATCGGCAACAAGTCGACGAACCTTCCGTTCTCCTATAACGCGAATACTCCGCTGACGCTGAGTACCTCACCGTTTACGACCTCGCGCCGGCCGTATGCGGGGTTCAGCACACTGACCTATTACACCAACGGCGCCAACGCCAACTACCATGGCTTCGAAACCTCAATCCGCCACCCCTTCCGCAACGGTTTCTTCGTGCAAGCCTCGATGTCACTGAACAGCGACCAGTCCGAGGTGGGGCACACTTCAACCTGGAGTCCCGAGACCGAGTCGATCTTTGCCGTCGACTACGCGTACGACCGTGCACGCGATAGAGGGCACACGCTGGCGTGGACGCGTGCGGCTGTAAACCTGAACTGGGTGTACGAATTGCCGTTCGGCAACGGAAAGCGCTTCGCATCTAGCAGCTCTCGGGTTGTGAACGCTTTCCTCGGCGACTGGGCGGTTTCCGGTGTCACGGTGTGGCGCTCCGGCCAGTACTTCACGCCAACCTACTCGGGCTACGACGCCGCTGGTATCAATCAATACTCCGGCCGTCCCACCGTGGTCAACGGTTGCGATCCGTATGCCGGCGGTAAGAACTTGGGCTCGGGTGCGAGGTGGTTTAACCCGGCCTGCTATGCGCTCCCGACGGCCGGTACGTTGGGCAACACTGAGATTGGATCGTTGGTGGGGCCTGGGGCCTGGACCGTTTCGATGAATCCCTACAAGAACGTGGCAATCACCGAAAGGATGAACCTTCGCATCGGCGCCCAAATTTACAACATATTCAACCATCCGGTCTATGCAACACCGGTCGCGAATATCACATCGAGCAACGCCGGAAAGATCACCAGCAACGTGGAGATCCTCCGCGCGAATTCCGGAACCGGATTGCGGAATATCCGGTTGACGGCCACACTCTCCTTTTAGCCGGAGAGGCCGTATGGCCGCGGGGGTGGCTTGTCCAGGGCCACCTTCGCCGCCTTGGCTTTGTGAGACAGTTGGCCGATAGCGATGCCGAGGCCTTCTGTCGAAGGTAATAGAAGCTACTCCGGCGGCTTCGCCCACGTGGTAGCACATAGCCAAGACTCACTTTGCGTGTCGGCTGCGTGGAGCGGGACAGTGTGCGAATGGGGAGGCCAATTCTCCGCAAAGGGACTGACGGTTTTGCGTGGCTCGAATGTTGACCGTTTCGATGTTCCACCGGCGTTCGCCGGCATAGGTCGTCTTCGCATTGGTTCACGCGTGCGAGCGAGTTTCCTGGCCGCCTGTCACGTTGTTGCCGCCGCTGGAATCGCTGCCCCGCGTCCGGCCGCCGCGGAGGCCCATTGCGGGACATTTCGGGCGTCACGGCTTGAATGCGTCATTGGCAACAACATGGCGACCGGGGTGCACCGTGCCGGCTATAGCGGAGTCTTCAACGTAACCGCTCCAGGCGCGCCTGACTCCGCCTTCGCTCCCGCATTCTCGGGAATCAACCTCGAGAACTACTTCGACGCGAGTGGGAGAAATCCGGATCGCACCGTCTTCTTCGAGCCGCGCCACGCGCCGATGACGTTCCGCCGCCTGGGCGGGCGAACGGCCGAATTGCACCAGGACACCACTCCTTACTGGCGTGTGGAAAGCACCACTCGATTCGAGGTCAGGGATCCTTACTACATAGATGTCACTTACCGCGCGACCCCAAAACGGGAACGCTACGAAGGGGACTTCTTGGGGATCTTTTGGGCCTCCTATATGAACGGGCCTCAAGACAAGAGCGTCTATTTCCTGCAAGGCGAATCGTCGGCGGGCTCGCCTTTGTGGGCGCAGTTTTGCAGCCAAGTGCACGGGCGGGACAGTACTGTTCTTTCACGGGATGACGCCGCGGTATTGAATCTCGGCGACGGTCCAAGACTGCTATTTAAGAACCTATCGCCACTGCGTTACGCCGCTCCGTTCTTCTATGGGCGCATTCGCGACATGGTTGTGATCTATATCTTCCGGCAGTCTACGGGGCTGCGTTTTGCGCACTCTCCCACCGGTGGCGGTCGATCGGCATCGGGAGATGACAGTAATCCGGCCTGGGACTTTCAGATGGTCATTCCGCATCCGAAGCCGGGCCAGGAGTACGTGTTGGAAATGAGGGTAGTCTACAAGCGCTGGCTTGGCCGCAGAGACGTGCTGGGGGAAGTCCAAAAGGCGCTTGGGCGCTAGTGTGCCCGGCTAGGTGCTAGCGGGCTTCTCGTTGCTTGCCGTGCCGCCGCCGAGGAGATGCGCTTCGGCAGATAAGCTAACGATAAATAAATTCAATACGTTAACAAGTTCCAATAAGCTATTGACTTCCACTGTTATATCGGTTTATTATCGATACCGAGTTTACTAAACGCTATGTTGTCGATGAATCTATCCGTTCAGGACCGGATCATCCACGCAGTTCGCAAGTCTATCTACTCAGGCCAGTTGCGCCCGGGCGATCCGCTCCTGGAAATGCATCTCGCCCGTCAGCATGGAGTCAGCCAGACTACTGTCCGAGAGGCGCTAGCGAAGTTGGAACACTCCGGGATGGTTCAGCGGGTTCGCAATCGCGGAACCTTCGTCACCAAACTCTCGATTGAGGAATTACGTGAGTATTTCCGGTTGCGGGTGGTGTTGGAGGGGTTGGCGGCCGTGGAAGCCGCTCCTCGCATGAATAGCAGGGACTTCAGCGAACTGCGGGCGCGTCTGGACCGGCATTCGAAGGCAGCGACGAGAAACGCGTACTTCGAGGCGTCTCAGTACGACCTGGAGTTTCATCGGCTCATTTGGGAATTTGCCTGTGACCGGACGTTATACCGTACGCTCGACCAGATTGCGGCGCCGATGTTCGCCTACATCAGCTTTCGGCGGAGCAGCGGGCGCGAAGACCTGCAGCGTGTTTTGTACGGCCACGAACCGATTTGGGCGGCCATGAAGAGTGGCGTTCCAGACGCCATTCGAAGTGCCGTCCGCTCCCACATCGAATCGTCATACGGCCAATACATGAGGGCCGGCACGGAACCCTAGGTGGGGCACCGGTGTCCGGACGGCAAGATACCAGAGTTTGGGATTCTGAAAATCCAGCGAGAGGTCAATCGATGAAAAGAACGCAGTATAAGTTCATGTTCCAATTCCTGAAGTTGATGGTCGCGGCAGCCCTTCTAGCGGTGCTAATGCCCTCAGCCTATACGCAGACGTTGCAGGGAGACTTCGCCGGAGTGGTTCACGACGCAACCGGCGCGGTTGTTCCGAATGCCGACGTCGCAATCGTCAATGAGGCGACAAACGCGATGCGAAGCGTGAAGACCAACGACCAGGGACGCTACCAGGCCCGTGGCTTCTATGTCGGTACGTATCGGGTGGAAGCGCAGGCGATCGGCTTTCAGAAGGCGATCGCCAAGGGGATCGAACTAAAACCAGCCGCCGTCACGCCGGTAGATCTGGTGTTGGAAGTCGCCGCGACCGGGAGTTCGGTCACCGTTGTGGCCAGCGCCGGAGTGATTCAGAGCGAAGGCGGCACGCTGAACTACGACCTGGACCAGAGCGCCTACGGCAAATACCAGATGATCGGCAGCAACATGTACTCGCAGCCGTTCGCCGCGCTGCAATGGACCGGCGCGTATACCACCGGCCGGTCCTTCATGGAGTTCCGCGGCGCCAAGCCGAGCTTCACTTCCTACACCTACGACGGTTCTTCGGGTAGGCAGGTGGACGTCCGAATTCCCGAGCTTTCCGTGCGAAGCGAAGAACTCGTCGCCTTTGGCGCACCGGCAGAGTATCGAAGAGCTGTCACCGCCAACGTGACATTCAAGAGCGGGACCAATGATCTTCACGGTGACTATCGCGCTACGTTGACCAATCCGGTTCTTAATGCGGTCAAGACTCCGTTCTATCAGGGTGAGAACAGTCCGGGCACCTCCTCGTGGCGTCAAAGCTACTCGATTGGGGGACCGGTGATCCTTCCGAAGTACGATGGACGAAACAAGACGTTCTTCTACCATACTCTGGAATACAATCGCGGCACTCCGACGTACGAAAACCGCGTCGACAGTATTCCGACAGCGAGCATGCTGAACGGCGATTACTCGTCTCAGCCGATGATGATTACCGACCCGTTGTCGGGCATCGCGTTTCCCAACAACACAATCCCCTCCAGCAGAATCAGCAGAGCCGCGCAGGTGGCATTGACCGAGCACTATGGGAAGTACAGCTATCAGGGCGCCGCGAACTCCACCAACTCGAACGGAGTGTACACGGCCATTGACAACACGCCGTCCACGACGACCATGTTCAAAATCGACCATAACTTCAAAAACGGCGACGCGTTGAATGCTTACTATCAATTCTCCGACGTGGATGGGCGCGCGGTTGATCCCTACTACTGGACCCAGGGCGCACACTACAAGCTGTACAGTTTCCGGCACACGCACCTGTTCAGTCCCACTATCGTGAACCAGTTCCACATCGGTGGGTCGCGGAACCTGGACATACAAAACGATACCGCCCCGGGTTGGGTTGAGGAATCTGGTGCCGACGTGGTCAAACGGATGGGACTGGACGGAGTGACTCCGCCCTCGGATTGGCAAGGCCGCCCGCGCATCAGTGTCAGTGGGTGGCAGGACCTGTGGGGTTCATGGGGTGGTAGTAAGACTATCTACAGCTCCTTCACACTCGACGAAAACGTCAACATCAACCGCGGCCGGCACGATATCAAAGTGGGGTTCTCGGGGAAGCTTGTGCATCAAGATGCGGCCTCCACTGGTGAGTTTGCCGGCTCCTACGCGTTCAACGGAAGATTTGCAGGCGAGTCGCTTGCCGATCTGCTCCTGGGCTATCCTTCCTCTTCGGTGCGCGCATATCCGCGGGTTTGGGTAGCGGGGCGACGCCGTGAGTATGGCGCGTTCGCGCAGGACACCTTCCGGGTGACACGGTCCCTTCAGGTGAGTTACGGTCTGCGGTTCGACTACTACACCGCGCCGGTGGACCGAAATGGACTTTACTACAACTTTGACCTGGCGTCGCGTTCCATTGTTGTGCCCGATCAGCACGCGCTGAAGAGTGTCTCCGGAGCGTGGACATCCGACATTCCGGTGCGGTTGGCGAGCGATGCGGGCTATCCGAGCAGTATCTTGAATGGGCACGGCCATTGGGCGCCCCGGTTCAGTTTCTCTTACCGGCCGGCCAGTGACTGGGTCGTCCGTGGAGCATACGGCGTCTACATCGGTGAGATGGGTACCAACGAGCTGCAAACCGGCGGACCGTTCCAGGTATCTGAGGAGTATTCGAACTGGTTTGAAAATGGGGCGCCTGTGCTGACGCTTCAGAATGGGTTCCCGCAAAGTCAGACACAAGTCGGAGTGAGCACTGCCACGACAGTCAATCCAGAGTTCCGGTCGGCGAATGTACAGAACTGGAACATGACGCTTGAAAAGTCGCTATTTACGAATTGGGGCGTGCGCCTCAGCTACATCGGAAATAAGTCGACCAATCTTCCCTATGTCTATGACGCGAATACGCCGCTGACGCTAAGCGGCTCGGAGTATACGCCGGAGCGGCGGCCGTACTCGGGATTCAGCTACATCTCGGCTTGGACGAACGGCGCCAACGCCGACTACCACGGTTTTGAAGCGTCGATCCGGCACCCGTTCCGCAAGGGCTTCTATATGCAGGCTTCGTTTTCGCTGAATCGCGACCGATCCGAGGTGGGGCACACGTCGACCTGGAGCGGAGAAGCGCAAACGCCGTTCTGGATTGACTACGCCTACGATCGCGCTCGCGACATGGGTACGACCATGGCGTGGACAACCGGCGCGTTCCATTTGAACTGGGTGTACGAAGTGCCTGTCGGGAAAGGGAGAACCTTTGCGTCGACGGCACCGCCGGTCGTGAATTCCATCCTTGGAAACTGGGCGGTATCGGGAGTGTACGTCTGGCGTTCCGGGACCCACTTCACACCGATGTTCTCCGGCTATGACACGGGAGGCATCGATCAGTGGGAAGGGCGGCCCAACTTGGTGGCCGGATGCGACCCTTATGCCGGCGGAAAGCAACTTGGAGCCGGTGCCATGTGGTTCAACCCGGCGTGCTACGCAGTTCCCGAGCCCGGCACGCTTGGAAACGTGGCGGTCGGATCCTTGGTCGGTCCTGGCGCATGGATGATTTCGCTGAATCCTTACAAGACCATGCCGATCACCGACCGGGTAAGCCTGCAGATCGGAGCACGAATCAGCAACCTGTTCAACCATCCGGTCTATGCGAATCCCGAGGCGTATATCACGTCCTCCAACGCCGGGCAGATTTACGGAAGTACCGAAATGCTACGGGCAGGATCCGGAGACGGTACGCGAAAGATCGCTTTAGTAGGATCTATCTCATTCTGAGTAACTTGCATCAAACGCAAGGGGCGCAAACGGATACCGTCTGCGCCCCTATCCATCTACTGGATGGGATTCAGCAAGGGCATGAATACGCCGCCGACAACTGATCTCGCCCGGTATTTGCGGTGCCGGCCGCTCTTCGTGTCGTACAAATCCGACATTGGAACTCGCGATTCCGTCTCGTTCAGGAAGCGGAACGCGGGATCGATCAGCGCGTCGAAATCCAATCTGGAGCCGGTCAGGGTGGCGGTCCAGAGCAACCAGTCGAGCTTAGTGTACGTGGCTCGATTGTCCAGCGGAAGGCCGAACGTATTCTGGACGCGGCGATAGTGCGCCATCTCGCGGGTGGCGACTTCGCCGGGGAAAAGATGCAGCCCGAGGGCGCGGTCCCACACCAGATTGTATTTCTGACTCCAGGTGCCCGGCCTGTCGAACGCCAACTTGTAGTGATCGCCATCGGCGGCCATTTGGGTCCAGCGCAAAGCCATCGAACGCGCCGCACTCATGAAATCCTTTCCGATGGCGGGCTGCTTCAGCGCACCCGCAAGTTGCGCGTATGCCCCCAGGGCGACAATAGCCTTCACCGAAAGATTGGCGTTGTGCGCAAGATAGCCGGTGAAATCGTCGGTGGAGAGCTGACTGTCAGGATCCACGCCTGTTTCGCGAAGGTAGGCTGCCCACGTCGAAAGGACCGGCCAATAACGCTTGGCCAACGCAACGCTCGATCGGTCCGCTTTCACGAGCGCGGCGGTGAGGATCAGCATGTTGCTTGACTCCTCAACGGGCATCTGCCCGGCGTCACTGTTCTCCCCACCGCCGTATCTTTGCCCGTTCGCAAGCGGGTACTGACCCAGGTCATGCGGAGCGAAACGAAATCGCCACCGTGGAAGGCTGGCGTATTCGAGGATCGGCTGCAGCATGGCTTGCATCAGGCGTGGGCTCAGCGCCAGGAAGAGAGGTGCGGACGGATAGGTGACATCTACTGTGGCAATGCACCCGTTCGACGAGCTTTCCTTCGAGAAATAGAGTGCTGTCCCGTCCACGTCGGCAGCAAGCTTGTGGGCGGCGAGTGCCTGTCGGTAGGCCAGCACCGCGATAGCCGCATAGCGCTGGCCGCCGGCCTGGATCAACCGGTTCGTGAGTTCCTGATCGTATTGAACCGCGCGCCGGCGCAAGTTGTCGAACTCCGCAGCGGATTTCTGAAGCAACTCGCCAATCCCCATCCCTTGCCGGCGCCACCAGGGACGAAGATTCCGTTCCAGGTACTGAATTGCGTACAGGTCATCGTAAGCCAGCATCGCCCAGGCTTCGACGGGCTCGCGATCAACACGACGCGTGGTCCAGCTAGCAGCCACCCGCAGCCAATCGCGGCGAGCGCGGGGCGGCGATTCCAGCAGATCCGCGCCCGGAAGGGCCCCGGTCCGTGCGAACTGTTCCTGCATGGTGGGCGGCCCGCTCCGCAGTTCTCCTCGTGATTCAGGGGGCAAGGCGAGGTAGAAGTAGCCCCAGTCCACTCTCAAATCATCGCCCGAACGGGAAAGTACTTCCTGCGCGACACTTCCTATGCGAAGGGCCGTGACTTGGCCGGAATGCACGCGGGACCAATACACCCTTTGATCAAAACTGTTCACCGCCAACTGAGAGGTCGCGTCCAGGTAGACATCCACCGTATGTGCTTTCCCGTCGATTGATTCGGCACGCCAAATCACGTAAGTGAGCGGACGCGACAGAATGTCGAGATCGTCCGCGAAAGCAGGAGTGAAAAAGGTCAGGCGGAGAGCGACGCCGGCAGCCTGCAACTCGTAGATGGTGCGCGTAGGCGTCACCGTGTGACGCATCTGCCGCATGGCCGGCAGACCTTCCGGGTCGGCGCCGAGGAAGCGAAACCCCGATCCATCCACGCGGACGATGCCGGCAATCGGCTGCGGAGTCCCGGTCCAGTGTCTGGTGTCGTCCGCCGTGAGCTCATCGGACATTGACCAGAGAGAGAAATACGGATCGTGGGTGACCAGCGGTGTCGCCGGCGGCCGAAGCTCGGCCTGAGCCCATACGCTGAGAGGCAGCAGTAGAAGGATGAGTTTCATGTCAATTTCACGCGGTTACGGCCCAAGCGATGTTCGATCACGAACCCGGCCTTCGCGGCGAGCCTGAATGACGCCTTGCCTTGCCGCGTGTCCATAGAGTGCCACACTAAGAGGCGTCTCGGTGATGCGATAGCGAAGCTTCCCGAAGTGGCCGGCTTGCAGCAGCGTCTCCCAATACGCGACGTGCCCCTCGAGAGCGACCCTGTAGACCCGCTCCGGTTCCAGGGTCGACTCGACAATTCGCTTTCCGGCCGGTCGGTGTGAATCGAAGGCATAGCGGAGTCCTGAGACCTGCGCCAGACGATCCGCGTCAGGACCGTCCTGAGAGTAGTGCCTGTCCTTAGCCGGATCTGGAACATTGTCATCCAGGATGGCGATGATCTCGCGTCCTTTCAGATCCGCCACGATCAAGTTCCAATCAAAAACGTTCATTGCGTGCAGAATGTCCACCATGTCCACGCGGCCGGCTGGTAGTGGCATTCCACGGTAATACTGCCGGTTGATGATCGCAACGTCCGAGCCAGTCGCGGCACGCATCGCGTCGGCAATCCAATTTGCCAGAGTGGCTTCCGTTCCGTGCATGTCTAGCTGGACAGGCGCTGTGCCAATCGGCGTGAATCGATAGTCGGTAAGCTCCCTCGGTTTTGCGGGGACCAACCTGGCCGCCCAATGACCGAGTTGCCAACGCGCGGCCACTTCCTGGCCTGGCCGGACGGTGCCACGGTAGGCGATCCGGCCGTCGATTTCCAGAACGATGCCAACATTCCGTGGGAGGGGAGCTCTTTGTGGAAGGATGGAAAAACGCGAGACGTTCGTCGGGGCCACCACGACTCGCGCCCCTTCGATCCGCGCGTTGATTCTGCCGATGCGGCCCGGCGACCGCAGACCGTCAACGCGAACCCAATGGGCTTGCCCGTGCAGTGGTGTGTCGACCAGAAACGTGAGTGCTTTCGGCGGCGGCCCCAGCCTATGTTCAGTAAACCAAGACAAGAGGCCGTCAAAATCTTGAACTGGTCCATAATGATCCGCATCGGGTAATCGTTCAAACCTCATACGCGGATTCACCGTTCGCATGCGATCGACACCGAGTTGGGTTCCCTGCAAAAAAGCTTCTTTGTCCTTGCCGCCAACGATCCAAAAGAACGGTGTCTGGTTTCCGTTTTCGATGAGCGATGGAGACCCGTAAGCGGGCGCCAAAGGTGCGACCGCCGCGAAGGCGTCCGGATGATGCAGCGCGATCTGGACGGCGCCCGTACCGCCCATGGAATGGCCGCAGAGATAGATACGGCGGCGGTCCACCGGGTACTTCCGCGATACTTCCGCGATCACCGCGAAGACATCCTGTTCGGCGAGTCCCCGATACTCACGCGGGCCGCGTCCGTGCGGACACACCACAAGCATCTGACAGCGGTCCGCGGCGGCTTTGATTCTTCCGGCCCCATAGCGAGGATGATCGAAAAACGTGTTCTGGTCCCCGGTGGTCCCGTGAAGCGCGACCACGAGCGGATAGCTCCTGTCGCCGCGGTACTGATCAGGCAGGTAGAGCCGGTAGGGCTGCGATGTGTGGTCGACCGACGATATGTACGTCAAGGCGAGGTCTTGACCCGCGGCGACAAGCTGCCCGGCCCAAATGCCGCCGGAGAGCGGCACCGCACACAGCACGGCTGCCCGAGTGACTAGCCGGACCCATCTGTTCAGCATAAGGCGCACGGGGTGGAAGGCCGGTCTCTAAAGGAAGAGGAACGGATCGAGCGCGGAATTGAGTGTTGCCTCAAAGGTGCGTTGGTCCACTCGGATGCCGGGCCAATCTGGCGAGTTCTTCCGGCGATTCGCCTCGTGGCCATCTGCGAGTTCCTTTGTGGGAAACTGCAACCGTACTTTGATCGGAACAGCGATCTTGTAGGGAGCGATCCGGCCCGCGCGGGCAGCGGCTTCTTGAACGCCGCGAGTGATCATCCCGGCGGTGACCTGGGGGGGCAGAACACGCGCCCGGTTCTGCGCGATGCTCTTCTTCACCGCCACGGTCACAATGTGATCGCCGAGCAACTCACGAGCCTGGCGGCAGGCCGCCTCGCAGCCGGTGACCATAATGATGGGGACTCCGTAATGTCCCGCGACCATGGCGTAAATATCGATCTCTCCCGACTCCCGTCCATTGTGCCAGTATCTTCGATGTTGGTTGCTGATTCCACTGAGCGTGTGTGCGAGGACACCGTCTTCGGTTCCTTCACGTGCATGCGCTCCAAGCAAGATGACACCGGCATAGCTGCTGTCGAGTCCCTGCAGATTTGTCAACCGCCGTGTGGAGCGGCCGCGGATCAGGACGGCGGCGGGGTTCAGCGTGAGAGGCGAGATGCTGAGGCTCTTAGCCGTGTCGTCGCTGACGACGATCTCAGTGGCACCGGCGCGTTGGCAGCCCGCGACCGCCGCGTTGACATCGCTCATCAGGAGTTGCTGACTCTCCGCGTACAGCGGGTCGGCAAAATCGTGCGCCCAATACGTCACAACGCCGCTTGGGCCTTCGCTGTCGACAGCGATATAGAGCTTTAGAGGTTTCTTCGCAGAGGTCTGTGCAACCGTGGGAAGGAAGCACGAGATAAGAGAAAGCAACAGAAGATGTGTTCGCATTGGATTTC
>CAZLOS010000017.1:0-63054 GCA_964561215.1 uncultured Solibacteraceae bacterium | reverse complement strand
CCGAAATCCCCGCCGCGACCGAACCCGAACCGAACCCGCAACCTGTTGATTCTATGGAACCGCCTGCCCCCGGCGAACCCAGCAAAAGCCCCGAAACTGCCCTCCCGGAGGCCGCTTGACCCGTCACATACTCCCATGGACTGATATGAACGGAAATCATGCCGGGTGCCGGCACACTGTGCAAAATGTGGACAGAACCGAGTTTCGCCGCTTTTGCGAAACTTCGTGCTTGTACCCGATTTTGCCCTACCCCATACGCACTCCCCGGACGTATGCGGCAAGTGCCCCCAATGCTGCCCCCGCAATGAACCCCATCAGTGTGATCGCAGCCCGGTGCGGCCCGCTCTTTTTGTCCGGTGGGATCGCCGGGTCCACTACCTGGAGGTCCGGCGAAGCCTTCGCTTCGTCCAGCCGCGCCGCCTCGTATTGTTTCGATAGCAGTTCGAAGAGCAATTCGTGGTACTTGAGATCGCGTACTCGCCGGATATACTCGAGACCAACCTCAGGCAGTGCGCCTGTCGCCACGATCGGATCACCCCGGTCGGAGGATCGCGTCAGCTTGGCTAGTTGCGCGCGCAACGCCCGCATCTCCGCCTCACGCCGCAGCACCTCAGGATTATCTTCCGTTGCGCCCATCCGTAACCTCTCCAGGGCTACCTCGGCGGCCGTGACTTGCGCCTTCAGCGCGGCTACGGACCCGATCGTCGCGGTCATCTGCCCGTCCAACTGGATCACGCCCGTCTTCGACTGCATTCCCTTCATCGCTTGCTCGGTCTGGGTCAAGGCAACCTTCTCTTTTTCCAATTGCCGTTCCAGGAACACTCGCCGCTGGGCCGCATCACCGATCGCGAAGTTCTTCTTTTGTCGATTCAATTCCTCCACGTATGCGTTCGCCATCGCCGCCGCCAGCTTCGGATCTTCGTCTTCCACCTCTACCCGGATGAGCGAGTCCTTCAACGAGGAACTGAATTTGCTAAGACGCTTCAGCTTTCTCCGAGTATCGGTAGCAGTCTTCTTGTGGTATCGCGCCCGCAAGTGGAACCGCTCGATGATTTGATCCGCGATGGTCCGGCAGCCTAGCAGACCGACGTATAGGTCGGACGGGGATTTCAAGCCCATCTCGCCACCAGCGGCGCTGGCAAGAGGCCCCAGTTGGCTCAAGATGGCAGACGCCATAGACTGTTCCTTCTGCGGCGGCATGATCAAGACCGTCGCTGTGTACGTGTCGGGCATCAGTAACGCGATGATCGCCGCCACTAGGCCGCCCAATAGCGTCCCGCCGCCCAGTATTCGTTTGTTCGCGCTCGCGAATGCCCAAATGTCCCTCAACCCGATGCCTGCCTCGTCGGCCTCCCCGTTGAAGTTCGCCGGCGGCTGGATGGCCTGCGTCATTCCTGCGTTTGTTTCTTCTGGCACGAGGGTTCCTATCCGCCTATCTCAGGACGTTGATCGCCGCGGCGCCCAGCGCCATCTGCGAGAGCACTTCCGTCCAGTCGCGCATGCCGCGCATAAAACCCGGCTTGAACACCATCTGCGGCACCACCACCGAATCGCCTGCATGCAGCTTGCTCGATTCGAAGCTGTTGTGGAACAGGGTCGCTCCCTGCCTCGGGGTCACAGCCCCGTTCGCGCGAATGACGAACATTCGCTTGCGGTCGGCTGTCCGCGTCGGCCCGCCTGCCTTGAGCAGGCAGTCCGCCACGTTCAACTTGCTGTTGTACAGGAACGACGTCTGGTTGTACACGGCTCCGAACACGTTTACCGTAGCCGGCTTGGCAGGCACCACGAACCGGTCGCCGTCTTCCAGCGGCATGTCCGCAATGCTGGAAACGTCGTTCGATTCCGGCTCCAGGTGAAGCACGATTCTTCCCGTCGCCTTCAGGTTCCTCAGCCGTGCGATAAACTGCCGCGCATTGTCCACCCCGAGCGTGGTTGCCGTGACGCGTTCTTGCGAACCGGCGCTTGCAATGCTCTTCGATGCCGTCTGCTCCAGTTCCTGCGCCATCTGGTCGGCCAGTTGTTCCAGCTTGCGCTGCTGCTCCGCGCGCGTGGACTCCCTGAGGAATTGCGCGCTGTACAGGTACGCCTGCGCTGTCAGTCCGCCTGCCCGTTGGATCACGCTGCCCAGTGTCTCGCCCGGCTGCACCGTGTATACGCCTGCGGCTTGAAACTCCCCTTCCAGCCGCACCGTCCGGGTCCGCTGCCGCTCCGCCACCGGGATGTCTCCTTGCGACAGGATAGTCACCACGTCGCCAGCCCGGAGTTCCAGGTTTTGGGATTCGTCTCCGTCCAACACCAGCTTTCCAAGATTGAACGGGATCAGTTCCATCTTCAGGTCGCGCGGGTTTCGCCTTTCGATCACCGCGTAGGACCAGTTGATCTCCGGAACGTTGGCCTCCGGCGCCGCTTCGACAACGGTTTTCGCCGCCTGCCGCTCTTTCTCCACAGTCGGCAGATCCGGTACTCGCTCCTCCGGCCGGGTGAATCCCAGCAGGTTGTGCTTTTTCCAATAGTCCCTCGTCAGCAACGACTCTTTGTCGGGAATCACATCGCGCAACCGCATCCCGGCCCGCCACGGAAACCGCCCCGGATTTGCCACGTTGCCCCGCACGGTCACGGCATTTTCGAATCTGGGTGTGATCGCCGCCACGTTCAAAACGTCGCCGTCGCCGATCTTCGTTTCCAACCCGGTCGCGTCAAGTTCCAACGTCCGGACTTCTCTGGACGTGCGATCCCTGATGCGCTCCAGCACCGCGCGCTTCCTGTCGGCCACCACCGACAACCCGCCCGCCATTCCAATCAGTGCGCTTACCGTCTGCTCGCCGTTCAGCTCATAGACGCCCGGGTTTTTTACGCTGCCGGCGACTGCTACTTGCGGCCCCGCGGGTGGGATGTAAACCACGTCTCCCGGCAACAGCCGCATATCTTTCGATTTGTCCCCCCGCAGCAAGAGGTCGTACAGGTCCATCTCCACGACCGACGTACTGCCCCGTTTGAGCTGGACGCGCCTCATCGAGCCTTGATTCGAAGGCCCGCCGGAGGCAAACAGGGCGTTCACCAGCGTGCTCAGCGAACTCACGGTATATGCGCCCGGCCTCCGCGCCTGGCCCACGACCAGGATCTGGATGGACCGCAATTGGCCCATGTTCACGCTGAGGTCGAAATTCCGGAACACTCGCCCCAGCCGCGATCGAAGGAAGCCCGGAAGTTGCTGAAACTGGAGTCCCGCGACGACAACATTGCCCACCTGCGGGATGTAGATTGCGCCCGCCCTGTCCACAGTCAACGCCAGGTTCAGGTCGATCTGTCCCCAGACCCTCACCAGCACCTCGTCGCCCGGTCCGATCACGTAGTCGGCCGTCACCGGCACGCGATCTACCGGGGCGAACGTCGTGGGTACGCTGTCAAACAGGCTCGCGCCGAAGATCGGAAGAAACTGCCCCACGGACGACGCCGCCAGCCGCTGAAGGTCCGTCGGCGGCTGCGGTGCCGAAGGCGCCCGGGCAGACAGCGGCTGTGCGCTTGTACCTCCCGCGGTCCCGGACTTGATTTCAGGTACCGCGCCGATTCCCATGTCCGGTTGCGCCGTGTTCGTAATGTTGATCGCGGTCCTGCCCAGCTTGCACTCCGGCAGCAGCGCACCCAGCGGCCCGCTGCACTGGCTGGCCGTCGACGGCGCATGCCGCAGCACTTCCGCGGGCTCCTGGGGATCCCCCGACTGCCCCGCAGCCGGCAACGCCCACAGCAGAATCCCCATTGCGGCGCCCGCCGCCAGCGCCCGCTTCCATTTGTGCCTATTGTTTCCCTGTACCGTCACTTCCTATTCCCTTCGACGATTTGCAGATTCGGTCTCCATGTCAACTGCAGCGTGCCGCTCAGATTGTGGTGGATCCCGCCTAGTAGCGGGATTCGGAATCGTTCACCTTGGATGGTTCCATCCAGTTCCCATTCGCGCGCCAGCCGAAGGGAAACCTTGACGATTGCGTCGTTCTGCGTCGAGCCGCCCGGCAGGAACTCCGCCCCGCCCTTCATATGCCGATAACCCAACTGGAGCTTGTTCCGCGCCGAGAACCAATATGTTGTCCACCCCTCGACCGCGCGCCCGTCCCTGCCCACCGGGTTTCCCAACAGCTTGCCGTAATTGGTGTTCCCGCTCAGATATTGGCCGTTTACGTAAATGAATCGGCCGCCCATGTCGCCCGCCATCGTCGTCGTGGACGGGGCTTCCACCCGCAGGTCCAGCTTCGGAATTCCGGGTATCCGCGTCAGGTAAATGCCCGGGTTGATCGCCGCCCGCCTCGGCGCCGCCAGCGGAGACGGGTCGTCGTCCGAATAAAAGTCGCTGTACACCGCCAGCCAGTCGCGCAGTCCCGGGATCCGATAGCGAAAATCAAAGCCGCCCTTTCGATCCCCAGGATCGCTTGCACCGACGCTATCCATGCCTCTCGGGCTGTTGGTCGACGCAAAGTTCCTGAAGAAGCTCCTGACCGTAATCGGGTGGCCTACTCCCCAGAAAATCGACCACCTTGTGAAGCCCATTTCCAGGTTCTCAGTCAGCTTGAAACTGACCTTCTGGGCGTTGAACCAGGGTCGCCATGTGTATGTGTGCCCCCCCAGTTTACCGATCACGAATTCGCCCCGTACCTTGCCAAGCACGGCCAGCGGCCCGGGCAACTGGAACGGATGAACGGTCGAAATGCGCAGATTCTTGGTCGGCTCGGCGTTGTTGCTGAAGGAGAGAGGAGCGTCGTAGGACGGACCCCACCAGAGCGACTGTTTGCCCACCGAGATTTCCACATTGCCTACCCGCGTGCCCACGTAGCTGTCGAGCAGCCGGAATCGTTCGGTAGTCTTTATCGCTTCGTCGCTCTGCAATGGCGTTCCATCCAGCCGGGCAATCTCCTGCCGGACATTCAGCGGCCAGGCGTCCCGACCCGGCGCGTGCTGGTATTCTCCGTTTACGTACGCAAACCACCGGCTCGATTCTGCCCGGGCCGTGAATCCCTCATAGGAGTTCCATCCTCGCCCGTACGGCCGGCCGTAGTCGTTGCTCCAGGTCTGCCCGAAATGGAAGCTGTCGTTCAGGGCCGTGCCGCCGATCACCCCATTCCGGATGTACATCGATTCGAGCACGACGCCTGTTTCCCTACCCCTGCCGTCCAACTCCGCGTGGAGCGCCCGCAGCAACTTCCACACTTCGGCGCCAATCCCCGTGTCGATTTCCCCGACTCGCCGCATCAACTCTTCGGCCTCTACGGTTTGGCGCCGGCACTCCGCACGGGTCCACGGGCGGAGTGTGGACATCTGAGACGGAACGAGTCCCAAGGAACCCAGTTTCTCCAATGCGGGGTAGATCCAGCTGTCCAAAGCGACATAAGAGGAACCCCCCGGCCCCGCACCCTGGGCCAACCCCACGCCCATGAGGATGAAAACAACGACCGCGCACCACCCTGCCCTGGTTAAAGCCATCTTTCAGTGGACGCAGACGACGCTGGGGGCAACCGCTCATTCCCCTTCTCTACCGAGCAACCGTCCCAGTTCGCGTTCCAGGAGCTTGACGTGGACATCCAGGCGGTCCAGGCGTGACTCTAAGGATTCAGCTATCTCACCAGTTGCAGCACTCTCCGCAATCAACCTCAGCACCGCACCTCGAGCGAAGTCGGACAGACTGCGGACACCGTGCGCCGCGCACACCCTCTGCAAGTGGTGGTATTCGGCTTCCAACAGACGGAAGCTCACGGTTCGAGTTCGCCGGGCGAACATGGTTCAGCGGATGTTTTCGGCTATCCGGTAATCAGGCTGGCTTGACGCAATCGGCATCGATCTCGGTAGCGATGGAACGCTGCAGAAGATCGATCGTGACAACCAAACGGCCGTCGTCCTTGTTCCGCAGGAACACGCCTTCGGCCCCATTCAGCGGTCCCCGCACCACGGAGACCCGTTGCCCCTCCCGCAGGAATGGCCAAGGGCTGACCGGCAAACCGGAATTCAGCAGCACGCGAACCGATTCGATTTCGCTCTCCGCTACCGGCGCCGGCTCGTTCCCGAAGCCGACCACCGCGACCACACCACAAGTGGTCACAATGGGAAGCCGTTGACGGAAATCAAAGCGGCAAAAAGTATACCTGGGAAACAAAGGCCGTTTCAATTCTTTCACCCGGTCCGACCACCGCTTTCGCACGCGATAGGCAGGCAGAAACGTTTCATACCCCTTTGCCGCCAGCATAGACGTTACCGTGCTTTCGGCGTTCGGCTTGACGGAGATGGCATACCACGGATTAGGTATCACTGGCCTCCAGAAGGTATAGCTTCCGCTATGTCTGCCCCATCCCCATGAGGATCAAACACGGCTGCAGGGCACGCAGGCAAGCTATACAGTACTTTAGTTCCGCCTGTTTACGTGGCGCTATAAATTGTAAGCATCAGAATACGACACAATACTCTGGCAGTCAAGGAATAATTCTGCCATTTATCTTGTTTTGAAATGACAAATATGGATGTATACCATGACATGAGTGGTAATATCTCATGACAGTATTAGTGATACAACCAACATATTACGATTTCCAGGGAGGTCTACGGTTTTCGACCTACGTCGCCGGTACTGCGCATTATCTAGGGGGCTCGGTTAGTTGACGCGCATCGGCTATTTCAATTTGCCGGCGGACCACAGGACTGCGTTGCGCACCAGGCGGCGGTATCCGGGATGATGGATGGCGTCTTCGCCGTGCCCGAGTTGGATATATACGACCCGCGCTTTCGGATGCGGCCCTAAAAAGACGACCGGTTTGTCGTTGAGCGGGCTATCCGTTTCCATCAGAACGGTGATCTTCGGCGAATGCCACATGTCCTTGTACACTTCGTCATTCACCGGGATGGGGCCGACACCACGCGTCACCGGGTGGTTGACACCAACGGCCGGCGTCACCAGCACGTCTACATCTTCTTTATAGACCGACTTCGCATGATCGCCCAAAGGCTGCGTGTAGTACTTGCCGCCGATGACGTTCTCGTACCACCACGGCCAGGATGTGTAATCCACGATGGCATGGTGGATGGAGACAACTCCCTTCCCTGCTTCGACGAACGCCTCAAGATTGGCCTTCTCCTCGTCGCCGATGGTCTCTCCCAGGTCGTGGAACACGATCACGTCGTAGCGGGAAGCGAGATCTTTCCGGAATGCCGCCTTTTGCGTAGTAGCGTGCCACCACACGATGTCGTCCTGACCTTCGAACAAAGTGTAGAAGGACGCTGGATATCCGTGACCGCCGGTCACCAGGAGGACGCGAGCGGCGTCGGGCTTCGCCTGATGTGTCGCTGTGATCCGGGTGGGAAGCGTGACGGTCCCCGTCGCTACCCATTCGAGCGAACGCGCGAACGAGGTCACAAAGCCCGTCTGGTGCATCGCGGACAGATCGTGGCCTAACGTGAAGTGGACCACGCGCCCTTTCCCGAACGGCACGGTCCACAAGATGGGCTCATCGCGGCCCGTTCCCTTCTTCGCCGGATCGCTGTACGCCGTCGCCAGCACGTGTACGTTGGACCGCAGATCCATGCGGTGGTACAACTCATCGTTGGCGAGGAAGGTGGCGTCCATGCCGCGGCTGATGGGATGCTCCCGGTCCGTCCACTTCACCGGGAAAACGTGGCGCATGGAGTGGCCGATGTTCTGAGGTTTCCAGGTTGAGCCGATCATGCCGGCATAGGCCGGCCACGCGGCGCCGGGCGCCGGATCAAAGAACGGTCCGTAGCTCACGCCGTGAAACGCCACCATGCCCTTGCCGGAGCGGATGAACTGCTCGACGGCCTCCTCGGCTGCCCGCCCCCACCGCGGACCGTTGTAGTTGAGAATCAGGGCGTCGTAAGGCGCCAGCGTTTCGCCGGTGATGCCGCGAAGTTCCTCGATGACTTTCACATCGAACCGGCCGCTGCGTTCCAGCACGTCGCGCAGGAACGGCGTGGTCAGGTTCCAGTAGTGGTTCGGGACGTCCGTGCGGCCCGTCAGCACCAGGACATGCAGTTTGGGTTCGGCTGCCTGCAACATGGACGCAAGAGCGGTCAGTATCAGTAACCAACGCATGGTCCTGTTATCGCACGACTACGGGGCCGGCGGAGGACGCTTCTTTAGTGTGAGAATCATAAGTGCCGATTCGTACACTATGAGATCCTGCATTCTGCTTGCAATGTCAATCGCTATGACGCTCACAGCTTCCGATACCCCACTGTTTACCGCCCGGCCTCTAACGGCAGAGGGCTCCTTCACCGAAGGGATTGAAGGCCCCGCGGTCGATCGCGACGGCAATGTCTATGCCGTCAACTTCGCGCGCCAAGGGACCATCGGCCGCGTCACCCCGGATGGCCACGGCGAGGTATTCGTCCAATTGCCCGAAGGCAGCATCGGCAACGGGATCCGTTTCGACCGCCAGGGCCGCATGTATGTCGCCGACTACGCGAAGCACAATATTCTGAGCATCGACCTCAAGACCAAGGCTGTCGATGTCTTCGCGCACGAGCCAAGGATGAACCAGCCGAACGACATCGCCATCTCCGCCGGTGGCGTCATCTGGGCCAGCGATCCGGATTGGAAGAACAACAATGGCCAGGTCTGGCGCATCGACACCAAAGGCCGCGTGACGCTCGCCTCACCGGGCATGGGCACTACCAATGGTATTGAAGTAGATCCCACGGGCAAGATTCTCTATGTGAATGAATCCATGCAGCGGAAGGTGTGGGCGTTCCGCATCGGCAGAGACGGTACACTCAGCGATAAGCGGCTGCTCATCGAATTTCCGGATCACATCATGGATGGGATGCGCTGCGATGTGGACGGCAACCTCTACATCACGCGTTACGGCAAAGGGGTGGTGGCGATTGTGTCACCTGCAGGCGCCATCATCAAAGAAATCGATGTGCTCGGCAAGAATCCCAGTAACATCTGCTTCGGCGGACCGGACGGCCGGACGTGCTATGTGACGGAAGTCGAGCACCGGCGCCTGGTCGAGTTCCGCACGGACAAGCCTGGCCTGGAATGGCAGCGCTGGAAGAGAAGCCGATAGAGAAGGCTGAGCCGGTCTTCCCTGGGAATCAAGCCAGAACGGAACTTCGATCTGGGTGATCACCCGGACCGGCTTGCCGCCAACCAGGAACAGGCGGTAGATCCACTGTTTGACGGCTCTTTTGGCTGCCGCAACCAGCAGTGGATGACCGCTCATGAGACGCAACTGTTCGATGCGTCCGTCCCTGCTTATGATGGCGTTGAGCCGGACGGTGCCCTGAATGCGGCGCTGGAGCGCGGCAGGAGGATACACAGGATCGACCTTATGGAGAAGTCTTGACTCCGGGATCAAAGGTACGCGGATGGTCTGCCCATCGTCCCGCTGGGTAACAGCTGCCACACAGAAGCCGACCACGAGTGCTAGGACGACCAACCTGAGAAGAGTCATCTTTCTTCCCTCCGCAATCAATTATGTGCCCAGTGACTTTGGTTTGCGGGGCGCCCCCCTAGCGGCAGCCGACGCCATCGTCGGCCTTTGATCTCATTCAGGAGAGCGGTCGGCGACCTTACAGCGGGCGATGACAGATACCCGCTTGGAGACGCCAGAAACGATCAGGGACCGTCTGCCTGCGTCCCATTTCCATTCCCTTGCTCCGGTCAGTCTGACTTGCGTCGCCGGGGGCAGCCGCAGGTTCAGTTTCATGCCGGCAGGCGCGCTGGGCATCTCAACAAGGGCACTGAGTCCCGTTCCCGAGGGCTTCACGATCAGGCTCACCAATCCCCAACGCGTTGGGACCTCGCGCGCGGCGAAACCTTGGCGATACCACCGCTGCGGCACCGCGGGCGCCAGATACAGCGTATCTCCACCCCAAGGCTCCCAGACCAACATCCACCGAAGCAACTGTGCCGTGACCACCTGGACCGGCACGCAGTAATCGCTCCTGTGCGTTCGCGTGGCGCCGCCTTTGATGGCGACCATCTCGTACGAGGTCAAGGTGCCCGGCGTCGTGTGGTGAGCCAAGTGGCCATAAAAACCGAGAAGGTAATCCTTCACCTGGCCGCTATCCAGCAAACTTCTGGCGTAGTTCGCATAGGGCCAATCATCCATGCCGTCGCGGAACCGTGTCGTCCGGAGCAGATCGCCACCCCGGGCGGCGCGATAGGCGATGATCTCGTCGCGCATTTCCGATGGCAGCATCTCGGCTGAGAGCATTTCCAGCCAATAGCGATAATTCGTGTACGAGGAAAGCTCATCCTCCGTCATGCGGTTGAACACCCGTGTCATGCCTGCGATGGGGGGCACGTAAGGCGGTGACATGTCGGCTCGGTGCGCGCGCTTCAAGGCGGTGAGAATGTCCTCACGAAAGGCGTCTGCCTGCGCCAGCCATTCCCTGCCGCGGCCGGCGAGGGCATAGTCGCCTCGCACGGCACCCTGCTCGTTCATCCACTGTCCCAGTTCGACGAGCCCCCGCCACGCCCACACATTGCCGGAGAAGTAGAAGGCCCGCTCCTTGCGGGTGTCAGCTTCCGCGGCCCCGTAGATGAGGCCGTACGTGGATGAATCCGGAGTCTGGAACCGCCGGCTTGAGGTCCGTTCCTTGAGCAGCCGGCCGCCGATGCGCTCGAGAGGAGCGAGGTGCGCGACGAGCCATTCCGGATCGCGAGCCACACGGGCGTACCTCGCCGCGAACGCGAGCACTTGCCCGTATTCGGAAACCGCCGGACCGTAGTAGTCAAATGTCCCGTCGGCTTTGACAAACTTGTTCAGATAGAATCCGAGCCGCTCTCGGGCTTCCGCGTGGAACCCCCAGTCCATGAGGACGGAGTTGAACAGGATAGTGGTTGGAGGAAACGAGTCGCATCTCTCCTCCGCATAAGTGAGCACCCCGTATTTCGGATGCGGACCGATGTATGTGATGAGCCCGCGCACAATACCAGCCTTGCCCGCGTCCGAAACACGGACTTCCGGGACCTTTAATTTCATTGCCCTGTCGAAGAACGCCTTCCAGGTTGTGTGAACACCAAGCAGATCCCGGTAAAAAGCCGTTCCGTCGGCGGCCGGTCCAGCTCCGGGTAACGTCCAGTACATTCTCTTTCCATCGGAAGCCCGCATGCGCACGTGTACCTTCGGGTCATCACCGGCTGCAAATGCAATCTCCTCGAATCCGGCGCGCCGCGAGGCATCGTAAAACGCGTAATCGATGACGGGCAGATAACCGCCGACGAGGCCTTTCTTGTTTGGCAGCTTCGAGGCGTCAGGGACCGCAGCGCCGAAGACCGCGCTGGCCCGCCACGGGTCGAACAGAAGCTGCTCCAGCCCGCCGTGTTGCTTCGAGCGGCCGAATCCCAGACGCCCATCCGGTTGAACGATGACCTTCCGCCTGGAAGTCACGGTGCCGAGGAACGTGTAGCTGTCGAGCGGTGGGAGCAGATCCGCCACGGCTTCGTACGAGGGATCAGCATAGCCGGCCTTCACGCGCCTGCCGAGCACGTCCTCCTGCGCGGCCAGCAATTCGTCGTAATAGGAAGCTGGAAACGGTGCGCGCGGCGCCTGTAATCCTTCCAGCCTGCCAACCGACTTGCGCAGCATGACCAACGGGCCATTCTTACCGATGTAGGCGATGATCCCCCACCGCCCGAAATTCCGTTCGAGCACGGCCATGGGTTCGGATCCGGGCAGGATCGCCACCAGATCGAATTCCCCGAATCTATCGCCGAGTCTTACCTCCCGGGCCGGCTTGCCGGGGCTCTGGAGAACCGTCGCGCCGGCCTTGAACGCAACCGCGCGCGGCCATCTGATCGCATTCCGTTCAGCGGCTTCTTCCGCCGGGTAGTATTGGTCCCCCGCCGACGTCTTCGCGGTCTGAACCGCCGGCGCCGTGATGCCGATGGACAAGAGGGATAGAAAGGTCAGGGTTCGGGCGCCTCGTCGTTTCACGATTGTCTCCAATAAAACTCAACCTTGTAGCATATCGAAGCAAGCCGATACAGTGAATCCGCCCTGGTGCGTGCCCCCTCTTTGATAAGATCTTCGATGCATGAATTCGAGTCAGCCTCTCGACGGCAAAGTAGCGATTGTGACCGGCGCGGGATCGGGAATCGGCCGGGCAATAGCCTTGTTGTTTGCCGAGCAGGGTGCTCGCGTCGTGGTAGCCGATTGGAAGGCACCGGCGGGCACGGAAACCGCGGAACAGATCCGTAGCAATGGTGGCGAAGCGCGGTTCGATCGTGCTGACGTGTCGCGGGCGACCGAGGCGGAGGGCCTGGTCCAGTTCGCGGTCGAGCAATACGGCAGGCTGGACGTCCTCGTCAACAACGCAGCAATTCAGATCCTGGGCACTCTCACCCAGACGAGTGAAGAAGACTGGGATCGTTTACACAGCGTCAATCTCAAGGGCGTGTTCCTTTGCTCGAAGTACGCGATTCCGGAAATGATTCGCAGCGGCGGTGGGTCGGTGGTCAATGTGGCGTCGGTACTGGGACTGGTCGGCGATCCGTCCCTGGCTGCCTACTGTGCGGCCAAGGGTGGCGTGATCGCGCTTACCAAGGCGGCGGCGATCGGCTACGGGCCCCAGGGAGTGCGGGTCAACTGCGTCTGCCCGGGTGATGTGGACACGCCGATGGTGCAGGAGTTCTTCAACAAGGATCCGAATCCGGAACGGGCCCGGCGGACGGTGAGCGCCCACTACGCGCTGCGGCGCATCGCAGACCCGCGCGAGGTGGCGCAGACGGCGGCCTTCCTGGCGTCGGACGCCTCGTCGTTCCTGACCGGATCGGTGGTGGTGGTGGACGGCGGGTTGACATCGAAATGCTACTGATACTGTGCGTTCTGGCCTGCTTGCTAGCGCCGCAGCCGGCCCGGGCCGATGCGCTAGCCGAGATGCGCAAGGAAGGCCGGCTGCTGTGGGGCGGCGACCAGGAGGGTGGCGGTCCCTACGTCTTTCCCCGCCCCGACGATCCCGCCCGCGTGACCGGCTTCGAGGTGGATTTCGCCTCGCGCCTGGGCGAGTATCTGAAGCTCGAAGCGGTCTTCACCCAGGGACAGTGGGACCGCATGCCTGACATGCTCCGCACCAGGAAGATCCACGCCATCATCAACGGCTACGAGTTGACGCCGGAACGCGCGGAGGTGATGGAGGCATCCATTCCTTACTACGTCTACGCGCTGCAACTGATGGCGCGCAAGGACGATGCAGCAATCAACTCGTGGGAGGACTTGAGGAAAGGACCGCGCGGCGCAAGAGTCAGGATAGGCGCGCTCACGGGCTCCGCGGCCGAGAGTTACGCGCGCCGGTTCTGCGCTGGACGGTGCGAGGTGATTTCTTACGACGGCAACACGGACAGCATGCGCGAGGTGGAGACGGGCAAGCTGCGCGCCACGGTCCAGGACACTCCTATCGCATCCTTCTACAATCCGCGCTTCCCCGCCCTGCGGCGCATTGGAGAGCCCGTCGCCCGCGGCTATTACGTCGTCCACGTGCGCAAGGGAGAGGCCGCTCTGCTCCAGTCGATCAACGAAGCCATCGTGCTGATGGTGCGCAACGGTGACCTGGAGCGCATCTACCGCACCTACGGCATCTGGGACGAGCAGCAGACGGAACTGGCGGACATCGTCGATAAGGGCCGATTCTATGGTTACTACAAGGCGGCCGATGCGAAAGTGGAAAAGAATCGGATGCCGGCGCGCGAGGATGTGCAGGCAGGAACCCGCAAGCGCGGCTGGCGGGTACTGAAGGATTACGGCGGGATTCTGCTGCAATCGGCTGGCATGACCGTGGTCCTCTCCACGATCTCCTTCCCACTGGCGATTCTGCTGGGCCTGCTGGTGGCCGTGGGCCGCCTATACGGTCCGAAGTGGCTCCGCCTGCCGCTGGCGGGCTACGTGGAATTCCTGCGCGGCACGCCGCTGATGCTTCAGCTTTATTTCCTCTTCTTCTTCCTGCCCGAAATCGGCGTGGCCATCCCGGCGTTCTGGACCGGCATCCTGGGGCTGGCCGTGAACTACTCCGCGTACGAAGCCGAGATTTATCGCGCTGGCCTGCAGGCCGTCCCCAAAGGTCAGATGGAGGCGGCGCTTTCGCTCGGCATGCCGCGCGGCATGGCGCTCCGGCGCATCATCGTGCCGCAGGCGGTGCGGATCGTGATCCCGCCGGTGGTCAACGACTACATCGCGCTCTTCAAGGACACTTCGGTCTGCTCCGTGGTGACAATCGTGGAGTTGACCAAGCGCTTCTCGGTCCTTTCGATGAGTACTCAGGCGACCATCGAGCTGATGGCGATGACCGCGCTTCTGTACCTGCTGATGAGCTACCCGATGTCGTTGCTTTCCGGGCGCATCGAGCGACGCCTGGGACTGGAGCAGGCGGCATGATCGCGGTCACTGGTCTGGTCAAGAAGTACGGCCCGAACGCCATCCTCAAGGGCATTTCCTTCGAGGTGCAAAAAGCCGAAGTACACGCCGTCATCGGGCCGTCCGGAGGCGGCAAGAGCACATTCCTGCGCTGCATCAACGGGCTGGAGCAGTTCCAGGGCGGCACGGTCCGGGTGGGGGAACATGTGCTGACGCCGGCGACCGACCCGCGCCGCGATGCGCGACTACTGGCAGCCGTGCGCCGCAGGACCGGATTCGTCTTCCAGCAGTTCAATCTATTCCCGCATCTCACGGTGCTCGAAAACGTCATCGAGGCGCCCGTGCACGTGCTGCGATTGAGCCGCGAAGCGGCTGTCGAACGCGCGTGGACGATACTCGACCGCGTCGGACTGGCCGCCAAGCAAGACGCCTACCCGCGGAACCTTTCCGGAGGGCAACAGCAGCGCGTCGCCATCGCACGGGCCCTGGTGATGGAACCGGAATCGATCCTGTTCGACGAACCCACCAGCGCGCTCGACCCGGTCATGGCCGGCGAGATTCTCTCGCTCATGGCGGATCTGGCCAAAGACGGGCAGACCATGATCGTGGTGACTCACTCGATGAGCTTTGCACGCAACGTGGCCGACCGGGTGCACGTTTTCGCAGACGGCTACGACGTGGAGTGCGGGCCGCCGTCGAGGGTGTTCGAGAATCCACAACATCCGACGACGAAATCCTTTCTAACTCAAACGGCGAAGGATTGAAGCCAGGAGAGCGCCTCGGAGGATGGCGGTCAGTAAGGAAGCCGCCGTCGCAGACGGCCAGGTCGAGACTTCTGAGGCCACCATGCAATCACGGCAGATTCAACAGATACACGTTTCCCCTCATCTGTAAGCTTTCGTATATGATCTCCTCGGTCCCATAGCGCCACGCCGGACTACGCACGAACGATCCATAGGTGGTGTGATGCGTGAGTTGCTTGCGCTCGCGCGTGACCCGATCAATCCACCATAGGTTCCAAACGCCGTCGCGGTAAGCGGCATAGGCAATCCGGCGGTTGTCCGCGGAGAACGAATGGGCCCAACTCAACCCTGGATCGCTGGTGAGGACCTCCTGCCGACCGGTCTGCCGATCGACAAGACCAATCTGTACGGTGTCGCCTCGCCGCAAGTTGTAAGCGATCCATCTCCCATCTTTGGAGGGCGTGGGATAGCTGGCGCCTTCCCTCTCGAACGTGATCTGCCGGGGAGGACCTCCCCCGGGTCGGCTCAGGCAAATATTGAAGGGTTTGGAACAGGCCGACAATACCTCCCGCTCATCGGGCGTCAGTACCGGATGGAACAGGTCGCGGGTCAAGGGCAATGAGTACAGGACCTGGTTCGTTTTGCGCGCCACGTCATAGCGCCTGAATTCGATCTTCTTTTCAACGACGTAGTTGTAAAGGAGCCCATCGCCGGAGAGGTTCCATATATTGCCGCCCTCCATCGTCCCCGGATCCCTGGAAACTGGGGTGGCACCTGTGCCGTCGACGTTCATGACCCAGATTTCGCGGTTGTGCCCAGCGAGTTCGACCATGCACGCCAGATGTCTCCCATCGGGCGAAACGCGCGGGAGGGAGACCCTAAGGACCGCCTCTTGAAACAGAGGCTTCGGATCGGCGTCCGGCGTGTACTTCCAGAGCTGGCTGATACCGCTGACCCGAGTGAAAAGCAGCCGCTTACCGTCCGGGGACAACGTGATTCCAGAAGGCATTTCACCATGCGTGGGGTAGAGTTCCAGAGGATGCTCGCCCGACTGCGGTCGAAAGAAGATTGCGTAAGCGCCGAGCCCACTCATGGCGGAGAAGTAAAGGCCGTTACCGGAAGGCCCAAATCCCGGATCCGCCAAGCGCGTAAACCACGTGCCGGGCTGCTTCGGGATGTCCCGGCCGACTTTAACCAATGGGTCGAGCCTTCCGGAGGCCAGATCCAGGTTCCAGATTGTGCTTTGGGGGGTCATCGCAACGAAGGCCAGTTGCTTTCCGTTGGGGCTCCAGACTGGCATCGCCTGCTGCCCCGGTGGATTACTCAAGGTGGTGACCTCGCGGAGTTGCGAGCCGTCGGAAGCGACGGTCCACAACGTGGACGGTGCGGCGCCGCCGAGGTCCCCCCAAGCGAAAGAGACGGGCTCGGTAGAGCGGAACGCGACACGCTGCCGATCGGGAGACCATGCCGGCGCCGACCCGAAACTGGTGAGTCGCCGCGGCGTGCCGCCTGAGGCCGGCACCAGCCAGATTCCATGCTGCGAGACCGAGTGGTAGACGATCTGTCTCCCATCCGGTGACCAAGCCGGTTCAATATTCTGTTTCCCGTCATTCGTGATCTGGGTTTCATCGCTGGCGGAAGTCACAGATCGCCGGTAGATTTCGAACCGGCCCGACCGATTGGAGCAGTAAACAAAGGAATTGCCGTCGGGACTGAATGACGCGCCTATATCCAGGCCTGCGGAAGTGGTCAACTGCACCGGAATCGGTTCACCCGTCATGCGCGGGGCGCTCTTGTGGGTCCACAGCCAAACGGCGACACCCAGACCCAGAACGGCCAGGATGGCGGCGGAAACCAGCCATGGAGTCCGCGACGGCCCGGTCGAAAGGGGTGGCGAGCTGGCGACCGTTCGGAGGACCTTAGGTTCCGCTACAAAGCGGTAGCCCATCGTAGGAAGCGTCTGAATGTAACGCGCGTGGTGAGCATCGTCGCCCAGTTCGCGGCGAATCTGGGCAATGATTCGCGTGAGTGCATTGTCCGTGACTGCGGTCGCCCCCCATACGGCCTCCACCAGCTCGTCCTTGGTCACCGCCCGGTCGCGATGCTCGATCAGGTAAAGGAGCACTCGAATGGCTTTGGGCTCCAATTCGACTTGCCGACCATCCCGCAGAACGCAGAAGGCCGCGGGCTGCACTTCCACGCTATCGAATTGATAACGCACCAGTTCCGCTTCCATCACGAATACATCATACGTCGGTTTCCTAACTCGGTAAACAAATCATTTGTGCGTCACGACTTGCCACCGCCTCGCGCCATACGCTCCCATGCATGAAACGTATTTGCTTGATTCTGCTGATGAGCGCGGCGCTAGCCGCGGCACAGGAGATCGTGAAGGCTGATCGGGTGGCGCACGTTCTCGTGCTCAAGGAAGTCTACCTGAATGGCCAAGGACCCTTTCGCATGATGGTGGACACCGGCGCGGCTTCCTGCATGATCCGCCCAAGCGTGGCCAAGCGGCTCGGCCTTCGTCCGGCTTACGCCGTCGAGCAAGTAAGCCTTGCGGGCGCCAAACGGGTTCCGGCCGCCATATTGGATGATCTGCGAATCGGCACGGTCCGCAACCGGGGGCTCGAAGTCATCATCACGGATGTCAGCCTACCGGATGTGGACGGGGTGGTCGGTCAGAATTGGCTGCTACAACACGACTATCTGCTGGACTATCGCGGCCGACGGCTCGTGGTTGACCCCTTGGAACCGGAACGCGGGATCAGGGAGGCGCTCCGTTCGAGCGATGGCAGACCGGAAATCGAGGCGGAGGTTAACGGTCGCCGGCAGGAACTGGTAGTGGACTCGGGCGCCTCAGTTCTCGTCCTGTTCGGGCAGTCAGCGCAGGCAGATCAGGCGACGCTGCTCACCAACGGGGGCTCCCTTGAGGCGGGCACGGGTAGGGCTCGCGTAATGATCGGCGCAGGACACAGCCGACTACTGCCGGCGGCAAGAGTGAATGCCTCGATAACGAAAGGCTTACTCCCCGCCGCGGCCTTCGCGTCGGTTTACATTTCCAACCGGAATGGGGTGGTGGTGCTGGTGCCATGAAACGAAGTCCCTCTAAGTTACCCGTAGGTTTCCTTGAAGCGCGGTGCGGCAGGTTAGTGAGCTGACCGATGGGGGGCGGACAAGGGCATGAGATAATGTCTCAAAAAGGGGGGCAAATATGCACCAGTGTGCGACCAGGGTCAATCCCTCGGAAGAGATCATTAAGATTGGTCCGCTGGTATCCGTCGCCGGAGGTGGCAGGCCGGCATTGGCCCGAATGCGCGCATATTCGTCGCAACGGCTGGACTGGGGACATGCAGCAACACTGGGAGAGGACTTACGGGACCAAAGCGCCGGATCAGATGAGTTGGTTCCGCCCTCATCCGGAGACTTCCCTTTCCCTGATCGAACGCGCGGCTAGAATTGACCGGTCGGTCTCGATCATCGATGTGGGCGGTGGTATTTCCACGTTGGTGGATGACCTTATGGAGCGCGGATACACGAACATCACGGTTCTTGACATCTCTCAGGCGGCGCTCGATGTGGCGCAGAAGCGGTTGGGCAAAGTCGCGGAATCGGTCCCGTGGGTGCGCGCGGACTTGACGCAATTAACACTTCCGGAACGTTCATTCGATGTTTGGCATGATCGTGCGGTCTTTCACTTCCTGACAAAGCCAGAGGATCGGCTCGCTTATGTTTGTAATGTCGCGCCGGCCGTCAAACAGGGCGGTCACGTCATTATCAGCACTTTCGGCCTCGATGGGCCGGTAAAATGCAGCGGCCTCGATGTCAGGCGATATGACGCGCAATCCCTTCACGCGAAATTTGGCCCTCGCTTCCTTTTGGTCGAGATCTCAAAGGAATTGCACGCTACCCCGTTCGGGACCGAGCAGCAGTTTCTGTACAGCCACTTTACGATGGAGCAATAGCCAATCGCGCTGCTTCTGCGTATCAATGCCCGACGATGCCGTCACAATTGAGTACAATACGACAGGGTGATGCGAGTGAGCACAGAGCGAGGCGGTCAGTCATGAAGGCATACCTGGTTGCGGATATTCAAGTCCTTGACGCGCGCATCTACGAGGAATACGTAAAGGCCGCTCAACCGATTGTCCTGCAGCACGGCGGCCGATACCTGGTCCGTGGCGGCAGTACGCTTCCGGTATCTGGTGACTGGAATCCGAAACGCTTGCTCATAATTGAGTTCGACTCGCTTCCGCAGCTCCAGGATTGTTTCGGTAGTGAAGCGTACAAACGAATCGCCGCACTTCGTCTTGCCTCGACGCATTCCCGGTCCGTCATCGTCGAGGGAACATCGGAAGCCGTGTAAGAACGTGAGTCACGCTGCGGGCGACGCTATACGGTCTGCCGGTCCAGCCGTAAGCTAACTCAATACCGTCTCCGCACCGCCGGTCGAGTCACCAAACGACGGGTAGCTGCCGGGTGTATACTGAGGCAGCCCGGGAGGCCCAAGTGGGTACTCCGGGTAGAATCGATTGTGCCTGGGCTTCGAACGGAGAGGCCCCGGGAAGTTTTCATCGTCAGTCTGGGGCGAGGCTACACTGCGCCGGACTTCGGTACGAACCAATCGCAGAGCAGCAGGGGTGCCTTGGTCCGGCATTCGGTGCGGGCGAGCCTTGCGTAGTAAAGGAGGCGCTGAATGCTGAGAATCTACGACTGGGCACCGAACGAGAACCCCGCAGCCGCCGGGCAACCGTTCGTGGAACCCGAGATCACGGATACACTGGGACCTTACCCTCACCATCTCATTGCCGGAGACGGGCACCGGTTGCCGTTTCCACTCGACATCCTCAGGACCCGCCAGTACTACCGCTCCACACATTGCCGCGTGCGTTTGTTCGCGCAAAGCGACCTTGAGGGACGGCGCCCGGGGATCGATTACTTCATGGAAATCCATTTGGCTGGCCGGTCTCACGTTGTAGACCAAGCTGCGGAGGTAGCGGATAACCTCGGGATCATCGTTCCGACTTCGGGGTCTGGCCTGGCATTAGGCCTTGCGGGCGCGGTCGGTCTCAGCGCGTGCACCCTTGCCACAGCGATATCAGCTGGCGCAGCGACTCTGTTGGCTCCCAACCCTAATATGTCCGGAGAAAGAATCTGGCAGCGTCGCGTCCACCTCACTACCGGCACCGTGACCCTGCAATACGAGTACCTACCGTAGAGTAAATAGACGAAACCGGGTTGCCCACCCGAGAAGGCGTGCATCCGGAAGGTTACGTCACGCGGGCGCATCGCTTACACTACCGCCCCCGCGCGGCGCGCAGTACGCGCTCGACCAACCCGCCTTGCGCCACTGGCCCGTTCATGGGCTGGCCGGCAATGGCCGCGGGGAGCGCCCAGAGCATCATGTCCTGGTAGTAGTCGTGCCCGTAGGTGCGCTCGCCGGTGTCCTTGTCTCCTCGCATGATGTTGGGCATGTCCCAGGTGTGGCGCCACGTGCATGCGATGTTCTCCCAGCAGCGGCGCGCCAGTTCGATGCCGAACGCGCGCTGGCCTTCGTACATGTAGTTCATCGCCAGGATCGGCACTTCCGGGGGAAGTAGCTGTAAGTGCCGTAGCCGCCCACCTTCGCGGGACTGCCGTCGGCGTGCGCGTAGTTCACCGCCCCGGACTTCGACAACGCGACGTTGGTCCGCTTGATGGTGGCTAGCGTCGAATCCACGCGGTCCTTGCGGAACACGCCGGGCAGGCCGTGGAAGTCCGCCACCCACTCGCCGTCGAGCTGATATCCGAAAAACAGGTCCGATTTCCGGCCCGTTTCCGGCTCCCAAAACGTCAGATAGCAGCCGCCGGCCTGGAGGGCCATCCGCTCCACGATGCGGTACTGCGCCAGATGCAGCCCGCCCACGTGCGCCACCAGGCCGAACCAGCCGGGCTCCGGCGCCTCGAACCACTCGGTGCCTTCGTTGCCCGTGGGCATGCTGATGACGCGGTCGCCCAGTTCGTAATCCGGGCGCAGGTTGAACGTGTAGATGGCGTTCCTCTTCACCGACTCGTAAAACTCGCGGTTGAACTCCTGGCCGCCCCAGCAGAGCGCGTAGCGGTTCACCATGGCCGCGTAGCACAGCCCGTTCAACGTGATCTGGTAGCCGCGCGTGGGCTGCGCGAAGTCCACCGGCGGCGTGTCCTCGGGCATCCTGCGGTCCATGGGTCGACTATAGAGAAAGCACCGTGGATTTCAAGTGAGCGTGGCCTTGCGTGTTCGCAGTATTCGGTCACGCGGATCACGCCGGCACGACTGCCGGCGTTGCCGGTCTGGCGACCCGCTCCACGGAGTACAGGCTCCAGAGCGTCACGCTTCGCTGAGGTTCTCCCACTTCACTCCGGTGCGCTTGAGGGCGTAGCCTACTTCCTTCAGGTAGTCGCCGTAACAGGTCACCGTGTGGAAACCCTCTATGCCGTACAGGAGCTTCTTCCAGTCGCCGTCGATGGCCATGTTGATCTGCGAGCGGCACGCCGGGTAGTTCGGTGTATCCACAATGGTCGCGCGGAAGCCCTGCCACTTCGTGCAGGTCAGGTTCGGGATGAGATTGGTGATCACCGTTCCCTTGGTGAATTCCACGCGCGTGGCGGCGCCGTAATCGGATTCGAAGTGCGTGACGATCTTCGCCGGCTCCATGTCGCGGCCGTTCATGCGGCGCGGGGTGGCGCAGTGGGCCAGAGTCAACGTGCCGTGGTGCGGAAAGTGGGAATTGGAAATGAACGACGGCCTGCCGCTGATCCAGCGCAGCAGAACGCCCGGTGGTGTATGCGTGTAATCGGTATGGCAGAAGGCGGTGTAGCCCTCGTCATTCAGTAAAGAGAAGATCAGGCAGGGCGGCGTGTCCAGCACCCGGATGATGCTACCCATGCAGTTGGCCACGCCCACGTTCGTGCAGTCGTTCTCCTTCATGAGATCTTTGAAGACTTTCAGAGCCAGAAAGGAGTTTACGACAAAGCGCCGTTCCGTGCCGAGGGTGACGTTGGGCTGCACCAGAAGTTCCGCGGCTTGCTTCTCAGCCTGCTGCGTCGCTCCCGCATCGGCTCGCGCCGCGGCGATACGCCTGCCTACTTCCTCGTCGCTGACCTTGACCAGCCCGTAGCCCCAGGCATCCCTTACGTGAGCCGGCCCCAACTTCTGGCCCGGCACGCTGTAAGACCTCAAGCCGCCGATCGCCAATGAGCGGGTGCCGCGCGCGTTCTTCAGGCCGTAGAGCGCACGCAGGCGCCAGAGAACATCGCCGTAGTCGTCCACCACAACGTCGTCGGCGTCCATGTTCGCTTCGCGCGGCCTTTCCTCGCTCTTGCGCAGGAAGCGGAAATCGGCAATCTCGTAATACAGATAGAATGGGCCGGAGTTCTGCCGCAGGAACATGACGTTCGGCTTGGCCGAAGCCGCCAGGATCTCAAACCACTTCGTGGGGCCGGCGGAAGCATAGACCAGGAGCACATCGGCGTCGCTGTCGGCGGCTGCGACTGCTTCGCCCGTGCTGTTGACCATCGCAAGCGGCAGCATCTCGATCGGGAACTCGGCCGCTTCCGCCAGTTTTCGGCATTCCGCCTCAATGCGGCGGGCCTCCTGATCCACCTCGGCGCGCGTAGTGAGGCCGCCGTAACCGCGCCAACTGGTCAATTCCCGCTTCACGTTGAGCGCCCACGCGAAGACCGGCTTCACGCGCAACGGCTTGCCGGGCAGAAGCGCGCTGCGGACCGGAGACGCAGCAACGCCCAGTTTGGCCAGCGCCGCCGTCCCTGCCGCAACGTCCAGAAATCCCCTACGACTAACCGAGTACTTCGAGTCGCCCATGTCGCCCTCGTTGGTGTAATCTCAGACAGTGTACACCTTGACCCGTAGGCAATTATTCCCCCTTCTGGCCCTGCCTCTCAGCGCCGCCCCCTTGCGCGAAAGCCGAGAGCGTCCGGATATGCTGGACGAAAGATCTCCGCGCGGGCTTCGCGTGGTACAGATCACCACGAACCCCAACGTGGCGAGCTGGAACGTTTACACCGAAGCCCCCGTTTTCACGCCCGATTCCCGCCGGTTTGTCTTCATCCGCGAACGAAACTACTGGCTATGCGACATCGCCGATGGCTTCGCGCTGCGCCAGCTCACCGACGAGCCCAGGGCCAAAGGCGCGTCCGTGAGCCCGGACGGTAAGTGGATGTACTACATCGTGGATGAGCCCGGCCGCGCCGGCGCGGTGCTGGTACTCAAGCGGCTTTCGCTCAGGGACCATCGCCGGGAAGTATTGTTTACGGTCAAGGACAAGCTCCCAGGGACCAATTACCGGCCGTCCCGGCTCTATTCTCTGACCTCGCTCTCTTCCGACGGAAAGCGCTTGGTTACCGGTTGTTTTCTGGGCGATGGCAAGACGACGGGTGCGCCGTTCGGCGTGCTGGTGTTCCAGCTCGACCACCCCTCCGTACGCGTCTTTCCCCTGGGCGCCGACTACAACAACATGCACCCGCAGTACTGCCGCTCGCGCGACCCGGAGCGCTCGCACGACATCCTGATCCAACACAATCACGGCTCGGTAGTGGACGAATCCGGGAAAACGCTGAAGTTGGTTGGAGGCGACGGCGCGGACCTGCATGTGATGCGGGATGACGGCACAAACTGGCGCGACATCCCCATCGGGCGCGACGGCCATGAGTATGTGCAGGGCCATCAGCAGTGGCGCGGGCGCATGGCGAGCGTGTTGAGCGCCATGAGCATCCGGCGGGGCAGGAAGCGGATTCTCGAAGGGTTTCCCATCGCCACGAACGAGGCGACGTCGCACACGGGCAGCCGCATCGCAGGGGGCCATTCCTGGGACGTCACGCGCGACATCGAGAACCCCGAGTTCTGGCACTTCAGCGTGGACGACTCCGGCATGAAGGTGGTCTCCGACACGAACACCGTCGACCCGGTGACCAGGGAGAAGAGGATCACCCTGGTAATCGGAAGCCTGACGGCAGTAGACAACCCGCTGCTGAGGCTGCGCTACCTGCTCGACACGCGCACCTCGGGGACTGACCAGGCGGCGCACCCGCATCCGTTCTTCTCGCCCGACGCGCGGATGGCGTTCTTCAATTCCGACGTGGACGGCAAACCGCAAGTGTGGATGGTAACGGGATATCAATTCCCTGGATGAGGGGCACATGAACAAGCCTGGGACCGCCGGCCGCCGCGGCTTCCTGAAGACGGCGACGCTGGCAGGCGCTTTGCCGGCGGCCGCCGGCGAAACCCGCTCGCTCAAGGAAACGCGCTACACCGACCGCACGGATTCGATCGAAGAGAAGACTCGCCTGCTGGTTGAGGCGGCGCGCAAGCGCGACTACCGCTTAGCCCGTGCGCTGGCGGCATCCGTGAAAGAGACGCTGCTATTTGCAGAGCAGGAGAACGCCCCGCCGGGTACGCCCGTCATCGGCGCGGATGCTTTCGGGCGGGTGGCCGAACTGCCTGTGGCCTGGCGAGCGTGGGCGCGCGGGTGGAAGTACTTCAAGACGCTGTCGGTAGATGAAACCGGCGGGCTGGCGCGCCAAAACGAGCCGGTCGAAGTATACCTGGCGTTTCGGGCGGATCAATGCGATTCGCTCGAACGCGAGATCCGCGTGGCGCGGGTGGTGGAACCGGCGGGTACTCTTCAGGAAGTGCCGTGCCAGGTGTCGGAAGAGGTGCGCCGCAGCGCGGTACGTTACTGCCGCGTCCTGTTCCTGGCCGACATGGCACCGCGTTCGCGCAGCACCTGGCTTGTCTTCTTCGGCAATCCGGATGCCGAGCTGACAGATTATCCATCGGACCTCAACACAAAGGGCGAAGGCTACGGGCTCGACATCGAGAACGACTACTACATTGCGTCGCTTTCGCGCCAGATGGGGCAACTCGAACGGTTGAAGCTGAAGCGTGAGCACGGCATGGAGTTTTTCTCCGGTGGCGAAGGACACGGCGAGCCGCCGGGTATCGACTGGGCGCACGACTACGTCGGCTCGAACAACTTCCAGAAATTCCGCATTACCAACTGGGCCCAATGCCCGGACTACGAGGTCATCCGCGGACCGCTGTGCGTGACGGTGCGCCGCTGGGGCTTCCCGCACTCGCCGCTCCATCCAGTGTTCACGCCCAGCCGCATTCACATATTCGTGGAGTACCGCTTCTATGCGGGCGCGCCCTATTTCATCAAGGAGGGCTCGATGCAGGTGATCAAGGACCTGGAGATCACCTACCTGCGCGACGACGAGTGGGTCTTTTCGGGCTACTCGTTCACGGACACGGTCTGGATGGGCGCGGACGGCAAGCTGCGCACAGGGCCGGTGGACAAGGGCGCGGAGAATGATCTATGGGCAGTGGGTTACTTCAACCGCGTGAGCCGCGATGCGTTCATCGGCCTGTTCTTGAAGCACGAATCCGAAGGCATAACGGGACTCAAGCACACCGGCGCGCCCACGCTGCACTACCGCTGGCACGGGCCGGTGTGGAGCCGCGCGCTGTTCCAGAACGCACGCCTTCCCGCCGGCGGCGTGTTGCGGCAGAAGAACGCCTACCTGGTGGCGCCGTTCCCGGAGACCAATGGAGCCGCCGCCGTCGAGGGTTGGCGGAACCGTTTGCTGCAGCCGCTCGCAGCCGCGCCGGGACGCTTGCCCGGCATGGCGGCCACGGCGAGCGCGACGCTGGCGCGTCCCGGAGAAGCGGGCGACAGTCCGGTGAGCAAGCGCGCATTGTGGCAGGCGCTCAACGACTGCAAGGATGAGCAACTCTACACCGCAAACGTAAGCATGGTGGATCTCGGCCTGATCCGCGACATCCGCGTGCGCGGCGACGTGGTGCACGTCGTGATGACCATGCCGAACCGAGGCCGCTCGCGCCCCGGCTACTTCGCCTGGGGCTCCGGAGGCAACAGAACCCCGGTGCGCGACCGGTTACTCAAAGTACCCGGCGTGCGCAAAGTCGTAGTGGAGAATGTCTGGACGCCGGAGTGGACGTCGAACCGGCTGACGACTGCCGGGCGCCGGACGTTGGGATTGGATTGAATGACATTTGGAATGACCAGATTCGCCAAAGGACTTGACTGTCAAGCAGGGGCAGTTTAACTACATCTAGTATCGATCTGCCTATGGCCAGTGCGGCGGGTGTGTACGTGTGACGGCCGGAGACCGAGACGAACACCCACGTCAGGGGTCTGTGAAGTTACGGATCTTCCTTGCTCTTCTGGGAAGACTTCGAAACCGCACGAAAAACGGTAGACGGTTCATGAGGAGGTTTGGGTGAGACATTGGGAGCGGTTGCTCGCGACGTTTGTGGTGGCTGGTGGAAGCCTGTTTGGCGGACCCGTTTTCTACCTGTTTGATGGCGACTCTCTAAAGGGACAGAAGGTCGACGTTACAGCAGGCACGGTTACATCGTTCGACACGTTCGACAAGGGCTATCCGGTGGCCATTGTGGGGAACGTAATCCGTCTGCATGATCGCAGGGACTCATCGGCTGTAGGTGGCACCGAGTACGATCTGAACGGTGTTCCGACCGGCAACACTTTCGCGGGGAACGACACCTCAGGAATCGACCAACTCCTGGACGGGACAACGGACGGCACCTATAACTATGCCGTGCAATGCTGCGCGGCCGTCAACAGGGTCTGGCGGGCCGATTTGACATGGCAGGGTTTCACTCCCCTGTTTGATCTGCCGTCGGGGGGTAGCGGAATCACCTATGATCCGATAAGCAATGCGCTTTTCGTGGCTGACTTTGAGGGCACGATCGTTCAGTACTCGATGACCGGAACAGTCCTGAACACTTACAACGTTGGAACGGTGTACGCGGCGTTGGCCTATGATGCCGCCAGCGACACGCTGTTTGCCCATGGCAACGGTTCTGACGGGATCTTTCAGCTCTCGAAGACGGGGACGGTTCTCAACTCTTACACGGCGGCTGGGCTGAGTTCGAACATCTGGGGCGGCGAGATTGCCGATTCTTTTGGCGAAGTTCCCGAACCAGGTTCGATGGCATTGATTGGTCTCGGACTTGTTGGTGCCGCCTGGATGCGCCGCCGCGGCCCCAGCCAGGGTCATTGATACAGTTGAGTTCATCCTGGATCAGGCCGCCGGTCGGAATCCGGCGCCGTATTCGGCGATAGCCCTCGGCTGCCCGTACCGCAGGACGTAGTCCGCATCGATGTAGCAGGCGAACGAGGTGACATGGCGGATGCCGCGCGCGGCGTACGCTTGCAGGTCAGCCAAGAAAACGTCGCGGCGCCATGGCAGCTTCTGCGCCGGGCGCTTCCAGCGGGAGAAGCGCGACACGTCCAGCCAGTACTCCAGCACCTGCGCCGATGCTGCCGGGAACACCTTCAAATTGGCGTCCAGATTCGCAAGGCCGTCCTTCCCCTCCATCTGCTGCGAGTAGGGGATGTCGTACCGCCGCTGGATCGGCGCATATTCCAGGAACACACCCGGCTCCGGCTTGACCTGCCGCGGGGCGGACAGCGTCAGGTAGTACGCCAAGTGGGCCAACTGCGCGCGCGGGTCGTGGCGGCGCAGCGCTTTCACCATGTAGTTCTCAAGCACGAGCGCCTGCTCACTATCGGATAAATCCCGGCACTTCTCGCAGCGGCACCCGGGCGCGCCGTCGTCACCCCAGTAGAAGTAGCGGCCGGTGGTCGGGCGCAGCAGCCGGGCGATGGCCACGGCATTCTCCGCAACTACCTCCAGGGCCCGCGCCGAGCTGACGCACAGGTTCCAATCGGGCGTGCGCTCACCGTTTTCGTTCATCCGGAACAGGCTCTTGTCTTCCTGGAACTTCCAGCGAGGTAGCAGTTCGTTCATCGCGTGGAGTTCATATTCGACCTGGAGTCCCAGGCGGCGTGAACGCTCCAGGAATTCCTGCCCGGCGTCCGAGGTGATGAATTTGATCACTTCAAAGACCGAGCGGCCGTGGTGCAGCGCCACGGTCGTCAACTGCGCCTGCTTCGCGCGGTCCGGCCAGTCCCGCAGTGTCAGGTCTTCCGGAAGCAGGACCACGCCGCGCGTGGCGAAGGGCGTGGCGGCCAGTGACGGACGGAGCATCGCCGTACCGCCGAGGGCACTCAGAAAGAGGCGGCGGGAGTGATCCAGCCGGACCGGAACGATCCTCGATCTCAGGCTTCTGGTGGTGATGGGCAAAGTAGCAGTGTATCCTATCGGTTTCAAGATGACGATTCGCAATTGGCACGTTATGAACCGCTCGAAAGCTCTCCTGATCCTGTCGCTGGCCCCGGCGCTCCTGGGGGCTCAACCTCTTCCGGCGCACAATCTGCGCTACACAACACCGGCCACCGTTTGGGATGAAGCCTTGCCCCTGGGCGACGGCATGATGGGCTCGCTGGTATGGGGAGACGGCCGGCCGCTGCGCATCTCGTTGGATCGCGCCGACCTGTGGGACGCCCGCCTCGTGCCCGAGTACAGCGGACCGGACTACAAGTTCAAGACCATGGCGCGCTGGCATCGCGAAGGCCGCGTGGCGGACCTGCTACGCGTCTACGACAACCCCTACGAGCGCCCCGCGCCCACCAAGATTCCGGCGGGCCGCGTCGAGCTGGCATTCCCCGAAAGTGCTCAGTTCCGCGAAACTTCGCTGGACATGGCTACGGCTGTCGCCTCGATGACGTTTTCAAACGGTGCGGCGGCGGAGATTTTCGTACACGCTACCGAACCCATCGGCATGGCGCGTATCAAGGGCGGCTTTCCGCAAGTGAAGCTGCAAGCGCCTCCCTTCTCCGGCGCCGTGAAGGACCCCGCAAAGGGCGCTATCGCTGCGGGCGACCTCGCGCAGCTCGGCTACCCTGCCCCGGTCGCCACATCCGGCCCCGGCTGGTCGGCATACTCGCAGGAAGGCGTCGGAGGGTTCCGTTTCGCCGTCTATGCGGGCTGGGACGGCGGCGTGCTGGCGTGGTCTATCGCGTCTTCCAACGAGGGCCCCGATCCGCTCCAGATCGCGAAGCAACGAGTTCAGGCGGCGCTCAGGAACGGTTTCCCGCGCATGCTCGCGTCGCACAAGCAGTGGTGGACGCGCTTCTGGGCGCAATCCTCGGTGAGGGTGCCGAATCCGGTCGTCGAACGGCAATGGTACCTGGACACGTACAAGTGGGGTGCGGCCGCGCGGCGCGGCGCGCCTCCCATAACGCTGCAGGCCGTCTGGACCGCGGACAACGGCAAGCTGCCGCCGTGGAAGGGCGACTATCACCACGACCTGAACACGCAGCTCAGCTACTGGCCCACTTACTCCGGCAACCATCTGGAAGACGGGCTGAGCTACCTGGACTGGCTCTGGAAGACGCGCGATACGGCGTTCCAGTGGACGCGCACGTTTTTCGAACTGCCGGGACTGAACGTGCCCATGACCGCCGACATCAACGGGCGCCAGATCGGCGGCTGGCGGCAGTACACGCACTCGTCCACGACTTCCGCGTGGCTCGCGCAGCACTTCTACCTGCACTGGCGCCACAGCCGCGATCGCGAGTTTCTGAAGAACCGCGCTTATCCCTACCTGCACGATGTAGCGGTGTTCCTGGAAGCCTTCACGGCGAACAAAGACGCGCAGGGCAAGCGCACGCATCCTCTCAGCTCTTCGCCGGAGATCAACGACAACAAGCCTTCGGCGTGGTTCGATCATGTGACGAACTTTGATCTCGCTCTGGACCGCTGGACTTTCGAGAAAGCGGCGGAACTCGCCGCGGAGCTCGGGCTGAAGGACGACGAGGCCCGATGGCGGCGCGTCCTCGGAGAACTACCCACATTCAGTCAGGCCGCGGACGGTGCACTATTGATCGCACCCGGCTATCCGCTACCGGCATCGCACCGGCACTTCTCGCACCTGATGGGTATCCATCCGTTGGGGATCGTCGATTGGGACCAGGGCGAGGAGTCCCGGCGCACGATCAAGGCGTCGCTCGAAGAACTGCGGAGGAAGGGCCCGGACGCGTGGTGCGGGTACAGTTACTCGTGGCTGGGGAACCTCGCGGCAAGGGCGCGCGACGGCGCCACGGCGGAGAAGGCGCTCGAGATCTTCGCCACGGCGTTCTGCCTGCGCAACAGCTTCCACGCGAACGGCGATCAATCGAAGAAGGGCTATTCGAAGTTCACCTACCGGCCGTTCACGCTGGAGGGCAACTTCGCCATGCCGGCGGCGCTGCAGGAGATGCTGATGCAATCGCACAGCGGGAAAGTCATGCTGTTCCCCGCCGTGCCGGACACGTGGAAGGACGCCGAGTTCCGCACGCTCCGCGCCGATGGCGCGTTCCTGGTCTCCGCGGTGCGCCGGGGCGGGAAGGTGACGCGCGTCGAGATCCAATCGGAAAAGGGAGGCGAGATGCAGCTGGTGTCCCCGACCGATGGGCGGATCGTGAAGATCGACTTCAAGCCTGGAGAGAAGCGGACGCTGAGGTTTTAGCGGCAGAACAGATGACAGCCGGCGCCAGACGCCTTAGAACCTCGGCATCAGGGCGTTCGGCAGCAAGGGAAACGCCGGTTCGTCATCCTCAGCGGACAGGAAGGCTTCAAACAGACGCGCGAACAGGCCCTGACGGCGGGCAAAGCGCTCTCGTTGGCGGTTCAGGAACGAGAACCGGAACGGCGAGTACGCTTCGAGCCGCGACAAGTACTCCCGAGTGTAGAGCTCGCCCGCCTCGGACGCGCAGCGAATCAGGAAAGAGCGCGAGCTGCGCCGGATCAACTCCTTCAGCGTGGTGGAGCCGTCGCTGCCCACTTGGTCCAGGAGCCCCATCACGCGCGCGCCGAAGTGGAAAGCGCGGTTGGTGACAGCGTCGAGCGGTTCGCGTCCCGCGGCCTGTGAAAACAGCGTGAAAATCCCATCCGCGCTGTCCTGGCGCACATCCTGCAGGTCGTCTCCGAGTTGCAGCAGCACGCCCCAGAGGTAGATGAACCGCGCCTGGTCCGCTGTGAGCGTGGCCGCGGCCAGGTAGCCGTCCGCGAGCACCGATGTCCCGCCCTTGGCGAAGCTCAACTTCAGTACGTCGACGCCGCCGGCCGGCGCTCCACGGCGGGCCAAACGCAAGCTGTCGCCCTGGGCGTGGTGAATGGCGAGCAGGCTCTCGAATACCTGCGGGTTCGACGGACGCAGGTATTCGCTTTCGATCCTATTCACCAGGCGCCAGATCGCCTCCTCGCGGGCGTTGAGCGGATCGATCGGTTTCCCGGCCAGGCGCCCGCCGAAACGGCGATTGAAGCCGGCCTTTTCATCGCGGGTGACGCCGGGATCGTCCAGGTAGTTGTCGCTGTAAGGATACAGCATGCTGTAAGCGAAGATGGAAGGCGTCACGCGCATGGGGCGGTCCAGCAGCACCTGGAGCCCGCACGCGGTCCAGGCGTTGCGGCAAGCCTGGAGGATGTCATTCACCGCAACACCGGGGTCGAACCGGCGCGCCTCGCGGGCCAGCGTGGTGCCGATTCCCGAGAAACCGCCGTCCAGGAGCAGTTCAAGGTGCCGGTCCTCCAGGCCCAGCCCCGACTTCGCAAGGCGAACGAATGCCGCTGCGACGCGCTCGCGCGTCGAGTCCCGCTCGGATCGGGCGCGGGGCAACCGAGCCGCCTCCGCCTCGACGCATCGGAGGAAACGCGCGAGTTCTGCTTCGCGGGCAGCCTGCTCGCCACAGGTAAACCGCCGAGCGGAATCCGGAAATGTGGAATCGCTCGACCGCCACAGCGCAACCGCATCTTCGAGCAGTTCCACGGCGCTGTGCATATCCGATAATACGACGACGACGCGCCGGGGGTTCCCCGCACCGCGCCGCTTTGTTTTACTTCTTTCCCGCCGCGTCGATCAACTCGACGGCGTGACGGATGTAGATCTCCCCGGTCATCTCGCCCAGCGAAACGCGAGAAACATACTGATAGCGGGGAAAACTGTTGAAGTCGACCTTCGTCAGGATGTAGCCGAAGGCGTCGTTGGTGAGGCCGAACAGGAAATTGTGCTCGCCACGCATCTTGCGCTTGAGGTAGAAGCCTATGTTAGGGAGTGCCTCGCCGGGAATCGTGAGGATCTGTGCGTTACCCAAATCCACCGGGTTCACGCGCACCTCGATGGTTCGGTCGGCACGCAACGGGTACTTGAGTGGCGACAACTGCACCACCTGCCACATCGCGTCGTTCTCCACCGGGAAGCGAACCTTCGTCGAATGGTTCTTCACGGCGCGGCTCTTCTGCCAGGCGGCCGGCCCGATGATGCGCAGCGATTCGTCCGCCAGCAGCCGTCCGATCCGTTCGCACTCGGCCCAGCTGCGGCTGTCGCTCCAGTAGGCGCGTAGCGAGTCCCTGGGCGGCTCGTCCAGGTTGCGGTTGTCGGCAGTGACCATTCCGCCCTGCGCTCCGTTCATGAAGATGGCGATGCCGCCCGCCGATGCTTCGATGCGGTCGCACAACGGCCCCACGAGGTCGGGGCTGAGAATGCCCTGCCCGCTGCCCAACACCTCGGGGTGGATCGCGTAGTTTACCAGCGTCGCGATGGGTGGGCCGTCGATGCTCCTCACCTGCATGACCCCGGCTCGCCGGTCATAGAGGTCCGGCGCGTAATAGTTGTAAGCGATTTTGCCCTTGGTTTCGCCCGAGGCGATCCGCGCCTCGGCCGGGCGCATCCGGTCCAGGGCTTCGTTGACGGCGGCGGCGATCTGTTCGGTGACAAACTTCATATACTGGAGCGGGCTGGTATCCAGCCATGCGCGACCGGCCCATTCGCATAGCGGGCAACAACCTGGCTTTTACGGCGCGAGGTTCACCGGAGGAGATCGAACTGGCGCTGGCCGCGGCAGCTTCGGTCGGGCACCTGGAGAAACTGGGCCCGGCAGGCCCCGAGGAACGAGTAGCACGGCTATTCAACCGTTACACCGGTCTGGATTGCGCTGGTTTCGCGGGTAACTTCTTCGTTGCCTGCGGGTATTCCTGGGGCAGTGGACCCGAGAAAGACACGCCGCCGCATTCACATTCGCCGCCGGGTGCACGAACGGCTACATCTATTACACGCCCGCCACCGGGCAAAGAAGAAATCCCGGCTACGCGCAGGAGGATTGCGATACACTGGCGGCCCCGGAGTGGCAGTAGGCGTTCGAGCAACGAGTTGCGGCCGTTCTCGACAAGTTATCGGCGCCCTAGCACCATTTGAGTCCACAGGCGCGGTTCGGCTACAATCCACGTCATGCGACGAACCGGCCGACGTTCCTTCCTGGGTAGTCTCGTGGCCGCGCCTCTTGCTCGCGGCGGCGTTCCATTCGACGACCACGGGCCCCTTGTCATCGAGCGGCGCCGCGCCGGTAAACCGCGCGCGGGCCAGGTGGTGGCGGCAATTCAACCTCACGTGGACGACATTCCCCTGTTCGCCGCCGGCACACTGTTCAAGCTCATCGAGGAAGGCGCCACGGCTTATATGATCCGGGTGACCAACGACGATATGGCGGGTCCGGGCTGGTACGCCGAAACTGTCTCCGCTAACGAACGCGACCAGAACGCAGTGTCACGGGTATTCGGTTGCCGTCAAACGTTCAACCTGAATTACAACAACCACATGATGGACAACATCAGCCGGGCGGAGTTGCGCGCCCGCTTCATCTTCCTGTTCCGGTTGCTGAAAGCGGATATCGTGATCTCTTACGACCCATGGGGCCGCTATGAGGAGAACCCCGACCACTACGTCACTGCCGCCTCGGTGGAAGCGGCGTGCTGGATGGCGGGCGGCGGGAAGGACTATCCGGAGCACTTCGCCGCCGGCCTCAAGCCGCACGCTGTCCGGGAGAAGTATTACTTCGCGCGCTTCGACCAGAATGTAAACCGGATAGTGGACATCGCCGCTTGGGTGGAACGCAAGATCGACGTCAACATGGAAAACAGAGCCCAGGGGCCCGCCGGAGAGACCGGCGCCCGCCTGCGCGCCCGCCTGGAAAAAGAAGGCAAGCGGCTGCCTCTGTTGGGAGACGACGACCAAACGGCGAGCCGCAACTACATCCGCGAGTTTGTCCTTGCGCGCGACCGCAAGATCGGCGCCCCGTACAAGCTGGACTACGCAGAACAGTTCCACTACATAGCCGCGGAACCGGACGCGGCGGAAGAGTACACCCGTCGGAAGGCAGTAGAACGCTGACGGGGTGATGACAGGATTATCCAACGAGCTACCAAACCTATGCGAAGCTGGATTCTCATCGCAGTTGTTCCGCTCGCCGCTGTCGCGCAGCAAACGTTCACGGTGAAGGACGCCGTCGCACGCGCGCTGGCCTCCCATCCAGCGCTGCGCGAGAGCGCCGAGCGCCTGAGCGCATCCCGGGGCCTGCTCAGGCAGGCCGGCTTGCGCCCCAACCCGCACTTCACGTTCCAGGCCGAGAACCTGGGGGCCAACGGCGCTCCGGGTTTCGCATACGGGCGCGACGCGGATACCTTCGCCTACCTCACGCAGCCGATCGAAACAGGCGGCAAGCGCGCCCGGCGCGTGGACGCCGCCACGGCCGCGACGAAACGCGCCGGACTGGAGCGCGAGTTGCTCGCCAGGCAGATCGCCGCGCGAGTCAAGCTCGCTTATTGGGGCGCGGAGGGAGCCGAGCGCGCGCGTTCGGTGCTGGATGAAACGCTCCGCACGTTCGCGCAGATCGTGGCGTACCACGAGGCGCGCGTGCGCGAAGGCGCCATGGCGGAGGCCGACCTGCTGCGCGTCCGCCTGGAAAGCGAACGCATCGCCCTGGCGGCCAACACGGCGCAACTGGAGGCCGAGCGCGCGCGCATCCAACTGTTCCGCGAGATGGGCGCCACGTCCTTCCCGGCGGTCAAATTCGAGGAAGGCTCCGATGAGTTGGAAGTGGCTTTGCCGGAAGTGGACGTCTCCAAGGCGCTTGAGGCGCGCATCGAGATACAGCTTGCGCACCAGGCCATCGAGCAGGCGCGGGCGAAGCTGGATCTTGAGCGAGCCACAGCCAAGCCCGACGTGGATGCGGTGGTCGGTTACAAGCGCACCGCCGGATTCAATACCATGATCGGCGGAGTGCAAGTCAACCTGCCGTTCGCGAACCGGAACCAGGGCAACATCGCGGCCGGGTTGTCCGAAATGCGCGCCGCCGAGGCCGCCGAAGCCGCCACCGCCGCCCTGGTGCAAGCCGAAATCCGCGCCGCCAAGAGCGAGTACGATTTGCGCAGCCGGCAGGTCCGCACTTCGCTGAGCCCTCTGATGGAGCACGCCGTCGAGGCCGCCCGGATCGCGCAGGCCGCTTACCGCGAGGGCGGTCTCGACCTTTTGCGACTGCTTGACGCCGAGCGCGCACGCCTGGACGCGCAGTTGCTATACTGTCGGTCGCTCGCCGAATACCGGCAGAGTATTGTGAATCTTGAAACCGCCCTTGGAGTCGCGCCATGATCCGGCTATTCCCTCTCCTGCTTCTGCTGGTTGCCCTGGGTTGTTCACGCGAGCAAGCTCCGCCGCCGAAACCCGGTGCGGCGCCGGAGGGCACACACGCCACCCCGCCGCAACAGGTGATGCTCGACGAACGTGCGCAGCGCGAGGCCTCCGTCGTCATCGAAAAGGTGGTGGTGCGCTCGCGGCCCGAATCCATCCAAGCTTCGGGGCGCATCACGGTCAACGAAGAGCGCACATGGCGCATCGGCGCGGTCACCAACGGCAGGGTGGTGACGATCCTGGCCAACGCGGGCGACGCCGTCAAGCCAGGCCAGGTACTGGCGCGGCTGCACAGCCACGAAGTGCACGAATCGCGCGCCGATTATCAGAAGGCGCTGGCTGAATTGGCGCGCCTGAAGTCCGGCGTGAGCTTCGCGCAGCGCGCCCGCGACCGCGCCCGGCGCCTGCTCGAGTTGAAAGCGGCTTCGGTAGAGCAGGTGGAGCACGCCGAGAGCGAATTGCGCAACGCGCAGGCGGCGCTCAGCAACGCGGAGGTGGAAGTGAACCGCACGCGGGCGCACCTGGTGGAATTCCTCGACGTCCCCGTCGAGGACGCTACTTCGGGCGGCGAAGACCACGACCTCATCCCGATACGCGCCCCGGCAGCCGGTACGCTGCTCGCCCGCAATGTCACGCCGGGCACCGTCGTGCAGCCATCCAACGAACTCTTCGTCGTCACGGACCTTTCGACACTCTGGATGATTGCATCCGTGAATGAGGAGCACCTGGCAAAGCTGCGCACCGGTTTCACGGCGCGAGTCGAGGTGCAGGCGTTCCCTGGTCGTGCCTTTCCCGGACACATCACGAGACTGGGCGAAGAACTCGACGCGACCACGCGCACGCTGCGGGCGCGCATCGAACTGCCCAACAGCTCCGGCCGGTTGAAGCCAGAGATGTACGCCACGGCCACCATCGACCTGGGCGGCTCGGTCCCGGCGATGTACGTACCGCAGGAGGCCGTCCAGGAGATCGGCGGCCGGCCTTCGGTCTTCGTGCGCACCGCTCCGGATAAGTTTGAGGCGCGCGTGGTGCGGGCAGGGCGTCCGCTTGACCGGTTCATAGAGATCGAAAGCGGCCTCAAGGCGGGCGACAACATCGTCACGCGCGGCAGCTTCGTACTCAAGAGCCAGCTCATGAAGGGCACACTGGGAGAATAGGCCCCGCCATGCTGACCCGCTTCGTCGATTTTCACCTGCGGCACCGCCTCTTCGTCCTCACAGGACTCATCGGACTGATCGCGGCGGGCGTCACCGTCATGCTGCGCATTCCGATTGACGCGTTCCCGGACCTGACCAACAACCAGGTGGTGGTGATCACCGAATGCCCGGCCATGGCGCCCACCGAAGTGGAGCAGTTGGTCACCTTCCCCATCGAGACGGCGTTAATGGGTCTTCCGCGCACGCAGGGCATCCGCTCCATTTCGAAGCTGGGGCTGTCGATGGTCACCCTGATGTTCGACGACTCCGTCGACACCTATTTCGCCCGGCAGCTGGTGAATGAGCGGGTGCAGGAGGTTCGCACCCGTTTGCCCGAAGGTCTCGAACCTACGCTCGGGCCGGTGGCCACCGCTTTCGGCGAAGTCTACCAGTACACGCTGGAAAGCAAGACACATTCGCTCATGGAGTTGAAGACGCTGCACGAGTGGCAGGTAAAGCTCGGTCTGCGGACGGTGGCGGGCGTCAACGAAGTAAACACCTGGGGCGGCGAGAGCCAGCAATACCAGATTGAAGTCGACCCGGTCCGCTTGCAGCGTTACGGCCTGACGCTGCGCGACGTCTTTGAGCGCGTGCGGGAGAACAACGCCAACTTCGGCGGCGGCTACATCGAGCACGCCTCCGAGCAGTACACCGTGCTGGGCCTGGGCCGGACGGCAAACGCGGCCGATATCGAGCGCGTCGTGCTGCTGGCGCGAGCGGGCACCCCGGTGCTGGTTTCAGACGTTGCGCGCGTCATGCTCGCTCCCATGCCGCGGCAGGGCGCGGTGCTGCGCGACGCCCATGGCGAGACGGTCTCCGGCATGGCCATCATGCTGAAGGGCGAGAACGGGCGCCAGGTCATCGAGCGCGTGAAAGCCCGACTGGCCTCGATGCGTCTCCCCGCGGGCGTGAGAATCGTACCGTTCTACGACCAGGGCACGGTGATCGATCGCACGATCAAGACTGTACGGCAGAATCTGCTCGAAGCGGGAGTGCTGGTCGTCCTCGTTCTCCTTCTGTTCTTGGGCAACATGCGCGCCGCTTTCATCGTGGCGGCGGTGATTCCGCTGTCGATGCTCGTGGGCTTCATCGGTATGCAGGTCTTCGGTGTTTCGGCGAACCTGATGAGCCTTGGCGCCATCGATTTCGGGATGATCGTCGACGGCGCAGTGGTCATGATGGAGAACTCCATCCGTCGGTTGCAGCACCCGAAAGCCGCCCCGCAGGAAGAAGTGCGCCGGGCGGCGCATGAAGTGGCGCGGCCGATCCTGTTCGCGGTCGCCATCATCATCGCGGTCTACACGCCCATCGTGTTCCTGGAGGGTTTAGAGGGCCGAATGTTCCGGCCCATGGCCATCGCGGTCTGTTCGTCGCTGATTGGCGCACTGTTGTTCGCCCTCACCGTGGTGCCCACCGCCGCCAGCCTGGTGCTTCGCAAGGGCGTCAAGGAGAACAAGGAAACCTGGTTCGAACGCGTGCGCTCGGGCTACGTCGCCCTGCTTCGGTTGCTGCTCCGGTATCGCATGGCCACGCTCGCCGTCTCCGTGGTGGTGCTCGCGGTCAGCCTGGGTTCCCTGGCCTGGATCGGCACGGAATTCATGCCCCGGCTCGATGAAGGGTCCATCCTGGTGCAGACCAAGAAGCTGCCGGGCATCTCGCTCACCGAATCCATCGAGCTCAGCAAGAAGGTGGAACGCGTGATTGCCGGTTTCCCCGAAGTAGCGGGCGTGGTCACGAAACTCGGCCGCCCCGATGTCGCCACCGAAGCCATGGGTATTTACGAAGGGGACGTCTATGTGCTGCTGAAGCCGCGGGAGCAGTGGAAGGCTCGCGGCAAGGAGGAGTTGATCTCGAAGATGGCCGCCGCGCTCGAAGTTGTCCCCGGCGTGGAATACAACTTCACGCAGCCCATGGCCATGCGGTTGGATGAGACGGTCAGCGGTGTCAAGGCCGACGTGGCGCTGAAGATCTTCGGAGAAGATCCGCGCACGCTGGAGCAGCTCGCCGAACGGGCCCTCAAGACAATTTCGGCCGTGCCGGGCGCGGCGGATCCGCAGATGGAGATTGTCTCTGGCGTGGCCGAGTTGCGCGTGGAGGTGGATCGCGCGGCCCTGGCCCGATACGGCCTCAACGTATCTTCGGTGCGCGAGTTGGTGGAAGCCGCCATCGGTGGGCGCACAGTCTCTGAGATGGTCGAAGGCCAGCGCCGATTCCCCATCGTGGTGCGCCTGCCGGAGCGCTTTCGCATGGATCCGGCTTCCGTCAGCGAGCTGCCGCTGGCCGCGCCCGCGGGCGAGCAGATCCGCCTGGGGCAGGTAGCGCGAATCGAAGTCGCTCGCGGTCCCGAAGTGGTCTCGCGAGAGGACGGACAGCGCCGCATTGTGGTGCAGGCCAACGTGCGCGGCACCGACCTGGGCAGTTTCGTGGCCGAAGCGCAGCGCCGCATCGCGCGAGACCTTCCGCTGCCGGCGGGATACTCGGTGGGCTGGGGAGGCCAGTTCGAGAATCAGCAGCGCGCCATGAAACGGCTGATTATCGTGCTCCCACTGTCGATTCTGATCATCTTCGCACTGCTGTTTATCACCTTCGATTCCGTGCCCCACGCCTTACTGATCCTGCTCAACGTGCCGTTCGCCATGGTGGGCGGCATTGCCGCTCTATGGGCGCGCGGGCTGAACCTGAACCTGTCGGCATCCATCGGCTTCATCGCCCTCTTCGGTGTGGCGGTACTCAACGGCATCGTGATGGTGAGCCACATCAACCATTTGCGGGGCGAAGGACTTCGTGTGGAGGACGCGGTCATCGAAGGGGCTTCCGTGCGGCTCAGGCCGGTCCTGATGACGGCGCTGGTGGCCAGCCTGGGCTTCCTGCCCATGGCCCTGTCCACCGCGCCCGGGGCGGAGGTGCAGCGACCTCTGGCGACCGTGGTCATTGGTGGACTGGTGACGGCCACGGGACTGACGCTATTCCTGTTACCCTTGGTTTATCCTTGGTTCTCGCCCAAGGAATCATGATCGTCTCCGTCTCAGAGCTCACGCACCGCTACGGCGAGCGCACGGCGCTCGACGGGATTTCGTTCGACGTCCCCCAGGGACGCATCTTCGCGCTGCTCGGCCCCAACGGCGGCGGGAAATCCACGCTGTTCCGTATCCTGGCAACCGTGATGGCACCAACCGCGGGACGCGCCACGGTGGCGGGCTTCGACGTAACCAGCCAGTCCGCCCAAGTGCGCAGATTGATCGGTGTGGTGTTTCAGTCCCAGAGCCTGGACCGCAAGCTAACCGTCGGCGAGAATCTGCACGCGCAAGGGCATTTCTACGGAATCTACGGCGCGCAACTGCGCGATCGCATCTGCGAAGTGACCGCGCGGCTGCACCTGGACACACGTATCCACGACATTGTTGGAAGCCTTTCCGGCGGCTTGCGGCGCCGGGTCGAGATTGGCAAGGCGCTACTGCACCGTCCGCGCGTGCTGCTGATGGACGAGCCCTCCACGGGGCTCGACCCCGCCGCGCGGCTCGAACTCTGGCAGTACATCGCGGATCTGCGTTCCGTGGGGAACGTCACGGTCCTGCTGACGACGCACATCCTGGACGAAGCCGACCGCGCCGATCAGCTTGCCCTTCTACATCACGGCCGCATCGTGGCATCCGGCACGCCGGCGGAGCTGAAAGCCCGCGTGGGCGGCGACGTCGTGATGCTGGAGTCGGCGGACCCGGGTGGACTCGCAGCCGGCATCCAATCCCGCTTCGGCGTGCGCACCGCAGCCGGCGGGACAACGCTGCGTGTTGAAATCGCCAACGGCCATCGCTTTATCGCCGAGGTCGTCGAGGCGTTCCCGGGCGCCATACAGTCGGTTGCCCTTCACAAGCCAACTATCGAGGACGTTTTTCTCGACGAAACCGGAGCCGCGCTGTGAAGCCCGCCGAATTCTTTCTCCCCGCCGCCGCCATCGTCGCCCGGGAACTGATCCGCTTCTGGCGCGAGAAGGCCCGCGTGGCCGGCTTCGTCGGTTCGCCGCTTATTTTCTGGCTGGTGATCGGATCCGGCTTTGGGAACCTCAAATTCTTCTTCCCCGGCGCGCTCACACTGACGGTGATGTTCTCCGCCGTGTTTTCAACCATGAGCCTGATCGAGGATCGGCGGGAGGGCTTTCTGCTGTCAATGCTCGTGTCCCCCGCCCCACGCACGGCGGTGGTTTACGGCAAGGTGCTGGGCGCGGCCACGCTGGCGTGGTTCCAGGGTCTACTCTTCCTGGCCTTCGCGCCGCTGGCGGGCATCAAGCCCTCGTTGCTCACGCTGATTCAAACCGCGGGTGTGCTCTACGTGATTTCGTTCGCATTCACGGCGCTCGGTTTCCTGCTGGCGTGGCGGATGGAATCGACGCAAGGCTACCACGCCATCGTGAACCTGCTGCTGTTCCCGCTGTGGATGGTGAGCGGCGCGCTCTTCCCCGCGTCAAGCGCGCACGCCTGGATCCGCGCGGTGATGGCGGCCAACCCGCTCACTTACGCGCTGGCCCCGCTGCGCTGGCTGCTCGAAGGCACAGCCCCCGAAGGAACGCCCGCGCCAGGAGTAAGCGTCATCGTCACCGCCGCCTGCGGCTTGCTGCTCTGGCTCGCCTCGGCGGCACTGGTGGCCCGCAAACCAACCAGCAGCAACGCGTAAAAGGCGGTTGCGAATCGTATAACATATAGGACGCTGTCCGTGAGCCGGTTTTCATTCCGTCCAGACCGCTTTCCGGTGGGTTGAAGAAACATGTCGAACGGGTATATCGCGTCGCGAAACGAGCCGGAACGGCACCCTGCGCCGGGGATGCCGGCGCCGGTGCGTTCGGTGAACGTTTACATCGATGGATACAACTTACTGCTCGGGAATGAACCACGCACATTCCACCCCAAGCTGCAGATCCACGAAGAGAAGCAGACGGACATGATGCTGGGCTGCGCCCTGGTGACCGACGCGGCGCTGGGCTCCTCCGGAGCCGCGCCACGCAAGTTCGTACAACAGTGGCCGCTTCATCGATCAAACACACGACCCACCCCGGTTCCCTGCCACGCCGCCGTGATCGTCAGCGCCGACATCGATTTCCTGCCCGCGGCCGAAATTGCCGCCGGGACTTTCCAGTGTCCGGTGGCAGCAGCGTTCTCCTATCCTCACGTGGGCTACCGGTTGAGCGACCTGTTGCCCCGCCCTATTCCGGGACTTTTCACAACGGAGATCAACGAGCAGGACCTGCGACGATCCATGCTTCCCGAGGAACTTACTTTGCCTGACGGCAGGACCGTCAGCTTTCAACGCTTCAAGAGTTCACACTTCGCCCGTGTGAGGACCGCCGGAGGCTGATCGTCGGATAGCCTTGATAGAAGGCACGGTCCTGGCGAAAGGGGCAGTTCGACGATTGAGTTTCCCTGGAAGCGGGGGCACAAAAGATGTGGAGGCAGGCATGAATCAGCGTGCATTCTCCCTAACGGCCGGGATCATCTTTCTCCTGATTGCCGTTGGCCACCTTCTCCGAATACTTTTGGGCGTGCCGTTCGTCGTCCAGGGAGTTTCAATTCCCGTGTGGGTAAGTGGGCTCGCGGCGATCATAGCCGGCTACCTGGCTTACTCAGGTTTGCGGCTTGCGAAGAAGCCGGGCGCAAAGCCCTGAGTCATGGGCGGTGAATCCGCGGTCCCGCTGAGAATCCAATCATAGAACCCCCACGCGGCCGGGTGTGAACTGGCATGCAACCCGCACGCCGCCGCGCCATCAAGGCAGCGGTTCAAGTTCGCTGACCTTCAACCCCGAGACGCGCGCCTCGCCGCCCGACGCGGTGAGGGAAAGCGCGCCGGAGCGCGGCATGCTCCTCATGCGCCAGTTGAACAACCAACGGTCGTTCACGTAAAGCTCGGCGCGATGGGCGCGCACCAGGACGCGAATGCGCTGGCCGCGATTCCCAAGGCCGGGAACGCGGATGTCGTCAATGGCCTTGCCGTTTTCAAGAGCTTCTACCACATCGTTAGTCCGGTTCAACACCATTCCAGAGCTTTTGGAGTTCGCATCGCGCCAGAGGAAGCCGGTCTTGGACGCCCCGCCGCGCGCGAGTTCGCATTCCAGCATGAAGTCGCCCGCATCCTTCTGCAACAGCAAGGATCCCTCTTTCACAGAGGCACGCTCACCCTGCGGTAGCGGCCGCGCTTTGAGCTTGTCCACCCCCTTCCAATATCCGAGCCACAGCGAACCGTCTTTGTTCTGGCGGATCACTTTGGGCGTGGCCCACATCACCGGACCACCTACGGTCTGTGAGTAAAGCAGAAGCTCGCGACCGAAGCGCAAGGTACGTCCGACGTAGACGTCGAATCGCCCCCGGCCGGAACCGAGCAGCAGCGGCTCGGCCGGGAAGCGGTAGGGACCGTCCGCCGAATCGCCAATCAAGTAGAAAGTTCCCGAGGCGTCCTTGCGGCCGGAGGTTTCTTTCATTCTCGATCGGACGCTCGAGAATACCAGGTAGTGGCGCCCGCCGATTTCGAACGGTTCGGGCACTTCCATGTCATTCAGGCTGGGATCGCTGAACAACGGCGGCAGATAAGTCCAATCGAGGAGGTTTGTGGACGTCAAGTGGGCGACGGCGGCGTGGTTCTCTGCATTGCGTGCGCAAATGTAAGCGTGCCAGATGCCCGTCTTCGCATCTCGCCGCACAAACATGTCTCGCCAGTCGCGGCCGCTGTAATACGGTGGACGCGAAACCAGAAGCGGATTTCGCTCGTGCTTTTTCCAGTTGACCAAGTCGGGCGATTCCATGAGGCCGATGCTTTGGCCGCTCTTCGGTTCGGCGGCATAGAACATCAGGTACTTGCCACCGGACTCGACGGTGATGCCCGTTAAGGTCGGACCGCTATCCCAGGTTCCAGCGGCGCCCTGCGTCTCGATCGTCGGCAGCGTCTTCCAATGGATCAAGTCCTTCGAAACGGCGCGACCAATGCTATCCCAGATCTTGCCTGGATCGTTCTGGAGATAGAACATGTGAAACTCGTCGCCCTTGCGGAAGACCCACGTGTCCCACATCAGTTTCGGGGCGGGAGGCAGATAGACTTGCGCGCAACTCACAGAGGCGAGAAGAACCGCGATCCAGAAACGCATGGGATCAATTATGGCCCAGTTCCATGCGCCGCCGCCGGACCAGCCGGAGGCTGACCGCTGGATAGCAATGATAGAATGAACGGCTCTACGCGAAAGGAATCCATCTTGAAACGCCGCACTTTGCTGCTTTGCACCGCCGGTGTGCTCGCGAAAGCACAGGACCGGCGGGCTGTCATCCTGGAGCGCGCACGCATCTTGAGCGTCTTTCCCGGTCAACAGATCGCGGAAGCCACACCGGAGGTTCTGGATCGCGCGGCAAAGATCGCGCGCGGGACTGTGTTCTTCTACAACCGGACGCCGGTCGAGGTCGGGCTGAAGGACATCGACTGGACGGGCGCGCACATCCGGCACCAGGAATGGCCCGCTCAGTTGAACCGGTTCTCCTACCTGGGCCCCCTGGCTGCAGCCTACCGGACTACCCACGACGAAAGCTTTGCGCGAGCCGCGCGCGCCTACATGGGAGATTGGATCCGCGGCGATCTCCACGCGCGTTCGACCACACTTAGGGCAGGCGATAATACGCTGAACGTGAGCATCCGCCTGGGGACGAGCGTTCACGCGGGTTGGGCGGGTGTCCTTCCGGCGTTCCTGGCAAGCCCGTCGTTCGACGATGCGTTCCTGAGCGAGGTGCTCTCATCCATCTCCGCCCAGGCTGATTTCCTCTCCCGCCACCTCACAGCCTTCGGCAACTGGCGGATCTCCCAACTGGACGCGCTGGTGTTCACGGCCGTTCGCTTTCCGTTTCTTGAGAATGCGCCGCGGTTGCGCGAAGCAGGTATTGCCGGAATGCGAGCCGCGTTGGCCACGCAGTTGCTTCCGGACGGCGTGCACATCGAGCGCGCTCCCGGCTACGCCTCGTGGATGACCAGCGTCGCCGCCAATTATTATCTGCTGCCGAAACTCTTTCCCGATGCCGACGCGCGGGTGGATGCGGCCCGGTTGCTGGGAGCGCTGGATTACGGAGCGCAATGCGACCTGTCCGGCTTGAACGACGCCACCGCCCCGCACTCGGATCCGAACGAACTGGAATGGTTACGGAAACGCACGGAGGCAATTTCTCGGCTGAATCTCCAGGCGCCCAAGGAGCCGCCTCTGGCGCAAGTCTTTCCGAGCGCCGGACAGGTCTTCCTGCGCTCGGCCTGGAAGCCCGGAGCCGACTACATCGCGTTTGACGCCAGCAGTTGGGGCGGCGGTCACAGCCACTTGAGCCGTCTCTCGCTCGCTTTCCGTTCCGGCGGGCGAATGCTTGTCGCCGACCCCGGCATCCTCAACTATGAAATGAGCGATCCGTTGGCCCCATACGGGAAGTCCACTCCCGCGCACAGCACGCTCAATATCGGCGGGCAAAATCAATCTGGCGCCGACGCCCAGTTACTCCGGACGGAGTTCTCTCCGGACCTCGATCTGATCCACGCACGCTACCAGGGCGGTTACTGGCAAGGACGGTACACATGGAGCTTCGGCAAGGGCCGAGGCGCCGGAACCTACGGGAGCCATGAGCGGATCCTGCTCTGGATCAAGGGCGAGTACATCCTGGTGCTTGACTCCATGGACTCGGACCCCGGCGCCGACATTCGAAACTGCTGGCAGCTCGGGCCGGCAGACCGTTGGTCGCACGATCCTGGAGCGCTCGCCTGGTGGTCGGAGAACCGCGACACAAACCTGCTCCTGAAGCTGGTAGTTGCGCCGCCCGGTGCCGCGATGCAGATCTTCGAGGGCAGCAAGGAGCCGCCGCGCGGCTGGGTCGGGTTTCACGGCAACGACGCTGTTCCCGCCCCACTCGTGGAGTTCCGGTACGCCGGTGCAAGGCGGCCGGTGGCCTCGGTGGTCCTTCTTGCGGCTTACGCGGGTACAAGCAGGCCAAGCTTCCGGACCGTTGCCGCGCCCGAGGCCGGGCCGATCCGGCGCATCGACATCGGACTGCCGGACGGCTCCACGGACCATTTCGCCTGGTCGGACAGACTTGTGCTTCCCATCGACGACGGCGAGCCGTTCACTACCGACGGCAAGCTGGTCTGGATGCGGACCGATGCCGCTGGAAAGCCCGCGAAGTGGTTCACCCTCGACGGGCGCGGCCTCACATACAAGGGGCGGACGCTTACCGCCCGCCGCTGAGAATCCGCTCGAACAACATCCGCGCGACCGGCTCGGTTTCCATGCGCCCGGTGGTCTTCAATTCGCTGAAGATCAGTCTGCCGCGGCTGGTCTTCATCTCAGCCACGACGCTCATGGTGCGATGGATCGGGTAGGGGTCGCCCGGGCGCGCGTTTTCGCCGGTGATCAAGACGGGCGCCAGCCCCTCACCGTCCACGTAACTTTGCGCCACGTATTCGATGTAATCCTTCTCGGGGTCGTCCCAGCCAGGCCCCACGGCCGCGTAGATCTTATCGCCGTCCACAGCAGGGCCTCTCCAGGATTCCAGGCCCATCATGATGCTTTCGTTTTCCACGCGCACAACCAGGACGTTGTCGCCGTCTTTGCGCAGCGCGTCCGTGATGTCGATTTCGAAGGGCGCGAAATAGCCCGTGTGCGCGCCCACCATGCGACCGTTCAAGTAAACCTGGCAGCGATAATCCACGCCGCCAAGGCGAAGGATGGCCAGTTCCTTCGCCGCCACGTTCTCCGGCACGCGGAAGACCTTACGGTAATATCCGGCACACCAGCCGACAGGGCCACGGTAGTCCGGAATACGCACTTCGCTCCAGACGCCTTCGCCGCGGAACACGCGAGCGATGTCCGTGCTGTCCGCGGCCTCCTCCATGCGGAAATCGAAGGTGTCGAATTCCACGCGCGCGCGACTGGAAGCGGCCGGAGGGGTATGGCCCTCGAGATAGGGAGCGTACTGCCGCCGCAGTTCGGCAAGAGCTGAGCGAAATTCCTCGCGGGTCCGCATCACATGGCGCCGGGGAAGTTCACATTGGGATTGCTACGGCGCGAGTCCACCTCGATGTCCGGCACAGGCACAGGCGGCTTGGGCCCCAGAACCGCGCGCCGGGACGCCGGGGGAGGCTCGAACGCAATTGCAGCCACTACATCGCGCCGCTGCTGGCCAAGCAAGCCGCCCACGGCGGCACAACAGAGCAGGAGAATCCCGACCCACCGTCTCATGTCGTAGCCCGAAATCAAGACCGGCCTAGCGATACACCAGAGGATCGGTCCAGCGATTCGTGCGGAACGGCGAAGCCGGGAGTCCCTCCCCGTTGTACAGGTTGCACTCCGGGCTGTCCGCCCATCCGTAACGCACCGAAACGGGATCGGCCACCTCGGGGCTGCTCACCACGATCGTGTCCTTCACGATCTTCGCTTGCGCCGGTGCGAACTTCCCGTCCGAACCCGCGATCTCGAAGCTCTTCAGTTCCCCGCCCTTCGCCACCAGCCCGCCGTCGGTGTAATCGAACCACACGCGCAGCGCGCCGTTCTCGCGGCTGAGCTGCCGGTACATGGGCCCTGAGTACACCACTTTTTGGTGCCCGTAGGCGATGGCCTGCGCGGCCAGGCCGAGGCGCCTGCCGACCTCCTGCTTGTTCGTAGGATGGATGTCGTTCGGGTTGCCAATGTCGATGGTGACCGCCATGCCGGTATTCCGTAACTCGAGCGCCATGGTCTGCGCCTCGCGCAATTCCGGCCACTGCCCTTGCGGAGCCTTGGCGAAGTTCGCCAGTTGCACGAACAGGAAGGGAAAGTCGCCCACGCCCCAGGCCCGCCGCCAGTCTTCGATCATGGTGCGGAACAGGCGCCGGTACATGTAGGACCGCCGGATCACCGCCTCGTTCTCGCCCTGGTACCAGATGACACCGCGAATGGCGTAAGGCGTCAGCGGCGCGATCATGGCGTTGTACAGGCTCGATGGATTCCATGGATGTCCCGGGCCCACCGGCTGTCCCGGACGGTTGGGCGCCTTCGTGCCTTCGGCGCGAGCCTTGGCGGAGGCCGCCTCCCAATCCTTGAGCTGCTTCTGGTAGCGCGCGTACGCCGCCGGGTAGTCGTCAATCGACTTGGCGTAGTCCGCCATCGCCGGCGCCAGCGCGGGGTCGGAGGCCAGCGTGAGGCGGCTGGTCCAAGACACGGCGGGCGTGCCTCCCCATGCGCTCTGGATGATGCCTACCGGCGCGCCGACCTTCTCGCGCAGGTACCTGGCGAAGTAGTACCCGACCCCGGAGAATTCCTTCACGGTCTCCGGCGTGCACCAGGTCCACTCGCCTTCCACGTCTTCCAGCGGGTACTCCGAGGTTGCGGTCTTCACCTTGAACAGGCGGATCTGGGCGAAGTCCGCTTCCTGAATCTCTTTTTCCGCGTTGTCGGACCTGCCTACGGGCCAGACCATGTTCGACTGGCCCGAGCCGATCCACACTTCGCCGGCCAGCACATCTTCGATAGTCAGTTTGTTGGTCCCCTCGATGGTCAGCGTGTGTGGCCCCACGGCGCTGATGGGAGCGAGGTACGCTTCCCATCGTCCTGAAGGATCGGCCTGCGTTTTTACGCTCTGGCCTGCCATGCTCACCATGACCGCCTCGCCGCCGGATGCCGTGCCCCAGATCCGTACCGGCACGCCACGCTGTACCAGCATGTGGTTGGAGATGATCTTCGGAACTCGCACCTCAGCCTGAAGCAGGGCGGCCGCCGCGGCCGACACCAGAAGTGCTCGAGCTATTGCGCCGATTCTAGTCATTGCAGTCCTCAATTGGAAAGGTCCTTCGTGGATGATACAACACCGGGGATACACAAAAGGGCTTGGAGAACACAACCAGGCGGCGGCCCCGATCGCTCAGTCCAGCACAAACGCCTGGTAAACCAATTGGCCCGCCCGCTCCACCAGAAGAGCCACCGGATCTCCGGACTTCTTTCCCAAAAGCGCGGAGTTCAGTTCTTCGAGAGAAGCGATACGCTTGCCGTTGAATTCGTAAATCACATCACCAGGTTGAAGTCCGGGATTGAAGGCGGCATATTCAGCGGGTATCGCCACCACTGCCACACCTGCCAGGCGACGCAGATCGGAAAGGATGGCCGTGATCTTTTCATCCAACGTGACTGCCATGATTCCGAGGCGGCTCACGACCTGGGCGTTTCCGCTCGCCAGATCCTCCAACCTGCCGGGTTCGGGCGGACGCTCCAGCACGGTCACAACCTTAGTCAAACGATCGAGTCCGCGCAGGATGTCGATGGTGAGTTGGTCGCCGATTCTGTGCTGGAAGATAGTAGCCGTGAACCGGAGCGAACTGTTCATGGGTTTACCGTTCACAGCCAAGATGAGGTCACCTGTCTGCAAGCCGGCGGCCTCGGCGGCGCCGTGAGGGACGACATCGGATAGAATCACCCCGGAATGGCGCTCCAGGCCCAGCGCGGAAGCCAGTGTCGGCGTGACTTCATCCGCAATGACTCCTATGGCGCCGCGGCGCACGCGGCCCCCGGCCCGCAATTCGCGATAGACTTCACGCACGACGTTGCTGGGAATGGCGAACCCGATGCCTTCACTGCCGCCGGACTGCGTGAGGATCAGCGTATTGATCCCGACGATGCGGCCCTCACTGTCCAAAAGTGGTCCGCCGCTGTTGCCCGGATTGATGGGTGCGTCGGTCTGGATGTAAAACATAGGGTGGTCCGGCCGCAGATGCCGGACTGGCGCGCTCACAAAGCCCACAGTAAGGGTATTCTCAAGCCCCAGCGGACTGCCCAGAGCCAGAACGACCTGACCTTGGCGAACAGATTCGGAATCGAGGAACGCAAGCGTGGGCAGATTGCGCGCTTCGATCTTCAAAAGGGCAAGGTCAGTCTCGCGATCCAAGCCGACGATCTTGCCCGGAATGTGGCGATGTCCTTCGGCATCGGCCTGGGGCCCGCGGTCGATAACGCTGACCGAGATGCGGGTCGCCCCTTTTACAACGTGAGCGTTGGTGATAATGTAGCCCTCCGGATCTACGATCACACCAGAACCCGAAACCGTCTTCTGAGCCAGAAAACCTGCGGGTTCCTCCTCGTCCTCCTCCAACGGGGCGCGCGTCCTGACCTCGAGTTGGACCACGGAAGGACTCGCATTGCGAGCTACCTCCTCGATGGCGGCCCCGAATTCCGCCAGGGTATGCGAGAACCGGCGCACCGGCTGAGTGCCAGTCTGCAACGCGCCCGCCGAAGTTGCCGCGCCGATCATGATGCCAAAGATCGAGGTTCGGATCTGAATTCCCATCTGCGCTCCCTGTTGCCCACGATTATACATCCCGTCAACCAGGCGGACCATGCCCGCTTCTCCTAAGACTGGACCGCGAATCCGGCGATCGTGGCGCAGGCGAGCCCTTTGCGGCGGGAGTACACCCCGCACCGCGATGATGTTGTTACCAGACCTCGCCAGAGGCTAGTGACCGGCGATGTTGCCTGGTCCGGCAGCGGAAACATACCTCTGCCGAGTTGCCTCAGGCTGGCTCACACTGCGCCATTCGGGCAAAGAACTCATCGGCTCGTCTCTTCATCTCGGAATGCGAGACGTCCTCTTTGTGGGTCGCCAAGCCCCATTGGTGGCCGAATGGGTCGGAGAGCTTGCCGTAGCGATCGCCCCAGAACATGTCGGCTACAGGCATAGTCGCGGTAGCGCCCGCTGACACCGCCCGCTGGTAAGCGGAATCGACATCCGGCACGTAAAGAAACAATTGGCAGGTGGTTCCACCGAGCGTCTGCGGCGAACTGCAGCCTGTCCCGGGAAATTCGTCCGAGATCATGATCAGTGAGTCGCCAATCCTGATCTCGGCGTGCATCACGCCTTTCCCGCCGGGGCCCGGCATGCGCTCCACTTCCTCAGCGCCGAAAGCGCGTTTGTAGAACTCGATTGCGGCGGCTGCATCCTTCACCATGACATACGGCGTGATGGAGTGGCACCCGTCTGGCATAGGCTTGGCCATGTTGGGAATCCCTCCTGAGTGTTTGTGAACTACGCTACTGCTCTGTTGCCCAGTGCTCCCAGGTTAGCTCTTTAACCTGCCCCCGGCACGGAAGCAGAAGCCCCGGTATGATTGCCGGTTGGTTTTTGTTAGTGTCAAGGCAAGTAAAGGAGAGAACCGCCGTGTACAAACCGAACTTCCTGGCCAGCCGGCGCACCTTCGCACGGACAGTCGCCGCGGCGCCACTGGTGGTATCCCTGGCTGCCAAAGACGCGATCGCGGGCGTCCGTGGCCGAAAAACCAACATCTACCAGCGCATTGGCGTGCGACCCCTCATCAATGCGCGCGGCACCTGGACTTATCTCAGCGGCTCGCTCGAACTGCCGGAGGTTCGGCAGGCGAAGCAGGAGGCCGCGATGCACTTCGTGGACATCTTCGAGTTGCAGCGCGGCGTCGGCAGACGGTTGGCCGAACTCTCCGGCGCGGAGTCGGCTATCGTGACATCCGGCGCCGCCGGCGCCATGGCCGCGGCTACGGCGGCCTGCATAGCGGGCACGGACCCGAAGAAGATCTGGCAGCTTCCGGACACCACCGGCCTCAAGAGCGAGGTCATCATGTTCGGCGGGCGCAACGCTTTCGACAGCGCCATCCGCCTGACCGGCGGAAAGCTGGTGGTCGCCCGCACGCACGAGGAACTCGAACGCGCGCTGAACGAACACACGGCCATGGTTTACACCACGGCGCTCGGAGAGCGGCTCGAGAAGGCGCTCGCCATCACGAAGAAGGCCGGGGTTCCGCTGCTGCTCGACGACGCGGCGGGCATTCCGCCGATCGAAAACCTCTCCCTATACGCGCGGATGGGCGTCGACCTTTACACCTTCAGCGGCGGCAAAGGACTCGCCGGGCCGCAGTGCTCGGGCCTCCTGCTGGGACGCAGGGACCTAGTTGAAGCCGCGCTGGCCAACTGCAGCCCGTGGGAAGGCGCCGTGTGCCGGGCGATGAAAGTCGGCAAAGAGGAGATCATGGGGTGCCTGGCGGCGGTGGAGGCCTGGAAGAAGAAGGACCTGAACGCGCTCAACAAAGAGTGGGGCACGCGCGTCGGCCGGATCGCGAAGCTGGTGGAAACGGTCGACGGAGTAACGACGGACATTCGGATCCCGGAGGGCGGGAACCGTTATCCGACGCTCACCGTAAAGTGGGACGAGACGGCCTTCGCCTTCAGTGTGGCCGACTGCGTAAAGCAACTCAGCGAAGGCGAGCCGCGCATCGAAGTGTTGAGCGCGAGCAATCCCAGCATGGTTCCGGCCGTGCACGAGGATGGCGATAACCGTCCACGCAAGCGCGAGGGCCAGCCAGCGCGTCAGAATCGGCTGCAGATCGTGCCGTCGACGCTGCAGCCGGACGAGGACGTGATCGTCGGCAAGAGGTTGCGCTCGATTCTAGCGCAGGCCCGCAGTCGAGCGGCGAAACGCGGATGATTGTCTGACGGAGATAACAATGAGGATCCTGAATACTCTCCTGGTTGGTTGTGCGCTCCTGACAACCGCGAATACGGCCGATGTCAAGTTGATCTTTCCTCCCGGAGCGAAGACCGTGGGGCCTTACTCGCCCGGACTGCTGGCCGGCAAATTCCTCTACGTTTCGGGACAAGGCGCAAAGAACGCCGCGGGCGAATACCCGCCCACGCTCGCCGCCCAAACGCGGCAGGTATTCGAGAACATCAAGAACGTCGTAACGGCAGCCGGGTTGACGATGGATCACGTCGTCTACGCGCAGATGTACATTACCGGCGCCGGCGATTTCGAGGCCGCGCGCGCCGCATGGCTCGAGTTGTTCCCAGACGGCGGCCCCGCGCTGGCGATCCTCGGCATTGCGCGCACCCCGGGCGACACTCCCGTTGAGATCAACGCCGTGGCGGTGACGGATCTCGCGGTCAAGAAGGCTGTGCGACTTCCCGGGAGCGGCAAGGGCGGGCACCCGGACGCCGTGATCGCGGGCGACCGGCTGTTCTTCTCGGAGTGCTCGGGACAAGGCGGATCGGGGGCGGAGCCCGAGGCGACGGCGGCGCTCGCGCGCATGGGCAAGGTTCTCGCCGCGGCCGGCATCGGCTACGACAACGTGGTCTTCGTCAACCCGTATCTGACGGAGGGCATGGATGCAGCGGTGATGAACCGCGTCTACGCGAAGCACTTCAAATTCGGCGACACACCGGCGCGGGCCACCATTCATGTGAGCCGGCTGCCCAATGGGGCCAACCTGACGTTCACCGGCGTGGCGGCGATGGACATCGGGACGCGGCGCAGCGTTCGCCCGAAGAACATGCCGCCCAGCGCGACCGCGAGCCCGTGCGTCTTCGTCGCGGATACGTTCTACTGCTCGGCGAAGTCGGCGTTCATTCCGGGGCCGAACGCCGGCATCTATTCTCCGGATGTGCAGACGCAGGTCCGGCAGAGTATACGCAATCTCCTCGACGGCCTGGAGGAGGCCGGCCTCGATCTTTCCAACGTCGTTATGACGAATGTTTACCTCGATGACATTGAAGAGTTTGCGAGGATGAACCGGGTCTACGCCAGCTATTTCAAACAGCCATATCCGACGCGCACCACTGTTCAACAGCGGCCGCCCGCGCAGCGCATGGTCAATGACCGCGATCAGTGGCCGATGCTCGAACAGATCTCGCTCGTCGCGGTGAAGTAGCGGCCAAGACGGGTGTAAAATCGAAGCTGTCAAGGTTCCGTGAGGAGGTGGCAGTATGACGGCATGGAATCTCTGGCTTCGTGTGATCGTCGCGCTGGCCGCGGCGTTAATCCTCAACGCGTCGGAGCAGGACGCGTTCGATATCTCCCGGAACATAAGGCTGCGTCACATGCCTTATGGGACCATCCTGGATCCTTGGTTTGCGACTAGCGCGAGCGATCAGATCGTAGGCTACACGCGCTGCGGCGATGCTGCAATCTGGACCGGGCACTACCTCGCCGCCGAAGCCTTTCGCTACAAGGTGACCGGATCTCCGGACGCCCTCAACAACGTGAAAGCCGCTCTGAGCGGACTGCGATCGTTGGTGGACGTGACGGGCACGGATTTGCTGGCGCGTTGCGCGCTTCCCACGAATTCGGAGTACGCCGCAGGGATCGCGCAGGAGGAAGCTCACCACGGCATTCACCTCTCCAACCTCAACGGCATCCCGCATTATTGGGTGGGCAACACGTCCCGCGACCAGTATTGCGGCGTGTTCTTCGGCCTCGCGGTCGCGTTCGACATGGTGGAGGACGCCGGCGTGCGCTCCGACATCTCCGCGCTGGGTACCCGATTGCTCGATTTCCTGACCGGCAACGGCTGGAACGTCCGGATGCCGGACGGGAGTTACAGCACAACCTTCCTCATACGGCCGGACCAGCAGTTGACGCTTCTCCAGGTCGGGCGCCGGATTAATCCCGGCCGCTTCAGCACAAGGTACGCACTGTCCCGTTTCTTCGACGCGACTTCGGTAAGCGTGCCCATCGCGACCGAGGTGCTCGACGATCATAACTCTTACTTCAAGTTCAATCTGGACACGATCAACCTCTACAACCTGATCCGCCTCGAAAGCAGCTCCTTCAAGGTTTTCTACGACCAGGCGTACAACATCATGCGGCGCACCACCGACGACCACGGGAATGCGCACTTCAACATGATCGACCGGGCGTTGCGCGGAGCCGACGCAACTCGCGATGCGGCTACGCGCGCTTACCTGCGAGACTGGCTGCTGCGCCCGCGGCGGGATCCTTACGTGGACCTGAGGGGCCGGATTCCTGCTTGCGGCACGGACCGCGCTTGCTCGCCCATCCCGACCGTGGACCGCGTTACCACGGATTTTCTCTGGCAGCGGAGCCCGTTTCTCCTGTACGGCGGAGGTGAAGGCAAGATCGAAGGAGCCGGCATCGACTATATCCTGCCGTACTGGATGGGCCGCTACTATGGGGTGATTTCCGCAAGGCCGCAGCCGCCAGAGGCCATCCGCGTTTCTCCATCCGAGGGCAGCGGTTCGAGTGCGAATTTCCGGATCGGCATTTGGGATCCGAACGGGCACGCCGACGTCACCGTCGGGCTGGTTGTGATCAATCAGACTCTCGCCGCCGACAAATCCTGCTACGTTTATTACGACCGCGGGCAGCACGCCATCTGGCTGGCTAACGACGCCGGAAACGCCTGGTACGGACCCGCCGTCCTGGGAACTGCCGCCGCACTGCAGAACGGCCAGTGCAGGATCGATGCCGGTAATTCTTCCGACGCGGGAACTGGTGAAGTATTGACGCTCAATCTCCAGACCAGCTTCCCAACAGGCGCCGGGCTCAAGAACATCTACGTTTACGCGCAGGACGCCGCCGGCCTGGGGACGGATTGGAAACACCTGGGCACGTGGATGGCGCCCTAGCGTTGCCGCCTGGCCTGGAGTGGGACAACAAGGAGGTGCGTCGGATGCCCGGTCATCCTGGAACTGTGATGCTGCTCGCCGCCGGCCTCGGTTGCGGCGCGTTGCTCGACGGCCAGGTGTGCCGGCTCTCCGTTGCGGGACTGAACCAGTCGCGGAAAGTAATGGGGCCGGTCCACGCGGAGTGCCCGGACGAGGTCTTCCACACCGCCCCTTTCGGCAACTGGGGCGTGGCTTCCAATTATGGGCAGAAGGGGAACAGCCACCAGTTCGACGGCTGGTGTCATGACAGCACCACTTGTGTGACTCCCGCCCTCTGCCAGGTCAATTGCACGTCCGGATGGTACGAGTGGAACAGTTGCACCGACTACGCGCAGTTCCGGCCGCCGAACTGTACGCTCTACAACGCGACCAACTGCACGGAACAGGTCACGGCTACAGGTGTAAACGTTCACGGCACGAAGTACGTCGACGTTCCGGTGCGATGTCCCTCCACAACCGCCGGCAAGACCGCTCAGGGCGGCTGCACCGATGTCCGCGCGTATTCGAGCGGCACGAATTACATGTCGCTGTATGAGCTTGACCCGGGGGCTCCCGACGATCTCGTCCAGACGCTCTACTTTCCGGAAACCAAAGTAGACCTTGCCTGCGACGCCTGGGGTTGCGCCCCGGCGGGCAGCCCGTGGGTGGCCCCATCGGCCTACGACAGTCCCGCCAGCCCGGCGAAGGTGTATGCGGAATTGGCGACGGCGATCAACTGGGGGGCGTTTGTCGACGATCAGCGCGTTTGCAGCACCTCGACGACAACGGTCACGTACGTTTCGGCCGCCAGCTATTTCGGTCCGGTTCTTGCGCCCGGATCCATCGCCAGCGGATTCGGCCTTGGTCTTTCTCCCGTGACGGCGTCGGCTCAAACGGCTCCCCTGCCAACCTCCCTCGGCGGCGTGGCCCTCGTAGTCACGGACGCGCGGCAACAGACGCACAATGTTCCCTTGTTCTTCGTCTCTCCGGAACAGGTGAATCTCCTGGTGCCAGCCGGCGTCGCATCAGGCGCGGCAGGCATCGCCGTCTACCGCGGCGAGGTGCGGATGTTTTCCGGCAGTGTGCAGATCGAGACCGTCGCGCCGGCCCTGTTCTCCGCCAACTGGGACGGCAAGGGCCCGCCCGCCGCGTACGTCGTGCGGGTCTCCGCGAGCGGCTCGAGGACTACCCGGCCGGCATTCGTCTGCCCGTCCGGTCCAGGAAGCTGTGTTGCCAATTCCATCGATTTGGGCGCGGCGGACGATCAGACGTTTGTCGAACTGTACGGCACCGGCATTCGGAACCACTCCGACATCACGTTGGTCACAGCCAAAATTGGAGGAGTGAACGCGAAAGTGTACTATGCCGGCGCGCAGGGGCAGTACGTGGGGCTGGACCAGGTCAACGTGGAGGTGCCGCAGCAGCTCCGGGGCCGCGGGCAGGTGGACCTGGTTCTCAACGTGGCATCGAAGCCCGCGAACACGCTGGCGGTGATTGTGCACTGAGATGCGCGAGGAGGGTGGGCTTCAGCCCGCCTTCCATGCTGAGCGAGGCGCGATACTTTGCGACCACGCTGGGGAAATCCCAGCGCTGCTTCTGATTGGGACGGCTCGCCAGAGAAACACCGTTCAGAGAGTTCAGCATCAGCCTCGATTCGGGCAGGTGCAGTACGATGCGCCTGGGCGTCTCGCGCACGGGGCCGGTCAACTCCACGTTCACACCCTTCGCCGAACCGCGCACCACGAGATCGATGGGGCCGAAGTGCGTCGGCAGGCGCTCGACGCGAATCTCCTTGCCGTCGGCGAGCCACCAATCGGGGACGGCAGCCAGCAGGTGCAGCTCATCGCCGTCTTCGTGCACCAGCATGTGGCGTAACATGATGGCGTAGTTGCAGGCACCGGTCACGTGCGGAATGGTGTCGCTCCAGGCAAAGCGGCGCTTGTAGAAAATGCCTTCGGGAAACGCATTCGCGGCGGTGCTGTGGAGCAGGTACCAGTAGAAGCTCTCCACCACTTTCTCGTCTTCGCCGCGGATCAGATTGTTCATCACCGTGTATGCGCCCATGTAAGGATGGATAGCGTCCTCCATCTTCGGCGACACCCAGCGTATGGTTCCTTCCACGTAACCGCCGGCAAACTCCTTTTCGAGAAGCGCGCTGGAGGAGGCGACGCGGGCGTCGGCGCGATCGAACAGCCGCGTGGGCCAGAGCGTCTCCGTGTTGCCCCAGTGAGTGCCTTCGGTTTCCCAACTGGGCGGGAAGTAGGCGAGCCCGGTGCGCTTCCAGGCGGCCTCGATGGCCTCCCGGTACCTGGCCGCCTCTTCAAGCAGGAAAGCGGCGTCCTCCGTCTTGCCCAAGATGCGCGCTGCGTCGGCGGTACACAGCAGGCCGCGCAGATTCCAGAAGTCGTAGCCGACGATGTGATGCTTGCCGTCCCAGAGGAACTCTCCGTCGGCCGGCGCGGCGGTCAGCAGGCCGGCGAATGGCGAACCGGCCGCGGCTTTGCGCCGTTCCTGCATCGTCCAGCTTACGGCTCGAAGCATGCGCGGGTAGACGCGCTCCAGATATCCGCGGTCGCCGGTGATTTTGGCGTACTGCCATAGAGCCCAGACCGCTTGTCCATTGGCGTCATACTGATTGCGCTGCGATTCGAAGCGGCCGTCGCGCTGCTCCCGCGGCAGGTAATAGTCGATGGCGCGAGCCGCGAAATCGTCCAGGCCGGCCTCTTCGAATTCCATGACCTGATAGGCGCCGTCGCGGATGTAGAAATCGTCGTAGAAACCTTCACCGCCGCGCATATCGCCGAAGTCGTTGGCGATCATCTGGCAGACGTGGGCGGCCAGCAGCGCGCGCGTGGCTTTGCGGCAGGGCACCTCGATCTTCGCGGCCCGGGCCATGGCGCCGCGCCAGAAGGCCACCGTCCGATCGAGCCAGAGTCTGGCGCCGGCCTGATCGTAGCGCGCGGCATCGGGCGTGGGGTAGTACGTATATCGCGCGATGCCCTCCCGGCTTTCTCCCGGAGCCAGCTTCCAGTTCCAGGCATACTCGCGCGTGTGCTTTCCGGCGGTGACGAATTCGACTCTCTTCGGTTTCGCAGCGGGCGCAATGGGACCCACGCCAGCCCGGGCCTCGGCAGGCGCGTTGGAAGTGTTCATTGCTTTCACGGCAATCCAGCAGAGGAAGTTCCCGGTTTCTTCGGGCCAGCGGAAGGCCTTCGCCCAGTCCTTCGAATCCGGCAGCGGCGTGGCCCAATAACTGATCTCGTAACGCACCGCGCCGTCGGCCGCCACTACCTGGATCACCGGAATCCATCCATCCATGGCTTGCTTGCCGAGCTTGCGGCTGAGCGGTGCGAGCTCGCGGCCGGTGCGGACCTGCACGAGTGCGCCCCCGGCCAGTTGCATCTGGGAATCCGGCGTGATCCGGGCGCCGTACATGTAATCCGGAAGGCCGATCACGTTCCAGTTGTTGACGAAGTAGTCGAAATCGTCCTCGACTCCCGCAAAGGCGGCGGCAGAGGCAAGGATGCACAGAAGCGGAAGGGCTAGTGTGGTCTTCATGGGTACATCTCCGGACTTCGGTCAGTATACACCGAACGGTTCGGCAGTAATCGTATACTGGATGCTCTGTCATCTTTGATAATAAAGTGTCCCAGTCACTCTCCATCCTCATTCCGTTGTTCAACGAAGAAGAATTCATCGCCACCTTGCTCGACCGGGTCCTGCACGCTTCTCTGCCCGACGGCATGACGCGCGAAATCGTGGTCGTCGACGACGGCTCCACGGATGGCTCCGGAGAAGTCGCCTCGGAGTTCGCCGCCGCGCATCCGGGCGTCGTCCAAGTCCTGCGCCACGGCCGCAACCGGGGCAAGGGCGCGGCCATACGCACGGCGCTCGAACAGGCGAGCGGGGATTTCGTCGTCATCCAGGACGCGGACCTCGAATACGATCCCGGCGAATACGCTCATCTGCTCAAGCCGCTGCTGGAAGGCAAGGCCGACGCGGTTTACGGTTCGCGCTTCATGATCGCCGGCGAGCGCCGCGTGCTGTATTACTGGCACGCGCTGGCCAACCGTGCCCTCACCGGCTTCCTGAACCTGCTGGCCGATCTGAACCTCACCGACATGGGCACGTGCTACAAGGCTTTCCGCACGTCGCTGCTCAAGAGCATTCCCATCCGCTCGGAGGGCTTCGGCTTCGAAGCCGAGATCACCATGAAGCTGGCGCGCCGGCGCGTCAGCATCTACGAAACGCCCATCAGCTATCACGGGCGCACTTACGAAGAAGGAAAAAAGATCCGGCCCTGGGACGGCATCAGGACCTTCGGCGTCATTTTGCACTACCGGCTGGTCCGGGACACTTACAAAGATCCGGGTCCGGAAATCCTGGACGTCCTGGCCGGGACGCCGAACTTCAACCGTTGGATGGCGGAGACGATCCGCCCCTTTCTCGGCGACACCGTCCTGGAAATCGGCGCGGGGATCGGCAACCTCACCCGGCACCTGGCGCAGCGCCGCCGCCGCTATATCGTCTCCGATATCGATCCGGAGCACCTGGCTCACTTGCGCAACCGCCTGCACCACCGTCCCAATCTGGTCGCCGCCCGCTGCGACCTGACCAACGCAGCCGACTTCGCGCCGCACGCCGGGCAAGTGGACACCGTCGTCTGCCTCAATGTCCTCGAACACGTCACCGACGACCTGGGCGCCCTGCGCAACCTGCTCACTGTTCTGAAGCCCGGAGGCTGTGCCGTCGTGCTGGTGCCGCAGGGGCGATGGGCCTACGGTTCGCTCGACATTGTGCTCGGACACGTGCGCCGCTACTCAAAACCCGAGTTCATGCGACGCATGGAACAGGCAGGTTTCAAAGTGGAGCGCGTGATCGAGTTCAACCACGTCACGCTGCCGGGCTGGTTCCTCAGCGGGCGTATCTTCCGCCGGCGCTCCTTCAGCCGGTTTCAACTCGCCGTCTTCGACCGCCTGGTATGGTTGTGGCGCCGTATCGACCGCTTTCTGCCCTGGGGCCCCACGTCGCTCATCGCCGTCGGCAGGAAGCCGCAATAGCAGGCAGCGGCTACATGAAGTAGTCTTTGACTTTTTCGAACAGGCCCCTCTCTTGCGGTTCGTTCTCTTCGGGCAGAAGCTCGCGCAACTCCTCGAAAAGCTTGCGCTGTTCGCGCGTGAGCTTGGGGGGGATCTTGACGTCGACGTGCACCACCAGGTCGCCGCGCCCGTTGGCGCTCAGGTGCGGCACACCCTGGCCGCGCACGCGAATCTCGGCGCCGCTCTGCGTGCCCTCGGCGATACGCACCGTCTGCAACCCGTCGAAAGTAAGTATCTGGACTTCGGTTCCCAGCGCCGCCTGCGCCACGTTGACCGGAACCGTGCAGTGCAGGTCGTCTTCGTGGCGGTCGAACACCGGATGTTCCTTGAGCCGGAGAACCACGTATAAATCGCCCGAAGGGCCGCCGTTGGCTCCCGGCTGCCCTTCCGAGGTCAGGCGCAGGCGCGTGCCGGTATCGACGCCGGCAGGCACGTTGATCTTGAGCTTGCGCTCCGCCTGGACATAGCCTTCCCCGTGGCAGTGGGAACACGCCTGGCGAACGATCTGTCCACGGCCGCCGCACTGCCCGCACGGCCGGCGGATCTGCAGAAAACTCTGCTGATAGACCACCTCGCCGCGTCCACGGCACGTGGGGCACGTAGCCAAGCCTTTGCCCGGTTCGGCGCCCGTCGCGTTGCATCGCGGGCAGGCCTCGACGCGCGGCACCTTGATCTCGGCGCTCATGCCGCGTACGGCCTGCTCCAGGGTGATCTCCAGGTCGTAGCGAACGTCGTCGCCCCGCTGCGCACGGTTGCGGCGCCGGCCGCCTCCGGATCCGAACAGGTCGCCGAAACCGAAGAAGTCGCCCAGGATGTCGCTGAAGTCGGCGAACACGGCGCTGTTGAAGTCCGGCACCGGGGCGCCGCGCAATCCCTCGTGGCCGTACTGGTCGTACACAGCGCGCTTCTGCGTGTCGCTCAGGATACCGTACGCCTCGGCGGCCTCCTTGAACTTCTCTTCCGCTTCCTTATTGCCGGGATTGCGGTCCGGATGGAACTTGAGCGCCAGCTTGCGATAGGCGCTCTTCAACGCCTGCTCGTCGGCCTGCCGGTCTACACCCAGGACCTCGTAGTAATCGCGTTTGGTCACGGAAGTTTCTTAACCTTTATACGCCACCCGCACCATGGCAGGCCGCAGCAGCTTGCCCTTGTAGTTGTAACCTCGCTGCAACTCTTCGAGCACCGTGCCTTCTTCGGCTTCATCGCTCGCAACGCGGTCCACGGCGTGGTGCAGATTCGGGTCGAACTGTTTGCCTACAGCCTCCAGCGGTTCCAGACCGAGCTTCCGCACGCCCTCCATCAGGCGCTTGTAAATCAACTCGATTCCGCGTACATACTCCGCATCGTTGGACGCCACCGCCATGGCACGTTCGAAGTCGTCCAGGATGGGCAACAACGCCGTCATCGTCTCGGCGCCGGAAAACTCCAGGTATTGTTCCCTCTCGCGCTTTGCGCGCTTGCGGAAATTGTCGAATTCGGCGTGCTTTCTCAACAGCCGGTCGTGCAAATCGGCGTTCTGCGCGGCCAGCTTGTCCCGTTCAGCACCCAGCGCGGCGAGCGCCGCCGCCGGATCCTCCGCCACCGTGGCCGTGTCCTCGGCCGTGGTTTCCCGCGCCTCAGGCACCGCATCGGACGAAGTAATCGTTGGATCCTTTTCTTCCATCTCTACACTAACAATTCCAGCTTAACAGGTGGATTACACGGGCAGCGCGAGTCGACCCTACGACTCGGTCTCAGAGAATGCCTGTCCCACGCTGCGCACTGCCGACATCACCCGAGGATAGTTCATCCGCATGGGGCCAAGCACGGCGATTTTCGCCGCCAGGCCGCCGGGCAGCCGCACCCAGAGTCCCACCAGCGACAGGTCCTTCATTAAAGGATCCGTGTCGCCCAGCCCGACCTGCAGACCCAACTGGCCCGCCGGCTGCTCCAGCACGCTGTCGAGGAGCTTCAGGATGCGCTTCTTCTCCTCCAGCGCCCGCAACAGGTCGCGCATGCGTTCGCGCGTGAGGTCCAGATCCGCCGCGAGCAGCGTGAACGCACCTTCCAGGTGCAGTTCCTGATCCGCTTCGTAGTCGAATAAACCTTTACGATAGAACAACATGAGGCGGGTTAGCAGCGCATCGTAAGCGGCGCGCTCCTGTTCCAGGCGGCGCTCCAACTCGGTCCGGATCGCATCGATGGTCCAGCCGCTGAACTCCCGGTTCACATAATTCCGGATCGACGCCAGTTCCTCGTGTGTGACCGCCTCATCCAGCGCCACCACGCGGTTGTGGACCATGCGGTCCTGCGTCACCAGAACCATCAGGACGCGCCGGTCGGCCAACGGGAGCAGTTCCACCTGGTCGAGAGTCTGGCTGAGCGCCGGCGCCGCCGCGGCAATGCCAATGTTTCTCGTCAGTTCCGACAGCAAATGCGAGGAACGCTCAATGCGGTCCTCCACGCTGGCAGCGTCGCTGAAAAGCTTCAGGAGATACTCCACCTGCGCCCGCGCCACATGCTCCGCCGAGAGAGCGCACGCATACAGGCGAAAAGCCTTCGCCGTGGGCACGCGTCCGGCCGAGGTATGCGGCTGGGACAGGTACCCCTGGTCGGTCAGATCCGCCATGACGTTGCGAATCGAAGCGGGGCTCAACGGCTCCCTGCGGCGCTTCGAAATCGCTCGCGACGCCACCGGAAGACCTGTCTGGATATAGGCCTGCACGATCTCACGCAGGATTTCTGCGTCGCGCGGCGTCATAACTGTGTCGTCAAGCTTCACCTGATTCGGTGCTACTCCCCCTCATCACAATTTTAGGAAACCACACCCATGCGGTCAAGAA
>CAZLOS010000016.1:0-65200 GCA_964561215.1 uncultured Solibacteraceae bacterium | reverse complement strand
CGCCTCTGCCAGCGCCTCCGCCAGCCTCATCGTCTGATCATCTCCGGCCTTCACTGTTTTCCTCCATCAGCTCACCTTCCAGAACCAGGAACGCATCCGCCCGCCGCGCCGGCAACTCCTCCAACGCTCGCCTTCCAGTCAAACGCCATGCGTAGTAACCCTCCAGCCACGCCACGCTTTGCGGAGTGATGTAAGACCGTGGACATTCATCGACGGCGCAGTTGCCGCGCGCCCATACCGGCTTTCGCGGTCTGTCTTGCGGCTCCTCTATCCAACCGCAGCGGCGCGCCCGCTCCAGGCCCCGCTTTCTGCATTCCCCGCACTCCCATCCGGCCCGGTTCGTAAACTGAAAATGGAAGGCGGCGATCAGTTTTTTCGTTCTGCTTCGCTCAGTCCGCACTCAGCCTTGATCAAGGCGAGTGCTTCCCTGCAAAGTGCTTCCGGTCCCGACTGAATCAGGCTTTCCGGCGTCGCGGCTTGCCCGTCTACCTCCAGGCCCTCCACGCCGGTCAGCCCCCACTCGAGATACGTCCGTTCGACTTCGCCTTCGAGCAGCGCGGCTTCCATCTTCTCCTTCGGCGTGCCGCCCGCCTCCAGGAATTCTGCCCTTACGGCCAGTTCCTGGATTCTGCGCATCAGCTCAATGCGCCGGCCGAAGCTGATTCGCGCGATCTCCACTGTCACCTTCGGATACGTCTTCGATCTCGCTCTGAACGTGCTCGCGTACTTCATCGCTCCCCTCGCCCCTCGCTCCGTCCTGTCCTTTGCTTCTATCCCGGCGCTCGCCGCGCGTCTTCTAACCGAATGCCACGTAAATCTCATCGTCCACTGATCCCTGCGCCCGGCAACTCGTGAATTTCCACTGCAGGCGATTGTCGCTGTCGTCGAATTCCGGCACTTCTGGAATCACGCTCTTCAAATACAATCCGAACAACTGTCCCTGCTGCTGCCCGAGTTGGAACATGATCGAAATCGGCGACCGGCTCCGGGCCGCCTGGTAGAGCGCCCGCGTCGCATCGTCGTCCTTCTCGTACAGGCTGAAGTTCATGCTCACATTGCGCATGCCCCCCGCCACGCCGCGCGGCGTTTCGCAGCCGAACTCGCGATTGCGCAAGTCGATGCCGTTATTGACCACCAGTTCCGCCGAAGTGATCGTGTAAACCTGCTCTTCGATAGCTCCCAGCCACGCCTGCCCCAAGTGTCCGGGCACGACCGAATAGTCGAGAGATCCCATCGCCGGCTCTCCCGGAAATGTGCTCAGCGCCCCTTGCCCCTGGTTGAAGCTTCCGCTGTCGATCACGTCCGCCGCCAGCCCGCTGAATTCGAACTCGTGGAAGTCGCCGTTGATCGTTACGCGCATCTCGTCGATCGCCGCGCCCGCCAGGATTCTCTGCACCGCCGTCCCTGGACTCCAGTAGTCAAACACGCTCACGCTCGGCAGGTCCGTTGCTGGTGAGTAAGTCGCGGTTGCGCCCATCGCCGCGCCCGCTGCCGGTGCCGCCGTGAACGGCGCATTCAGTAGCACCGTCTGCGCGTCCATGATTGAAGAGACGAAGCGGATCTCGTTGCCGGAAACTACCGCGTCGCCTGCCGCCAACCCGTGCGAGCCTACGAAAGTGAGCGATCTTGTTTCGCTGCCGGCCCCTAACGTCCCGCCGGCGAACAGGCGCGGGCCGCCGCCAAGAGCCGCGCGGAACAGCGGGCCGTACCCCGGCTGCCCGCTCGCGTTCGCCCAGCTCGTCAGGTACGTCTTCAAAGAGAACTGTGTCTGCTTGCGGATCCCCGCAGGAAGACCCGCGAACGTCCGGCTCCCCGTCTTGTCCCTCCGTTGGAGCCGATCCACCGTCTGCCGCGCGGTCAGCTTGACCGCCGGGAATCGGTTCTCGCTCGTAATCGCCGGCACCTGCCCGTACGACCCTTCGGTCGCCGTGTAGAACCTGTTTTCACTTGATGAAATGTAGCTAGGCATGCTTTCTTCGACCTCTCAATGGTTCTCGCCTACGGCCTACTTCAGACTTCCTTCCACGTCGAACTCCACCTTCGCCGTCTGGATGTGGTTCCTGCCGCCCTTCTTCACGCCGCCGAAATTGATCTCGTACCCGCCGGCGTAATACATCCCGTTGCCCCAATCCCCGCGGCTGCTGTCCAGAACGCGGGTCACCGCATCCGCGTAACCGTGCAGTTGCTCTTCCATCCCTTCCAGGCGGTCGTGCGACACCCGAATCTCCACCACCATCCGCACGCGCCCGGAGAAGGTTCGGAACTTCTCCCGCATTTCGTTCGACACCCGTTCGCAGTAAACGTGCATCGATGGGTACCGCGCCACGCTCGTGCGCTCGATAACCTCGAAGCTCACGTTCTGCGGGAAAACCTGCTCCGGTGGTATTTCGGCCAGTTGCACCCTGGCGCTCAGTGCCGCCTGATGTACGCTGCTCTTCAATCCCGTCGCGCTCGTCAGTAGCTCCGTCACTCGAGTCGCTGTTCTGCCGCCAATGCCTGCCATCGCGTTCATCCTCTCTGCAGAGTTCGATCCACCGTCAAGTACGTCTCAGCCTCTTGGCCGTCTCCCGGCTTCCGGCCGTGTACCAGGCCGGTGGCGGCCGCTGTCCACTGCTGCCCCAGCCCGATCGCCTCCACGCTTTGCAGCGTAATGTCGTCCGCCGAAGTCCCCGCGTAGACGCTCCACCCGCTCGCTACCGGCGGTGGATCCGCTGCCGCCACCGTCAGCAGCGTGCCGTCCGAAGTGTCGGCCACGCAAACCCCGCTTGGCGCCCCTTCCTCTCCCAAGGCGTTGCGCCACGCCACTCGTACGTAGTAGCGTCCCGCTGCGCCGTTGCCGGCTGTCGTGCTCACCACCGGTTCGCTCGCTTTCGCAATGGGTGCGCTGACTACTCCCACGCCGATCTCGCTCAACATCTGGGCCGCCCATCTGGCTAGTTCCGAATATTCCTTCCGCTTGCCCAGGTACCGGTCGTTGAGCTGGCTGTTGTAAGCGTCGCGGTACACGATGGCCAGCGTGTGGAAAATCAGCCATTGTTTGAGCGGCCTTGTCACCACTACGTTGTCCAGCTTCGGTCGCCCGTTGACTCCGCTCCACGCGCCTGCTCGTCTTCGCGGCAGAAGCGCCTCCAACTCCACGGCCACCTCTTCCTGCGATAGCGCCAGCTTCGCCGTCAGGTCGATCCCTTCCGTGTGCGCCACGTCCAGAATCGAGCTCTCGTAACCTCGCAAATCTTCGATTGTGGCGATCACGCCGTCCGTGAACACAGACATGGCCGTTGCCTCAAGCCTTCTCCTGCAGATGCGCCTTCGCCAGGTTCAACGCCCCGCGCAGCATCTGCAGTTCCGCCGTGGGAAGCACGCTCAACGCTACCCGGCCCGCTGCTGTCGCTTGCTCGGCCGCCTTCCGCGCCGCAGCCACCAAGCTCCGGAATTCCGCTGTTTCTGCCGCCGTCGCTAGCCGCGCTTTGCCGTCCGCGACCATGCCGGCCGCCACATGCCGGGCCACTTCCGTCTTCACGCCTTCCTTACCGCCATCCGGTGTAGCTTTGCTCACTACCACCGCATGCGCTTCCTGGATTTGCTCTTCGATCTCTCTCAGCTTTTGGTAGTAGATCTTCAAGTCCATGCGTTCCTCGCTCTCACTGTGCAGTCTCTAATGGCAGTACGCGCAAACCGGGAACAGGCTCGAAACTCGCCGTTTTCGCGAAACTTCGCGCCTGTCCCCAATCTGCCCTGTGCTCTTCCGCGTCAGGAGTCTAGCTGTTCACCTGAACGCCGAACCCGTTGCGCAGCACCGCGGCGCCGTACAGCACGTCCACGGTGAACTGCTGCGCCAGCGTGTTGGGCTGGTAGCTCATGACCACGCGGATGCCGAAATTCCCCATCTCGGCGTATTCCGCCACCGCGCCCGTTCCCGGGAGCGGCTGCGGCAGGCGCCGGACCACCAGGCCGATCGCCGAGCGCCCGAAGCCCAGGTTGTGGGTCGTCATCGGGGCGCTGCCGGTCTTGTGCACGAACTGCGAGCGGAAGACGTAAAAGTCCTTGATCTTCCCCACCGTGCCGTCCACCAGGGCGCGCAAACCCGCGTCGCCCGCCGTCTGGTACTCGCTGAACCGTGTGATCTGCCTCAATTGCGAGTACGTGTTGCCGTCCACCACCAGGTACTTCGGCTCGCTCGCCGGCACCTTCGCGTCGAACAGGGCCGTCTCGGCCGCGTCGATCGTCGCTTCCGTCACCGCGGTCGAAGACGTACCTACCGCGCTGTTCGCCGTGAAGCCGGCGTACAAGCCCAGAAGATCGGTTTCGATTCTCTCGGCCAGAGCCACCACCGCCGGCTGCATGTACAGCTTCAGCAGGTCGGGCACCGCCAGGACCTTCGTCACATCCGGAATCTGGAAGGTCGCTTCCGCGTGCGTGTTCAATACGATCTGGGCGTTGCCCAGATTCGGGTTCTGTGTCTGAACGGTGCCGCCCTCGGCCAGGTTGTTCGCTACCAGCGTCGGAGGAATGGGCACGTTTACCGTGTCACCGGCCTGGGCCAGGGTAGGCTCGAAGTCCCGGTTGACAAGGTTGCCCATGACCAGGTTCCCCATAAGCGCTGGCAGTGCGTCCACCGCCACGAGTTTGACAATCGCGTTAGCCACGTTCGTCGATGTAATTGCTGACATTCACCTTCTCCTTGTCTTCTTGGCGGCGTGCTCCGCTCTCCGGCGTCCGCCGCCTCTGTCTTTCCCGGGCCTCGCCTCCGCGAGACCCGCGGTTTCTGCTCAAGCGCCTCGCATGGTCTGCGATGCGACTCGCGCAATCTCCTGCCGGATTCGCTCCAGTTCCTCGGCGTTCATACCCGGCTTCAGCTTGTCCAAATCGGCCGCGCTTGCGCCCGTTGTGCGGGGCGAGGCCCCCACCCCCGATCCGCCCGTGATCCGCGCCGGCAGAAACTCGGGGTTCTCGTTCACGAACTGCGACAGGTACTCCCGTGCGTCCAGCTCGTTCTGGCCCGCGCGTGCCACCAGCCGCCCGTCGCTGGTCCGTTGGATGTCGTCCTTCACTGCCTTGAACGCCAGGTCCACCTTCGCTACTCCCAGCCGTTGCAGCTCGTTGCAGATCTTCGACTGCCGGTCCAACTCCTCGGCGAGCTGCCGGCTCCGGCGGTTCTCTTCCACTACATCGTTCAGCCGTCGCTCCAGCTCTTCCCGCCGCCGGCGCTCTTCCACCAGTTCCGCCTTGTAGGCCGGCTCCGCTTTCGCCTGTTCGGCGCTCACAAACTCCGTGATCGCTTCCCGGATCACCGACCGGACATCCACTGCCTTCACATCCGCTTCCTGTTGTTCTTCCATTGCTCTCCTTTCCTTGCCCACCGGCGGTGTTATTTCCGCCTCTTCGCCTTCGCCTCGAACCAGGCGTCGATCTCCCGCGCGATGCGGTCCTTGGTCTCCTGCCTCATATCGCACAAGTACTTGAACGCCAGCTTCTTGAATACCTGTCTCTTGAGCGTCTCCGACTGGATCCCCAGCTCGATCAGTTTCGTCGCGTCCTCCAACTCCGTGGTGAAGTCCCCGATGTCGAATTCGTCCAGCCCGCTGACGTCGATCGTCAACCCGTCTTCCCGCGCCGCTTCTATCGCCCGTAGCACCCGCTTCATCACGTCCTTCACCGCGTCCCCGTAAGCCCGCAGTACCTCCTGCGTGATGCTGTAGTCCCGCTGCTTGCTCAGCGCGGATTGCCCCGTGTAGCTCGACTGCGTTCCCCCTGCCTGCGTCAGCAGGTAGCACACCCGGTAGATTTCATCCTTCAAACGCACCAGGTTGTCCGCCGCGATCTGGTAAACCTTGCCCTCCGGCTCCGTCCACCCGAACTTGTCGTCCGACCCCAACTGCAGGTAGTACGATTCCCCCACCACCTGCTTCCACTCCCGGTTCGAGTAGACCACCGGCATCGCGAACAGCCCCATCGTCAATGCCCAGCTCAGCGCGTTCGACTTGTTGAAGTGCTCGAGTTGCAGCAGGGCGGCCTTGTTCATCAGCCACAGCCCTTCCGACACCTTCAGCTCGAACAGCGGCACCCGTTCCTGTTTCCACAGCGAGTGGCGGCCTTGATCGATCAGTTCGATCTCGGCCTTCCCCTCGCCCGTCTCCACCCGCCGGTATGCCTGGTATTCCCGCTTGTCGTAATACACCCACCGCGTCTCTTTGACGTACCCGCCGCCCACGCTCGTCTGCTGCAATGACGAGGTCCTCAGGACCACCCAGGCCAGGTTCCCGCGCTCGTCCAGGCTCCAGTTGATGACGTTCTCCGGCCGGTAATCCACCAGGTACGCACGCGAGGCCCCCACCGCGTCTTCCTCGGCCCGGTTCGCCGCCGGCTGCGCGAAGCGCGGAAAATCCACCAGGATGTAGCTCGCTCCGCTTACCAGCGTCTCCGTCATCTGGCGTCGGAAGAAATCGCTCAACGCCGTCCCTTTTTGATCGCAGTCCTCCGAGAAATCGTTGAAGAACTGCTTGCCGGCGTCGTTGGTCCCCTCGAACGTCAGCACTGGCTCCCGCCGGAACAACGTCGCCGTGAACCAGTCGATAATCGAGCCGACGTAGTTCTCGTAAAAAACCTTGCTCAACCTTTCCGCGTAGACGTCGTACGGTTCCTTTTGCCGCCGCGGCAGATACAGGCTGGCATTGTCTTTCAGTTGCTCGCCGCCCGCATACAAGTCCCGGTACTTCTTCCACATCGCCGTTCTGGCTACGTATTCCGGATGTTCTTGATCGATCCCTATCACGGTTGCTCCTACTCGGGACTCGCACCCGCGCCCCAAGCCGCCAAACGCGGCGCGTGGACGCGGGTGTCTGTCCCAGGTGTCTAGCCTCTTGTCAGATCAGCCTTCTCGCTTGCTCACCCACCGGCGGCAGCGGCCGGCACTCCTGCCACACCAGATAACCCAGCGCGTCCGACAAGTGCGTCCGCCGCGCGTCCTTCTCCTTGTCCACCACCGTGCTGCCCGCCTTGTACGAAACTTCCTCGAAGTCCTTCACCAGTTCCTTGCACCGCGGAGAAACCAGCATCTGCACCTGCCCCTCCGCGCTCCTGAGCTTTGCGTTCACCAGGCTCACCCGCTCCCGGACCTGCGGGTTCGACCGCGGTACTTTCAGTCGCACGTCGTAGTAGTGCACCCCGTTGAAATAGCGCCGGATGATCTGGTAGTCCGTGGTGCCCGTCGTCTGCATGCTGTTGCCCGACGCATCGCCGTAAATGGTCACCCCCGCCGGGTGCTCCGCATACCGGTTCCAGAACTCCTGGCACGCTTGCTCCGTGCTGGCCCGGCTCATCACGATCTCGTCCAGGACGCGGACCGCCTCGCCTTCGACCTGCGCCACCACCGACGACATCGGATCCACGTTGAAATCCAGGGCCCACAGCAGCGGCAGCCGCCGGTCTACTTCCAGCTCGCACAGGTGTTCCCGCCGCCTGAATGCGTGATACACCAGCCCGGAGTTGCTGTTCAGGTACTCGCCCAGCACTTCCTGCTCGAAGAACTGTTCGTCGTAGCTCTTCTTTAACCGGTCGTAAAAGTCCGGTACCTTTTCGAGCAAGTGCCGGTTTTCGAACGGCTTGGCGATCACCGCTTCGTACCCGTCCACTTTGTCCGCGATGAACCGCCGGTAGACCCAGTCGAATCCCTTCGGAGTCCACACGGCGAAACCGCACAACCGTTTCGCCTTCGGGTCCCGTAAGCGTCCTTCCAGTCGCAGCCACGCTTCCTCGGCCGTGTACGTCAGTTCGTCCACCCCGAACCACGCCAGGTTCGTGCCGCGCAACCGCTCGAACTCGTCCACGCTCCGGAACAGAATCCGCGACCCGGTGTCTTTCAGCGTCAACACGTTCTCCGCCTTGTTCAGGTCGTAAGGAATCCCGTTCTGCCCCAGGATCTCCAGGAACGCCTGCATCGTCGCGTCCCGCAGCATCGGATAGGTGGGCGCTCCCATCAGTCCCAACCGCCCCGCGTTCATGTAGCTCAGCTTCACCGCTTCCTGGCAAAGCGCCTGGCTTTTGCCTGATCCGATTGGTCCCGAAAAGCCCTTGAACCGGGCCTTCGAACTGTGGAACTTTAGCTGCGATGGCAGCGGCTGGTATGCTATGTTTCGGACTCGAACGAAGTCTCCGGTGTCTCGACCCATGTCACCTTGATCTCCCGCGGTTGGTTTTCTTCCAACTCTTTCTGGATCTGCATCAGCCTGATGAGGTCTCCTAGCGTGGCTTTCAGCTCATTTGCGTCAATCTTCTCCTCGATGTTGTTCACCAGCTTGTTGATAAGAAATGCCTGCTTCTCGACGAGAGTGCGCGTAGGGTTCTTCCTTCTCGACCCTTTCTTTGCCTCCGTTCGCGTCGTGCTCATTGGCTCTCCTCGCGCTGCCTTCTTCGCACACGAAGGTAGCATCCGTGTCCTAGCGCGCAAGCCTGGCCGCTAAACTAAGTGATTGAAAAGAGAGGAGAAAATTATTGGTCCAGATCGGTGAACGGCAAACGTGGAGCGGGCCGCCGGCCCGCAATGCCGGCATGCACGGCATTCGGAGACGCGCTACTGCATATAGTAGATGCCGCGTGTCCTACTTCGGGCTGGATAGTTGCGGTAGGGAGGAGGAAGGAAGTCCTAGGTCTCGTGCATCCAGTTGCTCAACCGCACTTTGAGTTCTTCGAACAGGTCGGCCTGTACCCTCTCGTGGGGTTCATGTTGTAGATGAGCTTATGACGCCCAAATACAACAGTACGCATGGGATCGAAGTTGTCGTGTCATCTCCTTTCCGCGAACACGCACTCGCGCTCCCGGCACGCTGCGCCCTCTATCAGACCCAGCAGACTCTGCCCTTGCATCTTCGCCGGTTTCGCCACCCCGGCCGCTTCCAGCCACGTCACCGGTAGGTCCACATGCGCCACCAGGTTCACCACGCCCGCCTTCGTGTGTCCCGGCCACCATACCAACAGCGGCACATTGATCCCCGCCTCTCGAGTTCTCGGAACAACTCTCCCGTCTGTGCGTCTAATCTTGCGATGGCGTCGTAGTAGTCGGCCAGGTCTTCGCGAACCTTTCGGGTGTCCGGAAGGAACGGTGGAACCACCACCGGCTTCGGATCGTGCTTCACCGGGTAGCAGCCCTTCCGGTAGGGACGGTGCGGGTCGGTAAAGCCCACCTGCAGGAAGAACGGGCGCCGCTCCGGCAGCGCCGCGAAGAACTTGGCGAAGTGGATTTCGCCGTGATAGAAGTCTAAACATCCTTCAAAATGAGCGCCTTGGCGATGTTTCTTGAGAATCGACGTGAAGTTCCCCCGCTCCTTCAATGCGTCGATGATCGTGGTTTCCCATGGCGGAAGGCTGGTGTGCAGCCGCGATGTTGCCGTGGTGTGCGGCGCGCACCCGGTGAAGATCTACGAGCAGTTGGGGCTGCACTGCGGGCTGGTCACATAGGCACGCTCGAAGCGCATCCCGTTGGCCGCAATGCGGTCGAGGTTCGGCGTCCGGATCGCGGGGTTCCCGTAGCAGCCCACGTCCGGCTTCGAATGATCGTCCGAAATCAGGAAAACGATGTTCGGCAATCCTGTCGGAGATTTTGCCGCCGCTGGACTTGCTGCGGCGACAGAGGACTGTAGCAGCGTGCGTCGTGAGAGTCGCATTCTGGCTCAGTATAATGGAGTTAATCGCCTGGTATGAAAAAAGAATTGCTGGTTCGCACCGCGTTGACCTGGGTTAGAGACCTGAGCTTTGCGTTGGTCATCGCGGCCGTCTTCATCCTGTTCATTTACCAGCCGGTTAAAGTCGAAGGCACCAGCATGATGCCCGCGCTGGCGGATCAGGAGCGCATCTTCATCGACAAGTTCGTTTACCGCACGGGCATCGGCAAGATCGACCGTGGAGACTTGGTCGTGTTTTACTATCCCGCCGATCAGTCCAAGTCCTACATCAAACGCGTGATCGGCCTGCCCGGCGACACCGTGGAAATTGATCACGGCACGGTCCTCGTCAACGGCCGCGCCCTGACCGAAGACTACGTCCCTGAGTCCTACCGCGACTACCAATCCATGCCGGCCACGCGCATCGAGGGCGATTCCTACTTTGTCCTGGGCGACCACCGCAGCTCCTCCAACGATAGCCGCTCCTGGGGCCTCGTCCCGCGCGCGTGCATTTACGGAGAGGCGGTTTTCGTTTACTGGCCTCTGGATAAGCTCGGCCCGGTGCGGTAACCCCGCACGCTCTAGCGCTTCAGGAATGCCAGGAATTCCGCCGGATTGCGGGTAAGCCCCGCGAACGTCGCCACCGGCTTTTCGTCGGTGCCGATGATGGCGTAGTAGGGAAGTGCTACGGTCGAGAAGTGGCTCTGCTGGAATTCCTGGTTGCGCCGGGAAGCCTGGTCCGTGCCGTCGGTGTAAAGCTCAACCAGAACGTACTTCTTGAGTTCCTGTTCGATCTCCGGCCGCGTGAACATGTTGGCCTTCATCCAGTGGCAGTTCGTGCAGGCGTAGCCCGTGAAGTTCACCAGCACCAGCTTGTTCTCTTCGCGCGCCTTGGCCAGCGCCTCGGTGTACTGGTTCTTCATCCAGACCAGCCCCGTACCTTCGGTCTTCGCCGCCGCGCTCGCTGCGGGAGCCGGGATATAGGCTTCAATCTCTCCCAGCCGCGCGCCCGATATGCCTGGAATCAGGCTCAGCCCGAAAATGAGGAACAGGCTTCCCACCAGCAACCGCGTGACTCCCAGGTGTTCGTCCGCTTTCACGCCCTCCAGCCGCAGCCAGCCGAGCAGATACGCCCCGGTAAGCCCGAAGAGCACCACCCAGGCCGCCAGGAAGCGTTCCCGCGTGAGAAAGCCCCACTGCAGCACCTGATCCACGTTGCTGGCGTACTTCAACATCGCCGCCAGAATCACGAACCCCAACACCACCTTGACCCGTGCCAGCCATCCTCCGCTGCGCGGTAAGCGCTGCAAGTACGACGGGAACAATGCGAGCAGGAAAAACGGCGCAGCCAGGCCCACCGCGAACGCCACCATGCCGGCCAGCGGCTGCCAACCGCCGCCGCTCACCGATGCCGCCAGCAGGGTCCCCACCAGCGGTCCTACGCACGCGAAAGATGTCAGCGAGAAAGTCAGCCCCATGAGCAGCGCGCCCGCGATGCCGCCGCGACCCGAGGCTTGGTCCATTTTCGTAAGCAGGGATGAGGGCAGGGTAATCTCGAAAGCGCCCAACAGGCTCAACGCGAACGCCAGGAAAACCAGTGCGATGAATCCGTTCACCCAGGGGCTCGAGCCTAACTGCACCACGCCGAAGGGCCCCAGGATCGCCGTCGCCGCCAGGCCCAGCGAGGAGAACAGCACCACGATACCCAGCGAGAAGACCGCTGCCTGTACGATGCTCTCCCGCCTCGAACCTCCCTGTCGCCCAAGGAAGAACGAGACGGTGATCGGGATCATCGGAAACACACAAGGCGTGAAGATCGCCGCCAGCCCGAAGCCGAACGCCACTAGCAGAAACATGCTGAACGAGCGCTTGTCACCGCTGCCCTTCGCCGCTGGAGCCGGGGCCGGGGCTTTCTTTGCCTCGCCGCCGCCGGCGGGCCCGAACTCCACGAATTCCGCGGGTATCGCAGCCTTGGCAGGCTTGGCGCCTGGATCGATCAACAGGCTGGCGGTGGCTGTGCGCGTCACCGGCGGCAGACACATCTTGTCGTCGCAAGTCTGGTAGCGAACCTTGGCGGTGTACTCGACCCGGCCCTGGAGCGCATCCGGTTTCAGCTCGCAGACAAACAGGAAATCCGCCTGTTTGTCATAGGTTTCCACGTCAATGTTAAAGTTCTTGTCGAAGATCTTGTGGGGCGCCTGCGCGTACACCCGGCACCCTCTTGTCGCCGCGTTCGCTTCCATGCTCACCCGCGTTGGCAGCGGACCGCCTTCGGGCGTTGTCAGGGAGTACAGGTGCCAGCCGGGATCCATCTTGGCCGTCAGGCGGAACGTGACCTCGCCTCCGGCCGCTGCCCACAACGAACCGGGCTCCAGGGTCCACTGCACCGGGTTGAGCTGCTGGCTGTGCGCGCAGGGTGCGAGCGCCGACACAACCAGCGCTATCGGGAACAAACGGAAGAAGATCTTAGTCAGCGCGCGCTGACACCGCAACGGGAGCGAACTGCTGCACCCCTTCTTCAATGCGCTGGTCGACGCGGCCTGCTGCGAACTCGGCGGCAACGCGGATGGCGTTCTTGATGGCGTTGGCATTGGAGCGTCCATGGCAGATGATGCAGACCCCCTTGATCCCGAGCAGCGGCGCTCCGCCGTACTCGGAGTAATCCACTCTCTTGCGAAAATCCGCGAATGCCGCCCGCGATAGCACGTAACCTATCTGGCGCGTGATGGTGGCCTTAAGCGACTGTTGCAACAGGTACTTGGTGATGTCCACCACGCCTTCACTGACCTTTAGCGCCACGTTGCCGATGAACCCGTCGCACACGATCACATCGGCGGCGCCCGTGTAGACGTCCCGTCCCTCGACGTTGCCGATGAAATTGATCGGCAGGCCCTTCAGCAAGGGCGTCGCGGCTCGCGTGAGCTCGTTACCCTTGTGTTCTTCCTCGCCGATCGACAGCAGCCCGACCCTGGGATGCTCGGTCCGGAAGATCAGGTGGGAATAAATCGAACCCATCACCGCGAACTGGGCCAGCATCTGCGGGGTCGAATCCACGTTCGCGCCCACGTCGATGATGACCGCGGGCGTTCCTCTTACGGTCGGAAACGCCGAGGCCAGTGCCGGACGGTCCACGCCCGGGATCATGCCCTGCACCATCTTCGCAGTGGCCATCGCCGCGCCCGTGTTGCCCGCCGACACCAATCCTTGCGCCAGCCCGTCCCGCACCATCCGGCTGGCCACCCGGATCGAACTGTCGCGCTTGGCCCGGAACGCCTTGGCCGCGCTGTCTTCCATGGTCACGACTTCGCTGGCGTGGACAAGCTGGATCGGCAGATGTTGCCAGCCGTCGTATTCGGCCAGTTCCTTCCGCAGGACTTCTTCCCGCCCTACCAGCACCACCTGCACGCCAAGAGCGCGGCTGGCTCTTACCGCGCCCTCCACTTCCATTTTGGGGGCGTGATCGCCGCCCATGGCATCTACAGCGATCGTGACCATTTTCTTGAGCGTAACTACTGCTCCTTCGTCACTACTCCTCAGCGACCTCAACTACTTCGCGGCCCTTGTATTTGCCGCAATGCGGGCAAACGCGGTGGGGCAGCTTCGGTTCGTGGCAGTTGGGGCACTCCGCCATTCCCGTGCTGCGGATGGCGTCGTGCGCGCGGCGCGTCGAAGTGCGGCGCTGCGAATGTCTCCGTTTCGGATTCGGCATGCAAACTCCCTTTTCTATCTCTGAATCTGGTTTTACTTAACTTGCGGCCGGCTTCAAAACTGCTTCAGGGCCGCCCAGCGGTCGTCCACCGGCTTCGGCTGGCAGCCGCAATCGCGCTGATTGCGGTTCTGGCCGCACACCGGGCAGATGCCCTTGCAGTCCTGCCGGCAAACCCGCTGCATCGGAAGCGCCAACAGCACCCGCTCCCGCAAAATCTCTTTCAACTCCAGGCCGTCCCCCTCATAGAAGCCCACCTCGGTTTCCCGCGCTCCGATTTCCACTTCTTCGGCGCGCGCGATGTGGGTCATCGGCTCATAGTACAAATCGAAGTCCGCTTGGATCGGATAACGGGCCGGCTCCAAACAACGGTCGCAATCAGCCTCCATTTCGACGCTCAGGCGGCCCTGAATCCTTATCCCACCCAAGCTCGCCGACACCAGCGCTGCTGATCCGGCCGCCCGCAACGGGGAAACCTGCCTCAGCTTGCTGTCCATAAACTCGACTTCGCCCGGCGGGAAGGTCTCGTCGAAAACCAGCTTCCGCTGTTCCATCTCCCTGATGCTAAGGAACATACACACCTCCGCCGCCTTGCCGGGACGGCAAAAATCCATTATACCGCCTCGCGCGCCCGCCGGCACCTCATTTAGTCCCCCAAAACGGCCGGACACCGTGTAAGTAACTGTGGGCCTTAGTCCTAATTTCGAGTTCCGCCTAAGTGTTTCGCTGGGTTGTCACGACTCGGGCCTAATGGCAACCTGAAGCTGGGTTTTCTGTATGGAAGGTCTAACTCAATTCCTCATGCTGTTCCTCGTAGTCGGATTTGCCGCTGGCGCCGGGGCCGTTTGGCTCGTTTTGCAGGGCCGCACCAACTCGGCCTATGCGCGAGCCAGGGCGGAGCTGGAATCCAGCCACGCCGGGGTGGCCGAAAGGCTCCGCGGGAGAGAGGAGCAGGTGCAGACCCTGCAATCGACGCTGGATCAGGGGGTCACGGCGATGGAAGCCCTGAAAGCCGAAGTGGCCAACCTAACTTCTTTGCAGACAGCCACTGCGGCCGAGAAGGCCGCGCTGGCCGCCCGGCTGGAAGAGCGTGACCAACGCTTGACCGCCCTGGAGTCCGAATTCTCCAGCACCAAAGCCGCGTTGATCGCGCAGGCCGAACGCGCCGCCGCGCCGCCTCCTCCTCCCGCCTCCGCCGCGCCCATCGACGAAGCCGCCCTGCAAACGCTTGCCCGGCCCATCGAGGAGCAGCTCCAGGGCCTGCGTGTTCGCCTGGAGCACATGGAAGCGGAACAATCCCGTTCGGCTGCCGGCAAGGCCGAACTGTGCGCGCACAACGCTGAACTCAAGGAGCGCCTCAACGGCGTGACCCGCGGGTTGTGCGAATTGCGCGGAGCTCTGGCGCGTAGCCTGGACCTGTGCAGTCTTGCCGTGGCCACTGCCGAGACGGCTGCAGAACCGGCACCCGTACAGGCAGCCGAAGAATCGGGCGAGCCTGTCGAACTCAGCGCGTAGGCGGGGCGGGCGCTTCCGCCTGCCGGCTCATTACCGGGCCTGCGCGAACGCCGCCTTGAGCTTGCTGTATGTCTCCGAGATGTCTTCCGGCATCACGCGCGTTTCGCCCACCACGCTCATGAAGTTGGCGTCGCCGGGCCAGCGCGGAACCACGTGCATGTGAATGTGCCCGGCAATGCCGGCGCCGGCGCATTCCCCGATGTTCATGCCCAGGTTCAAGCCCCGCGGCCGGTATACGGCCCGCAAATGCCGCACTGCCTGCCTCACCAGAAGCGTCATCTCGATGGCCGTCTCTTCGGACGCCTCTTCGATGCTCGCCACGTGCTCGTATGGCGCCACCATGAGGTGGCCGCTGGTATACGGGAACAAGTTGAGGATCACGAAATTCCTCTCGCCCCGGTAGACGATCCGGTTCTCTTCGTCGCGTCCGGCAGCGGACTTCACGCAAAAAATGCACGCGTCTTCCGGCCCCGCCGTACTTACGTACCGGTAGCGCCAGGGACTCCAGAGGTGATCCATATGTTTGGCCGCGCCTCGTGTGGTGGACGGTCAGGCCGTCTGTGGCGTGATGGGTGCCGGCGCCGTGGGCGCCGGAGCAACGGGCGCGCTGGTGCCCTCGTTGACCAAATCCTTCAATTCCTTGCTGGGCTTGAAGTACGGGATGCGCTTGCTAGGCACATCCACGCGCGCGCCTGTCTTCGGGTTGCGTCCGATGCGCGGCTGCCTCTGGCGCGTGCGGAAGCTGCCGAATCCCCGGATCTCAATCTTGTCTCCGTTGCGCAATGAACGCACGACGCTCTCGAAAATCGCGTCGACGATGACTTCCGAGTCCTTTCGGGTCACTTCAACGACCCGGGCCACTTCTTCGATCAGATCCGCTTTCGTCATAGACACTGGTATCTCCTTGCCTCTGGGGCCGCCGCTTGAGCGGGCCTTGCCCTCTGAATCTCCACTATCGCAAAAATCACGGTCCCGGGGCTATCCCTGGTTCTTCAAATGAATCGCCTCTTCGATCGTCATGGTCGCCGCCGCGGCTCGCCGCTGGTAGTCTTCCAGCCGGCTCCGCTCCTCGTCCGCGGCCACCGCGCGGTAGCTGAGGCCGATCTTCTTCTCCGCCTCCGAGATCCGGATTACCTTGAACTCGTATTCCTCGCCGATCGGCAGCAGCGTTTCCTCGCCGCTCTTCTCCCTCTCCCTCCGGCGCTCCACTTGGGGACGTATTTCGGAATTATGGCACAATCCCTCCACGCCCGGCGCCACTTCGACGAACACCCCGAAGCTCGATGCGCGCGTCACGCGGCCTTTCACAACGTCGCCCACCTGGTGCGCCCGGAAGAAGGTCTCCCACGCATCCGGCTGAAGCTGCTTGATACCCAGGGACAGCCGGCGGTTCGCCGATTCGATTTGCAGGATCACCGCCTGCACAACCTGTCCCTTCTTGAGCATCTCCGACGGGTGCTTCACACGCTTGGTCCAGCTCAGGTCCGAAATGTGGACCAGCCCGTCGATGCCTTCCTCGATTTCGATGAATGCGCCGAAGTCCGTCAGTTTGCGCACCCGGCCTTCCACCACCGAGCCCACGCTGTAACGGGCATCCACCGTGGTCCAGGGATCGGCCTCCAGTTGCTTGATGCCCAGCGAAATCCGCCTGTCCGACGGCTTCACTTCGAGCACCACGGCCTCTACCTGGTCGCCGACCTTGACTACCTTGCTGGGGTGCTTCATGCGCCGCGACCAGGTCATCTCGGAAATGTGGATCAGTCCTTCCACGCCCGGTTCGAGTTCCACGAAGGCGCCGTAGTCGGTGATGCTCACTACCCGGCCGATGACGCGCTGGCTGGCCGGGTACCGCTCGGCGATGGTCTCCCACGGGTCCGGCGCCATCTGTTTCAAACCGAGTGAAATGCGTCCGCGCTCGCGGTCCAGTTTGAGCACCTTCACCGTGATCTGGTCGCCCACGTGGACCACTTCGGATGGGTGATTGATTCGCCCGTGAGACATATCGCTCACGTGCAGCAAACCGTCCACGCCGCCGATATCGACAAAGGCACCGTAGTCGGTCAGGTTCTTCACCGTACCGGTTACCACGGAGCCTTCATCGAGCACGTCCAGCGCCGCGTGCTTGCGCGCCGAACTCTCTTCTTCCACCGCCACCTTTCTCGACACAACGACGTTGCCCCGGCGGCGGTTCAGCTTCACCACTTTCACCGGAACGTCCTGGCCGATCAAAGCGTCGAGGTTATGCACCGGATGCGAATCGGCCTGCGAGCCGGGCATGAAGGCCTTCACGCCCACGTCCACCATCAGCCCGCCTTTAATGCGTCCCAACACGCGCCCGCTGACCAGCAGGTTCTCGCGGAAGGCTTTCTCCAGGTTGTCCCATGCGCGGATGCGCGCCGCGCGCTCGTGGGAAAGGAGAATGTAACCCTCCACCTCCCCGCGATGGTCCACCATCACGTCCACCACGTCGCCGGGCGCGACGTGCACCGACCCATCCGGCAGCTTGAACTGCTCGACGGGGACGAGTCCTTCGGATTTGAAGCCGACGTCGACGATGACTTCCTTCTCTGTCACCTTCAAGACGTGTCCCGCGAGAACCTCGCCCTCTACGGGCGGCGCGAAGTGACTGTAGTCCTCCATGAGGTGTTCATAGTCAGCTTCCGCCGGGGTACCGGGCATGTCCTTCCGCCGGTCTTCTAGTTCATTGGCCATGGCTGCGTCTCCAGAGCGCGAGCCTTACTCAACGCGCACGCCGGCTGGGAAGAGGATACAATTTGACCCTGGTTCGCGACTCCCTCGCAACCACCATGACCCGACACCGGACAAGCCGTTGATAAAGCGATACTTCAGCAATATAGCGGACGGCGGGGTGCTTGTCAACACGGCCCCCCGAGGTCAGCCCTGTCTTCTATGCACAATGTTGCCGTGCTCCCCTGCATTTCCCTGCAACCATTTGGAACTGTCTTGCACCTATTTGAGTGGAAGCCGAATTGCTGACCGATAAGGGAGAGAGGGAGGACGGTTTATGTTGGTGGGATTGTTAGTCGCCGGTTTCCTGATACTTAGCCTTTTTATGGCGATGCTGTCTTCATCGCCCAAGGTGGACCGCTGAGTCCCGAACCGACACGCACCCAGTATTTTTTGCCACACTTCACCTTGCAGGTTTTTCCGTCGCCGTAACCTGGACTCTTACTTCAGCTCGAGGATTTCCTTTTCCTTCACTTTGGCGGCCTGGTCCAGCTTCTGCATCTCGGCGTCCGTCAGCTTCTGGATTTCATCCTGTGACCGCCGCTGGTCATCCTCGGAAATCAGCTTGTCTTTGAGCAGCTTCTTGAGGACTTCGTTCCCATCACGGCGAAGGTTGCGGATTGCCACCCGGTGATCCTCCGTCATGGTGTGCAGGTGTTTGACCAGTTCTTTGCGGCGCTCCTCGGTGAGAGCCGGAATCGGCACCCGCACGATCTTGCCGTCGTTTTGAGGATTCAAGCCCAAATCCGACGACCGGATAGCCTTCTCGATCGAGCCGATCTGCGAGATGTCGTATGGCTGGATCGTGATTAAGGACGGCTCCGGCACGTGCATCGTCGCCAGTTGATTCAGCGGCGTCGGTGTGCCGTAGTAATCCACGCGGATGTTGTCGAACAGGCTCACCGAAGCCCGGCCCGTGCGAATGCCGGCCATCAGGTGCTGCATGTCGCCCCGGACTTTCTCCATCCGGGCCTTGGCGGCTACTTCCACTTCCTTCGAGGTGCGATACTGCGGTGCGGTTGCTTGATTGGATTGTCCAGGTTTCATACGTCCGTTCCCACGAAATCGCTAATGGATCAGCGTGCCCACGGGTTCTCCCATCGACACACGCATTATATTCCCACGCACATTCAAATTGAAAACGACGACGGGCATTCCATTGTCGCGGCACATCGCCACGGCGGAGGCGTCCATTACGCCGAGAGCCTGCGAAAGGAAATCGGCGTAGGAAATCGTTTGAAACATCTTCGCTTCGGGGTGTTTCAGCGGGTCTTTGTCATAGACCCCGTCCACGCGCGTGGCCTTGGCCACCAACTGCGCCCTCAGTTCGAGGGCCCGCAGCGCGGCCGCGGTGTCGGTGGAAAAGTAGGGGTTCGAGGTGCCGCCGGCGACGATGACCACGCGGCCCTTCTCCAGGTGCGCGATGGCGCGGCGCCGGACGTATGCCTCGGCCACCTGGCGCATCTCGATGGCCGTCATCACGCGCGCCGGAGTCCCTTTCTTTTCCAGCGCGTCGGCGAAAGCCAGGGCGTTGATGACCGTGGCCAGCATTCCCATGTGATCCGCCGTCACCCGCTCGATGCCCCGCGAAGTGATCCCTCGAAAGAAATTGCCGCCTCCGGTGACCAGGCCGACCTGGACACCCGTGGCGGCAAGCTCCGATATTTCGCCCGCCAGTTCGGCCATCCGCTCCGCGTCAATGCCGAAAGCGGCTTTGCCCGCCAGAGACTCCCCGCTGAGTTTCAGCAGAATGCGCTCGTATTTCGCCACCCTATCCTCCGGGACGGGATTGCGGCCGTCCTTATTCGGCAGGCGTATCGCCGGCGGCGGCGTCGCCCACTTTCAGGCGCACAAAACGGGCCACCGTGATGTTCTCGCCGCACTTGGCGATCTTGGTGGCGATCAACTGGCCCACGGTGAGCGAGTTGTCCTTGATGTACGGCTGCTCGAGCAGGCAGACTTCCTCGTAGAACTTGCTCATGCGGCCTTCCACGATCCTGTCCACCATCTTCTCGGGTTTGCCTTCGGCCAGCGCCCGTGCACGCTGGATCTCGCGTTCCTTCTCGAGCGCCGGCCCGGAGACGTCCTCTTTGCGGATGAACTGGGGATCGGCCGCCGCGATCTGCATGGCGACGTCGTGCACCAACTCACGGAAGTCGTCTGTGCGCGCCACGAAATCGGACTCGCAATTGACCTCCACCAACACGCCCAACTGGGCGCCGGCGTGAATGTAACTACCGATCACGCCCTGCTTGGTGGCCCGGGCGGACTTCTTGCTGGCGTTGGCGATGCCACGCTTGCGCAGCACCACTTCCGCTTCCGCCAAATCGCCGTTCGCTTCGCCCAGGGCGCGCTTGCACTCCATCATGCCCGCGCCTGTGCGGTCGCGGAGTTCCTTTACCAACTGTGCGGTGATTTCCGCCATTATCTTTGCACCTGTCCTTGAGAAATCTGGTTGCGCCGCGCCCGCTGGAGCGGGCCCGCGGCAGGCTACTTGGATTCCGCGGCCGGGGCTGTCGCCTCACCGTCGGCGGCCGGAGTCGCCTCGTCCTCGGCAGCCGGAGTCTTCTTCGGCAGCGAGGTGGACGGTAGGTCCTCGTCCTTCAGGCTCTCCGACATGAGTTGCTCGGCGTATTGCGGATCCACCCACTGCGTGTATTCGGGGACTTCCTCGCTGGGGGTCTCGTCGGTGATGATCTTTTCGGCGGTGAAATCCTGCTCGGTTGCCAGCGCTCTGCCTTCGACCACCGCGTCCGCGATCTTGTTGGTGAAAAGGCGGATCGCGCGCAACGCGTCGTCGTTGCCGGGGATGACGTAATCGACCACGTCCGGATCGCAATTGGTGTCCACCACGGCCACCACCGGGATGCCCAGCTTGCGGGCTTCCTTCACGGCGATCTCTTCTTTATTCGAGTCCACTACGAACATCACGTCCGGCAGTCCGGGCATCTCCTTGATGCCGGCCAGGTTCTGGTCCAGGTGCTTGCGCTCGCGCTCCAGGCGGATCAGTTCTTTCTTCGGGCGCCCGCCGCCGGTGGGATCGGCCGCGATCTCCTCAAGCAGCTTCAGCCGCTTGATGGACTTCTGTACGGTCATCATGTTCGTAAGCAGCCCGCCCAGCCAGCGCTGATTCACATAGAACATGCCGCAGCGCACGGCTTCCTCGGAGATCGCTTCCTGCGCCTGGCGCTTGGTGCCCACAAACAGCACGCTCTTGCCCTGCGCGGCCATCTCGCCCACGAACCGCATGGCGTCCTTGAACAGCTTCAGGGTCTTCTGCAGGTCTATGATGTAGATCCCGTTGCGTTCGCCGAAGATGTATTCTTTCATCTTCGGATTCCAGCGCTTGGTCTGGTGCCCGAAGTGAACGCCAGCTTCGAGCAATTCTTTCATCGAAATCGACGGCAAAATGCCTCCTTGGTTTCTGCTGGGGACTCTGGTCCCGCTCGCGGAGTGGATACCAGGCTGCTCTCAGCCGCGCCGGCGGCCCAAAGCGAGATTTGCCGGTGCCGGGAAAGCAGCCAAAAAGACGCAACGGCGCCCCGGCGGACGGCTCCTCGCCATCGCACGCCGGGGCGTGAAGCGACAAAATCTCCTAGCGCTTGGAGAACTGGAAGCGGCGCCGTGCGCCCTTCTGCCCGTACTTCTTGCGCTCGTGAGCTCGCGGATCGCGGGTGAGGAATCCGAGCTGTTTCAACTTGCCTCGCAGTTCGGAGTTGAACTCGATCAGCGCGCGGCTGATTCCCAACCGCACCGCGCCGCTCTGTCCCGTGATGCCGCCGCCGGTGGTCAACACCACGACGTCAAACTTGTCGGCCGTTTCGGTGACCAACAACGGTTGGCGCGCCGTGTTGCGGGCGGCGTCGGTCTGAAAATATTGATCGAATGGCCGGTTGTTGACCTTGATCTGGCCAGTGCCCGGCCGCAGGAATACTCGGGCCACGCTGGACTTCCGCCGGCCCGTTCCCAAGTACTGCACTAAAGTGCCTGCCACTCAGTTCCCTCTCGTTCGTCGGTTACGCTTCGGCCACGGGGTTCTGCGCCTGGTGCGGATGCTTGTCGCCGGCGTAAACCTTCAACTTCTTGATCATCTGCTTGCCGAGCTTGGACTTCGGCAGCATCCCGGCCACAGCATCTTCAATGAGGCGTGTCGGGTGATTGGCGCGCGCTTTCTTTACGCTCGTCTCAATCAACCCGCCTGGATAGCCCGTGTGATGACGGTAGACTTTCTGTTCCTCCTTGCGGCCCGTCAGCCTGACCTTGGAGGCATTAATCACGACGACATGGTCGCCCGTGTCCAGAAACGGGGTGTAGATAGGTTTGTTCTTCCCCATCAGAATGCGCGCGGCTTCGCTGGCGACACGGCCAAGCACTTTGTTATCAGCATCGATGAGGTGCCACGCACGGATCACCTCGTTTTTGGACGGAAAGACCGTATTCATGGACAAACTTTTCCTGTAGGTGAGCTACAACTATTTAAGATTAGCGGACTTGCGCGGCCCTGTCAAACGTCAGTTCGACTGCTCCAATTCGGCCAACATGTTTTCCAACTTGCCGGCTTCCCGCCGCGGCGCTTCGTCGGAGGCCTGATTGGCTGCGAACAGGTTCAGCAGATTCAACTGAAAAGTCAGGCTACCCTGCGTTTCCTGGAATTCCTCGGACATAATTACATTCCTTCATCGGCAAATCTGCCGTGGTTCTTTAGGGGCCAACCCCCGTGATCCGGGGCTGTGCCCTTCAAGGCCAAAGGCTCAAGGAGACCGGCCGGGCGGGATGGGCAGGGAGGAGGTCGGGAGATTCGTTACGGTTAGAGGAAGTTCCGTTAGCGGTGATGAGCGGTACGGCCTTTGCTCCTTGAGCCTTTGCTTCCGTTGTCACGCTCAGCTAATGAGCAAGTCCCGTGCCAAAGTGCAACCGCTTGAAAAACTGGCGCCGCCGGCTAGACCTGGAGGATACGGTGCCAAATCCGCACACCGAATCCCCGGCCTGTGCCGTTTTGAAACCGCCTGGATTGGGCCCTATTCTCCACCGTTCGGAATCTTGCTTGGCGGCGTGGCCACGCGGCCCTTGAATGCATCATCCACCACGATGTTGTTGGCCGTGAGCGTCTGTCCGGTGGAACGGTCCATCTCGACGCGAGCCTTGCCGTAACCTGCCAACGCGGCCACTTCGGTCGACCGCGCCGTGGCGAGATCCCTCTGTGCCTGGATGACGAAATAGATGGTGGATGCGCCCAGGGCGTACTTCTTCTGCTCGGCGTCGAGGTTTTGCTCCTGGAGAATGCGCGCCTTCAAGGCGGCGTTATACCGCGCGCGTGCCTGCTGCAATGTGATCAGCGCGTTCTGCACTTCCACGCGCAACTGGTTCAACTGCTGCTGCTGGCGAATCTCGTTCTGCCGCAAGGTGAGCTGGCTGCGGGTGACATCGGCCTGTGCCGAACGGTTGCGCAAGGGGATATTGAGCTGGAAGCTGACGCCGTAATCCGGGAAGTTACGCGAGAACAACTGGTTCATCAAGCCGCCCACGCCACCGACAAAGAAGTGGTCCACCGTGAGGGCGCGCTGCTCGGGCGTGATGCCGGCACTCACGCCGGGAATGGCCGGCTGCGGCAGCTGGTTGACCTCGCCCACCAGGCCGTTGTTCCTGACCATGCCCGAGACATCGAGAGAGGGCCGCAGCGCATTCTTGACGCCGCGCAGGGTTATTTTGGCATTCTGTATCTGGATATTTGTTTGGGCAATGTCCGGCCGGTTCTCGACGGCCTTGGCCACCAGTTCTTCGACGGGAGGCAGAACGTCGCGTTCCGGCAACTCGATGCGATCGGTGGGAATGATGCGTGCCGAGGCGAGGCTGGGGCTGGCGACACCCGTCCGGCTAAGCACGTTCTTGAGTATGGTTTCCTGCTGAAGCAGTTGCGTTTCGGAAACGGTGAGTTCCTGCTGCCGCTGGGCCACCTCGGCCTCGGCCTTGACGATCTCGATGGGCGCCATGGTGCCGATTTCAACCTGCTTTTTGTTGTCGTTGTAAAGCTTTTCGGCCAGCGCCAAGGCCTGCAGGCGCACTTTGCGGTCCTCGTTATAACTGACCAGATCCCAGTAAAGGTTCATAACCGACGCCACGGTGGTGATCACCTGCTGCTGGAAGGTGAGGTCGGAGACTTTCAGGTTGTTCTTCGCGATCTTGATATTTCGTGAGTTGAGCGCCAGGCCGAATCCCTGCAGCAGGTGTTGGGTGACCGTCAGGCTGAAACTGCCACTAAGCGAAGGGTTGAAATCATTGCGGAAGGAATTCTGCGCCACGCGCGAAGTATCCCATTCGAAACCGACGTTGGTCCCGGTGAGAAATCCCTTCTGTATGCCGAAGGTTGTGGCGCTGGTGTTCGTGATCAGCGAGTTGGTGCCTGTGGTGAACGAACTGGTAAGCGGACGGGTGCCGTGGTTCCAGTTATAGCCTGTACTCAAGACCGGATCCAGGCTGGGTGTGGCGGGACCGTTTCCGCTCGTGACGCCGCTCACGGCGCTGGAGGAGCCCGTGCTCGCCGATGTCGTGGTGGTCGATCCGGCCAGCACGCCGGAAGCGGATGTGGCGCTGGATGCCCCCGACGAAACCGAGGTCGACACGCCGCTGATACCGCCGCCGGCGTTGGCGCGCAGCAGGTCGGCCTTGGCGATGCGCGGGCCGTAACGCTGCAACTCGATGTCCAGGTTGTTCTCGAGCGCCAGCGCGATGGCGTCCTGCATGGATAGATAGAGTTGGCCCGCCTTGAGCAGCGAATCCAGCCGGTTCGAGTTGGCGAGATTGATGGGCGCCACCTCACGCACCCGATACGGGGCGAGGATGGGATTCCCACGGCCCACTTCCACCGGCACCGTCGACGGTGCCGCTTGCGTCATTTGCTGGGCGCCCGCCGGCGGGACCGCCAGCAACGCTGAAAAGAAGATGGCAAAACACGATCGTACGCGCTTCATGAACGTCCTTTCATTTGCAGATGGGGCTTGGCCGGCCATCAACATTAAGACGACGTCGAATGCCCTCCGGTTGTTCCCGGTTTCTAAAATGGTAACGCAAGCGCGGAATAGTGTAGGATGCGTTTGATGACCGATTCCCACGCGATCATGCAATTATTCGAGCACACGGGTGCTTATTTGCGAGGCCACTTCCGGCTCACCAGCGGCATGCACAGCCCTGAGTATCTGCAATGCGCCAAGGTCCTGGCGTATCCGAAATACGCCGAGGAGTTGGGTTCCGGCCTGGCCGAAGCCATTCGTCCGCTATGTGGCGGCCGGACGCCGAAGCTGGTGGTATCGCCCGCGCTTGGCGGCGTGATTATCGGACACGAAGTGGCGCGCGCTCTCGGCGTGCGGTTCCTCTTTACCGAGCGCGAAGCCGGCGGGCAGATGACGCTGCGCCGCGGGTTCGCCATCGAACCGGGCGAAACCGCGGTGATGATCGAGGATGTGGTCACCACGGGCGGCAGCAGCATGGAAGTGATCAGGATTCTGCGCGAGTCGGGGGCGGAGGTTCTGGCCGCCGGTTCGATCATCGACCGCAGCGGAGGTGCAGTCGACCTGAGCGTGCCGCGCGCGGCGCTGGCCGTGCTGAAGGTGGTCGCCTATCAGCCCGATCAGTGCCCGCTCTGCCAGCAGGGAATTCCGGTGGTGAAACCCGGATCCAGGCCCGCGGCGGCGTGAGAGTGCGGGCAGAACCGGACCGTCGTCTCCAGGTCCGTTTTGCCTTAAGCGCGGCTGGCCCAACTTGCGGCCTGCCGCTGAAGCATAATGTCAGCATCAGGTGACAGCATGAAGTGCGCCATCGTTCTCGTCGCAGCCGCGCTTTTGCCTGCCATCGCGGCGGCGCAGGCACCCGGCAGCGAAACTGTCTGGAACGAGTTTGCCGCCAGTCTGCAATCCGGCGGCATCACTTCTGACCGCCTGCGGCCGTACTACCCGCAACTGCGCGAACCAATATTGCGCTTTCTCGAAGAATTCCGGCGTACCTCGCGGCCGGAAGACTGGAAAGTGAAACCGGAACTCCACCGGGTGGGCGATCAGATCCACGGCGTCATCTCGCTGACGGGGGCTGGCGGAAAGAAAGTACCCTATTGCTTCACCCTGCTGGTGGAGGACTCACACTGGTACTTCCAGCACGTCGAAAGCATTTTCATCCGGCTCGATCAAATCGGCCCGCTGCCGGCCTCCCGATTCCCGGACGTGACCGAGGCGCAGAAGGCGTGGATGCGGGATGAGCGCCGGGCGACGGAGCAGATCAAGATATACAACTTCCTTGTAAAAGAGAAGGGGCGTGATTTCGCCCTTCGGCTCTTCCAGGATGGAGCGGGATACGCACTGGAGGCCAGAACCTGGGTCCCGTTCGTATCACCATCGAGGGCGTTCATTCTGTTTCTCTGCTGGGAGCAAGCCAACCTGTTCGCCAATCCGGTCACGCTCGAATCCCTGGACGACGCTTCAGCGCTGGTCCGGTTCCAGCCGCGTTGGTTCAAACTGTACAAGCAAACCGCGCACCTGCGGCTACTGATCCCCGAATCGGAGTTCCGCAGCATTTTCGAAACGATGTGGCACGACCGCGCCCGGGCGGCTGGTTGGGAACTCAATACCGAGTACCACGCTGACGAAGCCGTGTTGCGATTCAAGCGCTGAGCACGTTCCGGATCGCGGAGATCCGGCGGCCAGACAACTCTACAGCATCTCCGCCAGCTTCCCAAGGTCGCCGTCCCGCTCCCTGACCAGCGCTTCGCCCTGTAGTTTCAGGCCGCGAAGATTGTCCGGCGAGGCGTCATCCATCGATTCGCTTCCATGGGGAAGACGGGTCTGGAAGCGGAAGTAGTGCGTGGACGGCAATATCTGGCGCAACTGATAGTCCACAGTGCTGCTGACTGCGTCGAACACGATTTCCAGGACCGGCTTGGCCCAATGCGCCAGGCCCCACCTCTTGGCTTTGTCGTATGCCAGCCGCTCGAGCTGCTCACCCGTGCCCAGCGAGACCACCAGAAACTCGGTTGCCTGGGGCCAGCAGGTCATGGCCTCGACCAGGCCGCACATGGCCGGGTTGTTGGCATAGAGGCCACCGTCGACCAGGGCGTAGTAGTCTTCCGGCCCGTCCGTTTCCAGCTTGCAGGGTTCAAAGAAAGTGGGTGCGGCGGAAGTGGCTCTGGCCACGTGCCTCATGGCGAAGTCGTACCCTGGCTTGGTCCTCGCGTTGCGACTTTTGAAGAAGAACGGGAACCGGCGTTCGATTTCGTAGCTGGTGATAACGACGTCGGTCGCCGCGTCCTTCAGCCGCGCCTCGCCGAAGTAGTCCTCCAGCACGCCTTCGATGCCCGAACTGGGGAACTTCTCTTCGGCCAGGGTGGCGAGCGCCGCCACCGTATGCCATGCCGATTGGCGGAAGATGCGGCGGCCCTCCCGTTCGTACAGGCGCACCACGTCCTCGGCCTGATATTGCGGTCCGCCGCCGTCGTCCGGCTTGGTGAGCGCCAGCGCTAGAATGCCGCCCGTTGACGTGCCTGCGATCAGGTCGAACATGTCGGCGGTTCTCCTGCCCGTTCGCTGTTCGAGGCCGGCCAATACGACGGCGGGGATCATGCCGCGGATGCCGCCGCCGTCGATGGAAAGAATCTTCACGGGTTTTGCCATGGGTTGCTCCTGTTCGCGTCCGGACACATGCTAGCACCGCGGTCCAAATTTATGGCCTCCTATTTCGTGAAAACTGCCTGAATTTGCCAACAAATGCGGCCATTCCCAGGCTCGTGAACGGCGCGGACCGGCGCGCTGCTATCATGTGAGATTCCCGTGACTCAAAACGTACGCCGGTGGATTCCGGCATGCACCATGCTGCTGGTCTCGCTGATCAGCTACATCGATCGAAACACGCTGGCCCTGCTCGCTCCCACCATTCTGAAGGAGACGGGCATGAGCGCCGAACAGTATGGCTATGTGATTTCGGCCTTCTCGATCGCCTATACGATTGCCAATCCATTGTGGGGAGGCTGGCTGGACCGCGTGGGCCTGCGGGTAGGCATGATCGTGGCGGTGGCGTTCTGGACGGGCGCTTCGGTATCGCACGCCTTCGCTATCGGTTTTCTGAGTTTCGGGCTGGCCCGTGCCGCGCTCGGTTTTGGCGAGGGCGCCACGTTCCCCGGCGGCTTGCGGACGGTGGTGGAGACGCTGCCGGTGGAGGGACGCGCGCGCGGCGTGGCGGTGGCTTACAGCGGCGGCTCGTTGGGCGCGGTAGTTACGCCGTTGATCGTGGCCCCCATCGCCGTGCACTGGAGCTGGCGCGCCGCCTTCTTTTTTACGGGATTCATGGGCGCGTCCTGGCTGGTCGTGTGGTGGTTCGTGAGCCGCAGGCCGGAGTTGTGCCGCAAGCCGGAACGGCGTGAACACCGCGATCCGGCCGTGCGCATCGAGTACCGCGACCCTCGCGTGTGGGCGGCCATGCTCGCTTACGCCCTGGGAGCGATTCCGCTGGCGCTGGTGATCTACGGCGGGGCGCTTTACCTGAACCACGAATTAGGGCGCTCGTTGACCGAGATCGGCCGCGTGCTGTGGCTTCCGCCGCTCGGTTGGGAGGCCGGTTACTTCATCTGGGGGTGGCTGGCCGACCGCACGGCGCGCGTCGCAAGCAACAGCGTGGCGCCGCTGGGGCGGTTGATGGCCGTAGCCGCCGTAATCGGATTGCCGCTGGCGGCGACGCCGTACGTCAAGTCCTTTCCGTGGTCCATTGCGCTGATGTGCGTGGGGATGTTCGCGGCTTCGGGATTCATTATCCTTCCAGTGGCTTACGCCACACGCGTGTTCTCCTCCGCCCACGCCGGCCTGATCGCCGGACTCTGCGCGGGGGCATGGTCCGGCGCGGTGGCGCTGATCATGCCGGTGTTCGGCCGGTTCTTCGACCATGGCCGCTTCGATCTGGGCTTCGTGCTGGCCGCGTCGCTGCCTCCGGTCGGGTACCTGGCGTGGATTGTGCTGGCGCGCGTGCGAGGCGCGCTCCGAGGCGGCGAACCTGCAATGATAAGATAGTGAACTACGGGATTCCCCCGGGTTTTAGGACTGTCCCTATGCATTCACGTCGCAATTTCATCGGCAAAGTTGCGTCCGGCCTGGCCGGCAGCCTAGCCACGACAGCACCCATTTTGGGGGCCAACGATCGCATCCGGCTGGGCATCATCGGCCCCGGCGCGCGCGGCCTCACGCTGATGCGGGAAGCCATGGCCTGTCCGAACACCGAAATGGTGGCTTGCGCCGACGTGTACAGCCGCCGCCTGGAAGAAGCCAAGAAGGTGGCGCCGGACATTAAAACCTACATGGACTACCGGCACCTGCTGGATGACCAGTCCATCGACGCCGTGCTCATCGCCACGCCGCAGCATCTGCACTGCGAGCATTTCGTGGCCTCGCTGGACGCCGGCAAGCACGTCTACCAGGAAAAGACCATGGCCTTCAGCGTGGACCATGCCAAGCGCATGCGCGCCGCATACCAGAAGGCCGCGAAGCGCACGGTGCAGATCGGCCACCAGGGCTGCTCCTCGGGGCTCATGCGCGACGCCATTATTTTCGGACATGGGGCCGCCGTGGGGAAAGTGACCGCGGTGCATTCGCACATGTTCCGAAACACCCCGCACGGCAAGCCGCAGTGGTCGCGGCTGGTCTACCCGGACATGACGCCGGAAAACATCCTCTGGAAGTCGTTCCTCGGCGAAGCGCCCCAACGGCCTTTCGATGCGAACCGCTACGTCAACTGGCGCTTCTTCTGGGACTATTCGGGCGGCAACGTGTACGAGAACATGTCGCACCAGCTCGCGTTCTGGTACAAGGTGCTGAATCTCCAGATCCCGCACGCCGTCACCATGATGGGCGGCATCTATCTGTGGAAGGACGGCCGCGAAGTTCCCGACACGATGAACGTGGCCATGGAGCACAACGAACAGGTGCTATTCACCTGGGACTCCGGCTTCTGCAACAACGAACTCGGAGACACCGACCACGTCCTTGGCACCGACGGCACGCTGTTCCGCAGCCAGCAGTTGCGCTACATCCCGCAGAAGGTGAACCAGCCGGACGGCAAGGAAGCGCTGGGCCAGAGCAAGACCGAACCGCACGCGCACATGCAGGACTTCCTGGAAGCGATCCGCACGGGACGCGAAACCAACTGCCCGTTCGAATTGGGGTTCCGCACCTCCATCGCCTGCCGCATGGCCGTCGAAAGCTACCGCCAGAAGCGCACGATTTATTGGGATCCCGCCAAGGAAGAAATCAGCTAGCCGGAGAGAATTCATTGACAGCGAAAATCGGCATCATCGGAGGCAGCGGGCTTTATTCCATGCCCGGTTTTGAAGCGCAGCACGAGGTGGCGGTCGATACGCCGTGGGGCGCTCCTTCGGACAGCTACGTCGTGGGCAGGCTGGCAGGGAAGGATGTCGCGTTTCTCGCGCGGCATGGCCGGGGCCATCGCATCTCGCCTTCGGAATTGAACTTCCGCGCCAACATTTTCGGGTTCAAGAAGCTGGGCGTGGAGCGCATCATCTCGCTGAGCGCCGTCGGTTCCCTCAAGCAGGGGCACCGCCCCATGGATTTCGTCCTGCCGGACCAGTTCGTGGACCGCACCCACAACCGGGCCTCGACTTTCTTCGGGGAAGGGCTCGTGGTGCATGTGAGCTTTTCGGATCCGATTTGCCCCGAGGTCGCCGATGTCGTCTACAAGGCGGCCGCCGGCGAAGGCGTGAGCGTCAAGAAGGGCGGCACCTACGTTTGCATGGAAGGGCCGGCGTTTTCGACCAAGGCCGAGAGCGAACTCTATCGCAGTTGGGGCATGGACGTGGTCGGCATGACCAATCTCCAGGAAGCCAAACTCGCGCGCGAAGCCGAGATCTGCTACGCGACCGTGGCCATGGTCACCGATTACGACTGCTGGCATCCCGACCACGACGCCGTCACGGTCGAGCAGATCGTTTCGTGCCTGACCCAGAACGCCGCGCACGCGGCGCGCGTGGTGGCGGCCAGCGTCGCCGCCATGCCCGAAAAGCGCGCGTGCAAGTGCGGTTCCGCGCTGGCCAACGCCATCATTACGGATCGCAAGCTGGTTCCCGAGGAGACCCGGAAGAAGCTGGAGCCGATCGTTGGCAAGTACTTCGCCTGAAGAACTCGCGCGCGAACTGCTGCGGCTCTCGCTCGATGGCGCCGCGTGGCCGGACGAGGCTGTGCGGACGCTCGCCGGGGCCGCGGACTCGGAAGCCGCCAACAAAGCGCTCTTCACAGGTCTGGTTGAGCCGCTGGCCGACCGCTTCGATCCGTTACTTTGCGATGTCTACGCGCGGGAATTCTCGCGCGTGCTGGCGCTGGTGTGCGGGGATCTGGATGCGGACGAATTGGCGGCACGCTACCGGCGCGTTCGTGTGCCGCGTGTATTCGAGGCCGCGCCGCAAAGCGTCCACACCGTGCTGGTTCTCTCCCGCGTGACCCTGGGCGCCGACGTCGCCATCACCAGCGTGATGTTAGATGCCGCAAAACGGCGCTTCCCCGGCGCTCGCATCGTCTACGCCGGCCCGCGCAAGTGTTACGAACTGTTCGCCGCCGATCCGCGCATCGAGCATCTGGAGATTCCTTATCCACGAAGCGGCGCCTTGCGCGACCGGCTCGCCGCCTGGCCGCTCGTGAGAGGAGCAGCCGCGCGAGCCGGAACCATCGTGATCGATCCCGACTCGCGGCTCACGCAGCTCGGCCTGCTTCCGGTGTGCGACGAGGGGCAATACTACTTTTTCGAGAGCCGCGCCTATGCGAGCGGCGGCAGTGAACCGCTTGGAGTGTTGGCCAAACGCTGGGTGAGCGAGACCTTTGGCGTGGAAGATGCGCGGGCCTACATCGCTCCGCTTCCCGCGGCGGAGGTTCCTCCGCCGGGAATCGCTGTCAGCCTCGGCGTGGGCGAAAATCCCGCCAAGCGCGTCCGTGATCCGTTTGAAGCCGAGCTGTTGGCGCGGCTGGCCGCGACCGGGCTTCCGCTGGCGATCGACCGGGGTGCGGGCGGCGAGGAAGCCGCGCGCGTCGATCGCGCCCTGCGCCAAGCGCGCGTGCCTTCAAGTGCGGCACACATTTTGGACGGGGCCTTCGCGCTGTTTGCGGCCACCATCAAGGCCAGCCGCCTGTTCGTGGGCTACGATTCGGCGGGAGGACACGTCGCCGCCGCGTGCGGCACCCCGCTGGTCAGCGTGTTCGCGGGCTTTCCCTGTGGGCGGATGTACGAACGCTGGCGGCCTTCCGGCAAGGGTCCGATACGGGTCGTCCAAGTGACTGACCAGGATCCCGCCAAGGTTCTGGCCGATACGTTCGCCGCGCTGGAGTATATTACGGGGAAATCATGAACGATAAAGCGTTCGACGGGGCGCGCGTCCTGATCACCGGCGGTTTGGGCTTCATCGGCTCGAATCTCGCCCGCCGTCTGTTGGAGGCCGGGGCAGAGGTCGTGCTCCTGGACAGCATGGCGCCCGAGTATGGCGGCAATCTCTTCAACATCGACGGTATCGAATCGCGCGTCAAGGTGAACATTTCGGACGTGCGGGACCCGCACAGCATGCGCTACATGGTTCAGGGACACGATTACCTGTTCAACCTTGCGGGCCAGACCAGCCACCTCGATTCGATGCTCGATCCGTTCACCGATCTGGACATCAACTGCGGCGCGCAACTGTCGATTCTGGAAGCCTGCCGTAAGTACAATCCGACGGTGAGGGTAATCTTCGCCAGCACGCGCCAGATTTACGGAAAGCCGGATTACCTGCCGGTGGATGAGACGCACCTGCTGCGGCCGGTGGATGTGAACGGCATTAACAAGATGGCCGGGGAGTGGTATCACATCCTCTACAACAACGTGTTCGGAATTCACGGTTGCTCGCTGCGGCTCACGAACACTTACGGCCCGCGCATGCGCGTGCGTGACGCGCGCCAGACGTTCCTGGGCGTGTGGCTGCGGCTCGTCGTTGAAGGACAGCCGTTCGAAGTGTGGGAAGGGCGGCAACTTCGCGATTTCACTTACGTGGACGACGCCGTGCAAGCGCTCATGCTCGCGGCCCTGGACAAGAACTCCGCGGGGTGCGTTTTCAATGTGGGCGGCGATTCGGTGATCAGCCTGCTGGATCTCGCCAGGCTGCTGGTGGAGTTGAACGGGGGCGGGGAATTCGAGCAGAAGTCGTTCCCCGAAGACCGTAAGCACATCGACATCGGCGACTATTACGCCGACGACAAGCTGATCCGTTCGGTGCTCGGCTGGGCGCCGCGCGTGGCCTTGCGCGACGGGCTTGCGCGCACGCTGGCGTATTATCGCGAGTACCTGGAGCACTACGTTTAAGGTCGGGACGAAGCCGTGGCCCTGGACATTCCACAGAACAGCCCTTACGCGAACGTGCTCGCGCATAAAGCGGAAATCGAAACCGCGATGGCGCGGGTTCTCTCGAGCGGTTGGTACATCCTCGGCGAGGAAGTAGCCGCCTTCGAGCGCGAGTTCGCCGCCTTCCTGGACGTGCCGTATGCCGTGGGAGTCGCGAGCGGTACCGATGCGATCCACATCGCGCTGCGCGGTCTCGGCGCCGGGGCAGGGGACCTCGTAGCCACCGTGTCGCATACGGCCGTGGCTACCGTGGCCGCGATCGAATTGGCGGGCGCCGCGCCGCTTCTGGTCGACATCGATCCGGAAACCTACACCATGGATCCGGCGAGCCTTCGGAGCGTCATGGGCCCGAAAGTGAAGGCCGTGATCCCCGTGCACCTCTACGGGCATCCCGCCGCGCTGGCTCCAATCCTCAAGATTGCCGAATCATACGGCGCCGCGGTGATCGAAGACTGCGCGCAGTCGCACGGCGCGAAGCTCGATAGGCGGGCGACCGGCACATGGGGGCGCATCGGAGCGTTCAGTTTCTACCCCACCAAGAACCTGGGCGCGTTGGGTGACGGCGGCGCCGTCGTCAGCGGCGACACCGGACTGGCTGCGAGAATCCGCTCGCTGCGCGAATACGGCTGGCGGGAGCGCTATGTTTCGAGCGAGGCGGGCCTCAATTCGCGCCTGGACGAAATGCAGGCCGCCATCCTGCGGGTGAAGTTGCGATATCTGGAAGTTGAAAACGCGCGCCGGCGCGAGATTGCCTCGTGGTATGGCGAGTTGCTCGCCGGTCTGCCGCTTACACTGCCCGCCGTCGCGGACGGAGCAACGCATGTGTTTCATCAATACGTGGTGCGAACCGTGCGCCGCGACGCGCTGCGCGAGCATCTGACGCAGTCGAGCATCGGCGCCCTGATCCACTACCCGGTCCCGGTGCACTTGCAGCCGGCTTACCGGGACCGCGTGACGCGGGCCGATTCGCTTGCAGCAACCAACGCCGCGGCGCGAGAGGTGCTCAGCTTGCCGATGTACCCCGAGTTGCGGCGAGACCAGGTCGAGCGAGTATGCGCGGCTGTGCGCGGATTCTTCACCGGCCGAGCAGCGCATTGAAAAACAGCTTGAACGTCTGGTAGCTCTGACCCCGATATTGCGGGCGCATGCCGAACAGGATCACGCGGCCCGCGCCGTAGGGCACATCGGCGAGCGCCGTGCGCCCGGCCAGATGCCGTTCTCCGAGTAGCCAGCCGGATTCGAGTATCGCGGATTGCGGGTAGCGCGCCACGCTCATCGGGTCCTCGACTTCCCACACCGGACTCGAGCCCATCCAGATGGCGATCTCCTCCGGCAAGCCCAGCGTGAGCGGATGCCGCGCCTTCAACTTCACGCGGAGCAGCGAACCCGGGCAGTACAAGTCACGCTTGGAGGATTCGCCCAGCCCGCCTTTCACGGACACTCCCAGCCGCTTGAAGGCGTATTCGGTCGCCTCGTTGAAGAAAACCAGCGTTCCGCCGGAATGGAGAAACTCCTTCAGCGCGGCGGCTCCCTTCTCGCCCAGCCCGCCGCAGTATTCAGGCGGCATGGCTCCTGCGCGGTAGCCTTCTTCGATGGTTGTGGCGCGTTGGTCGGCGAACACGAGCACATCATAGGAATGGTGAAGACCGCCCTGCTGGATCTCGCGATTGCCGAGGCTCGTGTAAGCGAAGCCGAACCGCTCGAGCACCCAGCGCGTCCAACCCTCATCCGTGTTCGGAACGAACCCCTTGTAAAGGCCGACGCGCGGCCGCGCGATCTGCTTCACATTCCGGCCACGCACGTCGCCCGTGTAGAAGTCGCCCGTGGACATGTCGCGGTAGACCGCGCCGCCGGCGTTCCAGGCACGATTGATTCCGCGCCAGGCCTCGGTGTCCGAGGCGGCCAGCGATGGCGCGGCCGCGAAGTTGGCGGCTCGCTTGAGCCGCGCCGCGAAAGGTTCCGCGACGGTGTCCACCTCGACGCCCATGAGCAACGGCAAAGTGTGTGCGGTGACGTCATAGGGGCGCTTGGGCGGGCCGCCGGGGTACTGGCGCAGGTTGGGATAGCGCTGACGTTCGAGCAGCGTCTTCGCGTAAGCCCCATAAGGTTGGGCGAGGCGAATCACGTAGCTTTCCGCCGGGTAGCTTCTGCCGCCAGCGGTGAACGGCGCCTCGGCGCGGTCGATCTCCACCAGTCCGAACGACAGCGTCTCCAGCAGTTTCCGCGTGGCGCCCGGGTCGCGCTGCATGGCGGGCACGACGAACGCGTACGGCGTCTTGCGCGATACCGCGCGCTGGTGGATGCGATAGAAGTTGCGCAGGAAATCCTCGCGCCTGGAGGCGGCCTGGAACGCGACCGACTCCATGGCGATCAACTGGTAGTCCATGATGTCGCGCAGCCGCCATTGTCCGCCGGGCCACGGCTCCAGATAGTTCCAGGAACTCTCGCGCGGATCGAGTTGCTCCGCCGCAATCTGGACGGGCGAAGCCAGGCGCGCGCTGGCGGATTCGCTGAGGATGCGCAATCCGCCGTGGTAGGACTGATAGTGGCGCCCCGGCGTCCAGTAATCGAACAGCGCGTGGATCAGCACGCCGGTCTTGCCCGCGGCCGTAAGATCCGCCGCGATTCCGGCGCCCACCATGTTGCACTCCTGCGCGATGATCGGGTCGATGTTCGGCTCGATGGGGTCGATCCATGGCGGAACGAACATACGCGCGCCGCGCTGGCCCATCTGGTGCACGTCGTAGACGATCTGCGGGAGCCAGCGGTTGAACAGCTGCCCGGCGACCAGGCGCATTTCCACCTGGGTGAACATGTACCAGTCGCGGTTGTTGTCGTGCCCGGTGTACTTCTGGTAAAGCTCCGGCGGCGTAGTGCCCTCAAATTGCGTGCCATAGGTCTTTCGATACCAACGGGTGACCAGGTCCACGCCATCGGGATTCAGCGAGGGCACCAGGATGAGAATCACATTCGCGCGTATGGCGCGCAGCTTCGGCGTGTCCCCGGTGATCAGCCGGTAGGCCCATTCAGCGGCGGTATGCGTCGAGGCAAGCTCATTGGAGTGAATCGAGCAGGTGATCGCAACCACCGCCTTGCTTCGCGCAATCAGTTGCTCCGCCTCGGCCGGCAAGGTGCGGCGCGGATCCGCCAGTTTCTTCTGGTTGGCCTGGCAGCGGTCCAGATTCTTCAGCGTGGTCTCGTCCGAGATGAATGCGGCGATCAGCGGCCGGCCTCCCGTTGTCTGGCCCAGCGTCTGCACCTTGATCCGGCCGCTCGACTTTTCGAGTTCCTGGAAATATGAGACTACTTTGTCCCAATCCAGAACGGTGCCGTCCCGCCCAAGGGGCTCGCCGAAATGGGCGGCGGGCGTGGGGGGCGCGCCCCAGGCCAGATGCAGCGCAAAGATCGCGGCCAGCGCAAGCCGCATCCAACCACGCAGGATTGTGAGTCTCACCCTTTCATTATGGCTTGACGACGCTGCCGTCCATGCCGCGCACTTCGGTCCAATGTGGCTGCCCCGGCAGCACCTGCATGGGGTACTTCATTGCGATTTCTTCGTGAAGGTCGATGCCGAGCCCGGGCGACCCGCTGCCGTACATGTAACCGCCCTTGATCCGCGCGGCGCCCGGCATCATTTCGTGGACCTGGTCGGGGAAGCGGTTGTCTTCCTGGATGCCGAAGCTCGAAATCGACATATCCACGTGGTAGCTGGCGAGCTGGTTGATGGGATCGTTGTCGCCGCCCTCCTGGAACGCCGTCCGCACGCCGAACGCTTCGCACACCGCGGCGGTCTTCTTGGCCTGCGTGATGCCGCCGGTCTGCGAGACGCGGTTGCGCACGAAGTCGATGAGGCGTTCGGAAACCAGCGGCATGTATTCGAGCGGGCTGGTGAAAGTTTCGCCCATCGCCAGCGGAGTCGTGCAGACCTGCCGGATGTTGCGGAACCACGCGATCTGCTCCGGCGAGAGCGCGTCTTCGAGGAAGAAGAGATGGTACTGCTCCATGCGCTTGGCGAACTCGACGGCCTTGGTGGGTGAGATGCGCTCGTGCACGTCGTGCAACAGCTTCACGTCCCAGCCAAGCTTCTCCCGCAGGTGGTCGAACAGTCTGGGTACTGCATGCAGGTACGTGTCCTCGTCCATGGCGGCCCCTTGGAAGCCGCCCGCGGGACGGCTGCCCTGGCCCGGCGGGATGAAGCCGCCGCCCCCGTATCCGCCGAGTTGGGCGCGCACGTGGCGGTAGCCCTGCTCCATGAATTTGCGGATGTTGTCTTCCACCTGCTGCGGGTCCCGGCCGTCGGCGTGCGCGTAACAAGGGACCGCCTCGCGAGCCTTGCCGCCGAGCAACTCATAGACGGGCATCCCGGCGCGCTTTCCCTTGATGTCCCATAGCGCCATGTCGAGGCCGCTGAGCGCGTTGTTGTGGATGGTCGAGTTGCGCCAGTAACCGCGCACGTTGGTGCTCTGCCAGAGATCTTCGATGCGGTCGGGATCGCGGCCGGTCCAGAACGGGCCGAAGTGTTTCTCAATGGCCGCCGCCACCGCCCACGCCATGTTCACGTTGCTCGCCGAACCGAGCCCGTACAGCCCCGGCTCGCTGGTGAGCACTTTGACGAACACCCACTGGTAGCCGCGCCCGCCGCTGGTGGTGATGGCCTTTACCCCGGTGATCTTCAACGGCGCCAGACCGCGCGTCTTCTTTTCGTACTGCTCTTGAGCGGATAACGGGACCGCCGCGGAAGGCGCGGCGAGCGCCCCTCGCACAAAGCTGCGTCGGTTCATGCTTGCTCCCCTCGCCGATTATAGGCTAGAGTTCGCGGGGAGCGGGGGAAGCAACTCCGTTTCCTGCCGATTTACAGGGAGTATTGCGGAATCTTGATCGTCTCTCCGCCCTTCATTGCGGAGAGATGGGCGTAGTAGCCGGGTGCGGTCATGTTCAGTGCATGAATCACATCGACCGCCGGCTTTCTGCCCCGCAGGATGGCGTCGATAAAGTCGTCGCCAAGGTAGCCGTGGGAGCCGCCGTGTCCGCCTGGGGAAACACCCGGCGGCAGGGCATGCTTCTTCGTCTTCAAGCCCTTGGCTGCCGCCTCTTGAAATCGCTTCTTTCCCGCAGCGTCGCCAACGAAGCCCGTGGATCTGCCGTTATGCCAGTCGTAGCCGGCATATTCTCCTCGGAGCCGGCCCGCTTCCAGGTATTCGCCCTGAGAGCCGGAGATGATGATCCGGCATACCCCGCCTTCGCGGGTCCGGAACAAGCCGACCTCCGAATTGAAGATGTTTCCGATCTTGTTGGGCTGCCTCTGGCTCGCATCGAAGGGCGCAGTTCCCAGGCAGCTTACGTCCACCAGGCTTCCGTGCGCTACGCCGACGTAATAAGCCGTTGCGTGCGTGGGATACCACATGGGCGCATGGTTCTTGCGCCAGTCTTTGTAGGAATCCAACGCCGGTGTGCCCAGGCTATGTGGATGGCAATACTCTCCTTCGCTGTACACTATGTGGCCGAAAACATCCGCGGCATACATCTTCTCCATGGCGTATAGATCGTCATGGAAGACGGAGGTCTCGAACATCGCATAGACCAGGCCCCGATTCTTCTTGACGCACTCCAGCAGCCGTTCCGCGTCCTCGATGTTGCCGTGGAAAGCGGGAACAGCCGTGCAGACGTGCTTGCCGTGATTGAGGACCTCGATGCAGTGCCGGGCGTGCGACGGAGCGTCCGTGGCCACGAAGATCGCTTCGATGCGGTCATCCTTCACCATCTCTTCGAGGGAAGGGTAAGTCTTGGAACAATTCACGCGCTTAGCCAGTGCGGCGCAGCGGTCGGGGAACAGATCGCTGACGGCGACGACTTCGACGTTGGGGTGGTGCTGAAACTCGAATTCCGCCGAAAACCGGCAGACGCCATAGCCGACCAGTCCTACCCGGATCTTGCGGTCGCTGAATGGCTGCCACTGCTGCGTCTTGTCGACCTCCGTGCGCGTCTGATCGAAACCCGGTATCACTTGGGCCATTCCGATAGTCGTTGCGGCGCTGCTCATGAAAGCGCGGCGGCTGCTGCCGGTTGACATGATTCGATCTCCTTGGTGCGGCACGGACCTGCCGCGCTAAACAAGCTCCAAGGTTATCATGTTGCCGCCCGCCCCACCCTCGCGGGGCGGGCGAGTGCGGCTAAAACCGAACCACGGCCGCCATCTGGAAGTAGCGCTGGCTCTGCGGAGCGGTGGTGTACTGGCCGAACGCCGGGTTGCTGACGTTGCGGTTCACGTCCTGGAACGAATGGAAGTTGAACAGGTTGTAGATCTCGCAGCGGAACTGGATGCCCACGCGCTCGGTGACGCGCGTGTCTTTGGTGAAGTTCCAGTCCATGTCGGTCTGGCCATTGGCGCGCAGGGAGTTGCGGCCCATGGTGCCGAAGTTGCCGAGCAGCGGTTGCGAAAGGCCCAGGCTCTGCGCGTAGGTGGAAATCTGGCGGCCCGCGATGTCCGTAATCAGACCCTGCGGAGCGCCCGGGCTACCGGCCGGCTGAGGATTGAAGTTGACCGGACCGGTGGCGTTCGGGCGCATGATCCCGCCGGTGATCAGAGTGGATATGTTGGCCACGCCCATTCTCGCGCCGGAATCGAGCGAGATGGGGAATCCGGCGCGCCAGCTCGAAATGCCGGAAACGCCCCACCCTCCGAATATGCGGCGCAGCACGGGGTTCGAAAGGTTCCTGCCCCACGGGATCTCGAAAACATGAGCCACCACGATGCGCTGCGGCACGTCGAAGCCGCTCACGCCCCGGTTGTTGTTCAGGTTGGTCGGGTCCTGAATGTTGGCGCTGTCATTGGGGATGTTCGAAAGCCCGTCGGACACGTTGTCGATCGACTTGGCCGCGGTGTAGGCCGCCTGGAACGAGTAGCCGTTGCGGAACGAACGCGTAGCTACAACTTCCAGCGCGTGGTAGTTCGAGTCACCTGAGTTGTCGTAGTAGTTAACCACGTTGAAGCGCGGGTCCAGGCGCGTGCTGTACCGCGTGGACGAGCCGGCCATGTTGTTGTAACTGGTCACGAACTCCTGCCTGCGAACCAGTTCGTCGGCCAGGTCGGTTGCCGGTTTCGGACGCTGTGCATTGAAATTCAACTGCCGTGTGGTCTGCAGGTAGTTGCTCTTTGTGCCCACGTACGAAGCTTTCAGAACAATCCCCTGCGGCAGCTCGCGTTGGATTCCGAAGTTCCACTGGTGCACTTGCGGGTTCTTCAAGTTAGGATCGATGGCCGGACTCACGTCGCCGTAGTTTAGGACGTTTGTCACAATGTGCCCCGCCTGCGCCGCGCCTTGCTGCTGCAGCGTCCCCGTTCCGGCAATCAGGCTGGCCCAACTGTTGTTGCCGGTGAAGTTCGCCGTGCCCGTCAGAGTCTTGGTCGCCACGAACGGCGGCAGGAAGCGCTGGTTCGTTACCGGATTCAGGTAGTTGAAGTCCGAAACCAGTCCGTAGCCTCCACGAAACACCGTCTTGCCCTGGTGCGGATTCCAGGCGAATCCGACGCGGGGCTGGAAGTAGTAGTTGGTGGCGATGGAAGGCTCGCCCACCGAGAAGCAGCCGAACGGACCTGTGCCGGCAATGCCCATGCTCTCTTTGCAGCTGAAATCCAGGTTCGAGGTCAAGCCGTTCACCTCGGTCACCGGACCATAGGTTTCCATTCGAACGCCCAGGTTCAGCGTGAGCGTGGAGGTGACGCGGTAGTCGTCCTGCGCGAACGCGCTCTGGTTCCAGTTGCGGTTGCCGCGCTGCGTCGGCCCGAAGCGCTGGGTGATGGTGTTAGGCGTGCCGGAGGCGAAGTCGGCCCACGACAGGAACGTATAAACGCCGCGGGTCTGCGCCTCGAAGAAGCTGTTGCCCTGGTAGCGGAAGAAATCGCCGCCAACCTTGATGCTGTGCGCGCCGCGGCTCCAGGTCAGCGTGTCGCCGTACTGGAAGGTGTTCTGCACGCGGCCCTGCGGCCCGCCTTCGTAGGAGCCGAAACGGTCCACCTGCCCGTTGGCGAAGACGATGCGCGGGCCGACCGGCACCGTCGAATCCACCACGAATATCGGAGAAGTGCGCCCGAATCCGGCGCGGAACTCGTTCACCACCGTAGGCGAGAAGATGTGCGTCTCGTTGATATTCAGGCTGTGTACGGAGTTGGTTGAACTCAGGCCGAAGTTCGCGATGTTGGTTTGGATGAACGTGTTGTTGGAACTGCTGCTCGAGTTGGTGGCGTACCCGTAGCGCCCGTAGATGGAATCTTTGTCCGAAATCTGGTGGTCCAGGCGCACCGAATACTGGTACAGGTCCGCGGCGTTGGAGGCGTTCTGCTGCACCGTTCCGTACGTGCCGTTATCGGTCGTCGCCGCCGGAAGCTTGTACATATCGAGGATCTTCTTCGACGTCTGGTCCGTGACGGCGGCGAGCATCGAGGGCGTGGGCACCTGAGCCACACGCGCGGCGCCCAAACCGCGTGAATAGTAACGTTCGCCCGAAGCGAAGAAGTGGGTCTTGTTCCGGATGACCGGCCCGCCGATCACGCCTCCCCACTCGTTGATGCGCGACACGGTTGCCTGTCCGCTCTGGTCGAACCAGTCCCTCGCGTTCAGGCGGCTGTTCTGCAGGTATTCGTAGAGTTCGCCGTGGAAGCTGTTGGTGCCGCTCTTGGTGATGTACTGCACCTGCGCGCCGGAGTTGCGCCCGAACTCCGCGCTAAACATGTTGGTGATGACCTTCACCTCGCGGATGGACGAGAAGTTCAACGGCGTGTTGTTGCTCGATCCGGTGCCGGCCGTGGAGATGTCGGTGGCGGTGATGTTGTCGATGGTGATGTTGTTGGCGCGCAAGCGATTGCCGTTGGCGATGAAGCTCCCACTGTTGAAGCCGCCGGGCGCCGGAATCACCCCCGGCATGATAGCGGCGAAGAGGTTGGGGTTCCGTCCCACGGGGATGTCGTGGACCTCCGTGGCGTCGAAGGCTTCCTGGATCTGCGCGCTTTGCGTGTCCAGCGGGCTGGCCGCGTCGGTGACGATCACCTGCTCGGTGACCTGTCCGATATCCAGTCGGAGGTTCACCGACGTGATTTCCGCGCTGCGCACGGTAGCGGGCGCTGAGGTGCCGCGGAAACCTTGTGCTTCGACGGCCACCATGTACTGTCCGATCTTGAGCAGGTTGAACCGGTAGCGCCCTTCGGTGTCCGTGGACACGTTACGGGCCTCCCCGGTTTCCTGGTTCGTCAGCGACACGCGGGCGTTGGGCACCCCGGCCCCGGACGGGTCCGTCACGATGCCGCGTATGTCGCCAGTGATCTGCGCGCTGAGCGACGCAGCCAGGCAAAGCAACAGAACAGGGAACATCACGCGAAAAGTCCTCATACCATCTCCTTACGACCTGAATTGGGCGGCCCTACCGACCCCCGGCAAAAGTCCGCACACGTATCTTTACCCTAGGATCATGGGAATACGCCCCCAGTAACAAGCGAAAAGCCGCGCCATGGCCTCGATGGCGAGCTTTGGCGTACCTTTGCGCGGCCCTTCCCGCGTCTATGCGGTTGGTTATACTGAACACCGGAGACTGCCCCCTGCTCTCGACCATGCAAAGGCTGACGGCCGCGATCGCCCTCGCGGCAGGGCTTCTTGCCGCTCAGACACCGTCAAAGCCGCTCGATAACGACGGCGTCATCAAACTGGTGCGCGCCGGCATGAGCGAAGAAGTGGTGGCGGCCGCGGTAAAGTCCGCGGGCGAAGTGCGTTTCGACACCTCTCCCGAAGGTCTGCTTGCGCTGAAGAAGGCTGGCGTGACAGACCGCGTGCTGCTTGCCGTCCTGGAGCGGCAGCGGGCAGTCCCCACCACGCCACCGGCGGGGAAAGTGGCACTGCTGGCCGGCGAGAAGGAAGTGGAGTTAATAAGTTCCCCGGTGATGCTGGCCTATGCGCCCAAGGACACCAGGTTCTCCGAAAAGGTGAAGCAGGCAGGAACACGGTTGGACGCCGGCGCCGATCCGGACAAGGGGCCTGTCGAAGGCTCGCGCCGCTCGGGCTTCGGTCGTGTCCTCAGGCGGTTGCCGGTGACGATGACGGCCGGTGGAACCCAAGTGGTCCGCCCGCCTTCGGCCGGACCGGCCGACCTGCGCAACTTGCGCGTTCGCCAGTTCTTCTTTCTCGATGAACGGCCGGTCCCGGAGGTGTCCGGCGCCGTGATGCTGCGCATGCCGGCTATGCACAGCGGCATCGACCTGGACGAGTACACGCCTGTCCTCATGAAGCTAACGGTTTGCGAAAAGGAGCGGGCGCGGCTCATCGAGACCCGCGACGTCGAGACGCGGCAGACCGCGCTCAATCCGGAACAGCAGGAGCCGGAAGTGAAGATCCTCTCCGCCGTGCGCGCGGAGTCACCGGTCGCCGGCCGGCGCGACGGCTCCGTGGTAACCATCACTACCGGGGACCTGGAGCCGGGTTTCTATGCGTTCCTGCTGCGCGACTCAACCGGCGACAGTTACGCACCCTGCGCCTTCGAATTCCGCTTGCGCTGAGTGGACGGAGGAGGCCGTCTTCAGTCCAACTGTTTCCAGGAGAAGTTCAGTTTCCAGTAGCTGGCGGCCTTGCCCTGGTTTTCGTAACTCTCCAGGTGTAAGACGTAGGAATGCCCTTTCGAGACGACGCCATAGTATCCCGGGTCGGGAGCAAACACGTAATCTTTCCAGGACGCCGTTTCAGCGGTAGAGAATGAGCCTCGCGGCGCCGCCGAGAGTGCCTTGATCTTCTCCGCGCCGAGGTAGACGAAGGGCCCGGCGCGGCGCACTTGATAGGTGAACCGCACGTCCGCGCTCTTGTCGTCGCTCTTGACCATAGCGCGATCTGTAAACCGGAACCCTTCGAAGACTTTCAAAGAGAAGGAGTTACCGGCAGGCGTGGCGGCGGAGGTTCCAAAGAGTGCCGCTGCAAGTATGAGAGCGTGTATGAAGTTCATACTTGCAGTATGCAACACGCGGGTTGAGCGTAAGGCAGGACTGATACGGGGGCCGCTACCGCTCCACCGGCATTTCGTAGACGTAAATGGAATGCGTGCGGCGGTAGACTTCCAGCTTGTCCACGCGGATGGGCTTCCACCCGCGCACCTGGAAATCGTGGCTCACCACGCGCGCGCCGTGCTTCAGGTATTTCTCCAGGTTGGGGCGCAATTTGTCGTTGGAGTGCGTCAGCAGATAGATGGTGACCACGTCGGCCGAGCTGAGGTCCGCTTCCAGCAGGTCGCCTTGTATGACCTTCACCTGGTCTTCCAGATGATTGGCCTTGATTTCTTCGTTGGCGGCCTCCACCAGCTTGGGGGACAGCTCAATGCCGACGGCCTTGGCGCCGAACTTCTTCGCGGCGGTGATCAGCACGCGCCCATCGCCGCAGCCGAGATCGAAGAGGGTCTCGCCGGGCTTGAGATTGGCCGCGGACAGCATCCTCTCGACGATAGGTTGCGGCGAGGGGACAAAGGGGGCCAGGCTCCGGGCGTGTTCCATGCTGGCAGGCTGCGCGAAGCAGGTGATACCCCAAACGAGCATTGCCGGAAGGGCAAGCCATTGAATCCGCGTAATCATTGCGTTGGCGCGGCGCCGGCCGCGCTCCTTTCCTGTTTTGATTTTACGATGCGCGAGACCATTTCGGTCATGGCAAACCAAAGATCTTTGGGCCGGCTGATGGTGTATTCGTACCCCTTCAGGTACTTTACCGCATGTCCTATCGAATCGCGCCAGGGCGTGCGCTGCGGTTCGAGGTTGTAGTTCATGTAGAAAACCGGGTAATCTACCCCGCCCAAATCCTTAAGGGCGGTTTCCGGGACGTTTTCGTCCAGCAACGCCTTGGGGCCGGCAAAGATCAGTGCGTCGGTCGATCCGGAGTTCCCAACCTCCCGCCGGATCAGATCGGTCAGGAAGTGCGTGTCGCCATGCTTTTCGCTTAGCCGCCGCAGGTCCACGGTGCCCAGTTTCAAGTCCTCTAGCGCCTTGCCCAAGGCCGGGAAATCGATGCGCTGGGCGCTCTCCTGCCTGCAAACAACTCTTTGTTCCTGCAAGTTAAAGGCAATCACGGAAAACTTGCCGATGCGCGGCTCGCGTGCAATGCCGCGCAGGATCGAAATCAACGCCGCCGTATCGAGCGGCTGTAACGTGGCCGAACGGGAGTTCTGCGGCGCGAAGTTGATGAGTACCTTCACGCTCAGCGGGGGGCCGTCCTGCGAGCGGCTCACCGGCGGCTCTTCCTTGAACGGTTCCACGTCGCTGCCCCGTATCTCTCCGGGGACCAGCGCCACCTGGATAGTCCTCTCCCTGGGCGGCAGAACTGCATCAGCGTCCCAATAATCCGAGCAGACCCTCTCGGCGCGATCCCTCATAAGCCAGTCAATGTGATAGACGCCTTCCCCGAGATCGAAGTTGCCTTGAAGATAGGCATCCCCCTTGGCGCTTTCCTCGACGGCCGGGACGCGGATGCGCTGGGAGAACATCAGGGGGGCGTCTTTGCGGCCTTCGTACGTGATGCGGAAGACAATGGTCAGCAGGTCCTCCGCGCCGGCAAGTTCCCGCAGAGGAACGGTCACTTCATAGCCCGCGTGGAATTTCAGGTCGAAGCCCAGGGTGGGTTTGACGGGGCTCACGGTACAGGGCAGGTCGTTGCGCTTCTCACCCAGTTCGAGCACCGCCGCGTCGGTGTTAAGAATGCGGACCTGGCCCCCCGGCCCGCTGCCGGTCATCAGCGATTGCGCCGCCAGCGGCTGCGCCCAGGCACACGCCCAAATGCACAAGAAACCGCCTTGGCAAATCCACTGTGAAAAGACGCGGGAGCAGTTGTTCATCGCCTGTCCCAAGTACCGCTCGCGCCCATTATACCGCAGCTTCCCGCGCGGGAACCCCCTTTGATCTCCAGGTGCCGGATTCGTCAGCCGAGGCCGCTCGCAATATGGTAGAGTTCATGAAAGTATGGCATCTCGCAGCGTCAACAAAGTCATTCTCCTTGGCAACCTCGGCCGTGACGCCGAGACCAAGTTCACCGCCAGCGGCGTGGCCTGTACGACCTTTTCGGTCGCTACCAGCTACCGCTGGAAAGACCAGCAGACCGGCGAGTGGAAAGAGGACACCGATTGGCACAACGTGGTCCTCTGGCGCCAGGAGAACCTGGCCAACTACCTGACCAAGGGCAAGCAGGTTTATGTCGAAGGACGCCTGAAGACCCGCAGTTACGACGACAAGGACGGCAAGAAGGTCTACCGCACGGAGGTGGTGGCCGACGACGTGCTGCTTCTTGGCGGCCGCGGCGAAGGCGCGCCGGAGGAAGCGCGAGGCCCGGTCTCCATGCCGCGCAATGCGCAACCGCGCCGCTCGTCCGCGCCGGCGCCTGCGTCAGCCGAGGAATCGCCGTTCGAACCCGGCATCACCGACGACGACGTGCCGTTCTAGGCACCGGGCAAAAATCGCTTACTGACGGCTCTCCGCCGCATCAGTTTCATCTTGACGGCATGTGGAGAAGTTGTCATACCATATCCCAGAAGGACAGCTATGTTCAGACACGTATCCGTTGTACTCCTCTTGACACTCGGAGGTGCGTCGCTCAGGGCCGATCTGAGCTACGACCAAACCGCGAAGATCACAGGCGGCGCAATGATGGGCATGATGCGCTTCGCAGGCGCGTTCTCCAAGCAGGCCCGCGAGCCGATTGCCACGCACGTCTACCTGAAGGGCGACCGTATGGCGAGCGTAACCGCCGACACGGCCCAGATCACCGACCTGGCGAGCGAAACGATCACGAGTATCGACTTCAAGAAGAAGACCTACTCTGTGGTGACATTCGCCGACATGGCAAAAGCCATGGCCGCGGTTGGCCAGCAGGCCAACGCCGACATCAACCTCAAGGTGGACGTGAAAGCCACCGGACAAACTCGCGAGATCTCCGGATTCCCGACGCGCGAGATGCTACTTTCCATGGAGATAGAGACGACCGATCCGAAGTCCGGCAACAAGGGTACGATACTCACTACTTCGAACATGTGGGTTGCCAAGGATGTCACCGGCTATGCGCAGATGAAGGCCTTCTATGAACGCATGGCGAAGAAGATGAACTGGGTTCCGGGCGCCAACCTGGGGCCCATGGCGGCTGGTAATCCCAACATGATGAAGGGGATGGCGGCGGCCGCGAAGGAAGCGGCCAAGCTTGAGGGCGCGCCGCTTTTGCAGGTCGTGCGTATGTCGATGAAGGGCGTCGGCGGGCCGGCCGAAGCCGGATCCGGGCAGCAGGCGCAGCCGGCCGAACAGCGTCCGGCTCCCGAAGCCAAGCAGCAGGAAGAAGCTTCGTCGATCGGCAGCGTACTGGGTGGACGGCTAGGGCGCCTCGGTGGGTTTGGCCGCCGCAAGAAGCCGCAGCAGGAAGAGCAGCAACAGGCTCAGCAACCAGCGCAACAGCAGGTATCTCAACAGCAGCAGCAGGCGCCCGAGGGCGCGGCGCAGGGCGTGCTGATGGAAACCACCGTCGAGATGACCGGCTTCTCAACCGCCGGCGTGGATGGCTCGAAACTCGAAGTCCCGGCAGGCTTCAAGCAGGTTGAGAGCGAGATGCTGAAGCGAATGAACCGGTAGTAGGGAGGGGAGGGAATTGGGGACGCCGCCGTCCGGGGGGCGTCCCCGGTAAATCCTATTCGGAATCTCTGGGGCGCTTCTTGCGATTCCGCTTGCGGGCCAGTGCCGCTTTGGTGCGCTTCTTCTCGCCCGGCTTGAGGTAATAGGAGTGACGCTTGATCTCCTTAATGATGTCCTCTTGCTGGACCTTGCGCTTGAACCGGCGAAGGGCGCTTTCCAAGCTCTCGCCATCCTGTAGTGTTACTTCCGCCAAACTTGGGTCACCCCCTTTCCGGCTTGAATGATTGCAGCCTAAGACCCTTTCATCGTAACACGATGAAACCTCGTTCCGCGCTCTGTGCCAAAATGGTGGAGAACACCAGCAGTTCCCCAAGTGTCAAGGAGAAATCATGAGTGAAATCGTAAGTGTGATTGGACGCGAAATTCTGGACTCGCGCGGCAACCCCACCGTGGAAGCCGATGTTTGGTTGTCCGACGGCAGCATGGGCCGTGCGGCGGTTCCTTCCGGCGCTTCGACCGGCGAGCACGAGGCAGTGGAGCTTCGCGACGGCGACAAGTCGCGGTATCTGGGCAAGGGCGTGCTGAAGGCGGTCGCCAATATCAACAGCGAAATCGCCCCCGCCATCCTGGCGATGGAAGCCAGCAGCCAGATCGAAGTGGACCGCAAGATGATCGCGCTTGATGGCACTCCGAACAAGGGCCGTCTGGGCGCCAACGCCATCCTGGCCGTGTCCATGGCCACCGCGCGCGCGGCCGCCGAGAGCGAGGGCACGCCGCTGTACCGCTACCTGGGCGGAGTCGCGGCCGTCACGCTGCCGGTTCCCATGATGAACATCCTCAACGGCGGCGCGCACGCCGACAACTGCGTGGACCCGCAGGAATTCATGGTTGCCCCGTTCGGCGCGTCGTGCTTCGCCGAATCGCTCCGCATGGGCGCGGAAGTGTTCCACAACCTGAAGTCCGTCCTGAAGAAGCGCGGCTATTCGACCGCCGTGGGCGACGAGGGCGGTTTCGCGCCGAACCTGAAGTCCAACGAAGAAGCGCTGGAAACGATTCTGGAAGCCATCACCAAGGCAGGCTACAAGCCGGGCGAGCAGATCGGCATCATGCTCGATCCCGCCGCCAGCGAATTCTACGACGCCGACAAGAAGAAGTACATCTTCAAGAAGTCGGACAAGAGCGAACGCAGCAGCGAACAGATGGTCGAATTCTGGGCCAACTGGGTGCGCCAGTATCCCATCCTCTCGATCGAAGACGGCATGGCCGAGGACGATTGGAGCGGTTGGAAGCTGTTGACGGACACGCTGGGCAAGAAGATCCAGTTGGTGGGCGACGACCTGTTCGTCACCAATACCGAGCGGCTGGTACAGGGCATCGAGAAGGGCGTCGCCAATTCGATCCTGATCAAGGTGAACCAGATCGGTTCGCTGACCGAGACTCTGGAAGCCATGGCCATGGCTGCGGGCGCCAACTACACCGCTGTGGTGTCGCATCGCTCGGGCGAGACCGAGGACGCCTTCATCGCCGACCTCGTGGTGGCCACCAACGCCGGCCAGATCAAGACCGGTTCGGCCAGCCGCACCGACCGTATCGCCAAGTACAACCAGTTGCTCCGCATCGAAGAGGAACTCGGCTCGACGGCCAAGTTCGCGGGCAGGAAGGCCTACAAGCAATGAAGAAGGTAGTTCTGCTGCGTCACGGCGAAAGCACGTGGAACAAGGAGAACCGCTTCACCGGATGGACCGACGTCGATCTGTCCGAGAAGGGGCTCGCCGAAGCTCACGAGGCCGGCCAGGTGCTCAAGCGTGAAGGTTACGTCTTCGATGTGGCTTACACGTCGGTTCTGAAGCGCGCCATCCGCACGCTGTGGACGGCGCTGGATGAACTGGACCTGATGTGGATTCCGGTGCACCATAGCTGGCGCCTCAACGAGCGCCACTACGGCGCGCTGCAAGGGCTGAATAAGAGCGAGACGGCTGAGAAATTCGGCGAAGCGCAGGTGAAAATCTGGAGGCGCAGTTACGACACGCCGCCACCCGTGCTCGAAAAGACGGACCCGCGCTATCCCGGCTCCGATCCGCGCTACCAGAGCCTGACCGAGCAGGAACTGCCGCTCACCGAGTGCCTGAAGGACACGGTGGCGCGCTTCCTGCCCTACTGGCACGAGACCATCGCGCCGGCCATCCGTTCCGGCCAGCGCGTCGTCATCGCCGCGCACGGCAACAGCCTGCGCGCGCTGGTGATGTACCTGGACAGCGTCAGCGAGAAGGACATCGTCGAGTTGAACATCCCCACCGGGATGCCGCTGGTGTACGAGCTCGATGACGACCTGAAGCCGATCAGGCACTACTATCTGGGCGATCCCGAGAAGGTGAAGGCGGCCATGGCGGCCGTCGCCGCCCAGGGAAAGAAGAAGCAGTGAAATTACTCGCACTGCTGTGGGCGGCGGCGCTGGCCGCCGCCCAGCCTCCGGTTCCGGTAATCAAGCCGGCGCCGAAGACAGTAGTGCGAGGTTACTTTTCGGCCGAGGTGGCGCCTGTCGTCCGCATTCGTTCCGGCGATACGGTCGCGATGGAATCGGCCATGATCGCCGACCCGGCCATGATGCGGGAAGGTGGAATTCCGGACGCGGCCATCCGCGAGGCCGGCCGCATCATCCACAGTGAAGTGAAGAATGAGGGGCCCGGGCCGCATGTGCTCACCGGTCCGGTTTATGTAGAAGGTGCCGAGCCCGGCGACACGCTCGAAGTGCGCATCAAGGCCGTGGATCTGGCTTTCGATTACGCCATCATCATCATCTGTCCGGGGTGCGGCATGCTGCCGGACGATTTTCCCTACTGGCGCGTGAAGAGCTATCCGCTGGACCGGCGTACCATGACAGCGCGCTTCCACGAGAACCTGGAAGAAGCCGGCCGCATCGCCTTGCGCGAGATGCTGGATTTCCTGGTCGCCGAGAAAGGCCTGACGCGGGACGATGCCTACCTGCTCGCAGGGTCCGCGGTGGACCTTCGCGTAACGCAGGTGGTGGACGGCAAGAGGGGCATTCACGCCACCGTGGCGAAGTCGATCTTCGGGAAACATTGAACCTGAATGCCCGATTCGCAGTATTCTAAATCGTGAAGCGCGCGCCCATGCCACTTGAGATTCAGCATCGCGAAATCGACGGAGGGATCGTCGTTATTACCGTCGCCGGCCGCATCATGCTGGGTGATGAGAGTACGCGCATCGAATCGCTGGTCGCGGAACTGCTCGCGCAGGGGCACCGCAAAATCGTGTTCGACCTTGCCGGCGTCACGCACATCGATTCGACCGGCATCGGCCGCTTCATCGCCAGCTTGAACAAAGTGTTCCAGGCCGGAGGCACCATGCACATGGCCGCCGCCACCGGCGCGGTCCGCGACAGCTTCCACGTGACCCGCCTGGACACCGTGTTCAAATTCTTCCCGGACGTGGAATCCGCCTGCGCCGCGCTGCGCTGAACGCGGATCCTCGTTAGCGGACCGGCATCAGGACGGGGCGGCTAATGCGAGCGACTGTCGGCCGCATAAACAGCGTCTCGTCCTCTATCGAGGGCAAACCGACCTGTACCTCCACATCCCCCGCGGCGACAGACTGCGGAACGCGCGCGTTGATCTGGTAGAGGCCGAACGTTCCCGGCGTGAGGCCTGAGAAGAGCACCTCGGCGATTTGGCCTCCGATCCACACCGTGGGCGCGAGCGTCGTCCACGACAGCGGTGAGACCGGGACCGGCGCGCCGCTTTTCACCGGCGGCGTGGTCGCGCCGAGTCCGGTCAGGTAGATGGTGATCACCTCGCCGCGCTCGGCCGGCGCCGAAGCCGTCACCAGGCGGTAGTCCAGGCCGTGCTGGATAGCGCCGTGGACACCGTCGGACGTGAAGATGGCGGGTGCGGTGAGGAGACTCTTCAGGCCTCGCACCGATGCCACCGCGTCGCCCTGCGCGATCTCTACGGATGACAGCGGCGGTGCGACGTCGAGTGGCACCTGGAAGTTGATCTGTCCGGGCGTGACGACATAGAGCGGCGCGAGCACTCCGTCGACTTTGACGGTCACGTCGCTTGTTCCGGCAAGATCGCCGACGAACACCGAGGCGGCGCCTCCAGGAAGCGGCAGGCCCGTGGAGAAATTCGCGGCGTTGGTGATGGATTGCCGGGTGAACATCGGAGGCCGCGAGCCAGGGCCGAGCTTGACCAGAAACGCGTGGCCCTCGGCGGCGGGAAAACTCGTCGTGGGCGGCACGATGGCGCCCCGGCCGCCGACGTAGATATTGGATAGCGCATCCACGGTCAGCGCCAAGCCGGACTTCTTGCCGGCCCCGCTCAGGTACGTAGAAACGGCCAACCCGGAGCCGTTCTCGTTGAAAGCCGCCAGGAAAGCCTCCGGACAGGTGTACTCGCCGTAGGGGGTGGACCCGGACAGAGTGTAGTAAGCGCAAGTGCCGCCGTAATAGGATGGCTGGATCGCCGCCCAGACGGGCAGTTCGCCGGAAGCCTCTCCGGTGACGTAAGCCCATCCGTTCCGGGCCACGGCGATGGCCGCAACCGTGGCTGAGTCTCCGTAGTAAGTGGAGTAACTTAAGGCGGCTCCCGAGGCGCTCAACTTACTCACGAAGGCGGACGAGGTCCCGGGGCGAGCGGTGACGAAAGCGCCTGGCGTGACCGGGAAGTCGGCGGACTTGGTGCTTCCGGCGACGTAGCTCGCGCCGCTCGAATCGACGGCGATGGCATTCACCGAGTCGGACGCGGAGCCGCCGACCAGGGTCGAGAAGACCAGACGTCCGCCCGTCAGGTCCAGTTTGGCCACGAAGCCGTCGGAGTTTTCACTGCCGGCGGTGCCGGATATGCGCGGCTGCAGGGCCCCGTCCGTGGTGGGGAAGTCGGCGGATGTCGTGGTTCCGGCCAGATACGCGAAACCGGCTGCATCCACGGCCATGGCGTGGATCTCCGTCAACTGGGATCCTCCCAGGTAAGTGGAATACAGGAGTGAGGTGGCAGTGGGGTCGAACTTAGTAACAAATCCCGTGCCAAGGCCTGTAGAAGCGTTCTTGCGCGTTTGCTGCAAGGCACCCGGTGTGGCCGGGTATTCCGAAGAATAGGTCGTCCCGGCCACGAAAATGTTGCCGGCGGCGTCGAGCGCGACGGCGGTGGGAATCCCGGATAACGCGCGTGTGAGCAGGAGAGCCCCCGACGCGTCGTACTTGGCCAGGAAGGCGTCGCCGCTAGTGACATATGCGGCGCCGGCCACGATCACGTTGCCATAGGCGTCCACGGTCATGGTGTTGATGCCGCACTGGTCCCAGTTGGCGAGCCAGGCGAAATCGCTGCCGTCCGGCTTAAGCCTGCCCACAAAGCCCCTGGCGTGCGGAACTGGTATCGCAGGCGGTTCAATTGTGCTCGATGGGAAAGCCTTCGAGTAGGTTCTGCCGGCCACATAGACGTTGCCGCCGGCGTCTACAGCTACGCCAGTGACCGCGTCCGAACGATATCCGCCGAGGAGGCTTGAGCCATCGACGGCAACATTACCCCAACGATGCGCGTACTTGACGCGCGTACCGATCCAAGTGTCGCCCTGGGCCATGAGCGATGCATATGAGGACAACAGTAAGACAATCGCACTGCGAACCATGGCACCTCCAATGAAATTTGTACTTCCGGCACACAGTATATTGTCGCCAATCCCGAGCGGCTTTAGGGCGTATACGAGAGGGGCTGGCGGCGGACACCGGTGCCGCGTCACAATCTACCTATGAAGAGGCGGGCATTCATCGCGATCAGTCTCATGTCCTCGGCAGCGGGACTCTGGGCGCAGGTCCCCACGCGCCTGAACAATCTCGTGACGGAGTTGCTTCGCGTGGAAACGGTTCACGCGTCGCAGGGCGCTTCCTACCGTTTCCGGAACCCGCGCTCGGGCTGGGTGTACGTTTCGCTCCGGGCCGATGCGCGCGAGGGCGAAAGAGTGGAGCTGACTCATGACGGCGGGAAGTGGATCGAGATCACTCTGCAGCAGGGGCCCACGGTCGAAACCATGCGCCTGCTGCCGGAAGGCACGCACGAAGTCCAGGTGCGCGCCACGGGTGTGACGACGTGTGGACCGCTCATCATACGGACGATGCCCGAGACGCACTTCGTGCGCTATCCGCAAGAGCCGCACTTTCCCGAGCTGGGCAAGTTCAGTTGGGACTGGCTGAAGAAGAACGTCCTTTCGAGCGTCAACACGGTAGCTGGAGCGGCAGGGCCAAGTATAAATGCCGAAATCGACGAGTGGACCAGCAGCGGCCGCAAGTTCATCTCTTACGGCAGCCTTCCTCACGACAAGGACCTGACCGGCCCACGCGCTTTCGAGTACTGGCACAAGAACGTGGGCTTCCAGGACCCGCGCCTGGCGGGGCTGGTCGCGGACGAGTTCAGCGGGCGTCAGAATCCGCTGTACCCGGCCTGGATCGAAGGCATGCAGATGCTCGGCGAGAAGATGAAGGGATCCGGCAAGGCTTTCTATGCCTACACGGGTGGCCCGGGAATGCACAGCCGGCCCGAGAGCCGCGAGCTGGTGCGCACGGTCATCGCCTTCGACTTCTACATGGCCTGGGAACGCTACCACCATGAAATGCCCACCGAGGAGCAGGGCCGCCAGTACATGGACCGGATCCTGGGCGGCGAGATCGTCAAATGGCGCGCCGCGTTCCCGGATCTGCTGCGGCACCTGGTGATGGTGCTGGGCATTTTCATGAGCGGTCCGGAGCTGAACGTGCAGCCAGACGTGAATTACAAGGTCTGGATGGACATGCAGATGCAGTACCTCGCCACGCATCCGCAGTTCGACGGTCTGTTCGGCGTGCACTGGTGGTACTCGGGCGGCGCGACCGAGGAAATCCTTCGATGGGAAAGCGCACTCTACCGCCACTATTGCATCAACGGCGCCACGGGTCTGCTGAGCAAGCGCTACGGCTGGACCTACGCGCTGGATCACATCGCCAACCCGGACTTCCTGGACGAACTGAAAGGCTGGACGGCGGAGCCCGCCGCTCCTGACAGCCTCAAGACCGGCTACCTGGAGCGCTACGCGTGCGCGCAGGGCCGCTACTGGCAGCGCGGCATGGAGCCGGACGAGCCGAGCGGCAACGCCTACCTGTGGATGCGCCGTCAGGCCGGCCGCCCCAACAGAGTCTCACAGAAAGTGAGGAACCTGGTGCCCGGCAGGCTCTACTCGGTCGAGATGATTACGGCGGACTACCAGGACATCAGGAACGGACGATCCGTGAAGCAACAGCACGCCGTCTCGCTTGAGGTCGGGGGCGCGCAAAAGGTAGAGCAGGGAAGCTACCGTTCGATTCCTGTGAGCAGCAGCTATTCACATGCGCAACTCCCCTTCAAGAACGGTCCTGCATGGTTCAACCATCACCGGTTGATGTTCCGCGCTACGCAGCCCGAGGCGCGGCTGATCATTTCGGATTGGGCCTCGGACAAGGCAGCCGGCGGTCCGGTGGGACAGGAGCTGATGTTCAACTACGTGCAGTTGGAGCCCTATTTCGAGAGGACAGGCGAATGAGGATGCGGAGTGGATGGAGTGCATGTATCACACTGATCGCCGCCGCGGCGCTGGCCGCGGCAGCCGTCAAGGCGCAAGCACCGAAATCCGAGTGGCCGAAGAACATTCAGTTGGTTTTGGATCAAACCCAGCCGTTGAAGCACAGCCGCGGCGGCAGGCTGCCGCTCTACCTGTGGCCGGCTATCGGCGCAGGCAAGCTGGACGACGCGCGGGCGCTGAAGCTGGTGCGGCTGCTCGATGAGCGCGGCGTGGGCCTGATCTCGAACTGGAACCAGGGGCCGCTGGAGGCCTGCCTCGCCGAGGCGTTGCCGGTGGCGCGCGCGCAAAAGAAGGCCGGCGTACCGATCAATATCCACGCGAGTTCGCTGCTTTCCAGCTTCTTCGACGGCTCGCCGGAGACGGCGCACATTGACGACAAGGGCAAGCCGTTCTTCGATAACACGTTCGGAAACGCGAAGATGGGCTGCCCGTTCCGGCTGGAGCACCGCATTCCGGTGATTCGCGACCGCGTGCGCAAGTTCGCCGCCGCGTACGCGAAGGTGGGCTTGCCGGTGGGCTTCATTTTCACGGATTGGGAGATCGACGGCCCGCTGGAATGGAACCACGCGCAGGCCGCCTCCCATCGTTGCGCGGTGTGCCGCAAGCACCTGCCCCAAGTGGACGATTTCCTCGCCTACCAGCACGAAACGCGCCGTTTGCGCAGCCTGCTGCAGCGGAAAGCTTACGCCGAGCCCGTGCTGGAGCACCATCCTGGAGCGCTGGTGGGCAATTACGCCATGTACCCCCACAATGGCTGGCGCTACTGGTACGACTATTTCGAGAAGTACATCCCGGGCCAGCCGGCCTTGCGCGATCAGCGCGCGCTTTACCGCCACTGGGCCAACGACTTCGAGGACACCGGATACACGTTCGCCATGCCGGTGGTGTACCCCTGGTCGTGGACGTGGAACTGGTACGACTTCGAGCCGGGCGACTACCGCTGGTTCTACAACGGCCTGCTGGTGGCCTCGAACGCGGGCCGGCACACGCCCGCGAACGTTCCCATCATCGCGTTCGTGCACTGGCACACGGTGGACGTCGGGTTGAGCGAGCGAGAGGGGGGAGCGCCGGCCGGTGCGCAGCCGGCACGCCAGATGAGTGAGAGCACTTACCAGGAGCTGCTCTGGCACATGCTTCTGCGGGGTACTGACACGTTCTTCCTGTGGTGTACGGAGAAGGAGAACGCCAAAGAGATCCAACTACTCCACCCGGTGTGGGCCGCCGCACAGGCCTACGGCGAGTTTCTGGAGAAGGGGGTCCCCATTACGTTTGATGTCCCCTCGCAACCCGGAACGGTGGTGTCCGGATTGCGGCTAGGCCGCCGCGTCCTGGTGCGCCGTGCGGACTTCGCGGGCGGCAAGGAACCCGTCATCATCGAGGTGGCGGGCCGCAAGCTGCAGGTGCCCGCCGCGCCCGGCCAATGCCGGATTCTGACGCTGGGGGAGTAGGATGGACGCGAACCACCGCGCCGTGGCTATCGCGCCTCAGTGGTGACCAGGACCGGGCGACGAATACAGATCGGCTTCGAGGGTAACGGCTTCACTGTTGTCGCCGTGCTGGGCATGGGGCGATTCGCCCAGGGGACAGGATACCTGCGCAGGCATGCCGGGCATTCGTAGTAGCCGTTTATCGGCCACCGGGGTGCTGGATGCATCAGCTTGCACCAGGTTTCCTGCAGGTTTGTCAAGAACGAATTCATGGATTCACTCCTTTTGGCCGCCGGTCGTGGGCTGTTGGTTCAATTCCTTTTCGGTAAGGGCGATCTCGGCCAGCAGGCCCTTCATGAGCGGCGATCGGGCGATAAACTTCACCCCGCGATGGTGCATAAGCGTCAGCAGGTACTTGCCGGTGAGATCGACGAAATCGGTGCGTGTCAGATCAACGACGATGTCCCTTCGGGGGGCAGCGGCGGATTGCGAACGCCAACAATGCTCCAACTCGGCGACCCAGATGCTCTTGAGCTGCCCTTCGAGCTTCAGTTGGATCGCCGCGCCACGATCCTCGACGGATATTCTCAGCATTGTTTGTCGACTCTCCACTTAGTAACGGAGCATGGGGAGGGCCATTCGGGCGTGCATGGCAGCGAGAGCTATCTGGTTGATAACACGCAGGGGAGCGAAGGCTGGATCTAACTGGCAGGCTCGTGCCAATGCTGGCATGTTGGCGGATGCCAGCCGGCTGGCGGGAATCGTGCTATTGGGGACGAGAGATGCCCAATTTCTTCATTCGGAACTGAAGAGTCGGGCGCTTCAGCCCGAGTTTCGCCGCGGCGCCGTTTGGGCCAGATAGAACCCAATTGGTCTCTTCCAGTGTCCGGAGGATGTGCTGCCGTTCGGCCTCTTCGAGGGTGCCGGTTGAGTGCAAAGCCTGTTGTTCCGTTGCCCGCAGGACTTCCAGCGGGACATTCAGGACAGGCCCGGGAGACATGATCACGGCTCGCTCTATCAGGTTCTGCAACTCGCGGATATTGCCCGGCCAGGGGTACCGGACCAAATGCTCCATCGTCCCGGAAGGGATCGTAGTGATCTGTTTGCCCATCCGGGTTGCATACTGCTCCGTGAAGTAGCTGACCAGGAGAGGGATATCTTCGACGCGTTCCCTGAGGGGCGGGACCACGATGGGAAAGACGTTGAGCCGGTAGTAGAGGTCGGCGCGGAACTGCCGGTCGTCGACCATCTGAAGCAGGTCCCGGTTGGTTGCGGCCACCAATCGCACATCGACGCGTATCGTCCTCGAACTGCCGAGCCGCTCGAACTCCCGCTCCTGCAAGACGCGCAACAGCTTCGGCTGCAGTTCCAAAGGAATATCGCCGACCTCGTCCAGGAACAAGGTGCCGCGATGAGCCGTCTCAAAGCGGCCGATACGCTGCTCGATTGCGCCGGTGAAGGCGCCCTTTTCGTGCCCGAACAACTCGCTCTCCAGCAGGCCCGTGGGGATGGCCGCGCAGTTCACCTTTGCAAAAGTGTATTGATGGCGAGAACTCAAATTGTGGATGGCCCTCGCGATGAGCTCTTTGCCGGTGCCGGTCTCTCCGCAGACGAGTACGGTCGAATCCGAGGGGGCGACGGTCTCCACCTGGCGGAGCACAGCGGTGAGCGCCGCGCTGCGGCCGACGATTTCCTCGAAAAAGTAGTTGGTGCGGATTTCTTCCTTGAGATACAGCTTCTCTTCCGCCAGCCGGGCATTCAGCTCCTCGATGCGCCTGTATGCGGCCGCGTTGTCGAGCGCGATGGCGATTTGGCCTGCCACCTGGACGAGGAGGTTTACCCCATCCTGTGTCATTTCCTCCCCGCGGCTCATCACGTTGAGTGTGCCGAGAACGCGATCACCGCAGATGAGCGGTACTGCGCAGGCAGATCGAAATCCATGCTGAGTCAGGGAGCGCATCATCGAGTACGGCGAAGTTGCGAGTTCCTCGCCCGTGATCACGACCGGCTTGCGGCCCAGGTACGCCGTGCCGGATGGGGTACCCTCAATCGGAACCAGGGGATCCGCTTCTGACAGCTCATATGAGCCCTCGATATCGAGGACCTGCCGGCGGAGCTGTTTGGTCTCGGGATCCCACAGCGTCAGACTGGCGAATTCCACCTTCAACGTTTCTCGAAGAGCGCCGGAGATCGCCTCGAACAGCGGTCGCGTTTCGAGTCGGGCGACGATGGCATTATTCACCTGAAGCAACAGTCGCAGCCGGTCCCGGTCGCGGGCCAGCTCTTCCCGCAGCGCCTTGGCAGCTTCGAAGTTGAGAGTGTTCTCGACAGCGACGGCCACCTGCCGCGCCACCTGACATAGGAACACGATATCGTCGCCGCTGTACGCGTTTTTGTCGGGTGATCCGAAAGTCAGGCTGCCAATCTTCCGCCTTTCGGTAATGAGCGGCAATATGCAGTAACTGCGGATGCCGCTGTTCCGAAGCATCTGCAGAAGAACTGGATACCTGGTCTCCAATTCGAGGTCGGGGAAATAGAACGGCTGTCCGGTCTCCAGTACAACCGAGGTTGGAGATTGTTCGGCTGGGAACTCATAACCGTCCGGGATGTCGTAGGGTGATGACGACTCCAGGACATGCAGTTTGCTGACGCCCCGTTCGGGGTCGTGGAGTACCAGGCCCAATCCGGTGAATGAGACAAGCTTGGCCAACGAGGGCGACAGCGCGTGGAACAATGCGGGCAAGGACTCGTGGGAGGCAATCGACTCCGAAACTTCGAGCAGCGCGTCTTGGCGGGTACGCGGAGAATCGGTGATCATCGTCAAAGCTTTCCGGTACAGAATCGGTGAATCGTCTTCTGAAGTATAGCCCGAGATTCCTGCCAGCGCGCTGGCAAATGCCAATACGTGAGCACTTATTTCGCGCTGCCCGCATCCGAAAAGCGGAAATCTAGTCAAGCGCGATAGCGTCTCGCCTGGAGATTTCCGCCAACTCAGGTAGCCTGCGCGATATACTTGATGCCAAAGCGGTCCCAGGAGGGCGAAAGGTATGGCGCAGATTGTCATCGTCCACGACACCCGGCTGGACGGCGATCCGCCGAGAGGCGACGGCATCACTATCGTGCCGGTGAACGGGCAAACCAGGTTGAGCGCACTGGTTCAGCGTGTCAACGACATCAGTTTTCAGTACGGATCGGAGATCCGGCTGCGCATCATGTGCCACGGATATGAGGTGGATGGGCATGGCGGTTACGGGCTGCAACTATGCCAGGACGATCTGAAGCTTACGACTGTCCGCCAACTGCGGCCGTGGAACGGAAATCTTTCCTACGGCATTACCATTTACTCCTGCGCGGCCGCGGAGGTGGCGCCCGGCAGAACCGGCCTGGACGGCGACGGGCGCATGCTCTGCTCGGAGATAGCGCGCATAACCGGTACGGGCGTGCGTGCCGCCGCCGCCACGCAATTTTACCGCTACAGTTCGCTTTCGGCGATCAACTTCGGACGCTGGGAAGGCAACGTGATCGAGTGGGACGCGCGCGGCGTGCGTGTAGGCATGGAGCACGAACCGGAGCAATCGCCGCTGCACGGATGATCCGCGTGACCTTCCCGAGACATGGGTAACAGATTGTTCCGGATATAGTTCGTTCCCTGGAGGCCGCGGGTGAATTGGATGTATACTAATCGGCGGCCGATCCGGACTGGACATCATAGACGAACGAGAACGAATTCGTTCCGTTTGGCCAATTCGAGCCGTGTATGCCCGTTCACGACGAAGTCGTCGAACTTCTCACAAAAGGGCACTCGCCCGCCGCCATCGCCAGGAGGATGGGGATCAGCCACGCGGATGCCGTGCAACACCTTTTCGCCGAGGTTGACCGCGGACGTCTCTCGAGATCCGATATCCTGCTCGCCATCAGCGACCAGGTGGCGGGGGAGGTGGAACACCTTCTGGCTCACCATAATATTCATGACCGGTGGACACTTCAAAGAGTACTGCGCCAGGAGAAAACCGACCTTGAAACCGACGACGCCCTGCTCTATTACGATCTTCGCCAGGCACCGCTGGATGGTAGTAGCGAATTGCGTTTCCTGGATGCTCCCTCGCTGGGTATACTTCGTTCGCTAATTCAACAAGGAGAGTCGATCATGTCCACGTTGGATATCTTGAAGACCGAGATTGATGCCATCAAGAACTCGGTGTCCAGTGTCGCCACGTCGGTAGAGGGTGTTGCTACTCGCGTGCACCACATCATGGAGATTCTTGAGTCCGCGCCTACCAAGGCGGAGATCGAGGCCATGGCGGCCGATCTCGAAAACAGCGTCAAAAGGCCTCTCTTGGTGGCCAAGATGGCATTGGACGCCATCGCGCCGTCACCCGCGGTGACGACGGGGCCGCCGGCGGTCCCAGCCGAGCCCCCCAAAGCAGCGCCGCTGGAGCACCAGGCGCATCCAGCCATGTGATGAGGTGCACGGCGGGAAACCGCCACAGGTGTGGCGGCTATGTCCGGCGGCGCGGCCAGGATCCGGCGCGCTACCAGTCCACCACCGAGCCGTCGTCGGGATCGAACTGCGTGCGGTACTCGCCGGGCTCGCCGACCTGAGCCATGAGCTTGTTCTCGTCGATGGTGATTCCGAGTCCAGGGTCCGTCAGGATTGGGCGGTGCCCGTTCTGAACAGCGGGAAGCGGCTTGGCCAGCAGCTCGGAGTAATTGTTGTCACCCCGCTCCTGGACCAGGAAGTTCGGGATGCACGCGGCGATCTGCATGCTCGCGGCCAGGGAACAGGGGCCCTGCGGGTTATGCGGCGCGACCGGGGTGTAGTAAGCCTCGGCCATGCCGGCAATCAGCCTGAGCTCGGTGATGCCGCCGGCATAGCAAACGTCGGGCTGGATGATGGTGGCGGCCCGTTTCTCCAGGATTTCCCGGAATCCCCACTTGGTGAAGATCCGCTCGCCGGTCGCCAATGGGATGTGCGTCTTTTTCGCGATTTCAGCCATCACGTCCACATTCAGGCACTGCACCACCTCTTCGTAGAACCAGGGTTGGTAAGGCTCCAGCGCCTTTACCAGCAGCATCGCGGTGGGCGGTTGGACGGCGCCGTGAAAATCGATCGCGATGTCGACTCCGGAACCGTACTTTTGCCGGAGGGCCCTGAAGTTCTCCACAACTTCATCGACGAACTTCTGGCCCTCGACATACTTGATGGCTCCGCGTGAGGCGCCACGCGGGCCGACCTTCATGGCATTGACGCCCGTCTCCTTGCTGACGTGGCCGTACACGCGGATGCGGTCGCGCGTGGGGCCGCCCAGCAGCTTGTATACGGGAACGCCGTGGACCTTGCCCGTGATGTCCCAGAGCGCCATGTCGATGCCGCTCGATATCGCGGTTTTGATGGGACCGCCGCGGTAGAAAGCGCCGCGGTGAATGGCTTGCCAATGATGGACCACACGGCAGGGATCCTGTCCAACCAAGTAGTCTCCCACTTCCAGCGCCCCGGCGGCGCAGGCCTTGGCGTCGTCCTTGAGCATTTCGCCCCAGCCCACAATGCCGGCGTCGGTGGAGATCTTGACGAAGACCCAGGAGTTCTTCAGGACGAAGCTTTCTACCTTCGTGACCTTGATTCTGTCCTTCGGACCAACTTGGGCGGCAGCGGTCCGTTGGGCGAGGAATGAGGCTTCGAGTCCGAACAAGCCGGCGGCTCCGGTCAAGCTGCGAAGCCACGAGCGGCGGTCGATCTGCGTTTGCGACATACAATTGCCTCCATGGGCGATCTGTTCGCCGGATCTGTAGCAGAGGTACAAGCAGTGCAACGGCCGACGGTAGAGGTCATTGTAGTCGATTCCCGGAGCCCCGGCACAGAGGAGGACCGGCCCCTCTGCGGACGTGCCGCCGGCCGAGTGAAGTCTTGGGATTGTAAGGAGGTTTTCGATGCGAAGAACAAACGGAGTTCTGTTCTTGCTGGTTGTTGCCGCCATGATGGCGGCGGGGCAACAGACCCGCAAGGAGGTCACCGTCACCACTACCCCGGCCCAGGACGCGAAGCCGAACAGCGCCGCTGTGCCCGATGTCTACGCCATCACGGGGCAGCTAGAGAAGGTCGTGATCCTGCGCTTCAAGTATCAGACCGACCTGCTGGACGGGCTGCAGAAGATGGTGAAGGAGCAGAAGATCCGCAATGCGGTGATTCTGGCGGGCGCGTACACGCGCATGTGACGCTGGCGACTCCGGATGGGGCGTTTGGCGGCCACCTGGAACCGGACACGAATGTCTTCACCTTCGCGATCGTGACTTTAGGCGTTTTTCGCGACGGGATCGACCTCGGCAGGGTCGACGGCAAGAACTACCGTTGACCGGGATCAGCCTCAGCCTGCCGGGCCGCGATACTAGCGCAGGCTCGCCAGGATGCGATTGAAAAGCGCGTCGGGTGCGATGCCGCGCCCGTAGGCGACGACGGGACGGCCGGCCACGTTCAGGGGTGAGGTTTTCAACGGCTCGCCGAACTCGTCGCGCCACTCAATGCCCGCCTCCGCACTGGCTTTCGCGTGGACGGGTCCCGGCACGTCGGCGTAAAGCACCGCCAGGCAGTCCCCGCCGGAATCGATCACGGCTCCGTCCACGCCGGCAGGGAGTTGTTGGTACAGGAAATTCGTGTTGACGATGCTGCGGCGCGCCAGGCCGCGAAGTTTCCGCGCCATGCCTTCGGTATCGCCGACGATCGGCTCCCCTTTGAGCTTGGTGCGGCCAATGAAGCGTTCGAGACGGAAGCGGTAGTGCCGCGCCAGCACGGAGGCGCTCGCCGCGACGAGACAGGCGTCGCGCTCCTGGCGCTCGCGGCACGTGCGGTACGCCCGCTCGCCACGCACCAGGTGCCAGTACAGCCGCGCCTGCAGGAACGTGTAGTCAAGCGACTCTTTCTCGCGCTCGATTCGCCGCCGGTAAACCGGGCTGCCCACACGGCGTAGGGCGGCCTCCAGGTACGCCTGGGCCCGCGGGAGCGGGCCGCGAAGGGCCTGCTCCATGTTCTCCGCGTGGAACGACAGTGCTTCGTCGCTCTCGGTCGCCGCGTCCGGGTGGTACCAGGAGTATGTCATGCGCTCAAAACGGCACATCTTCACCAGGCCGCCGAGAGCGAGCTTCAACTCCCGGAAATAGTCCTTCATCCCGGCGTCCCCGAAGTAGGTGACCGCGTACTCGTTCAGCGGGACGTTCAGATCCTGATCCGGATTCCAATAGGCGCGCGGGAACAGGAACATGTTCACGGCGGGCGTCACATATTCGGAGGAATTCACGGTGAGCGTGCCGAGCCGCGGAACGCCGAGGCGGCGATAGTAGCGGGTGTCGGCCGCGATGACCTCTGGTTGCGGAGGGCTGGCCATGTTCTGATACAGAATCTGGTCGACGTAATAATCGAACACCTGCGCGTTGGCCGCGCCGAATACCGGCATGGCATCTTCGAGCGCCTTGGCGTACTTGCGGTTCGCGGCGCAATCCGGATCGTCCATGGCATGCGTGTAGCAGCGCTCGCGCGGGGCATAGAAGTAGATGATGCCCGGCACGGGCTTCACCACCCGCGGCGCAGGCATGGTGTCGTGGTAGGAGAGATACACCAGATTCGCCGCAGGCAGCTTCTCCCGGAGCTTGGTGACGATGTTATTGGCCACCAGCAGCGACTGATCCGACGGCGTGTACTGCTCCTTGCCCGGTTCGTGTGTCCACCCGCCCTCGGAAAGGTCGTCCGGCCACAGGTGGTAGAGGCTCGCTTCGGGCATGCTCGTCAAATACTTCACGGCGCCCTCGGTGACGTACTCCAACGCGCCGGGATGGAATGGGTTGAAGTTAAAGTCGGGCGTACGCGCCCCGTCCCGATTGCGGCGGAACCAGTCGGGGTGCTCCTTGAACATCGTCCGGGGAAGGAACGTGGGCAACAGATGGCCGCCGACCTCGATCATGAGTCCGCGCTTGCGCAACTGCGGCAGCAACTGTTCGCGCTGCGCCGCAAACCAGTCCCGGGCGGGCCAGGATGAGCCGAACAGGATGCGGTTGAGCCGCGACTTGGCGGCGAAGTCGATCCACTCTTCCGCGGGACCGTACGTGTAAGTGGAGTAATCGAGAATTCGAAAAGGAATGGCGGGAGACTCGGCGACGTCGAGCGCGGCGTTCCAGTCGATGGCGCGCCGGGGGACGATTTCGTAATCCTTTCCGGGAAAGTACCATCGCACTCCCAGGCGCTCCAGGTACGCGTAACAACCGTAGAGCACGCCGCGCGAGCCGCGCCCCTGGATCAGGATGTCCGGGCCCTGCCGCCTCAGGAGGAAGCCGTCGGGCTTGAGCGGCACTCCGGCGGGCGCTTCACCCAACCTGAGACGGTGTGCGGCTTTCACGTCTCCCACAGCGACCGCCTGGCCGGTGACACGCGCCAGATACCGCGCCAGTTCCTGGGCCGCGAAGGTCTGCACCTGGTCGGCGCCGGTGGGCGCAATGACGGAGACAACTGCCAGGGCGAATGCTGCGATCATCGCGTTCCCCCTCT
>CAZLOS010000015.1:22713-67331 GCA_964561215.1 uncultured Solibacteraceae bacterium | reverse complement strand
CTATCAAAGTTGACAGGCGTTTCACCTGGATCATCGTAACGGCCACCATCGTCGTGACCGCGGGTTTTCTGGTCTGTGAACGCTGGCATGAATCCGGGTTCCGATGGGACCTCTTCGCCGGCGTCTTCTCCCAAATGAACTGGGTGTGGGTCCTGTTGAGCGCCGTTCTTAACCTGGCGGCATACTTCGGCCGGACCCTTCGCTGGGCCGTGATGATCCGGCCCCTCCAGCCTCGCCCCAGCTACAGGAACCTGTTTTCAGCCACCGCCATCGGATTCACAGCCATCCTTCTGTTCGGGCGCCCCGGAGAGGTAGTCAGACCGTACCTGATTGCCGCCAAGGAGCGCGTTTCATTCTCCTCTCAGATGGCCGCCTGGCTTCTCGAAAGGATCTACGACCTGCTCGCCGTGGCGCTGATTTTTGGTGTGGGCTTGAGCCAGGTGCGGGTCACAGAAGCCAAACTGGGGCCGGGTTTGAGCTGGGTGTTGAGCACCGGTGGCTACGTAATGGCCGCCATAGGCGCCGCATGCCTTCTGGCTCTGATCATATTCCGCAGCTTCTCGGAAGTGTTGCGCGCGCGGGCGGTTTCGATACTTGGTCTGCTTCCGGAACGGACCGAAGCGAGGGCCATACACATGCTTGACGCCTTCCTCGATGGCACCCAGACCACCCGGGACTCGACGGCTGTTCTTTCCATCGTCTTCTACACCTTTGTCGAGTGGCTCGTGATCGTCCTGGGGTTCCTGGCCATCTTCCAGGCGTTCTCCGGAACGGCGGGGCTCACCTTCATGGAAGTGTTGATTCTGCTTGGCTTTGTCGCTTTCGGCGGGGTAGTCCAGATCCCCGGCGTGGGAGGCGGCATGCAGATTGCTATCATTGTAGTACTTACGGAGATGTTCCGCTTCTCGTTGGAATCCGCTACCGGAATCGCCATCGTGTTCTGGGCGCTCAACTTCCTGGCTATCGTCCCATTGGGACTGCTGCTGGCCTTCCACGAGGGGCTCAACTGGCATAACTTAAGGCACATTAAGGACATCGAAAAACAATGATTTGCCCATTCTGTGGCCATCGCCAGGACCGGGTCATCGACTCGCGGGAAAGCAAAGAGGGGGATTCCATCCGCCGCCGACGCCAGTGTCTGGCCTGCGAACGCAGGTACACGACTTACGAGCGCACCGACGAGATCCCCTACATGGTCGTCAAGAAGGACGGCCGGCGAGAGAAGTTTGATCGCCAGAAGATGCTGTCCGGGTTGCTGAAAGCCTGCGAGAAGCGTCCGATTCCCATGTCCCGGCTTGCGGAAATCGTGAACGAGGTGGAAGCGCGCCTGAACGACAGCCCCGAGCGCGAATTGAGTACTACAATAATAGGAGAAATGCTCATGGAGCGCTTGCGAGGACTCGACAAGGTCGCCTACGTGCGTTTCGCCTCCGTCTACCGCGATTTTCAGGACGTCGAAGCGTTCCTGTCCGAACTGAAGGTCCTGATCCGCAAGAAACGGACCTGAGCTTCGCTACCCTCCAGCTCCGGCCCTGGAATGAGGAAGGCAAAGTAACCAAGCTGGCCACCTGAACATCAACATGAGTGGAAGCTTAACTTTGAACTCCAGTGATGTTATAATGAGGCAGATGCCTTGCCCTTTTGGGCATCACCTCATCAGAATTCGGCGGGCGCGCCTGTGCGCTTTCGATATCTCTTTTATACCCAAGGACATAGTTCATTTTCGGCGGGGAGGTAGACCCTAGTGGATCAATACGAAGACCACTTTTTGACTGATAGCCATGAACCCCTCGGGCTCCCCTTCGACGAGGAAGCCAACTTCTTTCATCCCGAGGAAGTCCATGAGGATGAGCTACATAGCACCCAGCAGGTTGAAGAGTCCATTTACACGGACGACCCCGTAAGGGTCTACCTCCGGGAGATGGGCTCCGTACCGCTGCTCACCCGCGAGGGTGAAGTGGATTTGGCCCGCCGCATGGAACGCGGCAAGTTGCGGATGCAGAAGGCGATAAGCCGGTCCGCCCTGGTGCAGATGATCGTCCTGGACGCCGCCGACCAGCTCAAGAAAGGGACCGAGGAACTGGACGAACTGGTGGATCTGGGTGACGTCGAGGAAGGCAGCCCCGCCGAAGATCGCCGTCGAAGCGAGATTCGCCAACAGTTCGCCGATATCTCTTTGCTGCAAAAGAAGTTGCAGCAGTTGGACGAGAAGTACGATAGCATTGAGGCCAGCAACAAGAAACTGCGGCGCCGCTGGCTGGGAAAGCTGAATCGCTGTCGCGTGGAGATCTCACGGGCGATCCGCGCGATCCCATTCCAGTTGTTGAAATGGAAGCAGTTCGCCAAGGAAATCGAGCGGGTGGTCGACGAGTTGAACCACCTGCAGTTGGAGTTGCGCCGCGCCGAGGAGCGGGGTGGATCTGCCGCCCAGTCCCGCATCCGCGAGATCAAGAGGGAGATCCGCAAACGGGAAACCGCCGCTCGCGCTTCGTTGCCCGAATTGAAGCATAGCCTGACGGTCATCCGCCAGGGCGAACTGGAAGCCGAGCGCGCCAAGAAGGACCTGGTCGAGGCGAATCTGCGCCTGGTCGTCTCCGTGGCCAAGAAGTACGTGAATCGCGGGTTGCACCTCCTGGATTTGATCCAGGAAGGCAACATTGGCCTGATGCGCGCCGCCGACAAGTTCGAATATCGCCGCGGCTACAAGTTCTCCACTTACGCCACGTGGTGGATCCGGCAGGCCATCACACGCGCCATCGCGGACCAGTCCCGCACCATCCGTATCCCTGTGCACATGAACGAAAGCATGAACAAGTTCCTCCGTGCCACCCGGGAACTGGAGAAGGAACTGGGCCGCGCCCCCACCAACGACGAAATCGGCCGCCGGATGGATATCCCGGTCGAGAAGGTTCAGAAACTCAAGACCATCTCTCGCGACCCGGTGTCGCTCGAAACGCCGGTCGGACGCGACGGGGAATCCGCTCTTGGCGACCTGATCGAGGATCGCTGGGTGGGATCGCCCGTGGACGCCGTCATCGAGACCAACGTTCGCGATGAAACGGCGAACATCCTCAAGACCCTTTCTCCAAAGGAAGAGAAGGTCATCCGGCTGCGGTTCGGCATCGGCTGCGAGCGCGAACACACGCTCGAGGAAATCGGGCAGGAATTCGACGTGACGCGCGAGCGGATCCGCCAGATCGAAGCCAAGGCTTTGCGCCAGCTTCGGTCTCCGGAACGCGCCAGACACCTGCGCGCCCTGCTGGCCGCGCGTTAGCCTTCCGCGTGCTGTGCATCCGCGCCAGTGTCTGGAAAGAAGTTGCCTCTCACTCGCTGGCATCCTATCCCGAGGAATCCTGCGGGGCTCTGGTGGGCGCGGAGCACCGCGCGGAGCGTCTCATCCGTTTCGCCAACACGTCTGAAACCGACCGGCGCAGGAGTTACCGCATCGACCCGGCGGCACTGCTCGACGCCACAGGGCAAGCCAGAAGCCTCGGCATGGACATCGTGGCCATCTATCACTCCCACCCCGATACCGAACCGTGCTTTTCGGCCGAGGATGCGGCCAACGCCTGTCCCTGGTACCGTTATCTGGTCGTCGCCGTACGCGACGGACGCGTTCGAGAGGCCCGATCCTACCAATGGGACGCCGTCCGGGGCGCTTACATCGAGGGCGAATTGAAGATCGAATCGCCTGCCTCAGCGGAATAAGCGCCGCTCGCGGCGCAGGAAGGCGGGCGTATCCAGGTCGTCTTCCGGCGCGGCGGGTTCCGGCTGCGGCTCCGGCTCGGGTTGCGGTTCCGGCGCGGCGGCAGGCTGTTCGGGCGCAACGGCTACTGGTTCCGGTTCCGGCGTCGCCGCCGCTGCTGGCTCGACGGCGCTTTCCAAACCCGGCATTTCGAAACCGGTGGCGATCACGGTGACTTTCACTTTATCGCCCATCGATTCGTTCATCACCACGCCGAAGTTGATCTGCGCGTCATCGTTCTGGGCGGCTTCACGGATCAACGAGCAGGCCTCGTTCACCTCATGCAACCCCAGGACGCTCGAACCAGTGATGTTGATGAGTATGCCGCGCGCCCCGCTCACGCCCCCCCGTTCGAGCAGCGGGCAGGCGATGGCCTGACGGGCGGCCTCGACCACCGCGTTTTCGCCGCTGGCGGTGGCGGTGCCCATCATGGCGTGCCCCATCCCGAGCATTATGGTACGGATATCGGAGAAGTCGCGGTTGATCAGGCCGGGAGTAGTGATGATATTGCTGATGCCCTCGACGGCCTGCCGGAGCACATCATCGGCGATGCGGAAGGCCTCAAAAACGCTGGTGCCGCGCGGGACCAGTTCGATGAGCCGGTCGTTCGGAATCGAAATGACCGTGTCCACCGTGGTGGCGAGTTCCATCAAGCCCTGGTCGGCCTGCCGGCGACGGCGCGGGCCCTCGAACTGGAACGGTTTGGTTACGACGGCCACCGCCAGCGCGCCGAGTTCCTTGGCGAGCGAAGCGACCACCGGCGCGGCACCCGTGCCGGTTCCGCCGCCCAGGCCCGCGGTGACAAAAACCATATCGGAGCCCTCGAGAATCTCGACGATTCTCTCGGTGTCCTCGAGAGCGGCCTGGCGCCCGATGGACGGGTCCGAGCCCGCGCCGAGGCCGTTGGTGACTTTGGCGCCGATGGCCAGCTTGTTCGGGACAGTGGAGGCGCGAAGCGCTTGGGTATCAGTATTAAGGATATGAAATTCGACCCCTGTCAGCCCTTCGCTGATCATCCGCGCGACGGCGTTGGAACCACCCCCGCCCACGCCGACGACTTTGATACGCGTCCCTGGCAGCGTTTCATCCTGGATCTCGAATTTCAAATCATCCAAGGTCCGTTCGAGTTCTTCCATGCCTGAAATCCTCCGCGGAGGGCCACACCGGGCCCGCCCGCTCCTTAACCCAAGAGGTGGCCTAACAGTCCCGGCGCGCCGCGGTTCGCCGCGTGACGGTGCTTCAAGCGCGCCGAATACATGGCCAATCCCGCCGCCGTTGTCCAGGCCGGATCGTTGATCGCATCCGGCCAATCCTCGATGCCCACCGGCAGGCCGTTGCGAGCCTGGCAATTCAGGACTCGCTCGGCCATGTCGCACATTCCGTTCAAGCGCGCGCCGCCGCCGGTAAGGACCACGCCCTCCATCAAGTCCTGCTCCATGCCGGCGGCCGCGATCTCCTCCCGCGCAAACAGAAACAACTCCTCGGCCCGCGCCTCAAGAACTTCGTTCAGGTCGCGTCGCGGCGCTTCGCGCGGGGCGCGCCCGTCGGGAGTCGGCACATCGATCAGGCTGTTGTCGGCCGTCAGACCGAGCACGGCGCAACCGTACTGCTGCTTGATGCGCTCGGCGTCTTCGATCGAAACCGTGAACCGCCACGCCACGTCGCGCGAAAAATGGTCGCCCGCCACGGGCAGGCTGCACGCGCTCACGCAGGCTTCCCCGTCGTAGACGATCAACTCGGTGGATTGCGCACCGATGTCCATCACCGCCACACCCCTGGCGCGATCCTCGGTGAGGATGGCGGCGTAGGCGGCCGCCATGCCTTCGAACACGGTCTCCTCTACCGCCAGGTGCGCCTGGTGCACCGCGTCCACCAGGCACTGGTGTTCGGGCGCGGTGGTGGTCATCAGACAGACGTTGGCCTCCAGCCGCGAGGCGCGCACTCCAATCGGGTTGCGGTAGCCTGCCCGGCCGTCCACGGTAAAGTCCTGCGGAAGCACCTGGAAGATGTAGCGATTCGATTGCAACTGCGCCGCCATCTCGACGGTGGCGTCCAGGTGCCCTTGCTCAATGTCGCGCGGGCGGCCGAACTCGTAGAGCCCGTTGCCGCCGGTGCTTTCCACCGCGCTCCCGCCCAGGCCCACGACGGCGCCGTCCACGCTGACGCCGGCTACCGCTTCCGCATCGCGGACGGCTCGCCGAATAGACTCCGACAGCGCGGTCTGGTCCCGCAGACGACTTTTGTTCCAAGCGAGCGACGGAGTCTCGCCATGCCCCAGGTAGCGCAGCTCATCGTTTTCGAGGACGCAAATCACCACACGCGTCCACGCGCTGCCGGCGTCGAGTCCCACTGCCCACCCGTTGTTACTGGACACTCGAGTTCGCCTCCACGGCCGTGATGCGGTCGTCCAATCGCAAATCGAATGTGCCGGCTTCGGGGAGCCTCTTGTGGATCTCCGGGTAGCGTTGGTGGAACCGCTCCAGCCGGGCCAGGAAATTCCGGTTGCCCAGGATCAGAACCAGGGCTTTGCCGTCGGCCTGCTCCATGATCTGCAGATTCTCGGAGTCGCTGACGTCCACTTCGGAAACCTTCTCGGAGAGCGCGCCCAGTTCCTCCAGCAGGCGCGACATGCGGCGTACGCGGTCGCGCCGCAAATCCTGTCCCGCGTTCGGTGCGACGCCCACCAGGACGGGCAGGGCGAAGCGCGCCGGCGTCTGCGGCCGCAGGATGACGCCATCGGCATCGATCAGCGCAAAGGGCGCCGCCGGGTCCGCCGGCGACGGCGTCCCCAGAAAAGCCACCGGCGTGCGCTCGACGATCTTGACCTGGATCGTGTTCGGCCAGACCCGCGACACGCTGGCCTCTTTCACCCAGTCGATCGCAAGAAGGGCTCTCCGGCGCTCGGCAAGCGAGAGCAGGTACACGCTGCGTCCGAAATCTTCGCGAAACACGTTCATCACACGAGCCCGCGAGGCATGCCGGACCCCTTGAATCGCCAGACTGGGAGACGCGTCGCCGTACTCGGGCGGCGGCACCATGACGAAGCGCGCATCGGCGAGCAGAAACCGTTCGATGCGCCAGTACGCGGCCAGGCTTCCGGCCGCCGCCAGTCCCGCCAACACCAGGATGACGGCATAGTACAGCCTGCGCTTCATGAATGCTTCTCCCGCAGCCGCTCCAGGATGCGGTCACCGGCCTGCCACACGCTGCCCGCGCCCAGGGTCAGCACCAGATCGCCGGGCTCGACCAACTTCAAAATGGCATCCACTCCATTCGCGAGCGAGCCCACGTAATAGGCGCCACGATGGCCGAACTCTCGCAACCGCTCCGCGAGAGCCTCCGCGGTGACGCCCTCGATGGGTGGCTCGCTGGCCGCGTAGATATCGAGCAGATGAACCGTGTCGGCCTTCTGGAAGCTGACGGCGAACTCATCCATCAGGGCCTTCGTGCGCGTGTAGCGGTGGGGCTGAAATAACACGTGGATCTGCCTGAACCGGCACAGCCGCGCGGCATCCAGCGTGGCACGGATCTCGGTGGGGTGATGACCGTAGTCGTCGATCACGGTGACCCCATTGGCCTCGCCACGGCGCTGGAAGCGGCGGTCCACGCCCGTGAAGGCCGCCAGCGCCTGCCGCGCCGTGTCCGGGGAGACATCCAGTTCCAGGGCCACGGCGACGGCGGCCGTCGCGTCCAGCACATTGTGGTACCCGGGAACCGCAAGCGAGAATTCACCGAGATCGTCCTGGTGGAATCTCAGGTGAAAGCGCGAGGAGAAGTGGTCGCAGGCGGGATCAGTGATATTAAGGTCCGCTTGGGAGCTTGCTCCGTAAGTGATCGTGCGCCGTTTGATGGTAGGCAGCGTCTGCTGCACGTTGGCGTCGTCCAGGCACAGGATCGAAGCCCCGTAGAAGGGCACCTTGTTGGCGAAATCGCTGAAGGCCGCGCGCGTCGCTTCGATCGAGGCGTAGTGATCCACGTGTTCGCGGTCGATGTTGGTCACCACGGCGAGAATGGGCGCCAGCTTAAGGAACGAGCCGTCGCTCTCATCGGCCTCCACCACCAGCAAGTCCCCGCCGCCCACCCTGGCGTTGCTGCCACCCATCAGTTTCACGCGCCCGCCCACCACCACCGTCGGGTCGAGGCCGGCCTCGGTCAGGATGTGCGCCGCCATGCTCGTGGTGGTCGTCTTGCCGTGGCTACCGGCGATGGCTACGCCGTATTTGAGGCGCATCAGCTCGGCGAGCAGTTCGCCGCGCGGGATGACGGGGATCTGCATCCGGCGGGCCTGGCGCACTTCGGGATTGGATTCGTCGACCGCACTGCTCACCACGACCACGCGCGCGTCGCCCACGTGGGCCGCGTCATGGCCCTCGTAAACAGTCGCCCCCAGCGCGGCCAGGCGGCTGGTTAGCGGGGTGGACCTCAGGTCGGATCCGCTGACCTGATAACCGAGCTTCAACAACACCTCGGCGATCGCGCTCATCCCGATACCGCCGATCCCTACGAAATGCAAGTGCTGGGGCTTAAAAAACATTTCCCTTTTGTATTGTTCCGGCTTTACGGCTGCGTGTCAACCGTGTACCGGAACCATCTCCTCAAGTATTTCCGCCGCGCGGCGTGCGGCGTGAGGGTGCGCCATCGCGCGCGCCGCCGCTCCCATGTTCCGCAGCAGGTCCGCGTCCGCGGCCAGGACGCCCGCTTCGCGAAACAAACGTTCGCCGGTCAACTCCCGGTCCGGGATCAGTCGCGCGGCCCCGGCACGCTCCAGTGCCTGTGCGTTTCGTAGCTGGTGGTCGTCGGCGGCGAAGGGGAACGGGACGAGCAGAGAAGCTTTGCCGCCGGCGGCCAGTTCCGCCACCGCGCCGGCACCCGAGCGGCACACCACCAGGTCCGCTTCAGCCATCGCGGCGGGCATGTCCTTGATGAATGCCGTAACGCACCCCTCCATGCCGGTTGCGGCGAATTCGCGCGCCAGATCGCCGGCGGACATCTCTCCGGTCTGATGCAGGAAGCGCACGCGGAGGCCGCTCCGCTTGAACAGCGGCCAACTCGCGCGCGCCGCCTCGTTCAACGTACGGGAGCCCTGGCTGCCACCCGTGATCAGTATGGTGAACCATTCGCTGCGCGGCTTGGGTTCGATGGCGAGGAATTCCCCGCGCACGGGGAGCCCGGTGATCTCGGTCCGGCCCGGCGGGAAGTAGTTCGCGGCTTCGGGAAAGCTCACCAGCGCGCGACGGATGAAGCGGCGCAGCTTGCGGCTGGTCAGCCCCGGCATGGCGTTGGGTTCCATCACCGCCATCGGCACGCGCTTCCAAATTGCCGCCAGCATCACCGGTCCGGCTGCGTAACCGCCCATGCTGAAAACGGCTTGGGCGCCGCGGCGTCTGAGAACCCCCCCCGCTCGCCAGACGCTGGCCGGAAGTTCGCAGGCGCTCTTGAGCATGCGCGCCAGTCCCACCCGATTGAGCCCGCCGATTTCGATCCATTCGATGTCGAAGCCCGCCTCCGGCACCAGGCGCGCTTCCATGCCGCGCCGCGTCCCGATGAAGAAGGGCCGGTGGCCCCGTTCGGCCAACTCGCGCGCCACGGCCAGCGCCGGGATGACGTGGCCCCCCGTTCCTCCACCGGCCATGGCGACGACCAGCGATCGGCTCATCCGGCGTGCTCGTTCACGCTGAGCAACAGCCCCAACGAAGCCAGTGTGCTCAACAGCGAACTTCCTCCGTAACTGATCATGGGCAGCGGAATGCCCTTGGTGGGCGTCATGTCCAGCACGACACTCATGTTCATGAACGCCTGTATCACGATGCTGGCCGTAACACCCAGCGCCAGATAACGGCCGAAATGTTCCGGCGCCACGCAGGCCAGCCGCACACCGCGCCACAAAATCAACAGGAACATGAACAGCACGGCGGCGCAGCCAAACAGCCCGAGCTCTTCGCCCACCACTGCGTAGATGAAGTCCGTGTGCGCCTCCGGCAGGTACAGCAATTTCTGTTGCCCCTGCATCAGGCCCATCCCCAGAACGCCGCCTGAACCCACCGCAATCTTCGATTGCCGTGCGTGATAGCCCGGGTCTTTGGCGCCCGGCATCATCTGCATCTTGGCGCGGATCGTCCCGTTGCGGTCGATGCTGTCGATAAGCGTGAAGTCGGGGTCGTAACGTCCTATGACACGCAGGGCGCGGTAAGGCTTGTGCAAAATGGCGACCGCGATCAGAAGTACCGCCGCGGCGCACGCCATCGCCATGTGGCGCCTGTCAAGCCCCGCCACGAAGAACACCACCCCCGCCGTGGCCAGCAGCACGACCGCCGTGCCCAGGTCGGCCGCCACCACCATCCCCACCAGCACAGTCAGGCAAAGCGTGGCCGGAACCAGCGTGTGCTTACGGTTGTTGATGGCGGAAGCACGCAGGCTCACGAACCAGGCCAGAAAAACGATGAGCGCGGGCTTGGCGAGTTCGGAAGGCTGCAATTGAGCGGAGCCGAGCCGTATCCAGCGGTGCGCCCGGGCGTCGACGAAATAGGCCACGATCAGCAGCATGATGGCGACGCCCATGGGTGCGAAAGCCCATACCGGCTGGTTCCAGCGCCGGTAGTCCTGGTTCTTCAAGTACATCAGGATCCCAAACGCAGCTACGGCCCACGCGGCCTGGCGCACCAGGTAGTAGGTACTGTGGCCGTACTTCAGATCCGCCACCACCGAGGACGCGCTGTACACGATGACGAGACCGAAGAAAACCAGCCCTATGACGGCTGTAAAAAGGATCCAGTCGGTCTTGCGCTCCATCGCCATGTCAGGCTTTTTCCTCCAGACTTGAGACGAGGCCCTTGAAGACGCGCCCACGCTCTTCGTAGCCCGAGAACTGATCGAAGCTGGCGCAGGCGGGCGCGAGCAGGACTGTATCGCCCGGACGAGCCTTTTCGTACGCGATGCGTACGGCCTCGGCGATGGTGCCGCAATCCAAAAGCGGCAGCGCGCCCGCGAGATGATCCGCGATCTTCGCCGACGCCGCGCCCACCAGCAGCACGGCATGAGCCTTGGCCGCGAGCGATGGCCGCAGCGTGCGGTAATCGCTCCCCTTGTCCTTGCCGCCGAGGATCAGCCACAGCCCGCCGTCGAATGCATCGATGGCTTTCTGCGTGGCGTCCACGTTCGTGGCTTTTGAATCGTTGTAGAAGGAAACGCCGCTGACTGTGCGAACGAACTCGATGCGGTGCTCGACGCCGGGGAAGGTGCTTACTGCCGCCGCGATCGACGCGAGCGGGGCGCCAGTTTCACGTGCCGCCAATACGGCCGCCAGCGTGTTTTCGACGTTGTGCAGTCCGCGCATCGGAATCGCCGCGGCGTCCATCAGAAAACGGCCGTCCACGTACAACTTCCCATCCGCGAAATAGGCACCCCTATCCACGGGCCCCTTGAGGCTGAACATTAGCGTCCGCGATTTCGTCCGGCGCGCATAGTCCATGCAGGTCGCGTCGTCGGCGTTGAGGATGGCAAGATCGTCCGGCCCCTGATTCTCGAACAGGCGCTCTTTAGCGGCGGCGTAGCGGGCGAAGGTGTGGTGCCGGTCGAGGTGGTCCGGCGTAACGTTGATGACCACGCCCACGCGAGCGCGGAACTTTTCGATGGTCTCCAGTTGGAAGCTGGAGAGTTCGAGCACGTTCCACTGGCCCGGCCTGGAACCGGCCACCATGGACGTGGGTGGCCGTCCGATGTTGCCGCCCACCTGAACCGGGACGCCGCAATGAGCGAGGATGTGCCCGATCAGCGCCGTCGTGGTGGTCTTGCCGTTGGCGCCGGTGATGCCGATAACGTCGCCCTGAAGAAAGGCGCCGGCCAATTCCAGTTCCCCGATCACGCTTGCGCCGCGGGCGCGCGCGGCTTCCAGTTCCGCTAGGTCCGCGGGTACGCCGGGCGAGATGACGATGCTGTCCGCGCCTTCGAAGACTTCCGGCGATTGCACGGCGAACGGCACGCCCAGCTCACGCAATTGAGGCGCAATTGCGGGCAGGTCATCGAGCCCTTGCTTGTCCGTCGCCCGTGGCCGCGCGCCGTGCTCGAGCAGCAGTTTGATCGCGGCCAAGCCCGACTTGCCCATGCCCACCACCAGGATGTCCGCGCCTTCGATTCGCATCATGGCATCACCTCAACTTCAGCGTGGTGAGCGCCGACAGCGCCATCACCAGCCCCGCGATCCAGAATCGCACGATGATCTTCGATTCCTGCCAGCCCAATGCTTCGAAGTGGTGGTGCAGCGGCGCCATCTTGAAAACGCGTTTGCCGCGCAGCTTGAAGCTCGCCACTTGCAGGATCACGGAGAGCGCCTCGATCACGAAAACGCCGCCCACGGCTAGCAGCAGGATCTCCTGCTTGATCAGCACGGCCACCACGCCCAGCCCGCCACCCAGGGCGAGCGATCCCACGTCGCCCATGAATATTTCGGCCGGATGAGCGTTGTAGTAAAGAAAGCCGATCGAGGCGCCCATCATGGACCCGCAGAAGATGCTCAGTTCGGCGGCGCCGGGCAACCGCGCCAAGCCCAGGTAGTTGGCGAACGCGGCGTGACCGCTTACATATGTCAGCACCGTCATGGCCCCGGCGGCGATGATCATCAGTCCGATGGCCAGTCCGTCCAGTCCGTCGGTGAGATTGACGGCATTCGACGATCCGACAATGACCAGTACCAGAAACGCGAAGAAGAATACGAACGCCAGCGGGTAAGTGAACGGATTGCCCAGCCAGGCGCGGATGAGCATCTCGGGCTTGAAGCCCTTGAAGAACGGCACGTTCATGGCCGTCGAGTACGCGCCGTGCGCGTGCAGCGCCAGCAGCGCCACGCCGATCAGGAACGCGACCAGGCATTGCAGCGCGAACTTGCGCCGGCCGGTCAGGCCCAGGTTGCGATGCTGCTGGAGCTTGCTCGCGTCATCCCAAAAGCCGATGGCGCCGTAGGACACCAGGCCGAACAGCGCGAGCCACACGTACTGGTTACGAAGATTCGCGATCAACAGCGTGGGCACCACGATCGACACCACGATGAGCACTCCACCCATGGTGGGCGTGCCAGCCTTCTTCTGATGGGACTGCGGGCCTTCCTCCCGGATGTACTGCCCGATCTGATATTCCCGCAGGCGGCGTATGAGCCAAGGGCCCAACGCGATGCAGAGGAACAAGGCCACCAGCGTCGCCGCGGCCGTGCGAAAAGTTACGTAACTGAAGACGCGAAGAGGACTGAAGTGAGGATACAACCTTTCAAACAACAACCAATAAAGCATGACTTAGCCGTCGTTGCCGGCCAAAAACCTTTCCAGGGCGATTTCCACTCGCGTGCCGCGAGACCCTTTAAATAGTATGACGTCTCCGGGTTGGGCAATGCCACGCAGGAAATCTCCCGCCGGCGCCGGGTCCTCGAAAAAGTACGCGGCGCTGTCCGACAGACCAGCGTCCAACGCCCCGTGGAGCGTGTAGCGGGCCGCGCCGCGTATCCCAACAAGCACATCGACCCTGTTGGCCACCGCGCAGCGTCCGGCGTCGCGGTGCAGGGCCTCGGACCAGCGCCCGAGTTCGAGCATCTCCCCCAGCACGGCGATGCGGCGCCGCGCCGGCGTGACCCGGAGCACTTCCAGCATGGCTTGGACGGCATCCGGGTTGGAGTTGTAGCAATCGTTCAGTATCGTAACGCCCCGGCATTCCATGCGCTCTCCGCGCATGTGGCCGGCAGCGAGCGAGAGTGCGGCCTGTTGAAGCCGCTCCGGCGGGATTCCAAACACGCCGGCCACGGCCAGGCCCGCCAGTATGTTGAGCACGCCATGGCGGCCCACCAGCGGACTCTTGAATTCCAGGCCGGAAACGCGGAAACTCACGCCTCCAGGCGTGTACTCCACATCGGTGGCGCGCACATCGGCGTCCTCCCCCAAGCCGAAAGTGACGGTGGGACCGGCATGGACTTCGCGGAACCGCGCGACCAGCGCATCGTCCGCGTTCAGGACCGCGGTGCCGTCGTTCGGGAGGGCTTCCACCAGCTCGCGCTTGGCCAGCGCCGTTTTCTCAAGCGAGCCGAAGTATTCGATATGGGCGTAGCCAACGTTGGTGACCACCGCCATGGTCGGCCGGGCGATCGCAGCCAGATGGCGCAGTTCACCTTCGTGGTTCATCCCCATCTCGAGCACCGCCACTTGCGAATCCTGTTTCAGCCGTAGGATCGACAGCGGCAATCCAACATGATTATTCAGGTTGCCGGCGGTCTTGCTCACGTCGAGTGCGGAGGAAAGCAATTGCGCGATGGTGTCCTTGGTAGTGGTCTTCCCCGCGCTCCCGGTGACGCCGACGACCGCGCCCGCGAAACGGGAGCGCGCCCAGCGCGCCAGGTCCTGCAGCGCGCCGAGCGAGTCGGCCACCCGCAGCAGCGGCCCCGGCGCATCCGCGTCGCGATCCACCACCGCCGCCACCGCGCCGCGCTCGAACGCCTGGGCAAGGTGCTGGTGGCCGTCGTGGTTGGGGCCGCGCAGGGCGAAAAACAGGTCACCGCGGGCAAGCGAGCGCGTATCCGTGCTCCAGCCCTCGACGACCGTATCCACGGCCGTTGGAGTAAGACCCAGGGCACGCGCAACTTCGGCCAGCCGCAGATTCATCGGCGTTTGCCCCCGTAGCCCATCTCGTGCAGCGCCTCGCGCGCCACTACGCGGTCGTCGAAAGGAATGGTGCGGTCCTTGAGCACCTGGTAGGTCTCGTGGCCCTTCCCGGCGAGAATCACGATGTCGCCGGGCCCGGCGGCTTCCATGGCCTTGCGTATGGCGCGCGCGCGATCCGGCTCGACGATGTGCTGAACGTCGTGCCGGCGCAATCCCACCAGCGCGTCGTTCATGATGTCGAGAGGATCCTCGGAACGGGGATTGTCGCTGGTGAGCACCACGAGGTCGCTCGATTCCGCCGCCGCTTCACCCATTTTGGGACGTTTGTTGCGGTCGCGGTCGCCGCCGCAGCCGAACAGGGTAATCACGCGGCGCGGATTGAGCCCGCGCGCAGTTCGGATCACGTTGCGTAGCGCGTCGTCGGTGTGCGCGTAGTCCACCACAACCATGAAGGGCTGGCCTTCCTCCACCGGCTCGAACCGGCCGGCCACCAACCGGCAGGCGGCGATTCCGCGCTGGATGTCTTCGATGCCGATCGAATAGCTCCGCGCGGCGGCGCAGGCCGCCAGAATGTTGTAGACGTTTATGCGGCCGGTCATCGGAGAGACTATCTCGTATTTGTTGCCGCCTTCGTCCACATCGAATTTCAAACCGCTGAAACCCGCGACAATACGCGAGGCCCTCACGCGGGCATCGGAGTCGATGCCGTAGGTGAGGGCCTCGCTGGTTGGAGCAGGAGGAATCCGGCTGCCGTAAGGATCGTCCGCGTTGATCACGGCGAAACGCGGCGGTGGTGCGTCCTGTCCTTCGAACAACGCCAGTTTGGCGGCGAAGTAGCGCTCCATCGTGACGTGGTAGTCCAGGTGGTCCTGCGTGAGGTTCGTGAAGACCGCCGTGTGAAAATGAATGCCGTGCACGCGGCCCAGGTCGAGGGCGTGCGAGGAGACTTCCAGCGTGGCGTGCGAGCCCCCCACCGCCTCCAGCTCGTGGAAAATCCGGTAGAGGTCCAGCGATTCGGGGGTAGTGTTGCGCGCGGGAAGCACGCGGCCCGCCATGTGATACTCGATGGTGCCTACCAGGGCCGTGATGCGGCCCGCTTCGCGCAGGATGGAATCCAGGAGGAAGGCGGTCGTGGTCTTGCCGTTGGTGCCGGTGATCCCGGTCAGCCCCAGGCGCTCGTCGGGCGCTCCATAGAAACGCCGGGCCGCCAGGGCCATGGCGCGGCGGCCGTGAGGCACCTGGATCCAGGGTCCGTCATATCCATCGGGCCGGGAAGCCTCGCTCACCACCGCGAGCGTCCCACGGTCTCGGGCCTGGCACGCGAACCGGCGGCCATCCACGTGCGTCCCCGCAAAAGCGAAAAAGAGGTAGTCTTTCTCCACCCGCCGGGAATCGTAATCGAGGCCCGCCACTTGCCGCCCGGCCGTTTCTGCGGGGAGGTCCGTCGTAAGCGCCACGCCTTTCAGGATTTCTTCGAGCGTCATCCTTTGCCGTCCAAGCTACCGCACGAATTGTACCCGTACGTGTTCTCCATGCGCCAGCAGAGAGCCTGCCGGCGGAGCCTGCGCACGCGCCAGGCCGCTGCCTTGCACCTCGACGGCCAAACCCAGCGCGGCGGATTGTTCCAATACCGCCCTCATGGTCTTCCCCATGAAATCCGGAACCGTCGGACCCACCGCCTGCACGTTCGCCGGCCTGGAGGGAGCCCTCGCTACAAGTACGCCTCCCGCGGCGGCAGCAGCCGCGGGAGGCGGAGGGGGAGGAGATGACAGGCCGGCTATGGCAAGATCGTCCACACCGGCTGGCTCGTTGGTGTCCGGGGAGATTCCTTCGGGCAAATCCTTGGGAACATCGAGGAGTCGCAGCGCGGTCGTGGCCACTTCACGGAATACCGGCGCGGCCACCGCGCCGCCGAATTTCGCGGATCCATTCAGCGTCACCACAACCACCACGCGGGGATTGGCGACCGGCGCGAATCCCATGAAGGAAGCGTTGTAGTGGTGCGTGTAAACCTTCTTCTCGAGATCGAATATCTGGGCGGAGCCGGTTTTCCCGCCGGCCGTATATCCATCCAGGTGCGCCTTCCTGCCCGTGCCGTGCAGCACCACGCCTTCCATCATCCGGCGGGTCATGATGGCATTTTCAGGCTTCAAGATCTGTTTTGGCTCTTCCGTGGGCTCGATTTCCGGCTTCCCGCCGGGCTTGTGGTGCGCCAGGATCAGCCGCGGCCGCACCAGCAGGCCGCCGTTGGCGATCACCGAACAGGCGCGCGCCAACTGCAGCGTGGTCGTGCTGACCTCATGCCCCATGGCGATCGAACCGATCGAGCTCGGCTGCCACTCGCTGACCCGCCGCAGCATGCCGCTCGATTCGGCCGGCAGCGGCACACCCGTGGTCTTGCCGAAACCGAAGCGCCTGACGTATTCGTACATCCGCGCGTCGCCCACCCGCATCCCCACCTGGATGGCGCCGATGTTACTCGACTTCGCCAGCACGTCGGCCATCGACAGCGAAGCGTAGGAGTCGTGGTCCCGGATGACCCGGCCGAACAGGTTGATCCGGCCGCTGCCGCAGGGGATGATGGATTCCGGTTTGAGTGGCGTGGTCTCGAGCGCCGCCGCCACGGTGATCACCTTGAAGACCGAGCCGGGCTCGAAAGGCACCGATACGGCCAGGTCGAAACGCGCCTGCTTCTCTTTCTCGCCGGGCTTCACGGGCTCGTTCGGATCGTAGGTCGGATAGTTGGCCAGCGCCAGCACATCGCCCGTGCGCGGGTCCATCACCACGATGCTCCCCGTCTGGCAGTTATTGTCCTCGACGGCGGCTTTCAACTCGCGCTCGGCCACGTATTGAATGCCTTCATGCAGCGCCAGCGTAAGGTTGCGGCCCGGCTGCGGCTCGACGAACACCTCGGAGTCGTAGCCGCGCTGCTTCACGTCGGTAAGCATGCGCACGGAGCCGGGAAGGCCCTGCAACTCGTCTTCAAGCGCCATCTCGATGCCGGCGTTGCCCTTCTCCTCGCTGTCCACGCCGCCCAGCAGGTGCGCCGCCAGCGTGCCCTTGGGATAGTAGCGCCGGCTTTCCTGGCGGAACTCCACCCACTCCAGCTTCATGCTGCGCAGCCGCTCGGATTCCTCCGGCGAGATCTTGCGCTTGATCCACAGAAACCCGCGCCGCCCGGGGCCTTCCGACGATTCCTTCAGCTTCTCGTACAACGCCGCTTCGTCCAGGTCGAGCACGCCCGCCAGGATTCCCGCCGCCACCGCCGGATCTTTGATCTGACGCGGATCGACGGCCACCGAATCGACCGGCAGGCTCATGGCCAGCACGCGGCCGTTGCGATCGAAGATCGTGCCCCGCGGGGCCCGCACCTCCAGATTGCGCAGATGCTGGATGTCGGCCTGGCGGCGCAATTCGGCGTGCGAAAGGATCTGCAGGTCGAGAAGCCGGCCCAGGATGGCCACGGCCCAGATCAGGGCAATCCAGACCAGCAGATTCAACCGGTTGGCGGCCCTGTCGCTGGAAAGCGGTTCCACTATTGGTTCCCCGTCCCCGACGCCCGCTCTACTTGGACTTCACGTTCAATGCCAGTTCGGCGCCCGAACCCGGACTCAGGTACACGACCCGGCCGGCCGCCGGCGGCGCCAGCTCCCGCGCGCGTGCCAGTTCCTGCAGCCGCGCTGGCGCGAGCAGGCGCGCTTCTTCCAGTTCGAGCGTGCTGCGTTCCTCGATCAGGCGTTTCTGCTGCGATTTCAACTCCTCGAGGTCATAGCCCAAAAACAGGCCGTACGCGCTCGGCAGGAAGAGTCCGATCAAAAGCAGCGTGATCAGCCCCCCGGTACCCAGGAATTGCCAGCATCGCTGCCGCGCGCGTGGATTCACCGCGCGCACCACGCGCGAGTTGTCAATACGCTTCACGAAGAAGTAAACGTCTTCGTTCGGGGTCGGCCGCAACCGGCTCGACCGTACGAGCGCTGCCGTGTGCGCGGAAGCGTCCCCAGCCGTTCGCGCCCCGCCAAATCGATTCCAGAGTGTTGCCAGCGTCGCCATTCGTTTACCGTTCTTCCTCGATCACCTCCAGCGCCCGCAGCTTCGCGCTCCGCGACGCTGGATTGCTAGACACTTCTTCCTCCCGCGGTCTGATGACGTGGCGGGTTAGAATGCGCGCCCGTCCTTCGCGCGCCAGCGCTTGAAAGCAGCGCTTGACTTTGCGGTCCTCGAGCGACATGAAGGTGATAATCACCACACGCCCGCCAGCCGCGACAATCTTCGGAACAATCTCCAACAACCGGTCCAACTCCTCCTGTTCGCGGTTTACCGCGATCCGCAGGGCCATGAAAGTTTGTGTCGCGGGATGCAGCCGGCCCGTTCGCGGCACGGCCCGCTCCACAGCACGGACCAGATCCTGTGTGCTGTGAAGGGGCCGGGCGCGAACGATTGCTCTGGAGATTCTCCGCGACCTCCTTTCTTCGCCGAGGTTGTAGATCAGGTCGGCGAGCGCCTGCTCGGACATGCAGTTGACCAGATCGGACGCCGTCGGCCCCTGGCTGCGGTCCATCCGCATATCCAGCGGCGCGTCCGCGTTGAACGAAAAACCCCTTTCCGCGTCGGTCAGTTGGTAGCGGCTGGCGCCCAAGTCCGCCAGCAATCCGTCCAGCTTCCCGCCTCCCAGCGACTCCAAAACCTTGTCCAGTTCCGAAAACAACGCCTTGCGGAAGTGAATCCGCCCGGCCAGTTCCCCCAAGTTCGATCTCGCCAGTTCGAGCGACTCCGCGTCCCGGTCGCACGCAATCAGCGTTCCGGTTTCCAGCCGCCGGGCGATCTCCCCCGTGTGTCCACCCATGCCGGTGGTGGCATCCAGGTAGCGGCCGTGAGACTTTACCGCCAGGTATTCCAAAACCTCCGTTGTCATGACGGGTATGTGCATACATGGCCGCTATTTCATACCCTTCTTCCGGAGTTTGGCGAGCTTCTCTTCCAGCGCCTGGCTGGCGCGCTGCATCCTGCTCTGGTATTCAGCCTCGCCGTAAACGTCGATCGCTCCCCGCGAGAACTCCAGTCGCACGGGCTGGTTTTCCAACTTCAGCGTTCGGCGTAGTTCCGGACTCAGCAGGATGCGCCCCTGGCCGTCCATCTCCACGTCCGAGCCCAGATGATTGGCGATAAACAGAACGTCGATGGCTTCGTCGGCAATCTCGCTGTCGTTCTCGTACAGATTCTCGTTGGCGCGCCAGACTGCGATGGGGTAAATTCGAGCTATGGCCATGTCCAGGCTGGTGGCAAAGACCTTTTTCTCCGGCAGGCTCTCCAGGTACGCCTGGAAATTCGCCGGAAGCTTGAGACGGCCTTTGTCGTCCACACGAGCCGGGTAGGCGCCGCGAGGCGGTTCGTGCTGGACCGGCAATTGACTGTCCTCAACCACTTTCAGACCACTTTTCGACCAGCTTCGGCCACCCCAAAATTCTGGCACACTCATCTGGGCTTGTCAACGGGAAAGATTAGGCGGAAAAAACCTTACGTTTCAGCGGGTGCAACAGCGGGTGCAACGGGGCGGAGACACGTGCTACTACATGAGTAGATGTAGGTGAGGCGGCTATACAGGGGTATAGTACAACGCGACCGGTGTACCAGGCAGCTCGCAAGCCCAGACGGTCGCCCGGCTTACGCGTGCGTTCAGAACATTTGGGCGAAGCTGTGCGCCACGGAACGCGCTTCCAGGTGAATCAGGCCGGCATTGCCGGCGGCAGGCGCGGCCAGCGCCAGGACGGCTTTGGGACCCGCGGCGTAGATGAAGATCTGGGCTTCGCTGCCCGTCACGCTGATCTCGGCCATGGGGCCGGAGTTCAGGTTCTCGCCGAACTTCTTGGCCAGGCTCACGGCGGCAGCGGCCATGGCCGCAAACCGCTGGGGGTCCAGACCATCGGATAGCGCGTGCGCAACCGGCAGACCTTCGGTGGTAGCCAACAGCACGCCGCGCAGTTCGGGGACGGAAAGGCGCAGTTGACTGATTCCTTTTTGGATTTCTTCAACTTTGGACATGGTGTTTTTCCCGACGAACGCTCTCAATCTGATGGATTCGGATTACTGAGACCACCATCGGCCTGACTCGCGATTTGCTTTAGGGCCCAGACCTGAGATCTGGCGGAAGTTTGACAGAAAAACACCCCACTGGTACTGCAGGAAAGGCCCCATTTGGCCGATAGATATCCGAATCCCAAACAGGAGGCGGCTCTCATGATGTCGGAGTCGGGCATACCGGCCCGCGAAGGACGCAGTGGAAGCATGGATGCACATGTAGGCCGGCCGGGGCCGGCTCGTCCCATCCCCACGCGGGTCGGAGTGCGGAAGCCGGGCGGCGCGGCGCTGCCGCCGGACCTGGCGCCGGGCCGGGTGGAGTTTCATTGGAAGCTGGTCTGGGACGAAAGCGTCAGAGCCATGGTCCCGGCCGCGAACATTGGGCAATCCGCGATGATCGAGAGGCCGCGCGAGACTGGACCGGTGGGAGGGCCGCATTCGAAGCTGACCACCCTGGAATGGGCCTCTGAGCCTCATGAGGGACAGCGCTACGAGGGTGAAGGCATAGGCGCCAGCCTGCTGGAATCGTCAGCGGGCCGCCGGGCGTGGTTCAAGTGGGTGGTGCTCGCAATCCTCCTCGCTGCCGGTTCGCTCGGCGGGTACAAGTACTTCTCTACCGGCGGCGCGGCGGAGCAACGCAGAGTCCGCCAGAGAAGCGGTTCCGGCGCCATCCTGCCGGGTGGCGCTCCGATTCGGATGGCGTCTGGAGGATGGCGCCACGCATCGGCCGAGGACGCGGCGGGCGTGAGCGCCAGAAGGCGGTTTTCGCTCTTCCCCAGCCTGACGCCCATGACCGATTACGTCGTGGAGTTCCAGGGCCGGGTGATCGCCAACAGCCTGGGATGGGTGGTGCGGGCCATGGATTCCAGGAACTACTATGGCATGCGCCTGGAGTTGGTAAAAACCGGCGTGGAGCAAGAGGTTGAGTTGGTCCGTTTTGCGGTGGTGGATGGCGAGCAGGGCGCCGTGAAGAGGATTCCAGTCCCGCTCGTGATCAGGGACAACACGATGAAAGTGCGCCTGGATGTCGTCGGACCCCGCATTACGACGTACGTCGACGGGCGAGCCGTGGATTACTGGAACGATACCCGCCTGCAGAAAGGAACGTTCGGGTTCATGAACGACAAGGAAGGACGCGCGGAAATCAAGTCCGTGCGCGTTTCCAGCCCGGGAAGGGCGGCCGGCGATTAAGCGGCGACAGGAGCCATCCATGAGCAAATCCGATGAGAAGGCCCAGTTATTCATAAACGAGAGTCTGTTGGAATCGCTGTTGGGAAGCCAACCGGAGACGCCGGTGAAATCCCCCGCGCCGGAGCCGGAGCCGGTTACGGTTGTAAAGAGCGCTCCCGTGCCCGTCGAGGAGTCCGCGCCTCGGCTCGCCGAACCTGAAGCGGCGGAGGCGTCCATACCGGAGCACAAACACGAACCGGAGGCGCCGGCAGCGGCGGTGCCCATCCAGGTGACCAGCCCGCCCGCGCCTGAGCCGGCCCCCGTCGTCTGCGAAGTCGACTGTAAAGATCCGAAGGAAACGCTGCGCGCGTTCGAAGCCTTGCTCGCCGAAACACCGGAAGATCCGCGAGCCATGTTCGGCAAGGCCGTGATGCTACAACTGCTGGAGCGGGACGAAGAGGCCTTGGACGCTTACGAGCGGCTGCTGGCCAAGGGCCAGGAATCCCGGGCGCTGCTGGCGAATATGATCTCGCTCAGCGCGCGCCGCGGCGAATGGGAGCAGGCCGAAGTCTGCGCGCACCGGCTGCTGGCACTGGATCCGGACTCCACGCAGGCGATCGAAGCGCTGGCCAGCGCCGCCTTGGCGCGGCGGGACTGGCATGCCGCCTCCAACTACGGGGCGGAGTTGACGCGCAAGAATCCGGACAGCTTCGAAGCCTGGTTCAATCTGGGCGTGGCCCGGCAGCGCCTGGAGCTGCCAGGCGACGCCGCCAAGGCTTTCGAGGAGGCCGTCAGGCTGCGCCCGGACTCGGTAGGCGCGCACACCGCCTTGGCTCTGCTCTACGAGGCCGGCAAGGAGCCGGAACGGGCGGCCGCGGAGTTGAACCGCGCGGCCCAACTCGATCCGATGACCCCCGCCGTGCTGTGGCGCGACGCCGTCGCGGCCGAGGAGCGTAAAGAAATCCCGCGGGCCGAAGAATGCTACCAGAAGTTGCTTGCCTCCGAGGCCGGTGCGTCCCAGGCGTGGCTGCGCTATGGCTGCCTGCGTTTCGAGCGTGCCGACTTCAAGGGCGCCCGCGAGTGCTTTGAGCGCGCCCTGGCGGCCGATCCGGAGTCGGTGGGCGCTCGATTGAACTATGGTCTGAGCTGCTGGAAGCTCGGCGACTCCGACTCGGCGATCTCCGCGCTGGGCAAGGTGCTGGCGCGCGAGCCGGCCGCTGTCGACGGGCTCCGTGCGCTGGCGGCCATCCACTTGGAACGCCGCGACTACCGAGAGGCCCTTGAACTGCAATCGCGGCTGGCCGAACTCGGGCAACCTATCTGGGCGTTCTCCTACAACCTCGGCCTGTTGCATCAGCACGCCGGCGAGATTGAAGCGGCGGCGCAGTGCTATCAGAAGGCGCTCGAAGATAAGCCGGATTTCACCGATGCTCTCGTCAACCTGGGGCAGGCGCTGAAGGGCCTGGGCCGCGAGGAGGAAGCACGGTCCTGCCTTGAAGAGGCCGCCAAGGCAGCCGGCGCGCGCTGACCGGCGCCCGGCGCCGCCCCATCGGGCTCCAAGACTTAGTAACCTAATGGTTTGGCGATCCGCCATTTCAGTGGGGAGTGGAGCGCCCAGGGAATGGCGGCCGCAAACGGCCGGCATGCTGGTTGATTTTGAACTGATCGAGCGGGCGCGTGAGGGCGATGATGCGGCCTTCAACCAAATTGTGCAGGCCTATCGCAAGCGCATTCTCGGCACCATCGCCAGGCTCATCTCCCGCTCCGAGGACGTGGAAGATGTTGGGCAGGAAGTGTTTGTCCGCCTGTATTTCTCGCTCGACCAGTTGCGCTCGCCGGAGGTGTTTGAACCATGGCTTTACCGGCTTACGGTGAACGCGGCGTACGATTATCTTCGCCGGCAGCGCCGCAGGGCGGAAGCCAGACTGGGCGATCTGAGCGAGAAACAGGTCATGATGGCCGACGCCGCCGAAAGCGGGCGGAGGCATGAGGAAGCCGAGCGGCTCAGCAAGATGCGAGACTTGGTGGATGCGTTGTTCGCAAACGTCTCGGAAGAGGATCGCATTCTGTTGACGCTGAAAGAAGTGGAAGGTTTGTCGCTGAAAGAGCTTGAAAAGATTTACCGAGTCAACGAGAATGCTTTGAAGGTGAGATTGTTTCGGGCGAGGCAGCGAGTGTTGAAGGCATACGCGGCCAGCAGACATACGGTAGATCGTGAAGCTACCGGGCAGTAGGTGGGAATATGCGTCATCTTGATAATCACGAGACTCCGGATCGAGCGGAAGCGGAACTGGACAGCCTGTTCGAGGCATACCGCAGCGCGATCCCGGATCCGGAACCGGGCGCCGACTTCATGCCGCGGGTGTGGCGCGGAATCGAGGCACGGCGCTCGGTCGGTATGTCCCTGCGCCATCTGGCACAGAGCTTCATCACGGCGGCGGCGGCGATCTGCCTATTCCTTTCCACGCTGCTGTTGCGGCCGGCGGCCCCGCCATCCGTGTTCACCACGGCCAGTTACGTTGAGGTGCTTGCCGGCGATCCCGAACCGGAACGCCAGGCTTACGCCGAAATCTCCCGCGACGATGTGGGTGGTGAGGAACTCCAACGATGAGGCGCTCGAAGCTGATTCTCGCGGTGTACTTGCTGGGGGTGTTCTTGAGCGGCGGTGTGGTGGGTTTTTTCGTGCACCAGCTTTACCGCATCCATTCCGTGAGCGCCAAAGCCGTGCCGCGCGACCCCAACGAGTACCGGCGCAAGTATGTGGAGGAAATGCGCTCGCGGTTGAGCTTACAAGAGGACCAAGTCCAGCAGTTGAACGCCATTCTCGACAGTACGCGGCTGCGCTACCGGGAGTTTCGCGCACAGCATCACCCGGAACTCAACGCCATTCAGGAGGAACAGGCATCTAAGATCCGTTCCATGTTGAGCGAACCGCAAAAGGCGGAGTACGAGAAAATGCGGGCCGAGCGTGAACAGCACAGCCGCAAGGCCGGTTCACCGCAGCGCTGGTGAGCGCCCCAGCGGGTTCTCTTACGCGGTAGGTTGTCCGGCCGGAGCGTTCGCCTGGCCACCGACGTTGAGCTTGCCCCGCTTGTATTTCTTCTGGAAGCGATCCACGCGGCCCTCGGTGTCAATCAGCTTCTGACGGCCCGTGAAGAACGGGTGGCAGCTGGAGCAGATTTCCACGCGGATGTCGCCCTTGTGGGCCGAACGGGTGCGAAACGTGGCGCCGCAAGCACAGATAACATTTACTTCTTCGTACGGGGGATGAATCCCTGCCTTCATGGGGTGAAACGATTCCTTTCGTAGAGCGAACGCTACCAGTATAGCACCCGTCACGCGCCAAAAGCAGAATCCCCGCCGCGATAGTTCAAATCGCGGCGGGGGCAAGGTAGCCCAGGGAATTATTCCTGAGGCTCAAGGATTCTCGCCAGGAGAGGCCGTTCCACAGGAGCAGCGGCCCGGTCACTGCACGAGGCCTGAACGTTTTGAGCGGTCGACTTAGCTGTCGGCCACCTCCTGGGGGTATTTACTGCCAGAAACCATTATGCTGGACCACCTCCCTTCTCAGTGATGCCTCTATGCTATGCGGAGATTGGTCTGCTGTCAATAGAAAAGTCGCCCGTGGAATAGACCATATGGGGGCTTCCGGGAAAGACCTACAAGTTATTGTATAGGTGTAGGCACATTGCCAGCCCGTCCAGGTATTTGAACGGCGCTTGTCCGAGGGTATAGTGCCCGCAAGGCAGGCATAGGACGTGGTGGGGGAGCATGAGGCGCCGGAATCCCTCCAACACCTGGCGCGAGTAAACGGGGGGAAAGGTGGTGTCGTAGCGCGTCCAGACCAGCAGGCAGTTCAAGTCCCGGCCAATCAACCGTTCCAGATATGAAGCGGGGCTGATCACGGCCCAGTACTCGCGCAGTTGCTCCTGCGTCAAATGGCCATCCATACCCTGACGGACGTGCTGCGTGGAAAGGCCCGTCCACACTACATCCCCGAAATACATGGAGATGTGGTTGAGAACGGCTGCGCGAACGCGCTCATCGTGGGCGGTGGCGATGAAGGCGATGCAGGATCCCAGGCTCGTCCCGAGCACTCCCAGCCGGTCGTATCCCCGTGCGGCGAGCCAGTCGAGCCCACAACGGGTGTCTATCACGGCCTGGCGGCAGGCATGGATCGTTCGTCCGATGTTGCTGGAAACGATGTAGTCGGCCCGCTCGAGTTCCGGAGGCATACGGCTGTCGTGATAGGGCATGCTCATCCGAAGCGCAGTAATACCGAACTTATTCAATAGCTTACAGAGGCTGATGTGGCCTTGGGCATCCGCGTTCCACTGCGGCAGCACCACCACCGCGCGGCGGCGCTGGTTGGCGGCGGGGAAAAACTCGGCGTGCACTGTGTTGTTCGCGGCGTAGCGGCTGGCCAGCGGGCTCGAGAAAGTCAGGTGGCTTCCGTCGAGCTCGTAATCCTCGGGAGTGCGGTAGGAGAAGTAATCGTCCGAATCGGCTATGGAACGCCTCACATAAGCATCAACCGCGGCCCGGTGATCGCCGTTCAGGGTTACGCCATCCAGCCATTCGAGTCCCCATTCAAAGGGGCGGACGATCCTGTTCGTGTCACGTGTTGCGAGGTCGTTTTCCCACCGGTTCATCCAGCGGGCGTACAAATTGGGCATTGTTTAACGGCAGAGGTACCAGTGTAACAAACCACGGGCAGGCAAAAGAAAAGCCCCGCTCAAAGGCGGGGCGTGGAGAACCTTGCGGGTGAGGCAATCCCCCAAAGCATTCAAAACCTCGCTAGACCCGTTTTCATACCAAGCAATCTACGGGCCAGGAACTAACTTATTGAAAATAAAGAATAGCAAGCGAGACTTTCCGAAATTTGGAAGGATCTGGGGCCCATTGGCTACATCTTTTAGAAGCGCACACGAAGCGGGAGAAGGGCAGAAGCGATACAATACTCAGGTGCATGAGCGTCCCAAAGGGGCCGCCAGTCCCCGATTGACAACGGAGGGAGTGGCCCACGCCGCAGTTGCCCGAAGGGCAATCGCCGGCTTTTTCCTTTCAGGCATCCTGTACGCGTTTCTCGGCGCTATGCTTCCAGTCTGGCGCCACCACCTGTCGGGAGATTACATACAGGTGGGAAACTACTTCCTCGCCGTCACTGTAGGCATCTTCCTGGGAAGTGTGGTCGCACCCCGCCTCGTGGCCGGGAAAGGGATCGCCTTTACCTTGACGTTATCGTGCGCGGTCGCCTGCGGCGCCGTCCTGGGCTTGGCGGTCGCCTCTCCACCGCAGCCGGCTTGGATTAGGGTACTGGTGCTGTGGCCGCTCGGCGTCGGGATCGGGATGGTAAACGCAGCGCTTTTCCATGCTGTCTCATCGGCCTACCGGCTCAACCCCGCCGCCACGGCCAATTTGGCCGGTGTAACCTTCGGCCTGGGATGCTTCATGGTCACGCTCCTGGTGGCCGGTTCGTTTTACGCTTACACTGTTCCCAGTATTCTGATCTTCATCGCCCTGGTGCCGGGCTTCTTCGCGATCTCATACGCCCGGTCCTCGATGAGGGGTAAAAGGACCCCGGCCATGCAACCGTCCTGGCGCGAGGCGCTGCCGGACTTTCGCAGCATGGGAGCTATCCTGTTCACGCTGTTGCTGTTCTTCCAGTTTGGAAACGAGGGCGCGCTGGCCGGCTGGCTGGCGCTCTTCCTCACGGTGCGGCTCGGGATCAGTCCGGAGTCGGCGCTGTTCACGCTGGCGATCTACTGGTTGGCTCTGCTGGTAGGGCGGGTGGCGACGCAAGCCGTGCTGCCTCATATGAACCACGGCAAGCTCTTGTTCGGCAGCGTGCTGGGGGCGGTGTTCGGTTGTACGATCCTGAGCGCCACCAATAACATGTTTGGCGCGGTGACGGGCGTCTTGATGGCGGGATTGAGCTTCAGCGCCATTCTGCCGCTGGTCGTCGAAAGCATCGGGGTCAAGTTCCCATATTTCCATCCCGCCTTTTTCAGCGGCGTGTTTTCGATCGGCTTGGCGGGCGGGCTCCTGGCCCCCGCCACCTTGGGTTACGCCGCGCAGTCCATGGGTATCCGCGTGGTGATGGGTCTACCGCTGATTGGCTCCTGGCTGGTATTGCTCTTGACGCTGCTCATTTGGCTGGTCTCGCGCCTGACCAGTCCGCGGCGCGCCGAACCTCGAACCTAATCTCATGACATCACGATGCTGGCTTTTTCTGCTGCCGGTCGCACTCTGGGCCGCGGGCCTCGAAGATCGGATCAACCTGGTTCTGTCCGGGAGCGCCGCCGCCCGGCGCGCACAATGGGGCATTCATATTGTGGATGCCCGCACGGGCGAAACGCTTTACGCCCGAGCAAGCGACCGCTACTTTGTTCCCGCGTCGAACACCAAGCTCTTTTCGACCGCGCTGGCGCTCAGCCGCCTGGGGCCGGACCACCGTTTCCGGACGCGGATCCTGGCGCCGCATGCACCGGATGCCTCGGGCCGGGTGCGAGGCAATCTGGTCCTTCTTGGCGGGGGCGATCCGACACTTTCGGCGCGGGCGGTTCCTTACAGGAAGGGCCCGATCCAGGGAGACCCGTTGGCGGCCATTGAAGAATTGGCGCGGAGTTGCTTCGAACGAGGGTTGCGCGTGGTGGAGGGCGACATCACCGGCGACGATACCGCCTACGCCTGGGAACCCGCCCCGGATGGCTGGTCCCAGGACGACGCCACCTGGGAGTACGGCGCTCCGGTGAGCGCGCTCACGTTGAACGACAACGCGTTTTCGCTCATCCTGCGACCCGGAGCGCGTGCAGGCGACCCGGCTCGCGTGCGTCTGAATCCTGAAATCGAGTACTACTACATCGACAACCGTGTCCGCACGGAAGCCGGCGTCGAACCGCGAGTGGATATCGAGCGCCGTCCGGGCTCGAACGAACTGCGGTTGACCGGGGCGGTGCCTCCCGCCTGGAAGGGAGAAACCGAGATCCTGGCGGTGGACGACCCGGCGTTGTACGCCGCCGCCGCGTTCCGCCAGGCGCTGGCGCGGATGGGCGTGCGCATCACGGGACAGGCCGCGGCGCGGCATCGCTTCGCCGGCGATAACGTCGAGCGGAAGTACGACGGATATGTGGAGCTGGCGAGCCGCACCTCCCCGCCGCTGGTCGAGATCCTGCGTATCATCAACAAGGTCAGCCAGAACCTGCACGCGGAACTGGTGCTGCGCGAAGTGGGGCGCGCGCGCCACGGCGACCGGGTGGACCGGGAGAACAGCCTGAAGGAACTGGAAACGTTTCTCGCCGAAGCCGGCGTCGACAGGAACGAGTACCGCTTCGAAGACGGTTCGGGACTTTCGCGGGTTACCCTGGTGACGCCTGAAACGGTGGTAAAGCTGCTGCTGCACATGTATCGAGGCCCGCATCGCGATGCATGGATCTCCCTGATGCCGGTGGGCGGCGAAGACGGGACGCTGGCCGGGCGGTTCTCAGGGAATCCCGCCGGCCGCCGGGTGCACGCCAAAACGGGCTCGCTGAGCCACGTGAGCGGGCTCTCGGGTTACTTGGATGCGCCTTCGGGCGCTCGCGTCTTCAGCATCCTGGTGAACAATTACCGGGGGACCGTCGACGAGATACGCGCCACGATTGATAAAATCTGTATAGAGGCGCTCCAATAGGGAGATCATCCGCATGCCGATTTACGAGTACGTTTGTGAAGACTGCGGCACGAAGTTCGAGAAGCTCGTGCTCCGCGCATCCGACAAGGAGGGGTTGGCCTGTCCCAAATGCGGCAAGAGCCGGCTGGCGCCGCAGCTCTCCACTTTCGCAGCTCACGCAGGCGGCGACAGCGCGCCGGCGGCCATGCCGCAGTGCCCATCGGCCGGATGCTGCCCTCACGGCGGCATGTGCGGCATGAACTAGCCTGAGCTCTATGCTGCCACGCGAACGCGTTCTGCGCGCGCTCGAATTCCGGGCGCCGGACGTCGTACCGGTGGAGTATCACGCCTCGCCGGCGGGATCCTACGAACACGGCGAGAAGCTGCACGAATTGTGGGCGCGCTATCCCGAGGACTTTGGGGATTCGCGACGATTCCCGCGCGCGGCGCCCGAGGCGCGGTGGATCGACGCGGCGGGCCGTTACGAAGAAGTGCGGCGCGACGAGTGGGGCGTGGTGTGGAAATACCTGATCTATGGCGTGGCGGGCCACCCCCTCGAACGGCCGCTCGACGATTGGGCGAATCTTGACGGCTATACGCTTCCCGCGCCTCCCGCGCGCGCCGGTGCGGCTTTCGAGCGCGAGCGGGCCCGCGCGGCCGCGCACCAGCGGCAGTGGTTCTTGAAGAGCGGTTGGGTGAGCATCTTCGAAGTCCTGTGCGCGGTGCGCCGGTTCGAAGACGCGCTGGTGGAAATCGGGACCGGCGAATCCGAAATCAACCGGCTCGCCGACAAGATTACCGAATACCACGAAGGACGTATCGCCTGCCTGCTCGACCGCGGAGTGGATGCGGTGCAATTCGGGGACGATTTCGGCACGCAGTGGGCGCTGATGATGTCGCCGGGCACCTGGCGGCGGTTCTTCCGGCCGCGCTTCGAGCGCCTGATGGCGCCGGTACTGAAATCGGGCAAGACAGTCTTCTTTCATCTCTGCGGCCGGAACGCGGGCATCCTGGACGACCTGGCGGAGTTGGGCGTACACGCCATCTGGCCGCAACTGAACGCCTATCCGCCGGGATGGCTGGCCCAGTGGAGCAGGAGCGCCAAAGTCGCGGTGGCGGTGCATCCGGACCGCGGCGACCTGATGGCGCGAGCGACGCCGGACGAAGTACGGAAGACGGTGCGGCGGCTGGCGGACGAATTCCGAATGGCCGAAGGCGGCGGTTGGTTCTACATTGAGATCGACAGCGGCTTCCCATGGGACAACGTGAAAGCACTCATCGAGGAGGTGGGGCGGCTGCGGGGCGTGGGCGGAGCGAATGTGTAACGGGATGCGCGCCGGCAGGGCTTGACTTTCCCTTTTTGTTCGCCAAGAATGGCTTATGAGGTATCAAAGCATGGCTCTTACGAGGCGGCAGAGGCAGGTCTTGGATTTCATTGCGGATTTCATTGACCGGCAAGGTTATAGTCCGAGCTATGAGGAAATCGCGGAAGGCCTCGGTCTGGCGAGCCTGGCGACCGTGCACAAGCACATCTCCACGCTTGAAGGTAAACACTACCTGAAGCGGGGATACAATCAGAGCCGTTCGGTGGAGATGGCGACGCGCTATTACGAGGAACTGCGCAAAGAGGCGGGTGGGGCCGCGCCGGCCGAGTGCGTGCCGCTTGCCGGACGCATCGCCGCCGGCTCGCCCGTCGAAGCGGTGCAGGGCAAGGACACGCTGGCATTCGCGGATTTTGTGGGGCAGGAAGGCACGTTCGCGCTCCAGGTGCGAGGCGATTCCATGATCGAGGATCATATCTGCGACGGCGACTACGTGCTGGTGGAGCGTACCAATGCTGCCCGCGACGGCGACATCGTAGTGGCTTTGGTGGGCGAAAGCGAGACGACGCTGAAGCGATATTACCGGGAAGCCGAGGACACAATTCGTCTTCAGCCGGCCAATTCAGAAATGTCCCCGATCCTGGTTCCCGCCTCCCAAGTCGCCATCCAGGGCCGGTTGGTGGCGGTGATGCGCAAGTATGCCTGACGTTGCAGCGTGCCGGAATTCCGGCTACTCGCAGGAGAACCGGCCGCGCAACTCGTTCTCGGCGCGGAACCAGTCCTCATCGGACGAACCGCCGCGGCCTCCGCGCTCTTCCCAAAAGGCATATGCCAGACGGGCAATGTCTTCACGCGTGACCAGCTCGGAATCACGTCCCTGACCTTCGTCTTCCGACACAGTCTTCTTGATTCGAACAGACGATTTCCGCGGGCGGGCCGCACTCTTGGCCCGTTTGGTCCTTACCTCCAGGGCTGGCTGGGCCGCGGCAGCCGAGCCAGTGGTGCTGGCAGTCGTCGAAGATAGTGGTTTGGCTCCTGACTTCCTTGCCATGGAAAAAACATTCCTCCTCTGAGAAGGTGTGCGATCACTCCCCTCATTTTATCAGAGAATCTATGCCGCTTTATGACTCGCACGTTAATTCGGCATTAATGTTATTTATACATCCCAATAGCAAAGGTCGTTCCTACACAGAGCGGATCAAGAGAAACCGGGTCGCCGGGCGGCTTAAGACGCCGACAGCGCCGGTTCGGGTTTCACGCCGGGGCGCTTGTACTTGCACTTATCGTTCGGGCACTGAACGACGGGACCGCTCTTGAGCCATTTCTCGACCAGGTATGGGTGGCCGCAGTTGGGGCAAGCTTCGGCAAGCGGCTTTGCCCAGGCAACGAAGTCGCACTTGGGATACCGGTCGCATCCGTAAAAGGTCTTGCCTCGCTTGGAACGGCGCTCGACGATCTCGCCTTCGGCGCATTTCGGGCAATGGACGCCGATGGTTTTCTGTTTGACGAACTTACATTTAGGGTAGTTGCTGCAGGCGGTGAATTCGCCGTAACGTCCGCTCTTGAGCACCAGATTGTTGCCGCAACGGGGACATTTTTCATCCAGCGGGACGTCGGGCTTGCGAACCTCCTGGGAGTCCAGGCGACGGGTGGTCTTGCAGTCCGGATAACCGGAACAGGCCATGAACTGGCCGAAGCGACCTTTCTTGAGGACCATTGGGCGGCCGCAATTAGGGCAGTATTCTTCGTTTTCCTGTTCGGAAAGATCCACCTTGTCGACGTCGGGAAGGTCGACGCTCAACTCCCGGGTGTTGGTGCAGTCGGGGTAGCCTGTGCAGGCGATGAAGCTGCCGTGGCGTCCCCACTTGATGACCATGGGCTTGCCGCACTTGTCGCACACCAGGTCGGTGGGCTTCTCCATGCGCTTGATGTCGGTCATCTCGGTTTCGGCGCGTTCGAGGTCTACGCGAAACTTCTCATAGAACTCGTCGAGTGCCAGGCGCCAGTCGATCTTGCCGTCCTCGATCTCGTCGAGGGCCTCTTCCATGTTGGCGGTGTACTGGACCTCGAAGATGTCGTCGAAGCTCTGGACGAGCAGATCGGTGACGACCATGCCCAATTCGGTGGGCACGAAGCGGCCGCCTTCCTTCTTGACATACTCTCGTTCCTGGATGGTGGAGAGAATGGAGGCGTAGGTGGAGGGGCGGCCGACGCCGTCGGATTCGAGTTCCTTTACCAGGGTGGCTTCGGTGAAACGAGGCGGTGGCTCGGTGAAGTGCTGCTCGGGCGAAAGCGAGCGGAACTTCAGCGTTTCGCCTTCGGTCACGGCCGGGAGCTTGTGCTTAAGCTCCTCGTCCTCTTCGTCGCGCTGGTCCTTGCTCTCCTCGTAGACCTTAATGAAGCCGTCGAACTTCGGCACAGTGCCTGTGGCGCGGAACAGGTACTCGAACTGATCGGCCCCTTTGGCGGTGATCTCGATGGTAGTCTGATCGAAAACGGCGGGATTCATCTGGGAGGCGACAAAACGCATCCAGATGAGACGGTAGAGTTTGAATTCGTCCTCGCCGAGATATTTCTGCACCTCCTCGGGTGTGTGCAGTACCGAGGTGGGGCGGATGGCTTCGTGTGCGTCCTGCGCTTCCTTCCTGCTGCGATAGAAATTCGGCTTGTCGGGCAGGTATTCCTTGCCGAAGCGGCTGGTAATGAGCGAGCGGACCTCATCAAGGGCTTCGGCCGAAACGCGCGTGGAATCCGTGCGCATGTATGTGATCAGGCCGGTGAGGCCTTCCTTGCCCAGTTCGACGCCTTCATACAGGCGCTGGGCGAGCATCATGGTGCGCTTGACGCTGAAGCGGAGCTTGCGGGCGGACTCCTGCTGGAGGGTGGAGGTAATGAACGGCGGAGCCGAATTGCGCCGCTTTTCGCGCGTCGCGACCGAACGCACCAGGTAGGATGCGCCAGTGAGCTGCGTGACGATGTTGGCGGCCGCCGCTTCGTCCGGGATCTCAATGGTCTCCTCATTGCGCTTCGCCAGGCGCGCGGTGAGGATGGGAGGCTTCTTGGCGCCCAGATGGGCGTCGATGGTCCAGTATTCCCTTTTCTCGAAAGCGCGGATCTCGCGCTCGCGGTCCACGATGAGCCGCAGTGCCACGGTCTGCACACGGCCTGCCGAAAGACCGCGCCGGACCTTGTCCCAGAGCAGGGGTGAGATTTGGTAGCCCACCAGGCGGTCCAGCACGCGGCGCGCCTGCTGGGCGTCCACGCGATGCAGATCGACCGCGCCCGGGTGTTGGAAGGCCTTGCGTATGGCGTTGGCGGTAATCTCGTTGAACGTCACGCGGAAAACCTTGGCGCCGTTGCGCTTGCCGGTCAGCTCTTCCTGCAGGTGGTAGCAGATAGCCTCGCCCTCGCGGTCCGGGTCGGCCGCCAGGTACACGGTTTCAGCTTTGCCGGCTTCCTTGCGAAGCTCCTGGATGAGTTTGTTCTTGCCTTCTATGACAACGTAGGTGGGCTCGAAGCCATTCTCGATGTCGACGGCGAGATCGTTCTTAGGCAGGTCCTTCACATGGCCCAACGAGGCCTTGACCACGAAGTCCTTGCCGAGGTACTTGCCGATAGTTTTCGCCTTCGCCGGCGACTCGACGATGACGAGAGATTTTCCCATATATGTTCTTGATGATGCGGATGAAGCTTTCTTAAGGGGAAGCGTCCGGGTGGAACTGCTTCTCACCACACTTTAACAAAGTTCTTGCCTGGAAGTTGCTTCACCAGTCCCATCATCTCGAGTTCGAACAGGACCGAGATCAATTCGGAAGCCGAGCACCCCTCGAGTGTTTCGAGTATGGCATCCAGGTGCAGCGCCTGGTCCACGCGCAGCAGTTCGAGCACGGCGCGGGCGGTGGCGCTTGTAGGGCCGAGCGGCAAATCGTCCTGGACAGGAGTTCCATCGGCCCCGGCGCCGAGACGGGCGCGCCCTTTTTCGGCTAATCGCCGGCGGACTTCGGGGGCGAGTTCCACGATCACGTCGTTGTAGTCCTGAACGAGTTTGGCACCCTGTTTGATGAGGAGGTTCGGTCCCCAGCTCATCTTCGAGGTGACGTTGCCTGGCACGGCGAACACTTCCCTCCCCTGGTCCAGCGCCAGGCGCGCGGTGATGGAAGAGCCGCTGTACTGGGCGCCTTCCACTACCAGAACGCCCAGACTCATCCCGCTGATGATGCGGTTGCGGATGGGAAAGTTCTGCGGATAGGCGGGAGCGCCCATGGGGAACTCGCTCAACAGCAGGCCCTTTTCGGCCAGTTGAGCGGCGAGCTTGCGGTTCTCACTGGGATAAACCAGGTCGACGCCGCAGCCGAAGACAGCCACGGTGTCTCCGCCGGCATCCAGCGCGCCGCGGTGCGCAGCGGTATCGATGCCGCGCGCCATGCCGCTGGCGACGACCAGGCCCGAGCGCGCCAGGTCCCCGGCGAGGCGTTCGGCCACGGCAGTGCCGTAAGGCGTGGGCCGGCGCGTGCCGACCACCCCGATCATGAGTTCGGAAAGCAGTTCGATGCGTCCCCGGGCGAACAATACGATAGGCGGATCGAAAATCTCGGCCAGGCGCGGCGGGTAGCGTTCATCGACGCGGGTGATGAGAACCGCTCCCGTATCGAGCATATTCTGCTGCATGACGGAGGCATCTTCAAACGAGCAGCCGCTCGCAAGGCTCTGCGCCACGCTCCCGGCCAGGCCCGCCGCCTCCAACTCCGAGCGCGAGGCGCGCAAGATGGCCTGTGGCGTGTGATAGGTTTCGAGCAGTTGACCCGCTTTCCGCGCGCCGAGACCGGGGATCAGGCGCAGGGCCAGCCAGTGGAGTTCATCCTCTTTGGTCAGTTGCGGCATGAGAGGTTCAAAGTAAAAGGTGCGTACTCGGACGCCGGATTCTCAGACAGGATGCGCTAACCTGAAAGGACCATCAGGAGGATGCATGGAACAACAATCGACTTACGACGACGTGAACCTGATTCTGCGGTTGTATGAGCTGCGGCGCGAGGCCAAGCTGCGCCATGCGCGGGAATGGATGGCCAAGAACTTCAAGGCTTCGACCATGGAGCAGTTCCTGGAGCTGTGCCCGCTGGGATCGGACAACAACGCTTATTTCCGCATGGTGGTGAGCTACTGGGAAATGGTGGCCAGCTTCGTCACGGGAGGCGTGCTCAATCAGGAACTGTTCTTCCAAAGCGGCGGCGAACTGTTGTTCACCTATGAAAAAGTGCGGGACCTACTGCCCCATGCGCGGCAGGCCTTCCAGAGCCCCTTCTACCTGAAGAACCTGGAGATAGTGGCGGAGAGCTTCGCAAAGTGGACGGACCGGCGCGCTCCGGGCAGCTACGCCGCGTTCCAGGCCAGAGTGCGCGGGAACTAACGGGCATGCGCCAGGACGCCGCATTCTTCAATGACCGGGAGCCCGTGCTGGTGTACATCGCCAAGCGCCTGAAGGAGGCGCTCAGGCTGGAAGACGCCTTCACGAAATCGGGCATCGACTACGCAGTGGAGGCGGACGAGTATACCGGCGGCATCATTTTCCGCAGCCAGCGGACGGGCGCGTTCTTCTATGTGGCCAAAGAGAGCGCGGAAGCGGCACGCAGCGTCATGCGGGAGAACGGATACAAAACGCTCGCTCAGATGTCGGCGCCTTGATTGCCGGCACGCGGAATCGCCTGCCTCACTGGAATCTTGACAGTCCGGCTAGCCTTCAGCGCCGGGCAAAGTGCGCCGGCACCGTAACAGGAACTGTTATCCGTGGTGGCGCTGAGTGTGGCATCCCCATCAGGGGTGTCACTCGGCACTTTGAAGTTTATCTGAAACAGGCCTACGGACCCGGGACTCAGCCCCGCGTAAAGGAGTTCGGAAGGCTTCGCATTGACCTTCAAGATGGCGAAAGTCGTTAGCGTGCTTCGTGCCGGACTCAGCCAGGGAAGCGGATCGGCCTGGGCCGGATCACCGATGAGGGGCGCATCCGCCACATCGGCGTAGGCAACGAGATTCGAGCAATACGCGATTACGACTTCGCCCGGTTGAGCCGGGTGGTCGGGCGTGACGAGGCTATAGTCGGCGTGATGGAAGACACCATACCCGGAGCCGTCTTCGAAGAACACACCCCAGGCCCCCGCTCCGTAAGCATGCGAGGAGTAGAAGTCAACGTCCAGCTGTCCGACCAGCCCCGACTGCCACACATCAACTGTCCGAGGCGACGCATATAGTAGCCAACGCCGTGCGGGGCGGCAAACTCAGGTGACAGCCGAATGCGGCATTGGCCGCCAGCGTCGACAGCTTCTTAGTTGGCCGGCTTCGGGTTCACTACCGGGAACGAAACAATGTTGCTCACGTAGACGTCCTGTGCGATGGTGAGCTGCGTCGTCGGATTCGTGGGGATGTCCGAGTTCAACTCGAGTTGGACTTCGTAAATACCGATGGTGCCCGGCTTCAGCCCGGCATACAGCACATTGGCCGTCTTAGTTCCAGCCATGGAAGAGACGAATTCAATTGGCTCGTTGTAGACGGGGCCCGTGTATTGGATTCCGTCCATCAACGTCGAATTGATCTCTTCGGGCGTGACCAAGCCCAAACCCGTCGCGTAGACGATGATGGTTTCGCCCGGTAACGCCGGATTCTCGGCCGTCACGCGGCTATAGGCCTTGCTGGCGCAACACAACTCGGAGGTGGTGGCGGTCAGAATAACGCTGCCGCTGTCGGCGCCGCTCGCTGAATACTTGATGCCGTTGCCTTCCAGGCCGGGCACGCGGGCGCGGAGGCGGATGCGCGTGAACACGCCGGCCTTGTACGCTACCACCCGGGGATCGAAACTGAGCAGGCGGATGTAAGCGTCGCGGATCTTCTCCAGCGTATCGCCGGCCTGCGCCACATAGGAATAAGTGCGGTCTTCGATCGTGATGGAGCCGGATTCACCCGGCGTAACGGAGCCATCGACGGAAACCGTGCCGGTGGCGTAACTGCTGCCATGCAGCACAACGCCGGGGCGCGGGTCCTCGCCCTCGTCGGCGAAGATGCCGGGGTTCTGCGCGATGATGGGGACCCCGGTGGGCGTAGTCACGGTGACGCGGCCGTCCTTGCGCTCGGTGCGGACATAGACGCTGACGCTGGTGGTCTCGTAGTTCGTGGCCCAGGGAATCTGGGCATTGATCTGGCCCGGAGAAACGTACAGCAGCGGCGCTTCCATGCCGTCCACGTAAACGCGTACGCCGGCAAGGTTGAATGGCAGAGATATGGCCCCGTAAGGAATGGCGGCGGTCTCATCGCTCATGTTATCGCCGAGAATGGAGACCAGGGTGCCCGGAGCGATCTTGGCGGCGTCACCGCCGCCCGCCAGGGTGGCATTGTTGGCCGTGACCTCGATGGTGGCACTGGTATTGGTCTTGGTCGTCACTTCGACACTGTTGCCCGGCTCGCCGGGTTCGCGCGCCGTCAGGACGACCTGCAAGAGCACCTTGTTGGGGGTGGCGAGAACCAGTGGATTGCCGTCACCAGCGTTGATCAGACTGACAATGTCGTCGACGATCTTTTCGAGATCGTCGTCCGTCTTCACCTTGTATTCGTACTTGTTCTCGACAGTATCGCGTTTGATGGTGATGGTGATCTTGTCGTCTTTGGTGATGGTTCCGGCAAGGCCTATGGTACCGACCGCATGCACCTCACGGCTGGCAGAATTGCGGACCGCGCTGTAAGGCAGCACCAGATCGCCCACGGAGAACACCATGACGCGGCGATTGAACGTGTCGGTCACGTAAAGGTTCGTGCTGCCGTCCCAGGCCAGCGACATCGGCGTTCGGATGACGTCGGTGGCGGCGCGGAACAATTCATTCGCGCTGTCGGAAACCTGGTCGCCCTCGGGATCAAACTGGCCGAGGATGACGTCGGGCGTGGGCGCGTTGGTCGTCGGGACGCTGTTGAAGATCAGAACACGGTCGTTGCCGCCGTCGGCCACAAACAGGCGCTTGCCGTCGCTGAGCGCGTAACGGGGGAAGTCCAGGGTGCGGGCGCAGCGGTCCGGGTAGGTGGGATCGCCCGTATCTTTGTCAGTGCCGTTGGATTCGCACAACTTTGAAGAATAGTTGGCCACCGCCGTGGTGAAATCCGGCTGGCCGATGACTACGTCGGCGGCAGCGCCGTTGGTCGTCGGAATGCTATTCCAGATCAGCACTCGATTGTGCCCCAGGTCGGCCACATACAACCGCGTGCCGTCGCTAGTGACCGACACGGGATTGAGCAGGGTGCTCGCCGATGGCGCGACGGGCAACTTGGTAAGGTCCTGCTCAGTGGCGGTGGTGAAATTGGGCTGGCCGACGACCACGTCGGCGGCAGCGCCGTTGCTGGTCGGAATCGTATTCCAGATCAGCACCCGGTGCGCCTGGGTATCGGCCACGAACAGCTTGCCGTTCTGAATCCAAACACCCTGCGGCCCGCGCAAGCTCTTACTCGTGGGCACCTTGCTGATGCCGTTCGTCAGGAAGTTGTCCTGGCCCACGACGACATCGGCTGGCTGACCGTTTAACGCGGGGATGGAATTCCAGATGAGGATGCGGTTGTTGTCGGTATCGGCGACCGCGACGATCTTGCCGTCGCTCGCGACAGCGGTCGGGAGGCGGAAGCGGTTGTTCTTCAGATCCAGTTCAACACCCTGGAAGTCATCCTGACCCAAGACGACGTTGGCAGTGCCCTTGCACACGTTGCAGCGCTCGCCCTGGGTCAACAGATCCGCCGGGGCGGGCAACTGCTGGGACATGTTCTTGAAGACGAGCACACGGTGGTTCAAAGGCGTGGCGCCAACGCGGTTGGCGTCGGTCACGAACAGCGTATCGTTGGCAAAGGCCAAGCCGCCGACGGCTCCGAGCAGCTTGGCGCTCGCCCCGTCGTCCTGAGCCACGAAAGTAGGCTGTCCGATAACGAGACGGGCGGCTTGTCCGGTATAGAAATCGCCGGCCGTCGCGGCCATGGCCGCAAGAAGAAGAACTACGAAAGGCCTCATGTCTAGATTCGGTTAGGAGTTACGATCCTTTAGTATAGCAAGCTCGCAAACGCGCGATGGTAGAATGAAAAGTCCGTTGGACGCCCACTTGATGTACGCTCCAGCATTCACTTCAAAGGACATCTCGTTGCTTCAACCGAACTCCTTTCTGCGCCGCGCCGGCCAATGGCTGCTGGATTCGGGAATCCAGACGCCTGGGGGCGGGGTCGCTCGCTATTATCGTTCCGACGTTAAAACCAACCGCCGGGTTTCCACCGAGATTACCGGATATGCATTGAGCGCGTTCACCTTTCTCCATACACTCACCGGCGACGCCCGCTACCTGGAGGCTGCCGGGCGTGCGGCGCGGTTCCTGGCTTCTACGGCCTGGAGCCGGGAGTTGGAGATCTTCCCGTTCGAGCCCGCCGAGAACGGGGACAGAGCGCCTGCGCCGGCCTATTTCTTCGACAGCGGGATCATCGCGCGGGGCCTGTTGGCGGCGTGGCGCGCGACCGAGGCTCCCGAATGGCTGGCCGCCGCCGGGCGCGCGGTCGATTCGATGGCGCGCGATTTCGGCGGGGTGTACGCCCCGCATCCGATCCTGCTTTTGCCGGACAAGTCGCCCGCACCGACGCAAGGGACTTGGTCGCGGCAGGCGGGGTGCTATCAATTAAAATCCGCGCTGGCCTGGTACGACGTGTGCGAGGCGACCGGCAAGGAATGCCACCGGCGGCATTACGAAGAGGCTCTGGCATACGCCCTGGAGACGCACCGGAGCTTCCTGCCGGGCGATACGGATCCACATCGTGTCATGGACCGCCTGCACGCCTACTGCTATTTCCTGGAAGGCCTTCTGCCGTGCATGGACCGCGCGGAATGCGCGGAGGCGGCCCGGTGGGGCATAGGCAAGGTGGGGCGACTGCTGCGCGAAATCGCGCCCGGTTTCGAGCGTTCCGATGTCTGCGCGCAGCTATTGCGGGCACGCTTGTTTGCGGATGCGCTGGGCGCAGTCCCTCTGGACCGGGAAGCGGCCGAACAAGAGGCGCGGCTCGCCGCGTCCTACCAGGTCCGAAGCGAAGATCCCCGCATGGACGGTGGATTCCTTTTCGGACGGCGGGATGGAGAACCGATCCCGCACGTCAACCCTGTTTCGACGGCATTCTGCCTCCAGGCGCTGGTGATGTGGCATCAATACCTGGACGGAACCTTCAAGCCCCAGCGCCGGGAACTGATTTAGGCAGGCCGTTCGCAGCTGCCGCCGCGCGGCCGAAGGCTTCACGATATCTTGCGCGCCAAAGCTGCGTAATCCATTTCGCCGAAGAAGGCGTCGCGGAACGCGGCCGGCAGCCCATTCAAGGCCTCGAACGATTCCACCGCCGGCGCGAGCTTGCGGACCTCCAGGCGGCCGAAGCCCGCCTCAACCATGTAAAAGCCGAGAAGCGCGGGCGGAACGGGCCGTGTGTGCGTGGGATCGAGATAGAAGTGCGTGGCGAAAATGGCGAGGCACTCCGGGTTGGGCGTCTCGATGGCCAGCACGCCGCCGCGGCGTAGTTTGGCCGCGGCCAGGCGAATGAACTCGGGGAGACGCTCCGGCGGAAGGTGTTCGATCACCTGCGCCGAGAAGATGCCGTCGAGGGACGCGTCGGCAAGGGCGTCGAGATAAACAAATAGGTCGGCGACCTCGGCGTCGAGAGACTTGGCGCGGCAAAGGGCAATGGCTTCGTCGCACAGATCGATGCCGCGCGCGGCGATACCGGCTTCCTTCATCACTTCCAGAAACTCGCCTCGGCCACAGCCGATGTCGAGCACTTCACGGCAGTCCTTGAAATCGGAAACGTAACAGCGCTGGCGCTCGCGTATGGACGGTTCGGGGCCGCGGAACTTGTCGGCGAATTGCAGCCAGTCGAGCGCGGGCGGAGGCGTGGCCGGGGCGGGCATGGGAGCGGCGGCCGACACGGCGGCTCGCTGGCGAACGATGCGCAGTTCGTTGTGGATGATGTTCTCGTATTCGAGGCGGACGTTTTCGAGATCGGCCCAGAGTTTCTTTTGAATCTCGTCCGCGGAGCGGTCAAGGGCGTTCTCGAAATCGGCATGCTGTGTTTTGGCCAGTTCGCGCAGGTTGTTCTCCATCATCGTGACGCGATGCTGGAAGCCGGTCTGCAGATCGGCGGCACTGCGCAGGAACTGAACCTCGTTGATGGAGAGCTTGCGCTCCCATTCGACGCGCCATTCGGCCCAGTGCTTGCGAATGTCCTTGAGTTCGCGTGCCTCTTCATGGAGCGCGGAAGCCTGGCTGGCCAGGCCGTTGACGGCCTGTCGGCTTTCGGCAAGCTCCGCGGCGCTGGCCGCGCGGCCGGAATCGATACGGTTGGCGCACTCGGCTGCCAGGGCCGAAACGGTGCGGTTGTTCTCGTCCAGGGCGCCCAGAATCGCTTCGAAGCAGGTCATCACCCCGCGGTTGAACTCGACCTGGTCGCGCACGTGCCACCCCAGGGCGCGTGCAACGAGACGCTTGGCACGCTGCACGAGCGAGTTCACAAGCCCCGGAGGCCGAGGGTTCACACTTCCGATGGCAGCCACTTTCGCCAGCGCGGCATCGCGCGCGTGCACCACCTCCATGAGGTCGGGCAAGGCGATATCCAAAGGTCCGGCGGCAGAACCGGGATGGCGGGCGCGGACGCGCTCCTGGATAGCGCGGATGACCGCGGTCAGCTCCTCGGCTTCGCGGTCAGGGGCGGGATCAGCGGTGGCCACGTTTCTTGCTCCAACTCGCGGTGATGCGCGTGAACACGCCTCCGCGCGGCGCAAACTCGCCGGTAACGGTAGCCGAGACGGGCTTGGCCGCGGTCACGATGTCGCGCAGGAACCGGTTTACCGCATTCTCCTGGAAGATGCCCAGGCTGCGGTAGGCGATCATGTACATCTTGAGCGACTTGAGCTCCAGGCACCACCGATCCGGCATGTAAGAGATCCGGATGGTTCCGTGATCGGGGAGGCCGGTTTTGGGGCAGACCGAGGTAAATTCGGGCATTTCTATCTCGATCTCGTATCCTGGATACTGATTCTCCCAAACGTCGATCGATGGCAGGTCGGCGTCGACGCCGGCGCGCGCGTGCTGTTCGGTGTAAGCTCTCTTCCCGTTCATCCTTCAACCAGTGTTTTCGCCAGCAAATCGAGAAACAAACCCACGTCGGTGACCACGCCCACGGCTTGTCCTGTGCCGCGGTCGCTCACCTTGGTGGCCACCGCCGGATTGATGTCCACGCAAACGATTCTCACCCAACTCGGCAGCATATTGCCGACGGCGATGGAGTGTAGCATGGAACCCAGGCACAATACCAGGCCCGCATCCTTGAGCTGGGCGGCGTATTGCGTCTGGGCCTGGCACATGTCGGTGACGGTTTCCGGCAGTGGGCCGTCGTCCCGGAGGCTTCCGGCGAGGACAAACGGCACCTTATTGCGAACGCACTCAAAAAGAATCCCGCTGGTGAGTTTACCGGAGGCTACGGCCTGGGCCACGCCGCCCGCATTATAGATGGCATTGATGGCGCGCATGTGATTGCGGTGACCGTGTTCCTGCTGGCGGCCATCAGCCAGCCGGACGCCGAGCGAGGTGCCGAACATGGAAGCTTCGATATCATGCACGCCGAGGGCGTTGCCGCTGAGCACGGCATTGACGAAATGCTTACGGATCATTGTCGCCAGCGCCACGGCGCCGCCCGTGTGGACCACTACGGGTCCGGCCACCGCGATCACTCGCTTCCCGGCCGCGCGCACCTCGCGGACCAGGGCGGCGGTCTGCCGCACGGCGGTATCCACCTGGCGCTCGCTGGAAATGCCGCTGCTCATGAAGGAGAAAGCGTGCGAGAGCCGGTCGCGTTCCTTGGCTTCGGGAACGACGCGGATCCCGCGCATGTTCACAACAACCTTGTCGCCCGCGCGGATGTCGCGCAGCAACCGGCAGTACGCATGGCCGTCGGTGACCACAACGAGCGAGTCCATGCGCTGGTTTTCGACGGGGATCCAGCGGCCGCCGTGGCGTATCTCAGTGCGGTGGTTGGTGGTGGAGTAGAAGTTCTCCGGGGCGCAGCGGTCCCGCTCGACCGCATAGAGCCCGGCGTCGCTGGAGTCCACCGGAACGCAGCCCAAACCAAGCAGGTGCGAGAGCATCTCCTGCATCTTGGGGGCCGTGGGAGCCTCTATTTTCAAACGCAGGTGGGAGGCGTCTTCATTGGTGCGGCCGATTTTGAAGCGTTCAACCTCGAAGCGGCCGTTCGAGGCCACCACGGCATCGAAGATCTTCTCCATGATGTGGGAGTCGATCAGATGACCCTTGGCCTCGACGGTCTCCTGGAAGGGAAGGGCTTGGGTTTCAGTAGTCATGGGCTTACCTTGATCCGGGGCAGGCGCCCCGCTCTTCTTTCAGCTTACCTATTTGACGGCCAGCCACGCCAGAAAGAGGCCGTCCGGCTCGACATCTTCCCAGTAGGAAATGAAGCGGCTGGACACCTGGCGGCAGTGGCGCCGGAGGAGCTTTTCGAGTTCGCGGCGGCGGAACCATTTCTCCCAGTGCGGCGTTTCCAGGCGTCCCCATTGGCGGGCGTTCTTATCGATGACGAAAACGCGCCCGCCGGGCTTAACCACGCGGCACAGCTCGGCGACGGCGGTTTCGATGTCGACGGCGTGCTCGAGGGACTCGATCGCGTAGGCGGCATCGAAGGCGGCGTCCCGGAAAGGGAGGGCGATCAACGAGCCAGCCGTGCGTTCGAGTCCCGCGGGGACCACGCGCAGCATGGCCTCGGCTATGTCCATGCAACAGACGGTGGCCGGCGGATGGCGTTCCTTCAGGATGCGCGCAAACCGCCCTTTGCCGCATCCGGCGTCCAGCACGCGCTTTTGATCGAGGCCGCCCAGGAACTCCACCAGCAGCTTGACATGATAGATGCGCGGATCGATGGTGGAGGGGAAATGCTCATCGTCACGAGCGGCCTCGTTAAACGAACGGCGGATCTCCCGC
>CAZLOS010000015.1:0-22703 GCA_964561215.1 uncultured Solibacteraceae bacterium | reverse complement strand
ACGGCCCGAGGTCGGGCCGTCTTTCGTGATTTAAAAAGTCCGTCGAACCGGAACACCTACTTTTCGACTCGCGTCAAGAAAATCGGCATGCCGAACTTGTTGGAGTAATTCGGCCGGCATTCGGTCGTGTCGTACATCTTGGCGACATCCACGTTGCGCGGCCCGCGCTTCGGGTCCGGGATCGGCATCATTTCGAAGCAGCCGCCGACGATGGCGGTCATCATATTGCTCCGGTTTGCCAGAATGCTCTCGAACGCCATGTTGCCAAAGGTGCCGGCGACCAGCTTGTCGACGAAGTCCGGCGAGCCGCTGCGCAACTCGTAAGTCAAGTCGCTGATGACAGTCTCTTCCTTGGTGCGGTGCTTGACTTCTTCGCCCAGGTCCTCCGCAACGCTAGCTTTCTTGCGGTGACCGTACGCGTCCGCCTCGCCGTACTCACGCATCTGGTAGCCTTCCCACTCGGCGCCCTCGCTGAGAACGACGATCGAATAGTTGCTGGGATTCTCCTTCTTATCCTTGATCAGCAGTTCGATCATCCGTTCGAGGTTGAACTTGTGCTCGGGGATGGCGCAGCGGATACCGGTGATGTAAGCGGTGTAGAGAGCGGTGTGGCCGGCGTCGCGGCCGAAGACGCGGAAAATGCCGACGCGCTCGTGCGAACCGACGGTGGTGCGCTGGCGCTGGATGGCGTCCGCGGCGCGGGTAATGGCGGTCGAGAACCCGATGCAGTACTCGGTGTTCTGAACGTCGTTGTCCATGGTCTTGGGAACGGCGATGACGCGGAAGCCTTCCCTGTCGAGCCGCGAGGCATAGCTGAGGGTGTCGTCGCCGCCGATGGCGACCAGATAGTCGATGCCGAGTTTCTCCAGATTCTTGAGCACCTCCGAAGTGACGTCGAAAACGGTCGAAGTAACGCCCTTCTTGGTGCTTTCCTTCTGCGGGAATGTCTGGCCGGCCAGGTGCTCGGGCAGGCTCTTCATCTTCTGCGGATTGGTGCGGCTGGTGTGGAGGAAGGTGCCGCCGGTGCGGTCGATGGTGCGTGTAACTTCCTTGGTCAGCGGCAGGATGTAATGGGCCTTGCTGGCGGGGTCGTCCAGGTTGACGTGGGTGAGTCCTTCCCATCCGCGCCGGATGCCCACGACTTCGAAGCCGTGCTCGATTCCGCGATAGGTTACGTTCTGGATAACGGTATTCAGGCCGGGGACGTCGCCGCCGCCGGTAAGGATACCGATGCGTCTAGTTGCCATGCATGCTCCTGATAGTTTGTGAATGAATCCTCTTAATTATAGCTTTTACGCCACGGCGAACGTAGGTTTGCGGGCGCGCCAGCGTCCGCGGGTGAAGTCCGGGCACTCCACCGGAGCGCCGCCGCGAGCGATGGACTGCCCGCTCAGGGCCACCACCGAACTCATCGTGACGGAGTCGTAGACGTCGATGGGCGTTTCCGTCTTGGCGCGAACGGCATCGATGAATTTCACCAGTTCCAGATAATCGGTTCCGCTATGCGAATGTTTGGAGGCTTCGGCGAGAAACGCCTTCCACCACGGGTGCTCGTACTTCTCCTGGTAAGGGGCGAACGGTTCCCACTCGTGGTACTTGGGGCTGCGGCCCGTGATATAAAGCACGGCGCGGTCCTCTTCGTAGACGCCGAGGGTGCCCTGCGCCATCCAGCGGTTGTCGTACGGCCGCGGCAGCTGCATGTCGTAGTTGACGACGATGGACTTACCCTTATGCGTACGCACCACCGACGTGACGATGTCGCCCTGCTTGTACTTCTTGACGGCGAGCGGGTGGTTGGGACCGAATTTGCGGGCGAACAGGGCGTTGATACCGCGCGAATCGGTGGCGGTGGAGGTGAGCGTCGCGAAGGCGTCGCCGCAGTTGATGTCCAGCCAACTCAGCACGGGGCCGAGGCTGTGCGTGGGATACTGATCGCGGTTGAAGTTGACGAGGTACTTGGCAGGCCAGCGTTCGTTGCCATCCTTATCCCAGAACCAGTGGTCGATGCAGTCGTGCGAGTGCGCGCAATGGCAGTGCACCATTTCGCCGAACAGGCCCTGGCGGATCATGTTGAGGACCGCCAGGTTGTCGCGCCGGAAGCTCCAGTTTTCGAGCATCATGCAGGGCACGCCGGTCTTTTCGCGGGTGTCCACCAGTTGCCAGCACTCCTCGATCGAGAGCGCGCAGGGCACCTCGACGGCGGCATACTTGCCGGCCTTCATGGCGTCGGTGGCCATGGGTGTGTGCCACTCCCAAGGCGCCGCGATGACTACCGCGTCGAGATCCGGGCGTTCGAGGAGGCGCCGGTAATCGCGCTCGTTGCGCCCGTAAGGCTCGGGGCGCTTGCCGGTGCGCTTCTCTGCCAGCGCCTGCGCGCGAGTGAGGTTCTTCTCGTTGACGTCGCAGACGGCGGGCACTTCTACGCCTGGGATGGTCAGCAGGACGCCGAGCAGTCCCGTACCGCGGCCGCCCGCTCCGATCACGCCGACGCGCACCGGTTTTTCTCCGGCGCGCAAGGCGTCTGGAGCAAGGACGGCGGCCGAGGCGGCCTGGAGGAAGCTTCTGCGCGGCAGAACAGTGTAATGGTGCATCATGATGCACCATTGTATAGCCGCTCAAAGCAGCGGTGATCAGCCCCAGAGGTCCACAGTGTTGACGGGCTTGTTCTGAAGCTTGAGATAGTAGAACAGCTGCGCCTTGTGCAGGTTGAGGTGCCTGACCATCTGCAGCAGGTGTCGGCCGAGGGGGTACTTCTCCTGGGGCGCCCAAGGGGCGGCCATCTGCTTGATAGACAGGTTGAGTTCGCCGGCCTGGTCGACCATCTGGAGGGCCAGTGCCTTGTCCTGGGCCAGTAGTTCCTTGGCTTCCGCGACACTGCCGATCGTGGGCAGTTTTTCGGCCGGCGGCAGCATCTCCTCCGGAGGCAGGTCTTCCACCTTCATGCCCTCGGGCATCCCCCAATCGCCGGTGACAAAACCTTTGCAGCCGGCGCCGCAGGAGTTGGTGAGGTGTTTCAGCAACTGGCCGACGGTCATCCAATTGCTGCCGGTGGCGGGTTTCCAATCGAGGCCATCGGCATCGATCTTATCCATCAGCTTGTCAGCAGTGGAGTAAGTAACCTCAATTTCCGCTTTCAGGAGTTGGGTCCAATTCATGAGCAGGCTCCCCTCGCAAGAAATGGTACGGCGAAACAAGTTTACGTCCGGTGCCGGTGGAAGGCAAGCGGCGTGGTGGTTTTGGACCACCAGAAGCGAAGCCGCGCTGCGGCGTCGGACCCGCATTATCAACGGGTTCGCTTCTGGCACGGCAAGTGCATATAAACGGAACGAGTCCAGTTGGGACGGAACGGAGGCCGGAAATGAAGAGATACTTCGGGATCGGGGTTGTGGCTCTCGCGCTCGCCACGACGGCAGGGTGCGCGGCACGCGGATACAGCCGTTTTGGTCCGCCTCCGCCTCCACCGCCGCCGAGGGAGGCGATGATGTATGGCCATGATGGGGGACGCGTCTGGGTTCCCGGCTATCACCGGTGGACTGGACACCGCTACAAGTGGGTGGAAGGACGCTGGATGAGGCCGCCGCGCCCGGGTATGGTTTGGATGCCAGGCTACCGGGAACACCGGGGTGGCGGCTACGTGTGGATCGAGGGGTACTGGCGGTAAGTTGCGGCTATAGGTGATGCAGGCGGGGCTCCCTGGAGTGGGGAGCCCCGTAGTGTATTGGAGTTCGAGCCGCAATTCGGTTCCTCGATTGGACAGGACCATCAGTAGTTCGCCTCTAAGTGAGTTACACCCATGCCTGGCAGCCGCACGATCTCCTGTTTCGGGTCGAAATCCGTCCAGGGCTTTCCGTTCACCTTGACGCTCTTCAGTGTTGCCCGGTCGGGGTGGCGGAGGTGCAGGACGATGGCTTTCGGAGCCTTTCGCGTGGGCGGCGTGACTTCGGCTCTTGCTACGCCCTTCTCGATATCGGAGATGATCCTGTACGTTACATTCCCGAAGTGGGTGGGCGCTCCGGCAATACCCACTGACTTGCCTTGTTCGAGCCAGCTTCGGGCGGTGCCGGCGGCCAGGTGGAGCGTGTCATCCTGCTCGAACACCAGCACATCGCGCACGTAGCGCGCCACCGCGAGCGGGGTCCACAGGTGCTGGCGGTCGCCGCTGGTCTTCTTCGTGCCGGCTTCCTGGCCGCGCTCCTCGCACCAACTGTAGAGCGGAGTGCCGTGGTTCAGGGTCGAGTAGAGATAGGCGGCTGCGCGGTCGGCTTCGCCCCGCAGCAGCAGCGCTTCCGCCAGATTGTCGAGGGTGATGGCGACCCAAGCGCCGTCCCGCATCCAACCGGTGTTGATGGGCTGCCCGCCGGCGCTGATGGATTGCTCCAGTTTGCGAATCGTCCCGGTGATGAGCGGATGATCGGGCGGCAGCAGCCCCGCGGGGAACAGCGCGTAGAGCCCGCCCCAGCGGCTGCCCGCGGTGTCGCGCGGCGAGCCGGGAATCCAGCGGAACCCGTTCTCTTCGATGGCTCCGGCATCAAGAGAGGCGCGCAGATCCGCGAGGCCGGTTTCGTAAATCCGGCGCAACTCGGCGACGTCCTCATTCCGGCCCAATTCCGTGGCCGCTTCGAGCGACAGTTTGTCGGCGAAGACGGAGAGGATGTTGTGCGGGTAGAAGACGCCGAAATAGTCGTCGCCGTGCATCAGGCCGCCGTCGCCCATGCCGCGCGGCATCAGGCCGTACTCGGGCGTGCGCGCGCCGTTCACCAGCACACGGGTTTTGCGGCGCTGCAGTTCCTGCCAGCGGGAACTGGCACGCATGTGGGGATAGAGGGCTTCGAGGTACGCGCGATCTCCCGTCAGCCGGTAGTGTTCCATCGAGGTCCAGGCCTTCATTCCTGAAAGGCCCCACATGTGATGGCCCCAGGCCCGTGGGTCGGCCCAGTTGCCGTCGGGCTCCTGCATGTCGATGTGCACGCGCAAGCCGTCGGCGGCCTCGGCGTGGAATCCGGCCTGATCGAGGGCGGTGGCGGCGAGCGCCCCTTCGAATGCGCCCAGGGAACGATACCCTTCGGTTCCGGGGATGCCGCCCATGTATCCGCCAGCCTGCGGTTCGCGCATGATGAACAGGTCGGAGAGTCCGGCGCAGTAAGCGTCTCGAACGCCCGCGTCGGGCAGGTCGATGCGCGCGGCGCGCCCCAGCAGATCGCTCCACTCTTTGACGGCGGCGGCGAACTCGCCCGGCCAACTGCGCTGACGCCACGCAGCAAGATCCTCCTGATAGGCCTCATAGGGACGCACAATCCAGCCAGTGCGCGTCTCGCCGGGAGCGAGCATCCACGTAGGCGTGATCTTCATGCGCTCTGTCGGATAGGATCCAGCGCCCACGCTGAACATGAGCACGCGGTCGGCCCGATCGCCCTGGCAGGCGACCAGCGCATCGGGATCGCGGCCCGGTTCGATCCAGGATGGATTGTGCGCCACCCAACCGCTGCGCACTTCGCCTTCGACCGCCACCTTGTGCGGGCGCGCGTCCGCGTTGCGCACAGTGACCCGGATGATGGCAGCCTTGGCGCCGCCGATCACTTCCAGGCGCACGCTCGCCGCCTGTTGCTCGTAGAGATTGTCGAGCATGGGCAGGAAGCGCTCACCGCGCGTCCACTTGCTGGAGGCGAAGGGTTGCCCATCGAGAAGCGGACGCATGCGAATGCGCCACTCGGTACGCGGCGGCTTCAGGATGCCGAGGGGCAGGCGGCGCAAGTCATCGTAGGTCCAGCCCGCCGTAAGGGAACCTGGCTCGAGATCGAGCAGCGTCTTTTCGCTGGCCGAGGGCCGCGCCACTGCGATGCGGTGCGGTGGGGCGAAGGCATAGCTGAAATCGACCTTCTCCGCAGCGAAACAGCCGGCGCACAACAGCGTAATCCAGATGAATCTGGGCATCATGAGTTTCCTTTCACGACATCCTGCGGGCGTTTGGGAAAACCGTTCACGCCGCGGGAACGGTCGAACTGATAGATCCTTTGCAGACGGCGCGCGGCGAAGGGGAATGCGCGCAGACCATTCTCATCGAGTGCTTCCCGAAGTCCCGTGCGATCACACGCCTTCGTCGCCAACGAACGCAGTTCTCCGGCAACGGCGGAGCGCGTCAAGGCAAGGTTCGATATCTCGTTCGGATCTTCATCGAGATCGAACAGTTGCTCGCGCCCGCCGTTTGCCATGTAAATGTACTTGTACCGATCGCGGCGCACCATGATCTTGAACTGCGGCGAACCCGGCCGCGCATAGTAGCCACAAAACTGCTTACGCGCCGCCGCGCGGCCATCGAGCAGGCCGGGGAGATCCGCACCCTCGCGCAACTGCTGCTTGCCGGCCGCGCTGGTCGCGACGCCGAACAGGTCGGTGAGCGACGCCAGTTCGTCGCGGCGCTTGCCGGCCGGCAGGCGCGCGGGCCAACTCACCAGAAACGGGATGTGGCAGGAGGCTTCGAAGTAGCTCTCCTTCTGCCATGCGTGATGGTCGCCGAGATGATCGCCATGGTCGGCGAAGAAGCAGATGAGGGTATTCTCCGCGTCGCCGCGGGCTTCGACGGCGTCCAGGATGCGTCCGATGCAATCGTCGATGTAGCTGATCTCGCCGTAGTAACGCGCCTTGAGGACCCGGGCGTGCGAATCGTTGATGTCCTCGGCCCAGATGGCGTAATTCATCCAGGGGATCTGCTCGTCCATGTGATCGGTCGAAAGCGCGCCGCGCACGGGGTTCGGCATGCGGTCCGGATCGTACATGCGGTTGAAGGGGATGGGCGGGGCAAAGGGCGGGTGCGGCCCGATGAAGGAGACGAAGCCGAAGTAGGGCTTCCCGTCCGAGACGCGGATCTGCTCGATGGCCCGCTCGGCGGCCCAGCGTTCGACGGTCGCTTCGGCGGGCATGGGGCTCATCTGCGGCATGTAGTACATTTCGGTGCGTTCGCCCATCAGCCCTTCGACGAAATCGTACGCGGCGTGTTGCGTGCGTATCCATGCGGCATAGGCGTCGCGGCGGCGCTGCTCCGGCGCGCCGTACAACTCTTCACTATGTAAGTGAATGTCGTAGCCGAGGTCTTCATCCCAGGGCAGCGTGTGAAACTTTCCGACGCCGAAGGTACGGTAGCCGAGGCTGCGCATCGTCTCGGCCAGATAGGGACCGCAGCGGCCGGTCATGGTTTCCGCCTGCCCCTCGACGGGCTGCGGGCGCGCGTTCGAGAAGACAGCCGTGGTCGGCGGCTCGCAGCCGGTGCGAATGGTGTACCGCGCGGGCACGCAAACCGGACACGGCGAATATGCTTTGGTGAAGGTGACGCCGCGCGCGGTGAGTCGATCCAGGTTCGGCGTGTAAATGTGCGGGTTGCCCAGCGCGGCGATAGTGTCGAACCGCTGCTGATCGGTCATCAGAAACAGGACGTTCGGCCGTCGGGCGGAAGTGCGCGCTACGGAGCGCGCCGCCAGTTCTGCCGGAACGAGACGCAACAGGTCGCGCCGGTTCATCGGTCACCTCTTTTCGGCTTGCCAGGAATGTGTAACCAGGCACACGGCAAAGCTGCCCAGCCAATGGCCGCCTTCGTAATGTTCACCGGTAACCGCCTTTAACCCTGTTTCGCGGTGCCGGGCAGCGAGGCGCGCGATGGCGGCGTGCCGCGGATGCTTTGCGCCGAGTGTCGCGGCGATCGCTTCGAGCATCCACGCGCGGCTCAAGTTCAAACCGTCAAGATGCGCCAGTTTGCCGTCGCTCCGGTCGGTGACGACGGCCGGCACGAGTGAGATCCGGGGAAGGAAGGCGTCGAACCAGCGGGCGAATTCGGCTTGGGGCAGCACACGGCGGACCGCGTCTGCCTCGGCAAGGCATGGGGAAAGGAAATCCTCGCCCGAGGGCTCGTAGTTCACGGGGCAGGCACGGTCGGCCAGGTAGAACGCACGGATGCGCTGTTCGACCAGGCGCTCGAACTCGCGGTCGCCAGCCACGCGCGCGTAATCCAGAAGGAGACCCAATGCGAAAGCGGTCTGCGAGTGCTCGCCGGCGCGCACCGGGTGCGAGAGCTTGGGCAGCCACGTGCTCAGGCGCCCGACCGCGGCACTCTCCAGAGGACGCAGAGCCTCGCTCCAGCGGAGGGCATCCGGGTCGCGCCAGGTGCGCAATTCGGCGGCAAGCTTCAACAGCCAGGCAAGGCCGTAGGGGCGCTCGAAACTCTCGCGGCCTTTGCCGCTCATGTATTCGGCCTCGCGCGCAAGGTTCGCCGGCGTGAGGCCGCGGTCCAGCGCGGCGCGGGCCGGTGCGGCGAAATCCGCCTCCGGCCAGGTGCGGATGGCGCGAGCGAGCAGCCAATGGCCGTGGACGGAGGAATGCCAGTCGAAGCACCCGCAAAAGGCCGGCGTGAGATCGCGCGGCGGGAGTGCGTCGGCATCCGAATTCATCACGTGCGCAATCTTATTCGGATACTCGCGCCCGACGCAATCGAGCGCAAGCCTCACGAAGCGCGAGGCGGAGCCGGCGTCAAAGACCGTCTGCGCATCGAGCGCGACGACGCTTAGCGTCGCCAGCAGGGCGAACCGGAACATGTGTCCATGCTAACAGCAGACAGGCGAAACCGCCCGTCCTACGCCGGTCTAACGGACCGAAGCGCGCGTGGCGACCTGGAAATTCTCCATGAGGCCATAAGTTTCGAGGTCGTAACTCGCGCCCGCAGGCGTGGTCTCCGGCGCGTTGCGGAAGCTGAACGGGCCAGTCAGGCCGCGATTGATCTTGCCGTGATGGGGGCCGAGCAGGTTCTTCAGCGAACCATACACCACTACCTCCACGCGGTTCGAGCCCGGGCGGACGAACTTGGTCACGTCCAGTTCATAGGGCTGCCAGCCGATCACTCCGGCGCTCTTTCCATTCACCCGCACTTCGGCTGCCGTGCCGTTCCACTTGCCGAGCCGCACCAGAACCTGCGCGGGAACCTTGGCGAAGCTGTAATTGGCGCTGTAGGAAACCGTGTGGGAATAGAACGGCAGGCGCTGCTCTTTCCAGACGCCGGTCTTGAGCGGGGCCGCGGGAACCAGACGCCAGCCGGAGGCCTGCGCTTCGACCCCGAAATCGCCGGTAAGGTAGATCGGCTCGATTTCGTTGTGCACCGACATAGGCGAGGCCGCGATGGTGATGGAGTTGGCTCCCTCGACCACCAGCGCGCCGATGTCGTAAACGCCGAAATCGCGGTCCAGCCACCACTCGCCGGGACGTGCCGAGACGGGCTTTCCGTTCACGGTCACCTTCCACAGCCTGGGCCGTTCGACGACGGCACGCAGTCCGGCGCGGTCAATGGGGCCGGAGACCTGGAAGTGGTACGTGGCTTCAAAACCGGAGCCGGCCGGGAAGTGATTCCTGTCGAGGATGTCGGTTTTGTACTGCACGGCGGCGTCCCAGGGGTTGGCTTCGAAACCGTAATGGTTGAAGACCTTCTTGGCGGCCGCAAAGTAGTACATATCCTTGGTGACGGTCCCTGCGAGTTTCAGATCGCAATAGTCGATCGTGAGCGTGTTGGGCGCAAGACGCTTCACAGCGACGGGGCCGGCGGCGCGCACCGGGGTGGCGGCTGGCGGCTCGGGCTTCGGAGCCGTTACAGCGCCGGAATTGCCGGCGATCAAAAGCAGGCTGCCCGCCGGCGCCAGGTCGAACGACACTTCAAGCTCCGCACCGGCGGCCTTGGCCGGATACGGCATGATGGCGCCCGTAGCCAGGTCCAACCGCTTGAGCGACGCGCCCTTGGCTTTGAACGTCCCAACGGCCTTCTGCTCCAGGCTCGAATTCACCAGGTAGATGAGCTGGCCGTCGTCGAGTTGGCGTCGCTGATGGAAGAGCTTACCGCCGCTCGCCGGGTTCCAGCCGATGCTGAAATCGCGCCCAGCGAGGAGTTGCTTCGCGCTCGCGTCCTCGATCGAATTCACGCGCAGCCAACGCTCGGAGTTCGCCGCGGCAAACTTCGTGATGCGATCGTTCGCGGCGCCATCGATGCGCGCCGGGGCGTCCACGAAACTGAGCACGGTGCCGCCGCCGGCGACGTAAGTCTCAATCAGCTTCACGGTCGGCGAGTCGAGGTTCTCCGTACCCGGAGGCAGGATGACCAGATCGTAGGCGCGGCGTCCGACGGTAAGCTTGCCGCCGCTCGCCGAGCCGTTGTCCTTCATGATGTTTTCCGATCCCAGGTCGTATTCGATTTGCGCGGCTTCCAGGCGATTCACGAAATCCTGGAAGGCGTTGCCGACGGCCATCATCTTCGCGCTTCGCTCGGCGAAGGAAGGATACAACCAGGCCGAGGTGGTCGGCTCGATGATGAGCATGCGGTTGCGCTGTTCGCCGCTCGCCAGGGCCAGCGACAGGCGCGCGAAGTAATTCGCCTGCGTGTGATAGAGCGGCCACCACGGCGTGTGGTAGCTGAACGATTGCGGATAGTCGTGCTTGCGCGCGCCCGCCATGGTTCCGAAGGAAAGGTGCTGGTTCATCAGGTTCACGCCCAGCGCGTACTCCCATTCGCCCAGGCGCTTCATGTCTTCGAAGCGCAACTCCCAGCCCGCGCCGCCGTAAGTTTCGCTGAGCCTGCGGCGGCGACCCATCTGGTTGGCGACGCTCGCAAGCTCCTTGACGGCGCGCACGTTGCCGAACTGAGCGTTGACGCCTTCGTTGAACTGGTTGAAGAGCAAGTCGATGGAGGGCACCTGGTGCCAAGCGTACATGGCCATGTTGTCGGGGCCGTCGTTGGGGCTGGGCCAACCGTGCTCCCAATAGTGGCCGGTCCAGAAGATGCCGTTGGTGGTACAGTATTCGCTCCACGGCTTGGACCAGCGGTCGATGAAGAGTTCGAGCAGCAGCGCGTAGTAGTTGTGGCGGATCTTCTTCCAGTCGCCGGTTTCCTCGTATAGCGAAGCCATGCGCGGGCGCAAGTCATAGCCCCAACGTTTGCTGAACTGCGCGAACAGGTCCGGCGTCCAACGCATGGAACCCCTGCCGCCCGGCGGGGCGATGTTGGGCTCGTCGGTGAAGATGCCGGGGACGCGATGGCCCAGGTCGTTGCCGAGTGCCTTCTGATACCCGGTCATAGTCACGTCGATGAATTTGCGGGTGACGCCGGGCTTGATCAGGTCGACATAGGAGTAGCCGCCGTGCCAGGCTCTCCTGGGGTAACGGAGCAGTTCGAAAGCGTAGTATGTGCCGGGCTTGCCGATCTCGTCCTTGACCTTAGAAGTAATATCGCGGAAGCCGTCCGGGTCCTTGCGCAGAACCAATTTATACTCGCGCTTGTCGTCGCGCGCGAGTTCATTAAGGCGGTGCAGCCGCAGGCCCTGGCCCTCGTTGTAGGATTCGGGCATCTGGGCGGGCACATGACCGCCGGCGAAACCGCTGGGATAAGAGTTCTCGTCATAGAGCCAGACTTCCATGCCGAGCTTGGCGCCCTTATCGACGGTGTAGCGCACAAGTTGGAACCAGCGGTCGGAAAGGTACTCGGTGATGAGACCCGGGCGCGGGTGAATGAAGACGCTCTGGATGCCCTGCGCGTGGTAGGACTCCATGTAGAAGTCGATGTCGGCCTCGGTGACTTCGCCGTTCCAGACGAAGAAGGGCGAGGTGCTGTATTCGGCCGGAGGCTTGTCAAAGAGCTCTGTGAGCCGCGCGGCAGAGTCGACTACAGGGTGCCAGGCGGGGCGATTGTCGCCGCCCATGGCGAGGGCGGCGGTCAAGGCGAGGATCGAAAGCAACTTGTTGCGCACATAAAAAGCCTAGCACTGGAAACCAGTCCGGTCCATGAACCGACTGACGTTCAGGCTCGCTTACGGCTAATCGACCAACCCGTTGCGAATGGCGAAGCGCACCATTTCGCCGGTGCTGTGCAGGTTCAGCTTTTCCATGAGCTTTCCGCGATGCGCTTCGACCGTGTAGACGCTCAGGTTGAGGGTGGTGGCCACTTCCTTGTTGGTCTTGCCCTCGGCGATCAGTTCAAGCACCTGACGTTCACGGGCGGTGAGCAAGTCGATGGGATTGGCAACGTGCTTCCGATAGTCGCTCAATACGGCATCGGAGACAGCCGGGCTGATGTAGCCTTCTCCCCGGGCCACTGCGCGGATAGCCGTGAGCAAGTCGGCTTCCGCGCATTCCTTCAGCAGGTAGGCGCGCGCGCCGGCGCGCAGCATCTCGCGCACGTAGACTGAGTCACGGTGCATGCTCAAAGCGACCACGCGTGTGGAAGGCGAGATTTCCTCGATGCGGCGCGTAGCCTCGATGCCGTTCAGCCCCGGCATCGAAACGTCCATTACAACAATATTGGGCTTCAGTTTCTCCACCAGCGCCACGGCTTCCAGGCCGGTGGAAGCTTCCCCCACCACTTCAAGGTCCTCGTGGGAGCGCAGGATGAAGTGAAAGCCCCGGCGCACAATGGCGTGGTCGTCCGCCAACACGATGCTAATCTTCCGGCTCTGCGTCATCTTTCGGTTTCCGGAATGGAACCACCACCACGATTCGTACACCACCGAGCGGGCTCTTGTCCAACCGCATCTCGCCTCCGGCGTGGCTGGCTCGAGCGCGCATGCTGGTCATGCCGAGGCCGTGACTTCGCGCTTTGCCGGAAGGTGCCATACCGCGGCCGTCGTCCTCGACCATAAGCCGGATCCGATCGCCCATGCGCGCCAAGGAGATCCTGACGCGATTGGCGCCGGAGTGGCGCGCCACGTTGGTGAGGGATTCCTGCGCCACGCGGAACAGGTGCGTTTCCGTTTGTTCATCCATACGCTCGGCGAAATCGGAGACGTACTCGACCCCGATTCGTGTGTGCCGCTCAAAACGTTCAGCGAGCCAACGCAGTGCCGCATCGAGGCCCAGATCGTCGAGGATTACCGGCCGCAGCAATTGTGAAAGTTCCCGAACGTCTTGGATCGCCTGATCGAGGACATTCAGGTATTCCCCGCGCTGTTCGGCAAATTCCCGCGGCGAAAGCAAGCCGAGAGACGTTTTCAAGCCGGTCAGCGACTGGCCAAGTTCGTCGTGCATCTCGTGAGAAAAGCGCCGGGCGGCTGCCTCCTGCCCCTGGAGCAGATGCCAGGAGACCTTGCCCAACTCGGCGGCCTGCCACTCCAACTTGCGGAACGAATCATTCGTCGCCCAGATACTGACCGCGGCGCAGGCTACCGCCAGCAGGAAGCAGGCGGCCAGGAGCCAGGCCGATTCGCCGACAAGGTCCCTGGATCGCATTCCGATGGCCGCCTCTACACTGGCGGCGCGGGCCGAGTCGGCTTGAATGAGGACGTGGGCCGCACGCACGAATTCATCGTTCCGCTCCATCAGCGTTTCGAGTTCCGGGGCCGTTACGTGAGGGTCGCGAAACGTTTCGCGCACCGTGGCGGCGAACCGGTCCGAGACGCAGCCCAACTCCTGCCAGGCCTGCCGGTCGTGGGTACTCGCTTTGACCATGTGTTGTACCTGGCCATTGACGGTCTCTACGTCATGAAGGATGGGCTCGACCGGGGAAAGGCCGCGCAAATGGATGCGGGAGATGCGCAGAATCACGTCGCCCACCCGGCGCTGCTCGAGTTCGAGTTGCTCCACCAAGCGCTCGGCGATCAGGTGATCGTCGAGCAGTGCCCCAGCGTCGTGCTGTATCTCGGTGACTTTCTTCGATCCGAGGTACGCCACCGCCGCCAGCAGCACGATGACCAGGGTGAAGCCGATGGTCAGGACGCGCAGAACATTGGCACGAGTCATGCTGTTTTCCGTAGTGTAGTCCGCTCCAGCGACTGGTGGCCCCCCGGTTAGCGGGGATGGATACATCCCGATTTTAGGGGAGGGGACGGTGGGCAAGAAAGGCGCGGTTTCTGCCCCGTGGAGGCGGGTTGATTTTGGGTGAGTCGCCCTTACGATTGGACTATCTGGAATAACATGAAACCATCGCTGCTGGCTGTTCTAAGCGGCTGGGCCTGTCTCTGGGCCCAGCAGAGCGCTGCCCCAACGGTCCTTCGCCCAGCCGCCGTTACTGTTGATCAGGCAGTCGAGGAGGCGCTGGCAAAGAACCTTTCCCTGGTCGCCGAGCGGTACAACATTAGTATTGCCGAGGCCCGCCAGATCACGGCCAGGCTGCGTCCTAATCCCGTGCTTACGCTGGGCGGCGATCATTTGGATTTGCTCGGTACGGGCTTCAACACCATCAACAACGGCGGGCCCAACGAGTACTCGATCCGCACGGATTTCGTGCTGGAACGCGGGGGGAAGCGGACCGCCCGCATGGCGTTGGCGGCAGCGGATACCTCGATTGCCGGGTTGAATTTCCGTGACGCCATGCGCCGTCTTGTCTATGACCTGGAAAGCTCCTTCGTCGACGTGCAATTGGCCAAGGAGGCGCTGGCGCTGACGCAGGCCAACCTGCAGAGCTTCAACGACATTGTCCAGGTAAACACGGCGCGCGTGAAAAGCGGCGACCTGGCACCGGTTGAGTTGGACCGTTCCCAAGTAGCGGCATTGCAGGCGCGGGCAGCCGTCCGCCTGGCCGAACTGCAACTCGCGCAGGCCACCAATCGCCTGCAAGTGTTGATGGGCCAGCCTGCGCCTTCGAAGAATTTCGACGTGACCGGATCGTTCCGTAAAGACTCCCGCACACTCGATCTGGCGGAATTGCAGCGAGCGGCGCTGTCGAACCGGCCGGACCTGCTGAGCCTGCGGCAGACCATAGCACGCAACCAGGCGGACTTGCGGCTGCAGATTGCACTAAGCAAGCCCGATTTCACAGTAGGCTCCGAGTACCGGCGGCAGCAAGCGCCGTCGGCTACCGCAAACACCCTCGGATTGTTCTTCAGCGTGCCGCTGGCGGTGTTCAACCGCAACCAGGGCGAGATCGCCAGGGCCCAGCGGGAAGAGGCGCAAACCACGGCCCGCCTGCGCGCGCAGGAAGCCGGAGTGAACGCGGAAGTGCGGAGCGCCTGGGAGCAGTACACGACCGCGCGCGCATTGGTGGACGGCATAGAAGCCGAGATGCTCGCCAAGGCAAGAAACGTTCGCGAGACGACCAGTTATTCTTACCGCCGCGGAGAGGCCACCCTGGTGGAACTACTCGATGCGCAGCGGGCATTTAACGACACCATGCAGGTTTACAACGAAGCGCGCGCCAATTATGCGCGAAGTCTTTATCTGATGGACTCGGTCAGCGGCGGTGTACCCGTAAGTGGAGCCTCCGGCTCCGATCCCCGCCGGGAGAACTCCCATGAAGAATAGTTGGGCGATCTGGCTAGCCTTGTTACCGTCGGTGTGGGCGCCGGTGGGATGCGGCGGGAGAACGAGCGCCCCCCGCACAGACTCCTCCGCTCCCGCCATTACGCAGGTGGATCCCAACAGGGTCGACCTGCCGCCGGATTCCCCGAAGTTGTCGCGTCTGCGGAGCGGCACTGTGGAACTGGCCGAGGTTCCGGTAGATCCGGTTACTTCGCCGGGTAAAGTCGAGGCCAATCCCAACCGCACGGCGCATATCCTGCTGCCGGTGGCGGGGCGCATCAGGAGCGTCGAGGTCCGCATTGGAGACTACGTCAAGCAGGGACAGACGCTGCTCACCGTGGAAAGCCCCGACGTCGATGCGGCGATCTCCGTGTATATGCAAGCGCAGGCGGCCGTGACGCAGGCTCGCGCGGCGCTGGTCAAAGCCCAGGCGGATGCGGACCGCGCGCGCGACCTTTTCGAGCACCGCGCCGTGGCGCAGAAGGAAGTCCTGAACGCCGAAGCGCTTCTGGCGCAGGCCAAGGCGGCGCTGGATCAGGCCCTGGCCGGCGGAGAGCAATTCCGGCGGCGGCTGCAAATCCTCGGTGTGAAGCCGGGCCAATTCGGGCAGAGTGTCGCCGTGCTCGCGCCGATTTCCGGCAAGATCCTCGACATGAGCGTGGCTCCGGGCGAGTACCGCAACGACACGAGTTCACCGCTGGTAACTATTGCGGATCTGGGCTCGGTTTGGGTGACGGCGGATGTGCCGGAAACCTCGATCCGATACATCCAATCCGGCGAGCCTCTGAACGTTGACTTCGAGGCATACCCGGGCGAATCGTTCCGTGGGCGCGTCACCCGGATTGCCGACGTCGTCGATCCGCAGACCCGCACCATCAAGGTCCGCGCCGAGATCGCCAACCGCGACGGACGCTTGCGGCCCGAAATGTTCTGTCGCATCCGCCACAGTGAGGCACTCGAACGCAAGCCTGTGGTGCCCGCCAGCGCCGTGGTGATGCGGGAGGGAAAAAACGTGGTCTGGCGTTTGATGGCGCCGGGTTCGTTCGAGCGCGTCGCGGTACAGACCGGGGCGCACGTGGGAGATCGCGTGGCGATCCTGTCGGGCTTGTCGGCCGGCGACAAGGTAGTGATCGACGGGACCATGCTGCTGAAAACGAACTAGGAACACCACATGATTGCGAAACTATTGCGGATAGCCCTCCGGCAACGCTTCATAACCCTGGCGCTGGGACTGACGGTTATCGGCCTGGGTATCTGGGCGTTCCTTCAGCTCAAGCTGGAGGCGTATCCCGATATATCAGATACGCAAGTCGTGATTATTTCGCAATACCCCGGACGCGCGGCCGAGGAGATAGAGCAGCAGGTCACGGTGCCCATCGAGCGCGCGTTGAACAGCGTTCCGAACGTGATCGCCCGGCGCTCGCGCACCATCTTCGGCCTCTCTGTGGTGGAACTGACTTTTTCTTACGAAACCAACGACTACTTCGCCCGCCAGGTGGTTCTCGAAAAACTGCGCGACGCGGACTTGCCCGATGGAGTCGTGCCCACGCTGGGGCCCATGTCCACGCCGATCGGAGAGCTGTACCGCTACACGCTCGAAGGCGGCGGCCTGGACTCCGTGAAGTTGCGTGAGTTGGAGGACTGGGTGGTGGAGCCGCGCCTGTTGCAGGTCCCCGGCGTGGCCGATGTGACGCCCTTCGGCGGGTTGATCAAGCAGTATCAGGTGCAGGTGGATCCGATCGAGCTGACCAAGTACAACCTCTCGATTTCGCAGGTTGCCGACGCGCTGCGCGCCAATAACAGCAACGCGGGCGGCGCGATGATCGACAACAGGCAGCAGTCCATGGTGGTGCGCGGTGTAGGCCTGATTCAGAACGCAGGCGACATCGGCAACATTGTGTTGACCGAATCGCGCGGCGTGCCGGTGTTCATACGGGACATCGGCCGCGTGGAGGTGGGCGCCGCGCCGCCGACCGGGGTGTTCGGAATCGGCCCCCATACCGGGGGCGTCGAGGGCATCGTGCTCATGCGAAGGGGCGAAAATCCCAGCGAAGTCCTCAATGGCATCAAGGACGCCGCCGCCGAATTGAACGCGACGAAGCTGCCAGCCGGCGTGAAGCTGAAACCCATCTATGACCGCGCAGACCTGGTAAACCACACTCTGCGTACCGTCAGCGGCACGCTACTGGAAGGGCTTCTGATCGTTGTGCTGGTGCTGTTCTTCTTTCTGGGCAGTGCCCGGGCGGCGGTGCTGACGGCTCTAACGATCCCGCTCTCGCTGCTGTTCGCCTTCATTTGCATGTACTTCACCGGGATCACGGCAAATCTGTTAAGCCTGGGGGCGCTGGATTTCGGAATCATCGTCGACGCGACCCTGGTCATGGTGGAGCACATCCTTTACACGCTGCAGGATTGGCACCGCCAGCCGGGCTTCGCTTCGCGCGGAGGCGCGCTCGGTGCCGTCCGGCAGGCCGCACTGGAAGTGGAGCGGCCGATCTTCTTCTCGCTGCTCATCATCATTTCCGCGTACATACCGCTGTTCACGCTGGAGAGGGTGGAGCGCAAGTTGTTCACGCCCATGGCATTCACAATCTGTTACGCGTTGCTGGGCAGCATGGTCCTGGCGCTCACAGTGATTCCGGTCCTGGCGACGTATTTGTTCCGGCATAACGCCGAGACCTGGGAGAATCCCATGCTCGGCTGGCTGTATGAACGGTACCGCGCCGTGCTGGAGCTGGCGTTGCGGCGCCCTGTGCCCGTCATTGCCGTGTGCGCGGGAATCGTGTTGGGCGCTTTCGCCCTCTCGGGCGCCCTCGGTATTGAATTCCTGCCCAACCTGGACGAAGGCGTCGTGTGGATTCGCGCGAACCTGCCGGCGGGCATCTCGCTGGACCAATCCGCGCGCGTCGCGGCGAGGATTCGCGAGGTTGTCGCCGAATACCCGCAGGTGAAGCTCGTCTCTTCACAAAGCGGGCGCAACGACGCTGGAACGGATCCTTACGGCCCCAACCGCAACGAATTGTTCGTGGCCTTGCGCCCTTACGACACCTGGCCGCGAGGCATGAGGAAGGCGGATCTGATCGAGCAACTGAGCAAGCGGTTGAATGCCGAAATACCGGGCGCGGCGTTCAGCTTCACGCAACCGATCATCGACAACGTAACCGAGGCTGTGACCGGCTCGGCGGCGGACTTGGCCGTGATCTTGCGTGGTCCCGACCTGGACACTCTGCGCAGACTGGCACACCAAACGCTGGCTGAAATCCGGAAGGTGCCGGGCGCGGCCGACTCCGCCATCGAACAGGAAGAAGACCAGGCCCAACTGAGAATCAGGATCGACCGGCAGGCAGTGGCTCGTTACGGCAGCAACGTCAAGGACGTGCAGGACGTCATCGAAATGGCCATCGGCGGCCGCGCAGCCGGTGTCATGTTCGAAGGCGAGCGCCGATTCGACATCACGGCCAGATACATTCCCCAGGCGCGCACCGATATCGATGCCATCGGCAACATTCTGGTGGCCACGCGAGAGGGCGGCCGGGTCCCCCTGTCGGAGTTGGCCGAGGTCAAGGTGGTCGGCGGTTCGAGCATCATCGCGCGCCGTGAAGGTGAGCGCCAGATTACCGTGCGCACGAATATCCGCGGACGCGATCAGGGCAGCTTCGTCGCGGAAGCGCAGAGACGTTTCAGGCGCGCCGTGAAGCTCCCGGCAGGTTACGACGTGGATTGGGGCGGGCAGTTCGAGAACCTCTCACGCGCCGAGCGGCGCCTGGCGCTGATTCTCCCGGTAACGATCGCCATCATCTTCGTGCTTCTGTTCTTCATGTTCGGGTCGGTGAAGTACGCGGGACTGGTAATGATGAACGTGCCGTTCTCGCTGGTGGGCGGCATTCTGTTCCTGTGGCTGCGCGGCATCCACTTGAGCGTTTCGGCGGCAGTGGGCTTCATCAGCCTGTTCGGCGTGGCGGTGATGAGCGGCGTGTTGGTGGCGGCGGAGATCAACCAGGGCCGGCGCCGCGATCCGGAGCGGCCTGTGCGCAAGGTCGTCGTGGAAAGCGCACTCGCGCAACTGCGGCCGGTCCTCATGATGATCGTGGTGGCTCTTCTGGGCATGGTTCCGGCGGCGCGCGCCACCGGTATTGGCTCCGATATACAACGGCCGCTCGCCACGGTGGTGGTCGGCGGCCTGCTTTCCACCTTGCTGCTGACCCTGGTGGCTCTGCCCGCCATGTACGCTTTGGTCGCGCGACGGGGAGCAACTCGATGGGAGGAGACCGAATGAACCCGAGTCTTCTGATGACCGTTTACGTGGACGAGACGGACATGAGTGGCGAAATCCCGCTGTATGAAGCCATCGTGCGCCGGCTTCTTCACCACAACATTGCGGGCGCAACGGTGATGCCAGGCACGATGGGATACGGCCGGCACGGCCGCGTGCACCACAAACGCCTGTTTGGCGTATCCGACGACCGGCCGATGGCTATCTTCGTGATCGATCAGGAATCCAAGATCCGCGCCATCCTGCCAGAGATTCGCGCCATGGTGCAGGAAGGACTCGTGACGGTCGCGCCGGTCGAGGTTGCCTGAACCGGCGTGGAGGTTGATTCGCATGTGGCGCCTGGATGGAACGCGAGGGACCTACGCCGGTCTGCTGGTCATTGCGCTAGGCGTGGCCGTGGTCTGGATTCTCGTCCTGAACCGATGAGCTCGCGCGCCTCGTGGCCGGCTCGTCAACGAGAGCGGCGTGCTCTCCAGGTTTCGACCAGGACAGGCAGCAGGGAGACGAAGATGATGAGGAAGATCACCTTCTCGAAATGCGCGCGGACCAGCGGCACGTTGCCCAGCATGTAGCCCAGCATGGTGATGAAGAAGATCCAACCCACGCAGCCGCAAATGCTGAAAGGCAGGAAGCGCAGGTACGGCATCCGGCCCACTCCGGCGATGAACGGAGCGAACGTGCGCACGATGGGGACGAACTTGGCATAAATGATGGTCTTGCCGCCGTGCTTGTCATAGAAGGCGCGCGTCGTCTCGACGTGCTTCGGATTGAAAAACCGCGACTTGGGGCGGCTGAAAATCGTGGGGCCGGTGCGCCAGCCCAGCCAGTATCCGCTGCTATCGCCCGCGATCGCCGAAATCATCAGGGCCAGGATCACGGCGTAGATGTTCAGGTGCCCGGCCCCTGCTACCACGCCTACGGTGAACAGCAGCGAATCGCCGGGAAGGAAAAATCCCGTAAGGAGCCCCGTTTCGGCGAAGACGACACCACAAAGCATGGCGTAGCCGTACCAGCCGCTCAGCACCGTGCTGATGAGATGAATGAGGCGCTCGGGCGTAGTGAGCGTGCGCAGAAACTCGACGAGCGCCTCAACGATCCAGCTCATGTTCGCGGCGCCCTAGCTTTGGCGGTAGGACGCCACGATCCGGTCGACGACCTTCTGGTGAATCTTGATCTTGCCCTTCCGCACCAGTTCGGCGCGGACGCCATCGGCGAACAGAGCGTACCGATCGAGGGCCTTGCTGTGCTTGAGTTCACCGATCAGCATCTCACGCTCTTCGGCCAGCTTGGCCGGATCGGGCAGCGTACGGCCCACAACCTTGCAGACGAAGCGTGCCTCGCCCACCGGGACGGGCCCGAACACCGAGCCGATCGGCTTGTTGAACGCGTCCATGACCTGGGAACCCGCGCCCAATCCCTCAACTGCGCCCGAACGCTTGAATTCCGGGGCGGATTTCCAGGTTAAGCCCAGAGCCTGAGCCGCCTGCTTGAGGTCGCCGTTGGCCTTGGCTTTCTCCACCAACTCGCGGGCTTTCTGGTCGACGAGTTGCCGTACTTTCCGCTCCACGACTCCCGCCCGCACTGTGCTTTCCACCTCGGCCAGTTGCGCCGGGCGCGACGGCAAGATGTCAACCACCGAGGCCACCACAAGCTTGTTGCCGGGAACCTGCAACACGGGCGTCACATCGCCTCTCCCGAGGGAGAAGACGCCCTCATCGAGGTCCTTGCTGGCGCCGACCATAGGCAGCGGATCGCCGGCGCCGGCCTTGGGGACATTCACAAACTCGACGCCGAGCTTCTGCGCGATCTGTGCGCCGCTCTGCGGGGCCTTTACCAGTTCGGCGCGCATCTCGTCGGAGAGCGCCTGCATGCGATCATAGACCGTCTGCTTCTTGCGCTCACTCGCCAGGGATTCCTTGGCTTCCTCAAAACTCTTCAGCCGCGCCTCCTGCTTTTCCATCACCTGAATGATGTGGAAGCCGTACTCGGTCTGGACAATGCCGCTCAACTGCTTGGGCGCCAGCGAGAAAGCGGTCCGCTCGAAATTCGGAACCGTCTGGCCGCGCGTGACCCAGTCCAGGTCGCCGCCCTTGACCGCCGAACCCGTGTCCTCGGAGTACTTCTTGGCCAGCGTGGCGAAGTCCGCGCCGCCCTTGAGTTGCTTGAGCAGATCCTCGGCCTTGGCCTTGATCTTGGGGATTTCGTTCTGCGGTTTGTCCGTGGTCTTCAGCAGGATGTGGCGCACCTTCACGCGCTCCGGCGTGCGGAAGCTATCCTTGTTGGCTTCGTAATCGCGGCGCAACTCCGCCTCGGGGATGGTGATCGTGGCGGCGATTTTCTCTTCCTCGACCACCAGCATCTGGAAAGCGCGCTGCTCCTTGATCCTGAAACTGGCCGCGTTCTCCTGGAAGTATTGCTGGATTTCGGCGGGCGAAGCGGTCGCCTGGGGCCGGAACTTGGCCGGGTCCACCGAGACGTACTCGATCTTCGCCGTCTCGTTCTTCATCTTGTAAGCGCGTTCGACTTCCTCGTTGGTGACCACCACGCCTTCCGCCACCAGATTCTTCATCTTGGTGAGGAGCATCTCGCTGGCGACGTTGCTCTCGAACTCGGGGATGGTGAAATTCATCTGCGCCAGATAGGCCGCATAGGCTTCACGGCCGACGAACTTGCCGTCCTGGTAAAGCATGGGAGCGAAGGAACGGATCGCGCGGGCGACATCCGCCTCGGAGACCTGCAAGCCCATGCGCTTGGCCTCATAGACCACGGCGCGCGTCGTGATCTCGTTATCGACGATCTCGGGCACCAGCAGGGCCACCATGCTTTGTGGTATCTGGCCGCCGCGCAGCGCGTTCTGCACTCTGGTCTGTAAGTCGCGGGCGGAGAGCACTTCCCCGCCGACTTCGGCGACGACCTGGTCATTCTGGTCGCCAGCAGACGAGCCGAAGCCCGGGATCAACGTGACCACCATCGAGATGGCCACCAACATGAGCACAGCGCCGAGCACTATACGCACAGCCTTGGCGCGGCTGCGAAAAAGATCAAACATGCCTACCTGTCTCCTAGAGAGGACGAAGTCCTTTTCAATAGTATAGCGAATGCCCCGCGGGCGTCACGAACACGCAACATCGCCCGTAATCCGTCCGTAATGTGATGGGCGGGGGCGGTTAGCGCGTGGCGAGTC
>CAZLOS010000014.1:0-68101 GCA_964561215.1 uncultured Solibacteraceae bacterium | reverse complement strand
CGATTGCCGGGGATGGCACGATCTGGACGGTTGGTTCACAAACGGCTGTGAGTATATCGAGTTCTCGCTTGACGGGAGAGAGATCGAACGCTTCGATGGGCCGCCTGGTGTGGGCATCAAACAGATTTCTGGGGTTGGTCTTGATGCGGAGAACGGTCTCTTCGTTGGCAGGTATGAGGACCATATATTCGAGGTTCTGGCATTCGACCGAAGCAGCCGCGCCTGGAATGTGGCTCCTGTTGCAGGTCTAAACACGCCAGGCTGGGCCAGGATACTCGGCTTTGATGGAACGACGCTCATCACCACAGAGAAGTGGGACACAATGCGTCGCTACACGCGAACTAAGACCGAAGTGGCTCCTCAATGAAGAAATAGATCATCGTCGCTGCGATCGCGGACGCCTTCAACGAAACCACCGCCCCCCTCTGGTTCCGCGTTCCGCATAGGGAAAGTACGCGCCTCGATGCGCGGGCAGCGGCCTGCTGAATAAAGCGATGCGGCGCATCGGGACCACTGTATACAGGGCGGGTCCCCCGCCACCCAATGCGACAGTACCTATGTGTGCCCCCGGCCTGTACGGGCACCTGGACCAACTGCCGGGGCGGACAGCGTCCAAACAAGTGGGAGGGATACCGATTCGACGGGACGCATATGCTTGCGTCCGGCCGCCCGATTGGTTTCGAATAGGACGAAGACACGTGAGGATGTTGAGGTGAACTGTGTATCCTGCGGCGGCGGCATGCGCCTGGAGCCGGCCAAAGAGTGCCTGATCTGCAACTATTGCGGGAATATCGTGTTTCCCGAACCGGACCAGGACGATGTGCGGGTTTTCGGAAAGGTGGACGACTCACCGTGTCCGGTCTGCCGTATCCCGCTATTTGAAGCCGTGCTGGCGCACCGCCGGATTCTCTATTGCCAGCGCTGCCGGGGGATGCTGATTTCGATGGACGATTTCATGTCGATCATCGCCGAGCGGCGCGTGGAATTGCGAGCGGCGAGCGTGCCGGCCCAGACGCCCGGCTGGAACGACATGAACCGGAGCGTGCTTTGCCCGGAATGCGGCGAACTCATGGACACGCACCCGTACGGCGGGCCGGGCGCGATCATCATCGACAACTGTCCCCGCTGCCGGTTGAACTGGTTGGATCACAAGGAGTTGGCACGAATCACGACGGCTCCCGACGGTACGGATCCGCGCGAGTGGAGCGAGCCGGCGCCTTCAGGCGACCGGATCAGCCTCCCCCCGGGAGGCGCGTTCTTCGAGCAGCAGCCGCCGCAAGCTGCGCAAGTCGTTCAGAATACGGCGGCTGGTGGTAACATGCTGCGCAAGATTCTGGAGTTTATACGACACCAGTTGCAGCGCCTGTTCGTGGCGTGAATTGCCGGCCTCGCGCGCGGCGCGAAGCTGCTCCTGAATCTCGGCTTGGGTCTCCTCGATAGCTTGCATGAGAAGTTCGAAGAACTCCTGTGCGCTTTCGACGCTTTCAAATGGATGGTCGAGGTCTTCGTTGGGAGGCGTCATAGCGCGATCTCCAGATTATGGCAGAAACGCATCCCGGGCGGCGTATCCCGGAATGAGAAACGGATTCTCGGCTGTCCGTGAGCGTGTGAAGCGCCTACATGGTACCATCCTTTTCGATGTGTTCGATAGTCGCTCGCATTGGGGAGGCGCTCCCGTGAAACTCAATTGCTTCGCCACTTCCATGCTTGCCGCTTGCGGGCTCCTGGCGGCCGATTTTCCTAAGGAGAAGACGTTCACCAACTCGATTGGCATGGAGTTCGTGCGCATCGAGCCGGGCAGCTTCCGCATGGGCAACGACGCCCGGCTGGACGACTCTGTGGTGAAGGTCACCGAGGCGGATGGCAAGCGCCCCGTCTGGCTGCCGGCGAGCGGCGACTACGACGAGCGGCCGGTGCACAACGTGCGGATTACGAAGCCCTTCTATATGGGCGTGCTCGAAGTTACCAACGCGCAGTTTGAGCGCTTCGATCCACGCCATGCGCACCTCAGAGGCAAGCTGGGCTTCTCCATCGATAGCGACGAGGCGGTGGTGTTCGTAAGCTGGCACGACGCCAAGGCCTTCTGCGACTGGCTCTCGATCAAAGAGGGCCTGCCTTACCGCCTGCCGACCGAAGCCGAATGGGAGTACGCCGCGCGCGCGGGCACGACCACCGCCTTTTCTACAGGAGACACGCTGCCCGACGCCTACCTCAACAAGCCGGACAACAGTTGGTATCCCGCGCCGGGCCGCAGCCGGGGCCGCGAAAGCCTCACCGCGATTCACGTTGGCAAGACGCCCGCCAATCCGTGGGGCCTGTTCGACATGCACGGGAACGTCGAGGAGTGGTGCGAGGATTGGTACGGGCCGTACGTCGCTGGCGACCAGGTGGATCCGACAGGCCGGTCGAGCGGCGATTTCAAGGTGACGCGCGGCGGAAGCCACTCGACGTTTGCATTCTACATGCGCTCGGCCAACCGCATGGGCACGCTTCCCGAAGATAAGCACTGGATGATCGGCCTGCGCGTAGTGCTGGGCGGGATGCCGGCCACGCGCCAGCTTCCTCCTCCCGAGCCGGAGCTGTATCAGAAGAACGTCCGTCAGGGTGCACCACCTAAGGCTGCCGCGCGCATCGACATGAAGCAGCCGCACTTCTTCGGCCCGGTTAAGTACGTGAAGATCCCGGCGGGTTCCGAAGGTCCGCTGTACTCCAATCACAACCACGATGCCGGCATCGCGGAATGTCCCAACGGCGACCTGCTGGCTATCTGGTATACCACCGTGACCGAGCGAGGCCGCGAACTGGCCATGGCTGCCAGCCGCCTGCGCGCGGGCACCACCGAATGGGAACCGGCGTCGCCGTTCTGGGATGCTCCGGACCGCAACGATCACGCGCCGGCGCTCTGGTACGACGGGGCGGAAACGCTCTATCACTTCAACGGCCTTTCCACTGCCGCTACCTGGGGCCCGCTGGCGGTGGCGATGCGCACTTCCACCGATAATGGCGTCAGTTGGTCGCGTGCGAAGCTGATCTTACCCGAGCACGTGACGCGGCAGCAGGTGATCCCCAACGTGATCCGCACGCGCGAGGGTGCCATTCTTTTCACGGCGGATGCCGGACCGGGCGGGACCGCCGGCTCCGCGCTGCAGATCAGCCGCGACAACGGCAAGACGTGGAGCGATCCGGGCGGGACCATCGCCGGCATCCACGCGGGCTGTGTGCAGTTGAAGGACGGGCGCCTGTTCGCTTTCGGGCGTGGCCAGAACATTGACGGCAAGATGCCGCAAAGCGTCTCGGCGGACATGGGCAAGACATGGCGGTCCAAGGCGTCCATGTGGCCGCCCATCGGTGGCGGGCAGCGCCTGGTACTGATGCGCTTGAAGGAAGGCCCGCTGCTGTCTGTCAGCTTTGCGACCGAACCGGTGACGGTCACGGACGTAAGCGGCAAACAGCGGCCCGTGCGTGGCCTGTTCGCCGCCGTTTCGCGTGACGAAGGCAAGACGTGGCCCACGGTCCGGCTAGTAAGCGACGACGGCCCGGGCAAGGAAGTGGACACTCTTGACGCGAAATCGAAGTTCGTCATGAATCGCGAAAACGCCGAACCGCGCGGTTACATGGCCATCTGTCAATCGCGCGACGGGCTCATCCACCTGATCTCGAGCATCAATTACTACCGCTTCAACCTGAAATGGCTGGAGACGCCGCCGCCCGCTTTGGAGGCATCCAGGTGAGCCAGGACGACGCGGGCACACGGCTGAGGAGTTGGATCCCCATTGCCGCGGCCGCCCGCCGGGAAGCCGCCGATGGCAGCGAGGCGCGGCTGCGGCCTGTGTTCGGATTCGAGCCGCGCTGGTACCACGTGCGCTGCGGCGTGGACTTCACGGAGCGCTGGCACACGGATCCGGAACACCGGCGCCAGACCCTCGTTGCCATGCGTGGGGAACTGCGGCGAGCCTTTCCGCGATTCGAGCAGTGGGGCAGACCTGAGGCTCAGGACACCGAAACCATCGCCGGCTGCTACGGCGTCTGTGTGATTCCAGCGCTGTTCGGCATCCCGCTGCGCTATTACGCGGACCGCTGGCCGGACCTCGATCCTGGCCACCATCTCAGCGAGGATTGCATCGAGCGTCTGGACGCGCGCCAGCTCCTCGCTGGACCATTCGTCGAGAAGCTGCTGGCGCAAGTGGACGCTATCGCGGCGCGATGTGGCACGGTGTACGGAGATCTCAACTGGCAGGGCGTGCTGAATCTCGGGTTTCACTTGCGCGGCCAGCAGATCTTTCTGGACATGGCGGACCGTCCGGAGCTGGCGGAGCGGCTGTTTACGACGATCACGGACGTTATCATCGGCCTGGCCCGCATGGTGCAGGAACGGCAGCGGCGTTCCGGTTTCCCCATCGACTACATGTGCGTGAGCAACTGCACGGTCAACATGGTCTCGCCGGCCGCTTACGGACGGACGTTGTTGGAACACGACGCGCGCGTCGCGCACTCGTTTGAGCGTTTTGGCGTTCACACTTGTAACTGGAACGTGACACCGTACCTCGACGTGCTGCGCAGGCTGCCGAAGATGGGCTACCTGGACATGGGAATCGAATCGGACATGGTTCGCGCGCGGGAGGCGTTCCCCGAAGCCCGCCGCGCGGTGCTCTGCACGCCCGGCAAAGCGGCCACCGGCGATCCTGAGATGGTGCGCGCCGACTTCGAGCGCATCGCGCGCGAACTCGCGCCCTGCGATGTGGTCCTCGCCGACCTGCCTTGGGACATCCCGGACGAGCGTGTGCGCTGGCTGGAGACGTTAGCGCGTGGATTAAGCGCTCAGAGGTGAAATTCGAGGATATCCCGATCCTCGACCAGGTGGTTGCGCTCCACCATCAAACCGTCACGGCTGCCGTTGAGACGGAACAGGCGCGCGTACTTGAGCTGTTCGGCGAAGTCCTTGTGCACGTGGCGCGCGGCGTCCAGCACCGTCTCGCCGCGCCGCAGGATGTAAGGCGTGGCCAGTTCCGCCTTCTTGCCCGGCACCTTGGTGTAGATCCGCACGACGTTGAGCGCTTCGAAGACGGCGCGGGCGAAACCGTCGAGATTGACGCCGGCCAACGCGGAAACCGGCAGCATGCGGTAGCGGCCGCCGTAAAGGTCTTCGAGCGCGGCGAAATTCCCACCTTCGTCGTCCAGATCGCACTTGTTGGCGGCCAGAAGCTTCGGCGGCGGTACGCGCCACTGTTCCATCCGCGCGGCGATGGACTCGATCTGATCGAGCACCTCCACGCCGCACGGGTCGACCACGAGGATGCAGATGGTGGCCGCACGCAGCACCTGGGGCAGCCACGGCTCGTTGAACTCGTCCGAGATCGGCGGCAGATCGAGCAGTTGGACCTGGACGTCCTCGTACTTCATCATGCCGGGCTGAGGAAGACGGGTAGTGAACGGGTACTCCGCCACCTCGACGTGAGCATGCGTAAGCTCGGCCAGCAGTTGCGACTTGCCGGAATTCGGTGGCCCGACGAGCGCCGCCTGCCCGGCGCCTTCTTTGTGCACCAGGTAGAACGGTGTTGTGTGCGCGGCTCCTTTCTTCTGCGAATCCTTGCGGACTTCCGCGAGGCGGCGCTTGATGTCGGCCTGCATCTTCTCCGTCCCTTTGTGCTTGGGGATGGTGGCCAGCATGCGCTGGAGGGCGTCGATCTTCTCGGCCGGCGTCACGGCGGACTTGTAGTCGCGCTCGGCGTCCAGGTAGTCGGGACTGAGGTTCGCCGGCATGGCCTTCCTGCGTGCAAGAATAGTAGAGGCGTGCCGGGTTTGACAACCCTTCGGACGCCACGTTACATTGGGACACGCCGGTGCGGTGCGCCCGCACTACGCCAGCAATCCGTAGGTTCCATTTCCCAGGAAGGGAGGAGGTTCGATGAAATTCCGGCCGATCCACGACCATGTGCTGGTAAAACGCCTCGAAGAGGAGGAGACCAAGATCGGCGGCATCATCGTGCCCGACACGGCCAAAGAGAAGCCGCAGCGGGGCGAGGTGATCGCAGCCGGCGAAGGCAAATTGCTCGAGAACGGCGAGCGCGCGCCGATTGAAGTGAAGCCCGGCGATCGGATTCTTTTCGGTAAGTACTCCGGTTCGGAGATCAAGATCGACGGTCAGGATTACATTGTGTTCCGGGAAGACGACATTCTCGCCGTCCTGGAGTAACAGATTGTTTTTTAGCTATCTAGTTAGGGGAGCACCATACATGATTCGGTTTTCCAGCATTGGCGGACTGCTCGCTGCCGCCGCTATTCTGTGCCCGGCCACAACGCTGCTGGCGCAGTCCAAAGTCGCCATCGTGAACATCCAGAAGGCAGTCGTCGAGACGGCGGAGATCAAGAAAGCCCAGACCGAGATGGAAACAAAGTACCGCCCGCGCCAGGCCCAGATGGAGAAGTTGCAGGGCGAGATCCGGCAGATCCAGCAGCAGTTGCAGAGCATGGCCGGCAAGCTTACGCCGTCGGCGGAACAGGACCTGAACATCCAGGCTCAGCGCAAGCAGAAGGATCTGCAGCGGATGGGCGAGGATCTGCAGGCCGACGTGGACCGCGAGCGCAACGATGTTCTGGGCAAAGCCGCCCAGCGCATGCAGGATGTCGTGAAGAAACTGGCCGAGGCGAAGGCCCTCGACGTCGTGGTGGACGTCAACAGCACCATCTATTTCAAGCCGGCGCTGGACGTCACCGCGGAAGCGATCGCGGCTTACGACAAAGCTTATCCGGCTAAGTAACAGTCGGGAGGCAAGGCAATGGCGGACTACCTGGCGGGTTACGGAGAAGGGGAGGAGCGCCGTTCGAAAATCCTGTGGCGCTCCATCGGGGCCGTGGTGGCGGTTCTGATTATTGCCGCCGTAGTCTACTTCACCTTCCGCGGGTATCGCCACAAGAAGCGCGTGGAGAGCTTTCTCGAGCTGCTCGGAAAGCAGGACTATCAGGCCGCTTACCAGATGTGGGGCTGCACGCCGTCGACGCCTTGCCGCGACTACTCGTTCGATCGTTTCATGGAGGACTGGGGACCAAACGGCCCCCGGTCCATTCTTCCCGCCGGCATCAAGAAGACCAAGTATTGCGGGCACGGGGTGATCGCGATTCTCGATACGAAGAAGGGTGACGAATCGCTGCTCTGGATCGATAGCAGGGACCTGACGATCGGCTTCGCCCCCTGGCCGGTCTGTAACCCTATGTATAAACCCGTCGCCCAATGACCGCAAGTCCGCCGCCTGTGGTCTCTTTCGTTGATCGGTAACTTCCCTCCATAGAAAGCATTAATCCGGTCCATAAGAAGGTTCGTCTTCCCAATTCGCGGTAGCCGCGACATCATGGAATTGAGAGCGTCGCTCGGCAAACTCCAGTCGAGGTATTCATGAAATCCATACTTGTCGCGCTATCGGGTGCGGCCGTCAGTGCCGCGATGGCGCAAGCGCAGCCGGTCCTGGATTCCCGCCTCAGTGCGGTGGAATCGGCCGCCAGGTCCGCGCAGTCGGCCGGTGACAACGCCTGGATGTTGGTGAGCGCCGCCCTGGTCCTGATGATGACGGGGCCGGGGCTGGCGTTGTTCTACGGCGGACTGGTGCGGCGCAAGAACGTGCTGGGAACCATGATGCACAGCTTCGTGCTGATGGCGATAGTCACCGTGCTGTGGGCGTTTATCGGTTACAGCCTGGTTTTCAGCGAGGGAGCCGGCTTCATCGGCGGTGGACACTACGCGTTTCTTGACGGCGTGGGGACGGCCCCCAACACGGACTACGCGCCCACCATCCCGCAGCTCACCTTCATGGTGTACCAGCTCATGTTCGCCATCATCACTCCGGCGCTCATCAGCGGCGCTTTCGCGGAGCGCATGAAGTTCAGTGCCATGCTGCTGTTCACCCTGTTGTGGACGCTGATCGTGTACTTCCCGATGGCGCACATGGTTTGGGGCAAGGGCGGATGGCTGAACGCGTTCCTCGGCGGAGCGATCCCGTGCCTGGATTTCGCCGGCGGCACGGTTGTGCACATTACCTCGGGCGTTTCCGCGCTGGTCTGCGCGCTGTACCTCGGCAAGAGGCAAGGCTACCTGATCGAGCCGATCAAGCCCCACAGCGTCGTGCTGAGCGTCATCGGCGCCTGCCTGCTGTGGGTGGGCTGGTTCGGTTTCAATGCCGGGAGCGCACTCGGTTCCTCGGGCTTGGCGACCAGCGCTTTCGTGGCCACGCACTTCGCGGCCGCGGCCGCAACGCTCGGCTGGATGTTCGTCGAGTGGATTCGCTCAGGCAAGCCCAGCGTCCTGGGTGCGGTGTCCGGCAGCGTGGCAGGGTTGGTGGCCATCACTCCGGCCAGCGGCTTCGTGAAACCGGTGCCTGCGCTGGCTATTGGGTTTGCCGCGGGCATGATCTGCTACTTCATGGTGACGGCGGTCAAACGGCGCCTCGGTTATGACGATTCGCTCGACGCGTTTGGCGTCCACGGTGTGGGCGGATTCACCGGCGCCATGCTGACGGGTGTCTTTGCCACCAACGCGGTCAATGACGCGTTGAAGGACAGCGCCGGCCGTCCGCAGGCGCTCGGTGTCGTGGACGGTCACTGGGGCCAGTTGGGCAACCAGGCCATCAGCGCTGCCATCGCCATCGCGATTGCCGTTGTGGGAACCTATCTTATCCTCAGGGTGTGTGACGCGATCTGCGGTGTGCGCGTGAGTCCCGAGCACGAGACCGAAGGCTTGGATCTCAGCATGCACGGCGAGGAAGGTTACAATTTCGAGTCCTAGTGCGGCGAGGGTGCCATGAAGAAAATCGAGGCGATCATACAGCCGTTCAAGCTGAACGACGTGCGCGAAGCGCTCAAGGGCATCGGCGTGGACGGCGTTACGGTGAGCGAGGTCCGCGGCTATGGCCGCCAGAAAGGCCACAAGGAGGTCTATCGGGGGATGGAGTACGACGTAGACCTGCTGCCGAAAGTGAAGTTGGAGTTGATCGTCGCCGACGCCCGCGTCGAGGAGATTACCGGCGCCCTCTTGAAGAGCGCCCGCACGGGCAAGATCGGCGACGGCAAGATCTTCATCTATGACGTCCGGGAGGCGATCCGAATCCGCAATGACGACCGCGGTGATGCCGCCCTCTGATCCATCGCGCGAAGACTTTCTCGCCTCGGGCGACGCGGCCGGAGTCCTGGCGCGGCGCACGTCCGAAGTGGACCAGGCGGTCATCCGCGCGTTCGAGGAGACGCTTGCCGTCCTTTACCGCTCAGGGCTCGCCGCCATCGCCGTGGGCGGCTACGGGCGCCGCGAACTGTTCCCGCATTCGGACGTCGATGTCCTCCTGTTGACTGGCAAGGATCTTACCGGCGAAGGCGACCGGGCCGCCATCTCGTGTTTCGTTCAGAGGCTCTGGGACGCCGGATTGCGGCTCAGCCATTCCGTGCACACCGTCGAAGAGTGCGTCACCCTGAACGTGCAGAACATCGAGCTGGTCGTGAGCCTGCTCGATATGCGCCCGTTGGCGGGCGACGCCCGGATGTTTGAAGATCTTTCGATCCGGTTTCCGAAATTCCTGCGCGAGGAGGGCCGCATCCTGGCGCGCCATATTTGCAGGCTGGCCCGCCCGCGCCACGACCGGTTTCAGAATACGGTCTACCACCTGGAACCCGATATAAAAGAATGTCCCGGCGGCATCCGCGATGTGCACTTGATCCACTGGCTGGGGCGCCTGCGGGCCGTGGTTGCCCAAGCGCCGCCGGAGGAGGCTATCCGGTTTCTCAGCCGCCTGCGCTGCCTGCTGCACTACCAGGCCGGCCGAGATTCGAATCGGCTCAGTTTCGAAATGCAGGAAGAGGCCGCCGCGCTCGATCTTTTCGGCCGCCACACTCCGGCGGAATTCATGCGCGAGTATTACAGCCGAGCGCTGGCGATCCACAGCGCGGCCCTGGCCGCCATGGAGCAGGCCGAAGACACCGGCAGCAACCTGCTCAGCCAATTCCGGGCCTGGCGCTCAAGATTGTCGAACGCCGATTTCAGCGTCGTACAGGAACAGGTGCACCTCAAGAATCCCATGCAACTGGAAGCCGATCCCGGGCTGGCGTTGCGTTTCTATCAATTCATCGCGCGGCACGGCTTGAAACCGGCTCCGGAAAGCGAGTCGAGGATTGCCCGGATAGCGTCTCGCGCCACTCCCCGTTGGGAAGACGCGGTCGAGTTGCTGCGGCAGCCGCATGCGCTGAAGGCACTGCGAACGATGCATTCGAGCGGCGTCCTGAAGACCTGGCTTCCGGAATGGGCCCATATAGAGTGTCTGGTGGTGCGGGATTTCCATCATCGTTACACGGTGGATGAGCACTCGCTGGTCGCCATCGCCGAACTGGCTGCGCTGGGCGGCTCCACGCAGCCCGAGAAACTGCGTTTCCGGCAAGTGCTTGAGGAAATCGAGCAGCCGGAATTGTTGTCCTTTGCGCTGCTGTTCCACGACACGGGCAAGTCGGTGAGCATGACCGATCACGTCGTCGAATCGGAACGCCTTGCTTCCCAGGCGCTCGAGCGGTTGGGGGCTCCCGCCGATGCCCGGCGCACCGTCTTGTTTCTGGTGCGCCATCACGGCGACCTTTCCCTGGCCATGAACACACGCGATCCCGCCGACCCTGCTACGAGCCAGTGGCTGGCGCGCCGCGTCGAAACCATCGAAAACCTCAGGCTGCTTCTGCTGATCAGCTACGCCGACTCCAGCGCCGTGCATCCAGGTTCCATGACAGCTTGGCGTATGGAGCAGCTGTGGCGCATCTACGTGGAGACGTATAGCGAACTTACGCGGGCGCTCGACATCGAGCGCATCGGCGGCGCGGAAGACGCACCCGAAGCGTCCGGCTTCGAGGCGGGCTTCCCTATGCGCTACCTGCGGACGCAGCCACCGGAAGCAATCGAAATGCATCGCGCGCTACACGATGCCGCCGCCAGGCGCGGCGTCGCTGTCGACCTTCACAAACGCGAAGGCGCCTGGCGGCTCGTGGTTGCCGCGCGTGACCGGGCCGGCTTGTTTGCTTCTCTCTGCGGTGCGATTTCCGGTTTCGGATTGAACATCCTCAAGGCGGAAGCATTTGCGAACCGCCGCGGCATGGTTCTGGATATGTTCGCGTTTTCGGACCCGAACCGGAATCTCGACCTGAATCCCCCAGAGGTCGAACGCTTCCGCGTCACGCTGGAGCGCGCGGCTCTGGGCAAAGTCGACCCTGTTGAACTCCTCAAGCGGCGGCCCAAGCCGAAGCTGCCCAGCCGGGGCGCGCACGTGGCGGGCGTGGTTTCGATCAATCAACGCGCCTCCGAGTCCGCAACGCTCGTCGAAGTCACGGCGCAGGACCGTCCCGGCCTGCTCTACGAAATCTCCAGAGCAATCTCGGATGCTGGCTGCGGCATCGACGTGGTGCTGGTTGACACCGAGGCCCACAAGGCCCTGGATGTGTTCTACATCACCGCGAATGGGAAGAAGCTGGACGAAGAGAAAACGGCCCTGCTGCGGAGCAAACTGCTGGCGGTGATTCAATAGCCGGCCGGCGGTGCGCGTCAGGCTTACAGTTGGCAGCTTGACTGCTGCTGGCAGCGTGGACAGATCGCCCGGCGGCAAAGCAGCCCGAGCACCGGCAGGGTCACAGCCAGGAAAGCGGTTGCCACGATTGCGTCATTCGGGTACTTGGGATGCAGGCGGACGCTGACGGCCGCGACATCGGAGAGCGCGATCAAGCCGATGGTGATCCAAAGCCACGCGCGGCGAGCTTTGAACGCCAGAATTCGCATCGCCTGGCGATGAATGTAGAACAGCCCCGCGGCCCCGAGAGCCAGGACGATGTACTCCAGCGTGTAGTTGCTTTCGTCGCCGCGCGAGATGTCGTGGCCCGCTGCCCAGATGCAATACATTGCGATCAGGGCGCCGCCAATTAAGAATCCCCCCCGCCTATCTCTCATGAAGAGCAGTATAGCATGGGACCCGTGGCCTTCCACATGGAGCCTTCCTTCCGGCTAAACTCAACATTGGGACTCATCGCTATGAAACAGATTCACCGAAGAACGTTCCTCGCCGGCGCGCTGGCTTCGGCGTCGTTGGCTGCCGCCAGACCCGTGCGCATCGGCATGGTGGGTGTTGGAGGCCGCGGCTATGGTCTCTTGCGCATCCTGCTGGATCTGGAAGGCGTCGAAATACCGGCGGTTTGCGATATCGACTCGAAGAACCTGGCCAGGGCGCAGGATTTTGTTGAGAAGATCCGTGGCAAGCGGCCTGAAGGCTACTCGCAAGGCGAAGAGGACTTTCGCCGCCTGGCGGAGCGAACGGACCTGGACGCCGTGCTGTGCGCCACCAGTTGGCAGTGGCACACGCCGGTGGCGCTGGCCGCCATGCGCGCCTCCAAGTATGCCGCCGTGGAAGTTCCCGCGGGCGTCACGCTCGATCAGTGCTGGGAACTGGTAAAGACCTCCGAGCAGACGCGCATGCCGTGCATGATGCTCGAAAACGTCAATTACTTCCGCAACGTCATGCTCATCCAGAACATGATCGACCAGGGCCTGTTCGGCGAGGTGGTGCACTGCGCCGGCGGGTATCATCACGACACGCGGTTCCTGTCGTTTCTGAAGAACGGGGAACCGTCCTGGCGCACCAGGTTCGCCGAGAAGTTGAACGGCAATCTCTATCCGACGCATCCGATCGGTCCCATCGCGCGCTGGATGAAAATCAACCACGGCGACCGTTTTGCGCGGTTGGTGTCGATGAGCACGGTTTCGCGCGGCTTCAATGTTTATGCCGCTCGCAAGTTGGGACCCGGGCATGAGTCCGCCACGCGGGCGTATGCCCAAGGCGACGTGAACACTACGCTCCTGAAGACGGAGCGCGGTTACACGGTGGTGCTGGGCTATGAATGCCAGACTCCCCGGCCTTACGATCTCGCGTTCCGGGTGCAGGGAACCAAGGGCAGCTATTCAGGTACGCTGGAGAAGATCTACATGGAAAGCGGCGATCCCGCCCAAGGCGAGAAGTGGTCTGACCTGCAGCCCTATTACGACAAGTACGAACACCCCACGTGGAAGCAGGCCGTTTCGACGGCGGGCCGTTACAGCCACGGCGGCGGCGACTACTTCGTGCTGCGCGATTTTGTTGAAGCTGTGCGGCAGCGCAGGCAGACGCCTATCGACGTGTACGATTCCGCAACCTGGAGCGCCATATTCCCGCTCACCATTCAATCGGTGGCGGCCGGATCGAGTACGGTTGAATTTCCGGACTTCACTGGAGGAAAGTGGAAGAACGCATGACAAAAAAGAAGCCTTTACCAGGAAGAGGACCGGTAGGTCTGATCGGATTGGGGTTGATGGGGCAGGGAATCGCCAGTTGCTTGCTGGCGCGTGGATTCCATGTCGTGGCCTATAACCGCACGGCCAGCCGCGCGCAGGCCAGCCTGAAGCACATCGGCCATGCGCTCGATGAGTTGGCGCGCCGGAAAGTGGTGACGCGCGCGGCCGTCGCGGATTGGAGGAAGCGTTACACGCTCACCGATTCGATCAATGGATTGCGCGACAGCTTCTTCGTGGTTGAAACGGTGAAGGAGGACCTCGCGCTCAAGCGCGAGATCTATGATCAACTGGAAGGCGCCGTCAAGGCGCGCACCGTGATCGCTTCCAACACGTCGAGCATCCCCATCACGGTTCTGCAGAAAGACCGGCGGCATCCGGAACGCTTCATCGGCATGCATTGGGGCGAACCCGCGGAGATCATGCAGTATCTCGAGATCATTCCGGGCGCGGCGACCTCCCGCCGTACCATCGAACTCACGAAGGGTATCGGCGAAGTGTGCGGCAAAATGCCCACGGTGCTGAACTGCGACATCCGTGGCTTCATCTCCAACCGGCTGATGTACGCCATGCTGCGCGAAGCGTTCCACCTGGTCGAGGCTGGCATCGCCGACATCGAAACCGTCGATCGTTCCTACCGCAACGACATGGGCTGGTGGTCCACCATCGCCGGGCCCTTCCGCTGGATGGATCTCACCGGCATTCCCGCTTACATGGCGGTCATGGAGGACCTGCTGCCCGAGCTCGACAACTCAGTGAAGGTTCCCAAGCTGATGCGGGCGATGACGAAGAGCGGCGCCCTCGGCATCGCCAACCAAAAGGGCTTCTACAATTACACGAAGGCGGAAGCCGCGAAGTGGGAGAAGGTCTGGGTGAATTTCACTTACGACATTCGCGGGCTGGCTGAGAAGTATCAGAAGCAGGTCAAGTTCTAGGCGCATGCGAAGCTGGCTGCTGCTGTTCGCATGCAACCTGATGTGGGCCCTGCAGTTCACCTGCATCAAACTGGTCGAGGGCCAGGTGGGGGGGCTGTTCACCGTGTGGGCGCCCATGACGCTCGCCACCGTGATGCTTTATCCGCTGATCCGCCTGGAAAAGCACCGCACGCCGCTCAACCGGAAGGACGCCCTGACCTTCCTGATGCTCGCCGGCCTGGGCATCTTTCCCGGGCAGGTGATCCTGACCTGGGGAACGCGGATGTCGCTGGCGAGCAACGCCGCCATGCTCATGCTCACCATGCCGGTGAGCACGGCGCTGTTCGCGGTGCTGTTCCTGCGGGAGCGCATGACTCCGGTGCGTTGGATAAGCTTCGCCGCGGCTTTGGTGGGAGTCGTGCTGTGCTCGGGTGGCGACATGCGGAACCTGGACTTTGGCAGCGGATATCTGGTGGGCAATCTCCTGATATTTGCCGGCACGCTCGGAAGCGCGTTCTACAATTCGTACGGCAAGCGGATGCTGGAGCGGTACTCGGCCATGGAGATGCTCTTCTACAGCTATGCGGCCATGTTCATCATCGTCACGCCGCTGGTCGTCTGGCTTGAGCCGGGGAGCTTTTTCGCCGTGCCGCATTTCACCCGGCAAACCTGGACCGGCATGGGACTGCTCACGTTCTTCCACAACTACCTTTCGATGGTGCTGTTCCTGAAAGCGCTGCAGAAGTTGGACGCCATACAGGCCGCGCTGTGCAACTACCTGGTGACGGCTTTCGGTTTGCCGGTAGCCGCTATCTGGCTGGGCGAGCGCTTGAGCCCCGCGGCCATCGCTGGTGGAGTGCTGGTTCTGGCCAGCACACTGGCTATCACTATCTGGGAAGAATTTCGAAAGCCGGAACAGGCCTGAGACGCCGTCCAACCGCCCATGCTGAGTTCCGTATTGCTATCCTTTCCTTATTCAGGATCTTCCGATGAAAGACAATGTTGCCATTTTCGATACGACTTTGAGAGACGGCGAACAGGCCGCCGGAACCCGCCTCGGCAGCCGTGAGAAGCTTACCATCGCACGGCAGTTGTCCCGCCTGAACATCGACATCATCGAAGCCGGATATCCGGCGTCCTCGCCCGAGGACTTCGAAGCCGTAAGACTCCTGTCCAAGGAAATCGACAACGCCACCATCTGCGCCCTTTCACGAGCGGTGGCCGGCGACATCGATGCTTGCGGCAAGGCCCTGGCGAAGGCCAAGCGCGCGCGGATTCACACCGGCATCGGAGTGTCGGACATTCATATCCTTGGCAAGTTCCGCGACGAAAAGTATGGCAAGACGCTGGCTGAGAAGCGCGTCAAGCTGATCAAGATGGCCGTCGACGCCGTCAAAATGGCCAAGGGATTGGCGGATGAGGTCGAGTTCTATGCCGAAGACGCCGGCCGCGCCGATCCGGAATACCTGTTCGAGATGCTGGAAGCCGCCATTGGCGCCGGCGCGAACGTGGTGAACATTCCCGACACTACCGGCTACACCGTGCCCGAACAGTTCGGCGGGCTCATCCGGTCCATTTGTGAAAAAGTGCCGAATATCGAAAAAGCCGTCATCAGCGTGCATTGCCATGACGACTTGGGCATGGCGGTGGCCAACACGCTGGCTGGCGTTCACAACGGCGCCCGGCAGGTGGAAGGCACCATCAACGGCATCGGCGAACGCGCGGGAAACGCGGCGCTGGAGGAAGTAGTGATGGCCTTGCGCACCCGCGCCGACTACTTCGGCCTCCGCACAAGGATCCATACCAACGAGTTCTATCGCACCAGCCGCCTGGTGGCGGACATGCTGGGCATGATCGTGCCGGCGAACAAAGCCGTGGTGGGCGGCAACGCTTTCTCCCACAGCTCCGGCATCCACGTGGATGGCTTCCTGAAGAAGCGTGAGACTTACGAGATCATGCGGCCCGAGGACGTGGGCTTCAGCGAGAGCCGCGTGGTGCTCACGGCGCGCACCGGAAGGCACGGTTTGCGCGACCGGCTGGCGAAGCTCGGCTACAAGTTGTCGCAACCTGAGCTGAACCAGGCGTACCAGCGGTTCCTGGCGGTGGCGGACAAGAAGCAGGAGGTCTTTGACGAAGATCTCATCGCCATTCTGCACGGCCAGCTCGGCGAGGTGCCGGCGGTCTATCGTCTGGACTACCTGCACACCTACAGCGGAACCGCCGCGATCCCCACTGCCACCGTGCGCATGAAGGTGCGGGACGAGGTGAAGGAAGGCGCGACGGTCGGCAACGGGCAGGTGGACGCGGTCTACCGGGCCATCGCCGTGGTGACCCGCAGTTCGGCGCGTCTGACTCGCTACGAGATCCGCGCCGTTACCAGCGGCACCGAAGCCTTGGGCGAAGTCACCGTGCAAATGGAGGAGGGCGGCCGGCGCGTGCTGGGCCGCGGTACCTCCACGGACGTGATCGAAGCCAGCGCCAAAGCTTACGTCGACGGTCTCAACAAGCTTGCGGATCTGGCACAATCGGGACAGGCAGATTGACCATGACGCGTAGTCCGGAACCGGCCGGTTCCGGCCACGGCGGTGCATCGGACCGGCTGGATAGCTGGAAGGAAATCGCGGCGTACCTCAACCGCGGGGCTCGTACCGTACAGCGGTGGGAGCGGGAGGAAGGTCTGCCCGTCCATCGCCTGCAGCACGACAAGCTGGGTTCTGTCCATGCGTACCGGGCCGAGCTGGACGCCTGGTGGACCGGGCGTCAGACGGACCTCGCAACCCACGTTCCCGAACGGAAGGATCTCGAACTCTCCATCGCCGTGCTCCCTTTTGCCGACCTGAGCCAGCAGCGGGACCAGGGCTATTTCTGCGAGGGCATCGCCGAGGAAGTCCTCAACGCTTTGAGCCGCATTCAGGGCCTGCGGGTGGCCAGCCGCACTTCCGCATTCCGTTTCCGGGAGCATGCCGCCGATATTTCGGACATCGGCCGCAAATTGAAGGTGCGCGCGCTGCTCGAAGGTAGCGTGCGGAAGTCGGGCGAGCGGCTGCGCATCGCCGTGCAGCTCTCGGACACCGACAGCGGCTACCAGTTGTGGTCGCAAGCTTTCGACCGCGAGTTCAAAGACATTTTCGCGATTCAGGAGGAGATTGCGCGGCACGTGGCCCAGGAGTTGGAAGTCACGCTGAGCCCCAAGGAGACCGCGGCGCTCAAGAAAACGCCCACCAGCAACACGGAGGCTTACGATTTCTACCTGCGCGGCCGGAGCTACTATTACCGCTACAGCCCCCGCGACGTCTCTTACGCCACCGGCTTGTTCATGCGCGCGGTGGAGCGCGACGGCGCCTATGCCCTGGCCTTCGCCGGGCTGGCCGATTGCTGGTCGTATCTCTACCTGTACTCCGAGCGCAGTCCTGCACTTCTCGACCAGGCGGACTGGGCTAGTGCGAAGGCCGTGGAGTTAGACCCCGAATCGGCACAGGCGCATGCTTCACGCGCCGTAGTGCTATCGGTGCGACGCCGCGACCAGGAAGCCACGGCTGCCTTCGAAACCGCGCTGCGGCTGGATCCCAGCCTTTTCGAGGCGCACTACTTCTATGCCCGCCACGCTTTCACCCGCGGCGAGCGCGAAAAAGCAATACAGCGATATGAAGCGGCCATGCGCTTGCGCCCGGAAGATTATCAGGCGCCGCTGCTGGTAGCCCAGACTTACGACGATCTGGGCCGGCCGGAGGAAGCGCGCGCTTGCCGGCTGCAAGGCATTGCGGCCGCGGAGCAACACCTGGTGCTGCATCCCGACGATGCGCGGGCGCTCTACATGGCGGCTAACGGCATGGTGGCGTTAGGGGACCGCGAGCGCGGTCGCGATTGGGCGAGACGCGCCCTCGCCGCCGAACCGGACAACCCCATGCTGCTATACAACGTCGGCTGCATCTACTCGATGCTGGATCTGGTGGACGACGCCGTCGATTGTCTTGAGCGCGCCGTCGCGGGCGGTCTCACGCAAAAAGGCTGGTACGAACACGACAGCAACCTGGATGCGGTGCGCACGCATCCGCGCTTCCAGTCACTGCTCGACCGGTTAGCTTGACCTGCCGGCGTTGCGCGCAAGACCGCGCGGTCCACGTACAGTAGGCCCGGATTCAGAAATCCCGAATCTCCAGCCCGCCATGGATATTCTCCGTAACTGTTTTCGAACTATTCCTTCTTGTCCGCGAAGGCCTGAGCTTCAACTACCGGGCACGTGGCTCGAAACTGGATGTGTGCGTAGCTGCCTTCAGGCGAATCTCCACATCGAGTCCCGTCGGCGCCCGATTGTGGCAACGAACAGTCCCCTTGCAAGCCTCCACACACGTTCTGACGATGGCCAGCCCGAGACCAGCACCGCCGCCCTCTCGTGTGCGCGCAACCTCGGGACGGTAGAACGGTTCAAACACTGTCTCGAGATCTGCTTCCCGTATCCCCGGTCCGCAGTCGCGGATGTGGATTACGGTTTCGGTGCCGTCCTCGCAGGCAGTGATCTCTATGGGGCCTGCCGCCCCGGCGTAACGCACTGCGTTGCGAATCACGTTGGACAGGGCACGGAACAACAGATCCCGGTCGGCCAGCACGTGAAACCGCCCGTCCACCGAGCACACCACCTGCGCATCCGCGCCAGTCTCGCGATCAATCGCCCGGGAGGCCGCCTCCGCCACCGAGACCGCTTCCATCCGCGCTTCCGGAGCCCGCAAGCCGGCCTTGGAGAAGGACAGGATGTCATTGACCAACGTGCTCATTTGGGACGCGTCATCCTTGAGGTCGGTCACGACCTCGGCTTGCTCCGGCGTCGCGGATCGCTCAAGGATCCCCAATGCGACCTGGATTCGCGCCAACGGTGAGCACAGTTCGTGGGCGGCATCGCCGAGGAAACGTTTCTGTCCTTTCACAAGACGGTTAAGCCGTGCCGCCATGACGTTGATGGATGCACTCAGTTGGCCCAGTTCGTCGCGCCGAGACACAGGAAGCTGAACTTCGAATTGGCCTTCAGCGATTTGCCCGGTGGCTCTGGTCATTCTCGCCACCGACCTGGTTACGCCACGCACAAATGGACCCCAGCACAGCACCGAGATAAGCAATACTGCGCACCCGACGAAGAGCCACGGTCTGGGATCGAAGAACAGCAAGCTTCCCAAGGAGGACGCCACCACGAGCAGGCCAGGCCTCCGGCGCCCGCCGTCCGGGCCGGGAATCGGAATTGGCAAACCCACCCAGTGGCGCTGTGGGGAACCGGCAGTTCCCAGATAGATCAGCGGGTGGCCACGGTCTCGCGGATGGTGACCCTCCCGGCGCTCGGGGCGCCCGCGGCTGGCGCCGAGGAAGATCCGTGCGGCCACCTCTGCGGGAAGGCCGGCTACGGGGCCGGCTATTTGACGGCCGTCGGCATCGAATAGCCGCAATTCCGCCGTATGAGCCTTGGAATAGCGTAGCAGCAGGTCGTCCCAGGCGTCGCGATCCGTATCGTTCAGATCCAGACTAAGCTGCCCGGCCACCGACTGAATCCGGTCCTGCGCAGGGGTAAGCAGGAAGGATTGCAGATCCACGCGGAACTGGGTGTGCATGAACAGCAGCGTTACGATCGCCAGTAATGCCGCATTCAACACGGCCAACAGGAGAACCTTGGTCGAGAGTGCCATCCGCAGCTTCATTTCATAATCCCGCACTCCAAATTTAATCCTGATTCACCCGCCGGCCCACCACTTTTACCATTCCTTCACAAATCTCCGGCGCCACTCAAACAGGAGCTTAACAGCCGTCTGGTGAAGTGGAGTTGTGGGCCGCGCACGACAGCGCTGGCTCCGCAAAGCAGGTGAGCAGATGAAGACTCCTATTCAGACGGTAATCAGATCCATTATCAGTCCCGTGGTGGCGGTCACATTCGCCGTTGTTGGGACCACCGGCATCATGATGCTTGCGCACATTCGTAGTGGCGCGCTGAACACGCTACATGAGTGGACCGGATTTGCGATGGTCGCGGCGGGATTGGTCCACTTGGCCCTCAATTGGAGAGTGCTGGTCTCCCTGTTCCGTTACAGGCGCGCCCTGGTGGCGTGCGGACTGGCGGCGGCACTTTCTGTGGCGCTTTTCGTGACCGGTTCCATGCAGAAGGACCGGAGGCGGCCGGGCGGGCCTCCTTGCGTGGCGGTGCCTACGGTTCGTCAGAATACCAAGTGAGCGCTCGCGCTCCAGCCGGCTAGGCAGGCGTTTCGGGCGCCGGTTCCAGTTTGCGCATCCGGTAACCGGCACTGCGAACGGTTTCGATGAAACGCGGCGCCCGAGGATCGTCCACCAGTTTCCGCCGCAGGGACGAGATGTGCACGTCGATGCTCCGGTCGAACGCCTCGAGATCGCGATCCGCGACTTCCATGAGCAATTGCTCCCGGCTGCGAACACGTCCGGCGGCGCTGGCGAGCGCGTAGAGCAGGTCGAACTCAATCGGGGTGAGGCTTAGCGGTGCATCGCGAAGAGTGGCCGTCCTGGCCTCGGCATCGATCCAAAGATCGCCGACCACTACCGGCGCCAGTTGTGGCGGTTCGTTGAGTTTGGAGGTCAACGCGGACCGACGCAGCACCGCGCGCAGCCGCGCCAGCAATTCCCGTGTCGAGAAGGTCTTCGGCAGGTAATCGTCGGCGCCCATCTCGAGGCCCACGATCCGGTCTGCCTCCTCGCCCAGGGCCGTCAGCATCAGCACCGGCACCTGCGAGTGTTGCCGGATCTCGCGCAGAACGTCGAATCCGTTCATTCCCGGCAGCATCACGTCCAGGATCACTGCAGCAAACGGTTCCTGAAGCACCAGCGCAAGCCCGTCGCGTCCGCTGCGAGCCGTGGTGACATCGTAGCCAAGCGGTGAGAGGTAGCTCTTCACCAGCCGGCACAACTTGTCGTCGTCGTCGATCATCAGCAGCCGCGTCGGCCGTTCCGCCGCCGTAGTCATAGTTCCAAGATACATCCGGAACTCGTGGCCCCGCCGCGCTCAAAGCGTGCCGCCGAACCGGAGCTCCGAACCGCAAGAACACCGGACGCAACCCGTCAGTTCCCCGCTTACGGCAGGTAGGACGCAGTTCAGAGCAAGCCCACTACCCAGCTCCGCGTCTTGCCGTCGCGGTCCGGTTGCACGCACGCGCCGTACAATGGAATCGCACATGCAAAAATCCACTCGTACTGTCGCTTTCGGCGAAGTCATGCTGCGGCTCTCTCCTGCCGGCAAGGAGCGCCTTCTTCAGAGTTCGCAGTTGGTCGCGACGTTCGGCGGCAGTGAAATCAACGCAGCCATCGCCATGGCGCAACTCGAGGCCGAGACGTCATTCGTCACCGTCCTGCCGGATGCGAATCCGCTGGCGGAAAGCTGCATCGGCGAAATGCGGCGCTTCGGTGTCGATACCTCGAGGATTGTGCGCGGGAAGGGCCGGATGGGGATTTACTTCCTCGAACCCGGTGCCGGCGAACGCCCCACCAGGGTGTTTTACGACCGTGCCGATAGCGCTTTGGCACTGGCTAAGCCCGGTGATATTGATTGGGACACGGTCTTCCAAGGTGCCGGCTGGTTCCACATCAGCGGTATCACGCCTGCCGTGAGCGAATCCGCGGCCGAGCTTGCCGTTGAGTCGATTCAGAAGGCCAGAGCGGCGGGGCTCATCGTTTCCTTCGATCTGAACTACCGGAAGAACTTGTGGAAGTGGGGCAAGACCGCGCTCGAAGTCATACCGGGCTTGACGCGTCTGGTGGACATCCTCATTGCCAACGAAGCGGACGTTCGGATGGGCCTGGGGTTCGATGTGCCGGCGAGCACGCGCCCCGGCTATCTCCATCCTGAGAGTTACCAGGACCTGACCGGGAAGGTGCTCGCGCAATATCCGAACATGCAGGCAATTACGATCAGCCTCCGGGAGCCGATGCCCACCGGGCAAGTAGGATGGTCCTCCTGCCTCGATGACCGCAAGGAGTTCCGGGTGAGCCGTCATTTCGCGATGAACCAGATTGTGGATGGCGTAGGCGCGGGAGACTGTTTCGCGGGAGCGTTCGTATATGGGTGGCAGACGTTCGACAGTCACTCCGAGGCGCTCGAATTCGCCATGGCGGCGAGTTGCCTGAAGCACTCGGTCCCCGGCGATTTCAGCCGGTACACGCTGGACGAAATCAAAGCGTTGATGCACGGCGGAACGCGAGGCATCGCGCGATAACGCGCCCGGAATGAAAAAAGCGGTGAGTCCGCCCCTCCTATAATGGAGTAATGTCCTTCGATGTTGAGGCGTTAGTGGCGCCGGAAGTGCTCTCCAAGTACGAAGCGGTCATTGGCCTGGAAGTCCACGTCCAGTTGGCCACGCAGACCAAGATCTTCTGCCGTTGCCAGACCAGCTTCGGCGCGCCGCCCAACACCAACGTCTGCCCTGTATGCCTGGGCATGCCCGGCGCGCTGCCGGTGCTGAACCGCGAGGCCGTCGAGATGGCCGTGGCCGCTTCACTGGCCCTGAACTGCCGTGTCAATCCCGTCTCCCGGTTCGCCCGCAAGAACTACTTCTACCCGGACCTGCCCAAGGGCTACCAGATTTCGCAGTACGATCAGCCGGTCGCCGGGCAAGGCTGGGTGGACGTCGAAGTCGCCGGCGAAACCAAGCGGTTGGGCATCACACGCGTGCACATGGAAGACGACGCCGGCAAGAGCATCCACGAGGGCTTCAAGGACTCCGCGCGCTTCACCTATATCGACCTGAACCGCACGGGAACGCCGCTCATCGAGATCGTGACCGAGCCGGACATGCGCAGCTCCGACGAAGCCCACGAGTTCCTCACCGTCCTCAAACAGACCATGCAGTTCGTGAACGTGTCCACCTGCGACATGGAGAAGGGGCACCTGCGCTGCGACGCCAATGTGAGCGTGCGCCTGAAGGGCGCCCGGAAACTCGGCACGAAGGTCGAGGTGAAGAACCTGAATTCGTTCCGCTTCGTGAAGATGGCGCTGGATTACGAAATCGCGCGCCAGGTGGCGGTCATCGAAGGCGGCGGCGCCATCGTTCAGGAAACACGGCTCTACGATTCCGATACCGGCAAAACCGAGGGCATGCGAAGCAAGGAGCAGGCGCACGATTACCGTTACTTCCCCGAGCCGGACCTTGTGCCGCTGCGTATCAGTGAGGAATGGCTCAACCGCGTGAAGTCCTCCATGCCCGAACTGCCGGCTGCCAGGCGCGCGCGTTTCATCAACGACCTGGGCCTGCGCGAGTACGACGCGCAGGTGCTGACGGCATCGCGCGATATCGCCGATTATTTCGAAATCGTCGCCGCGCGCGCCGGTGATGCCCGGCTGGCCGCCAACTGGGTGATGGGGGATCTCGCGGGCGCGCTCAAAGCCGCCGGCAAGGAGATCGCCGGCTCGCCCGTGAGCGCGGAACACCTGGGCGACCTGCTGGCGCGTATGAATCGGGGCGAGATCTCCGGCAAGCTGGCCAAGGAGATTTTCCCGAAGATGTTCGAGTCGGGAGAAGCGGCCGGTGACATCATCGAACGCGAAGGATTGAAACAGATCAGCGATTCGGGCGCCCTCGAAAAGGTCGTCGACGAGGTGTTGCGCTCGAACCCGAAGCAAGTGGAACAGTACAAGGGCGGCAAGACCACCGTCATCGGCTACCTGGTGGGGCAGGCCATGAAGGCCACGCGCGGGCAAGCCAATCCCCAGTCGCTCAACAAACTGCTCAAACAGAAGCTGGACGCCTGATCAGCGGTAGGTGATCATCGCGGCGTCGCTCAGGTGCGGTGTGGCGTTGAAGCTCCACAACGAGAAGCGGTCGCCCGAAAACAGAAACTCCGAGCAGGCCGTATTCCGCACCAGCCAGCTCAGTTCGAGCGTGGTGACCTCGTCCAACCCGAGCGCGGTTTGCAGTGCCACTGCCGTCGGGCCCGCCGAGGTGACCACCACCACGTGGGCGCCGCGCCGCCCATGGTTGCGCGTTTCGACCAGCGCATCCCGCACCCGGCCGGAGAACCGGCTCCAGTCCTCGATCCCCTCGGCGTCGAATTCCTTTTGTACCCACATCGTGGATACGCGGCGGAACAGCTTCTCGATGGCCAGGGGCAGCGCCGGGGTGCCTTTGGCTTGCTGGACGGCCCGGCGCAGTTCGGCGACGCGAGGGTCGGCCGCGGCCAAATCCGGGACGTAGCGGCGCATCACTTCGTCGACGCGGTATTCGTCCAAGCCTTGCAGCACGACAGGCGCGGGCCAAGCCAGGCCTGCGCTGGCGTAAGCGGCGCCGGCGATGGCCGCCGTGTCCATCTGTCTCTTCTTCGGGCCCGTGTAAACAGCGTCGATTTTCACGCGGTTACGCGCCCAATACTCGCCAAGCGCCGCGGCCTGCCGCTCGCCGGCGGGAGACAACTTGTCGTAATCCGCCGCGAGAAAAGAAGCCTGTCCATGCCGGACAACAGTCAGAACACTCATCCACTTCCCAGTTTACGTGAATGCCTCGACAGTCATCCTTGCGGGGGAACTCCGGCCGGCGGGTAGCGCTACTTCTGTTCCGAAATCGACCGGTCGGCGAGCTCGCCGACCACGGGCAGGCTGAAGAACTGCTCCTGTCCGGTCTTGATCAGCATGAACACCCAGACTACGATCATGCCGAGCTTGGCCAAGCTGGCCAGGTGCATGTGGCCCATGACTCCGAACCCCAGGATGGGCCCCATCACGTGATCCACGATCAGCCAGAGCACGAAGAGGTAGAGACCCTGAAAGGCATGGAAACGCACCGTGCGGTCGTGGCGGAAGCGTTCCGAGGCCAGCACCACGATGGACGCGATCCAGCCGACAAAGGGAATGTAGCAGAGCATGGAAGCCGTGCGGGGCGTCATGGAAGCGGCGCCACCTCCCGGCGGAGGTGGCGGGGGCGGCGCACCGCCGTGCTGCCGCGCTCCACAACCGGCGCAGTAAACATCCACTGGCGCGACGCTGGTTCCGCACTGGCAGCAATACGGCATCTGCATTCCTCTGTAATCTGATACGTTACGCCGAAACGGCTTGTTCCCGCAAATCGTGCTTTGCGGACTCAGGGAGAGCCATTAGGCGAAACTAGGGTAAAGCGCGGATGGGCTTGGTGTCTCCCGGGTGCTACGGTTCAGCTAGGAGGTCGTATGCACCGACGCACCATGGCTCGCGGCATCGCCCTATTATTGATCGGGATGTGTGTTCCGGACCTTGGGTGGGCGGAGAGTCTCTGGCGCTATACGCACCCGGAGAGCAATCTCATCCTGGGTATCGAATGGCGCCGTGTGGCTGGTTCGAAGCTCGGGCAAGAGCTGCGCTCTACGATGTCGCGGGGCGCCATGCCCGGGATGCCGGCCCTGGGGCAGATGGACGTGTTCGACATCGTGGACCGGATCATCCTTTCCGTGCCTATGCCCCCGCAGGGTGTGGCGCAAAAGCCCGAAAAGGGGCTGTTGGCGGTCGAAGGCCGCTTCGACTGGGCCAAAGTGCGGGCGTCGCTGCTGGGCGAGGGAGCGCGCGTGCGGAGAATGCTGGGCAGAGAGATCCTCGTCTCGCAGCGGACCAAGGGAGCCGGCGGTGCTCTTGTGCTGGCCGAGCCGGGAATTCTATTGATCGGGGATCTGAACTCGGTAGGCGCGGCGCTCAAGGGCGTATCGATGCCGAAGACCTCCGCGCTCTATCGGCGCGCCGCTTCGCTGGCCGCCACGAACGACCTGTGGTTGGCAGGCATCGTGACGCCCGGGGTGTTCCCGGCCTCGGCGGCGCCATCGGCTAAGATGTTTTCCGATGTGACCGGCTTCGAATTCGGCCTGAACCTGCGCGGCGGGATGGGACTCGATTTGAACGTCACCACCAAGTCCGCGCAGTCGGCCTCGGCGCTGGCCGGGGGACTTCGGATGATGATGGGCATGGCCGCCATGCAACAGCCCAACAATCCGGAAATGGCTTCGCTGGCGGGGAAGGTTCAGGTGGCGGTGGAAGGCCCACAGGTCCACATGGGCCTCCACCTCGACGAAGCGGAACTGGAGAGGAGTTTCCGCTCGTTGCGGGCCGCTATGCCCGGCGGCATGAAGCCGGTCCAGGTGCGGCCGGTGTACCGTGGCGAAAAGACCATCGTCGGGCCTGTCGGTGAGCTTCGGGACTCGACGGCGGCTCCGGCGGCCGGGGAGACCGAAAAACGGCGCGAACCACAGGTGATCCGGATCTACGGCGCCGAGGGTGGCACGCGGGAGATCCCCGTCGGAAAGCCCTGAGGTTCCATCGTCAGATTGCGCGCCCTTCGGCGACCGCGAGGAGCGGCTCGCTATAATGAAGGGAAATTGGCAATTCCTCTGATTCTTCTTTCACTCGGTCATTTTTGCGTAGACCTGTATTCCTGCGCACTTGGCGCATTGCAGCCCCTGCTGGTCCGGCGCTTCGGGATGACTCTTACCGAAGCGGGAATCCTCGGCGGCGCCCTGATCTTTTCCTCGTCGGTGATGCAGCCGCTGTACGGCTTTCTTTCCGACCGTTTTCACACGAAATTGTTCGCCGCATTGTCGCCGGCTGTCGCCGGGGTGTTTATCTCGACCCTCGGCATCGCACCTAGCTTCAAGTGGCTGCTCGTAATGGTACTAGCGGGGGGCGCTGGTACCGCCGCTTTCCATCCGCAGGCATCTTCGCGAGTAACGTACGGCGTGAAGACCAACCGTGGGGCGTGGATGGCCTCCTTCATCAGTGCCGGCACGCTCGGCGCGGCGCTGGGACCGACGTATTTCTCCACCATCGCCACGCGACTCGGCCTGGACCACACCTGGGTGGCCGCGGTGCCCGGTGTGCTCGTCAGCATCTTTTTGTTGATAACGCTTCCGGACGCGCCAAGCGACCCGAATAGCCGCGAGCGGTTCGATTGGGCGCCGCTCAAAGCGGTGGCGCGGCCTCTCACCATCCTGTATCTGCTGGTATTCCTGCGGTCGGTGGTGCAGGTCAGCTTCACCCAGTTCCTTCCCCTGTACCTGAACCTGGAACGCGGCTACACTCCCGCGAAGGCGAGTTACATCCTCACCGCCTACCTGGCCGCCGGTGCATTGGGCGGGTTCCTCGGCGGTCACCTGGCGGATCGCTTCGGCGGCCGGAACGTGATCCTGGTTTCGATGATCGCCTCCGTACCATTTCTGGCGCTGTTCTTCTGGACGCGCGGTGTGCTTTCCATTGTCGGCCTTTGCCTGGGCGGGCTCATCCTGCTGTTCACAATCCCTGTGAACGTGTTGATGGCTCAGGAGTTAGCTCCCTCGCAATCGGGCACGGTCTCCGCCCTCATGATGGGCTTTGCCTGGGGGATGGCCGGCTTGGTGTTTATCCCGCTGATCGGCGTGCTGGCGGATAGCTTCACGCTGCACCGCGTGCTTGCTTCGCTCACAGTCGTCCCGCTGATCGGATTCCTGCTTACCATGAAATTGGAGAAAGCATGAAACGAGCCGTCTGCCTGTTGAGCGGTGGCCTGGATTCGTCCACGTGCCTGGCCTACGCGATCCGCGAAGGGTTCGAATGTTACGCGCTCTCGTTCGACTACGGCCAGCGTCATCGCGTGGAATTGGAGGCTGCCGCGCGGGTAGCCGCGGCCTTGGGCGCCAAGCGACACTTGGTCGCCACAATCGACAGGCGCCTGTTTGAAGGATCCGCTCTCACCGGTTCGGCCGAGGTGCCGAAACACCACAGCGATGCCGAACTGGGTCACGGCATACCGGTCACCTACGTGCCGGCCCGCAATACCGTGTTCCTGTCGTTCGCCCTGGCCTGGGCCGAGGTGCTTGGCGCGGCCGGCATCTTCATCGGCGTCAATGCCATCGACTATTCCGGCTATCCGGATTGCCGTCCGGAGTACATAGCGGCGTTCGAGCGAATGGCCAACCTGGCGACCAAGGCCGCGGTCGAGCGCGGCGCGCGGCTGCGGATTCACACGCCGCTCGCGGAAATGTCGAAGGCCGATATCGTAAGGCTCGGCGCGAAGTTGGGCCTGGACTTCGGCCTGACTCACAGTTGTTACGATCCGGACGAGCAGGGGCGCCCGTGCGGCGAATGCGACTCCTGCCTGCTCCGCAAGAAGGGCTTCCGCGAGGCGGGCCTCGCCGACAAGCTCGATTACGTGCGCTGATGCGAATCTCGGAAATCTTCTACTCGCTGCAAGGCGAAGGGATGCTGGTCGGCACGCCCTCGGCATTCGTGCGGTCGAGCGGCTGCAACCTCCGCTGCGTGTGGTGCGATACCCCTTACACTTCCTGGGCGCCGGAAGGCGACGAACTCGACGTCGAGGAGATCCTGGCCCGCGTGCAAGAATTCCCGGCGCGGCACGTCGTGGTCACCGGAGGCGAGCCCATGATTGCGCCGGACATTGCGCCGCTTACGGAAAGCCTGCGCGCCGCCGGTTTGCACATCACAATTGAAACCGCGGGCACGGTGTGGGCCCCTGTGGCTTGCGACCTCGTGAGCCTCAGCCCCAAGCTAGCGAACTCGACGCCACGCGAGCGCGACGGCGGCCGTTGGGCGGCAGCGCACGAACGGTTGCGCTATCAGCCTGCGATCCTGAAGCGGTTCATTGCGGACTACCAGTACCAGATGAAGTTCGTCATCGAACGCGAAAGCGACCTGGCCGAGATTCAACGCATCATCGCGGGAACCGGCGCCGCGCCGGATCGCGTGGTGCTGATGAGCGAGGGCACGGACGTCAACACGCTGCGCGAGCGCGGCCGGTGGATCGCGGAGATCTGCAAACGGGAGGGATATCGCTACACGCCGCGCCTGCACGTGGAACTGTGGGGCGCCCGGCGCGGCGTGTAAGAGCGTGAATTACGCCGCCTGCAGCAGGATCTGTTTGACCTGGGCAGGCGTTACGTCCTGGCGTTCGCCCAGCCCCAGCCAGCCGCGCTTCTGCAACCGGCCGGCGACCTCGGCTGCCGCTTCGGTCCCCAGACCGTAAGCCGACAGGTGTGTGGGAGCGCCGACGCTCTCGAAGAAGGCACGCATCTTTTCGATGCCTTGCTCGATACGCTCTTCCGGCGTGCCCTCGCGAATCCCCCACACTCGCTCCGCGAACTGCAGCAGTTTTTCCCGCTTCACGTCGGATTTCACTTTGAGCAGGCTGGGTGCGACGACGGCGAGCGATTGCGCGTGGTCCAGGCCATGCAGCGCCGTGAGCTCGTGGCCGATCATGTGCGTGGCCCAGTCCTGTGGAACGCCCACCGCGATCAACCCGTTGAGGGCCATAGTGGCGCTCCACACCAGGTTGGCCCGCGCCGCATAGTCGGTCGGATTAGCCAGCGTCTTGGGGCCTTCCTCGATCAGCGTCAGGAAGATGGCTTCCGCCATGCGGTCCTGCAAGGGCGAATTCACCGGGAAGGTCATGTACTGCTCCATCGTGTGTACGAAGGCGTCGACGATCCCGTTTGAGATCTGGCGTCGCGGCAGCGAGAATGTGGTCTCGGGATCCAACACGGAGAACCGCGGATAAATGAGCGGGCTGGAGAAAGGCAGCTTCTCCTTCGTGCTTTCGCGCGTGATCACTGCGTTGGTATTCATCTCCGAGCCCGTGGCGGGCAGCGTGAGCACACAGCCGAGCGGCAGCGCGGCCTGGGCCTGGGCAGCGCCCGTCACCACGTTCCAGGGATCGCCCTTTTTGAAGCATGTCGCGACGGCGATGAACTTCGTGCCGTCCAGCACGCTGCCCCCGCCCACGGCGAGCAGGAAATCCACGGCCTCCTTGCGCGCCAGTTCGGCGGCCTTCATGCACGTTTCATAGTGAGGGTTCGGTTCGATGCCGCCGAACTCGATCCACTGGCGGCCCTCCAGCGCCGCCTTCACCTGATCGTAGACGCCGTTCTTCTTGATGCTGCCGCCGCCGTATGTGACAAGGATCTTGGCGCCGGCAGGGATCTCGCCCGCGATCGACGCAATCTGTCCCTTGCCGAACAGAATCTTGACGGGGTTCTGATACGTGAAGTTTTGCATGATAGCTCCAGGTGTGCGAAGGAATCCTAAGTAGTAATCTTACACGAGGCACCCTATGCAGCGACGCGACTTCTTCAGCAGCGGTTATTCCTTGGCGGTTTTCGCCGGCGAGTTGAGCGGCGCTCCAGCCGGCACCACGCAGGCGCCCCGCGCGGCCGGACGCGAGGCGGGCATGCCGGCAGTGGAACTGGAGACCGGCATCGTGGTGGCTGGTGGTGGCCTGGCGGGCGTGTGCGCGGCGATTGCGGCAGCACGCAACGGAGCCCGCGTGATCCTGGTGCAGGACCGTTCGCGGCTGGGCGGCAATTCCTCCAGCGAAGTGAAGATGCACGTCTGCGGTGCCGACGCGAGCGGCGGACGCCCCGGCTGGCGCGAGAGCGGCCTGATCGAAGAACTGCGCCTGGAAGACGCCGTGCGCAACCCGCAGCGCTCGTTCGAACTTTGGGACCTGCTGCTGTACGACAAACTGCGCAGCGAACCTCACATTCAACTTTTGCTCGATACATCCGTGTATGGTGCGGAGGTTGCCGATGGCCGCATCCGGAAGGTGCTCGCGCGTTCGGATCGTACGGAGCGGGCTTTCTGCATCCGCACGCGTTACGCCGTCGACGCCACCGGGGACAGCCGCCTGGCCTACGAAGCCGGCGCGCGGATCCGCAAGGGCAGGGAGGCGCGCGCCGAGTTCAACGAATCTCTCGCTTCCGAGCAGGTGGACCCGCACACGCAAGGCAGCAGCATCCTGTTCACGTCACGCCGGTTCGACAAGCCTATGCCGTTCACCCCGCCAACTTGGGCACGCAAGATCACGCGCGAGCAACTGCGCATGCGGCGTCCCAAGTCCTGGGAGTACGGGTACTGGTGGATCGAGTGGGGCGGGACGTTGGATACTATCCGCGACGATGCGAGGATCCGGCACGAACTGTTGGCCATCGTCATGGGCGTGTGGGATTACATCAAAAACAGCGGCGAACTGCCGGAGAGCGCGAATTGGGCGCTCGACTGGGTCGGGATGATCCCCGGCAAGCGCGACAGCCGCCGCGTAATGGGCGACCACATCCTGACGCAGGGCGACATCCTCAAGGGCGATATCGAAGACGCCGTGGCCATAGGCGGCTGGAGCATGGACGATCATCCCTCGGGCGGCTTCGACGATCAGTCGCTCAAGCCCGCGCAGCAGATCATGCCTCCGGACGCCTACAACATTCCGCTGCGTTCGCTTTATTCGGTGAACATCGCGAATTTGCTGATGGCGGGGCGCAACATCAGCGCCAGCCACGTGGCGTTCTCCTCGGCGCGCGTCATGGCGACGTGCGCCGTCATCGGCCAGGCCGCGGGCACAGCCGCCGCGCTGTGCGCTGCCTGGAACCTCACCCCGCGGCAGCTCTACCAGCAGCGGTTGCGAGACCTGCAGCAGGTCCTTCTGAAGGACGATCAGACCATCAGGAACCGCCGCAACGAAGATCCGGCGGATCTGGCTCGCAAGGCTCGCGTGACTGTTTCGAGCGAGGAAGCCGGCTCGCCGGGCGCCGCCGTCATCGACGGTTTCTTGCGCGATATTCCGAAGAAGGCTGTCCACCACTGGGAAGGCAAGCTCGGCCCCGATGGGGCGTGGCTGGAGTTGTCCTGGCCGAAACCGCAGCACGTCGGCAGCATTCAACTCACCTTCGATACGGGATTCCAACGCGTGCTCACTTTGAGCGGCGAGTCCGGCGTGATGAAGCGCGTCATTCGCGGGCCGCAACCCGAGACCGTGCGCGACTACACGATTTCGGTGCGCACGTCCTCCGGCGATTGGCGGCAAGTTGTGAAGGTGGAAGGCAACTACCAGCGTCTGCGGAGACACACTTTCCCGAACGCAGAAGTGAGCGCCGTCCGCCTGCGCGTTACTGCTACGAACGGAGACGCGGCAGCGCGCCTGTTTGAGATCCGCTGTTACGCGTGACGCGCTCGATCTCCTCCAAGAATGCGCGCGCCACGCCTGGCGCGTCGTAGCGCTCCACAATCTCGCGTCCTTGCGCGGCCAATGCGGCCCGCCGCTCCGGATCTCGGTGCAGCTCCGTGATTGCGGCCGCGATCGCCTCCGCGCTTTCCGGCTCCACCAGCAAACCTTGCGGGACCACCTCGGGTACCGCGGCGGCGCGCGCTGCGACGATCGGCTTACCGGCGGCCATGGCCTCCAGGAAGACAATGCCGAAGCCTTCCTGCACGCTGGGCAGACAGAACACGTCCGCGCGTTTGTACTCGGCCGCCAGTGCGGTTTGCGAGAGATCGCCCAGCCAGGTGACACTGTCTTCGAGGCGTTTCTCGCGCCACAGGCGCACCAATCGGGGCAGTTCGGGCCCGCCGCCCACAATGCGAAATTCGATTCCGGCAATCCGCTCGCGCAGCGTCGCCGCCGCCTCCAAAAGCAGGTGCAGCCGCTTGCGCGGGTAGAATCGGCACACGCTCAGGATCGTAAAGCGAGGCCCGGACCGCGATGCGGGGGTGGCATTGAACAAAGGACGCCAGCCTGCCAGGTCGATCAACTCCGGAACAATGGCGACTCCTTTTTCGATCCCGTACAACTCACGCAACCGCGCAGCTGCGTAACGGCTCGTTGTGATCACCGCCTGGGCGCGGCGAACGTGGCGTGCTTCGCAGGCCGCCTGCAGCGCCATACTCCACCGCGTGGGGCCGCGCTCGAAGCGCATCTCGTCGGCGATGATACCCTTGATCGACACAATGTGTGGTACGCCGCTCTCTACCATCCGGTAGCCGTCCATGTCGAAGCCGACGACGGCGTCGTAGCCGGCATGGGAACGCCGCCGCAACGACTCGTTGAACCACAGGCGGCGCAGTGTGAAGTTGCCGGTGCGCGAACCCGGCGTCGCAAAATCTACAACCACGCCCAAACGTTCGAGCGTTCGAGCCAGAACGTGAATGCCGGCGAATGTGCCGCTGCCTTCCACGATGTTCATCGGCGTTGCCGTGACGAATAGCAGCTTCAAAATTCGCGCACCCCGGTGGCGGTTCTCTTCATCAGCTTATAATGACTAGTCCCGGTGAATGGCTCACCATGAGAATCGTCAAAACAACTTTCCTGCTCGCTGCGATCGCTGTCGCGGCCCTCTGCGCGGACCCGCGCCTCGCTAAATCTACCCGGAACCCTGAAACGAACGGCTGGCTGTTCGTGCACCTGGAAGGCACTCCGGCCGCGATTGGATTCCAGCACGGTTACCTGCTGGCTCCCGAGATTCAGGAAGCGCACAAGCGCCTCCGCCTCGGCATGACTCGCGAAAGCGGCAAATCTTACGACTTCATCCGCAAGGCCGCCAAAGAGGTCTTCTGGCCTCGTGTCGATCAGGAGTACCGCGAGGAAATGCAGGGTATCACCGAAGGGCTCAATGCGCGCGGCGTGAAGTTGGATCTGTGGGACGTTGTGGTGATAAACGCCAGCATTGAGATGGGGGGCTACTATCTGCCGTGGCTCGATAAGGATAAAGGGCGCGGCGCATCACCCGACCGCTGCAGCGCGTTCGTCGCCACCGGTTCCTACACCAGGGATGGACGCCCGGTCATCGCCCATAACAATTGGAGCGGCTATCTGGAAGGCAGCTTCTGCAACATCATTTTCGACATCGTTCCCACGCGCGGGAATCGCATTCTCATGGACGGTTTCCCAGGGATGATTCACAGCGGCGACGATTTCGGCATGAACTCGGCCGGCTTGATGATCACGGAGACCACCATCACGCAGTTCCACGGGTTCGATCCGAAAGGAGTTCCGGAATTCGTGCGCGCGCGAAAGGCCATGCAGTACGCCTCCTCGATCGACGATTTCGCGCGCATCATGCGGGAAGGGAACAACGGCGGCTATGCCAATAACTGGTTGCTGGCGGACCGCAAAACCAATGAGATCGCCAGCTTCGAACTGGGGCTGAAGCACGTGAACCTGTGGCGCAAGAAGGACGGCTATTTCGTGGGAGCCAACTTCCCTGTGGATCCTAAACTGCTTAAAGAGGAAACCGAGTTCACCCTCGACCCGGCCAAGAGCCCCAACGCCCGGCGCAAGCGCGCGGAAAGCCTGATGGCCGAGTACAAAGGCCGCATCGACGTCGAAGCCGGCAAGCGATTCCTTTCCGACCACTACGACAGCGTAACGGGCAAGATCGATCCGAACGAGCGCACGCTCTGCGGGCACATCGATCTTTCACCGCGCGGCAGCAAGCCCTGGCAGCAGGAGTACGGTCCGGCGGGCGTGGTGCAGGCCAAGATTGCCGACGGCCGCATGGCCGCCCGGATGTCGTTCGAAGCCGCCATGGGCCATCCCTGCGGTATAGACTTCAAGGCCACGGAATTTCTGAGCAAGCACCCTGCTTACAACTGGCAGAAAGGGATGCTGCGGGATATCGACTCGGGCGCCTGGACACTGTTTGAAGCGCGCCGGTAGCTGCATCCATCGTGCCGGGTTCGTAATATCGCGCGCGCACCCATCCGGCATCTCGCATCTTCGCGGCGTCCGCGGTGAACACGACCTGGCAACTGTTCTCGTCGTCCGGCGGCGGCACTTTGCGGCCGGACGGCTCGACCAGCGCCAGGTACTTCAGGATGTGATAAACGTCGCACTCCTCGGGCAGATAACGGTCGAACTCCTGTGTGCGGAAACGCAGCCGCGCGCCGCGCTCCATGGCCCACCATGCGATGTAGGCGCAACACTCCACCGTCCGTTCGAACCACTGCCTCTGGTTCGCAGGCACATCGAGATCGAAGACAACTTCGAGCAGGTTCTCCTGCTCGCGCTCGAATTCGCGCACTTGAAGCTCTCCGGTATGGGCGGATGCCTTCCAGTCCACGTGGCGTGCGCTCTCGAATGGCTCGTAGGGACGGATGCGGTAGAAGTCGCTGCCCCGGCCCCGATACTGCGCGGCAATCTCGCCCCGAATCTCTCGCAGGATGCGGTCGAAATCGTCGAGGGGAGTCAGGCACGGATAGACCAGCACGTCGCGGCGCAGGGTCACCTGTGTGCGTCGTTCGGTGAAACCGAACGGGAAACGCGTCGAGAACAGAAAGCTGTCTTCGCGATAGATGCCCCGCCGTTCGAAGGCCACTTCGACCATTTCTTCGACCGTCGCTCCGCCCGGAATCACCGGGAAATAGATGGCCGAAGAAAAACTGCTGCCCGGCGTCCCTTCGAGCAGAATCGAAAACGATGGCACCCAACGCTTCTGGTTGCGGAGAAAGATTCGACCGGCGACCTTGTGGCGCGCCGATATGTGCTCGGGCAGCGCGACGTCGAGTTCCAGGCCCGCCAGAGACAAGCGGCTAATGAAGCCCGAGACGAGCAGAGCCGAGAGCATCGCCGCGACAATCAGGAACAGCAGATTGTTGGCCGTGCCCACGGCTGCCACTCCGACCACGATCACGGCCAGCGTGTATGCCCAACCCGCTTTCGTTACCCGCTGCCGCACACCGCCTTCCAACGCGGTCCGCAGTCGTTTCCAGGCCTTTCCCATTTTCCCGACCGCATCATGCCACAATTGGAGGGATATGTCGAGCGAGTCGCAGACGACCATGTCCGCCGCGCCGCGGTTGCAGCGTGCTCTCTCGCTCTGGGACCTGGTGTTCTATGGGATCATCCTGATCCAGCCCACCGCGCCCATGCCTCTGTTCGGCGTGGTTTACCAGGAAGCGCGTGGGCACGTGGTGACGACGATCCTGATCGCGATGGTTGCCATGCTGTTCACCGCCATCAGCTACGGGCGCATGGCGAGGGCCTATCCGGCCGCGGGTTCGGCCTTCACCTACGTCGGCCGCGAGCTGCATCCCTCGCTCGGTTACGTCACCGGCTGGAGCATGGCCATGGATTACATGCTCAATCCGGTGATCTGCACCATCTGGTGTTCGAAGGCTGCGGGCAACATCGCGCCTGAGGTTCCCTACGCGGTCTGGATCGTCTTCTTCGTGCTCCTATTCACCGGCCTGAATCTGCGCGGCATCCGTGCCACGGCGCGCACCAACGAGGTGCTGGCCGCAGCCATGGGCGTCGTAATCCTGTGGGTGTTTGCCGCCGCCATCCGGTACGTCTTCGCGCAGCCCGGTCTCACTCCCGCTTACTTCATCCGGCCGGTCTATGATCCGTCCACCTTCTCCGTACCGCTGGTGCTCACAGGAACGTCCATTGCGGTGCTCACCTACATAGGGTTCGACGGCATTTCGACGCTCTCGGAGGAAGTCCATAATCCGCGCCGCAACATTCTGTTGGCGACGGTGATCACGTGCCTGGTCACTGGAGTTTTGGCGAGTCTCGAAGTTTACGCGGCGCAATTGATCTGGCCAACGGGCAAGGCGTTTCCGGATGCCGACACCGCCTATGTTCACGTGGCCGGACAAGCCGGCGGATGGATTCTGTTCCAGGTCGTCAACATGACGCTGCTGGTGGCCACCATCGGATCGGGCAGCGGAGCGCAGCTTGCCGCGGCGCGGCTGCTGTACGGCATGGGGCGCGACAACGCGCTGCCCAAGCGTTTTTTCGGTGCGATCGAACCAAAGCGGCACATCCCGCGCAACAACGTCCTGTTCACCGGCGCGCTGGCGCTGGTGGGCGGTTTCCTGCTCAGCTATCAGCTTGGCGCGGAGATGCTGAACTTCGGCGCCTTTATCGCCTTCATGGGCGTCAACCTGGCGGCATTCGTCCGCTGTTTCGTCCGGGACCGCAAACACACGCTCGGAAACTTGCTGCCGCCGCTCGCGGGTTTCGCAATCTGCTTCTACATTTGGATCAACCTGCGGACTACCGCCAAGATCGCAGGTGCGATCTGGCTGCTCGTGGGGATCCTTTACGGCGCGTGGCGAACCCGCGGATTCAAGTCCAGCCTCGTGAAGTTCGAGATGCCGGAAGCGTGAAGCGCCTCGCGGGCGTCCGCTGAGGTTATCATGGGACTTTACATGAAAGGGTCCATGTCATCTCTCAGCCGCCGTTCATTTTTGCAGAATGCTTCCGCCAGTGCGCTCGCCGCGCCTTTCTTCGTCCGTAATCTGATCTCCGCCCCACCCAGCAGCACGCTGCGGTTGGCCAGCTTCGGCGCGGGCGGCATGGCTTACTGGACCTTGCGTGGGATTGCCACGCATCCGAAGGTCAAGCTGGCCTGCGTAGCCGAAGTCGACTCCGACAAGTTGAAGCAGGTCAAAGCGGAGTACGGCAGCGCCACTATCTATCAGGATTGGCGCCAGATGCTCGACAAGGAGCGCAAAAATCTCGACATCGTTTGCGTTGGCACCCCGGACCACATGCACGCGCCGATGGTGATGGCGTCCATGCGGCGCGGACTGCACGTCTACGCGCAGAAGCCGCTCACGCACGATATCTTCGAAACGCGGCGCCTGACGGAGTTCGCACGCAAAAAGAAGCTCGTCACGCAGATGGGCATTCAGATCCACTCGACCGCCGAATACCAGACGGCTGTCGCGCTGGTCCAGCAAGGCGCCATCGGGAAGATCAAGGAAGTCCACTCCTGGAGCGAGAAGAAATGGGGCGATCCCGATCCAGTGCCCGACCGCTCGGATCCGATACCCTCCACGCTGAACTGGGATCTGTGGCTGGGAGTGTGCGCCCCCCGGCCTTACCTGAAGGGCTACTATCATCCCGGCAACTGGAGGAAGCGGATTGACTTCGGCACAGCCACCTTCGGCGACATGGGGTGCCACATCTTCGATCCCGTCTTCGCGGCGCTGCAATTGACCGCGCCCATCTCTGTGCGCTCCGAAGGTCCGGTCCCGTCCAGGCAAAACTGGGCGATCAACACCGTCATCCACTACATTTTCCCCGCCACGCCGTACACTGCGGACAAAACGATTGAAGTGGTTTGGTACGACGGCGACGAGCGGCCCCCCCAGCAGATTCAAGAACTGGTCGGTCCACGGAAGATTCCGGGTCAGGGTTCGATCTTCATCGGGACGAAAGGCGTCCTGCTGGTGCCGCACGTGGCGCGCCCCTCGCTCTACCCCGGGAATGACTTCAAGGATTTCCCCATGCCCAAGGTCACGGCGGTGCATCACTACCACCAGTTCGTGGATGCGGTGCTGGGAACCACGAAGGCTTCGGCGTCGTTCGATTACTCCGGCCCGTTGACCGAGGGCGTCCTGCTCGGCACTATCGCGACGCGGTTCCCCCACGAAACGCTCAAATGGAACGCCGCGAAGCTGAAGTTCGAGAATTCGAAAGAGGCCACCGGCTACGTCCGGCGCAAGTACCGCTCCGGCTGGAAAGTCAAAGGGCTGTAACGAAACCGGAGACTACGCGCGGTAGGCGCGCACTCTCTCCATGGCACGATTGGCGCTCCCGGCATCGGGGGCGCCTTTCACTTTGTAGAACACCCCGCCGGTCAATTCGTGCCGTTCGAGCTTCTCGATGAACGGCGCGTACGGAATCTGCGTGACGAAGGGCAGGGTTGCGGCGCGCTGGCGCAATTTGGGCAGCACGTCGGCCGCCTCGGGATACCCGCGATCGTCGCCCAGGTAGAGAGCTTTCAACTTCGAGATGCTGGCGACGGCTTCCAGCAGGTGCCGCCCGTTGCCATGCAGGTGCATCACGCCACCGTCGAAGTTCGCGAGCATGCGCTCCACCGGTTCGCGGCCCCAGGTCTCGAAGTACCTGACGCTGGTCATGTGATAGGGGTCCACGCTTTCGCTCACGATGCGGCCCGGAATCCACTGCGCCATGTTGCTCACCGTGCCGCCCTGGAAAAGCGGGACGTGCTCGAAGAACATGCGCTGCACCATCAGGTTCAGGTCGTAGGCGAAATCCACGGCGCGGTGCACCATTTCCGGCTCGTCGGTGAGCGCGGTGTAGGTGGCGGTGGCCCCCACCAGTTCATAGACAAAGTTGAGGCTGTCGATCATGATGAAGTGGCTGACGCCGAAGCGGCCGCGCGCGCCTTCGACAAACAGCTTCATCTGGCTGCGGTAGCATTCCAGCCACGGGCTCGCGGCCGGGTCCGGCAGACGATCGAAATCGCTCCATGCCTTGAGCAGCGGCGGCACCATGGACGAAACCCAACCGTTTTCCGGGTGCGCGACGAAACGCACGTCGCCGCCCACCAGGCCGCCGTAAAGCCCCTGGTCGAATTCGCTCAGGTAAGCGCAGGGAACCGAATCGTCTTCGAGCGAGGCATGCACGGAGAGTGCGTCCTGCCAGAACCGCACGCGCTCGTGCGGGTCCGGGTAATCGCAGAAGGGAGTCGGATGCTGCGCGGCGAAGCGGTCCAGCGCAGGATTCGGAATCTCGAACGACGCGAAGACTTCATCTTGCGCCTGTCGCGCGTAAAGACGGCGCAGCCTTTCCACAACCGCACCGGCGTTCGGCTTATAAGATAGCGTCTCCATGAGAGGGGTTCCTTATTCGATCATGTAACCTTGCGACGCGATAGTGGCGGGCAAGATATCGGCGCTGTGGCCGTGGAGCAGAAAGATCTGCCGGACCAGGTCGGCCACCTGCTCGTAGCCGCGTTCGAAAAACACCAGTACGGATGGCCCCGCGCCGCTAAGCACGCAGCCCAACAGCCCGGGCGCGCGCAACCGGAGCGCCTCGTCCAGCCCCGGCACAAGCGGGCACCGGTAGGGCTGGTGGAAGCGGTCCTCCAGCGCCACGGGGAACGCGCTGGTCGTCCCGGTGGCCATGGCCGCGATCAGCAGCGAGGCGCGTTGCACGTTGAACACGGCGTCCTCGCGCGAATACGTGGTTGGCAGAGCGGCGCGTGCTTTGCTCGTGGGAAGTACGAAATCCGGCACCACGACGGCAAGACCGAAATGCGCGGGCAATTCCAGGCGAATCGATCGCGCGACGCCGCCCGAATCGATGGCGCTGGCGACGATGGAACCCAGTACGCAAGCGGCCACGTTGTCCGGGTGCCCTTCGATCTTGGCGGCCTCGTCCAGGATCCGCGGCCGTTTCCAATGCAGTCCGAGCAGATGATCGGCGATGACGACGCCGGCGGTGAGGGCCGCGGCGCTTGAGCCGAGACCCTTGCCAATCGGAATATCATTGTTAATCTCGATCTCGACCGGAGGTAATGCAGAGCCCACATCCTGGGCCACGGCCAGCGCGGTCTGCCAGATGAGGTTATCCGCGCTGGCTGGGATCAGCTCCGTGTCGCGGCCGCTGACGCTGATAGTAAGCTTCCCGGCGGCGCGGAAACGGCATTCGAGATAGATGCCCAGAGCCAATCCGAGCGAGTCGAAACCCGGGCCCAGATTGGCGCTGGATGCGGGAACGCGCAGAGTTTTCCAGGACATCGGTTGCGGCGGCCTACCCTCCGAGGTCTACTTTCTTCCCTTCGCGGCAGGAGCGGTACACGCTGGTTACCAGCTCCAGGGCTCGGTAGCCTTCTTCGCCCGCAATCAGTGGCTTCCGGCCCGTGCGGATGGCTTCGCCCAGGTCGGTGAACTGCCGCTCGAACGGCGTGAGCGAAATGGCCATCGGATCGGACGCGCCGCTGGCAACATTGGTAGCGATCGGCGCCGGTTCACCGGAATCGTCCTGAACGTCCCAAGTCGTCAGCCGGTCGCCGGAGATGATCGCGCTGCCCTTGGTGCCGTGGATCTCCATGCGCTCGGTATAGCCCGGCCAGAACGACGTCGAGGCCTGAATCACGCCGGTAGCGCCGTTCGCGTACTTCATCACGGAGCAGACCACGTCTTCGCTTTCGATCTTCTTATGCAACGCCGCCAGTTGCCAGTAGGCGAATAACTCCTTCACCGGGCCGATCAAATAAAGCAACACGTCCGCCTGGTGAATCCCCTGGTTGATCAGTGCGCCGCCGCCTTCGGTGGCCCAACTGCCCTTGATCGGACGCGAATAGTATTCGTCCGACCGGTACCACTTGACGTACGCGTCCGCCTGAAGGATCTTGCCCAGCCGGCCGGCTGCGATGGCTTTCTTCAGAAACTGGACCGAGTCGTCGAAACGGTGCTGGCTCACCACGCTCAGCGTAATGCCGGCCTTGTGAGCGATGTCGAGCATCTGCCGCGCCGCCTCGAGGTTCGTCGACATCGGTTTCTGCACCTGGACGTGTTTCTTGCTCTCAGCGCAGATTTCGATGGGCTGCAGGCGGAAATCCGGAAACGTGCAGACGTCCACCAGGTCCACCTTGGGATGCCGGCAGAGTTCCTGATAGGTCTTCACGAATTCGCAGCCGAACTGGGCGCAGAATTTTTCGCCGGCCTTCTCGCTGATGTCGTTGCAGACCGTGACTTCCCACCCAATGTTCTTATACGCTTGCGCGTGTTTGTAAGAGATTGCACCTGTACCGATGAGTCCTACTCGCACTCCGGTAACCTCCTGTGTTGTTTCTGGAAAAGGGGACAGACACCTTTTCCTGCCTGGATCTTACGCCAGGTCGCGCTAAAATGCCCTCGCGGAAAAGGCTGTCTGCCCCCTTTTCCAGCAGGTTTCTGTTACAGGCCGTGGTTGGTTCCGCAGATGGAGACTTCCACCCCCAATTCCCGGAACATGGCGGCCTTCGTGGCCAGAGCTGTGTTGGCGCTTTCGGCATCCGGCGCATAGGCCACCTGGATGTGGTTCGACTTGTGGCGCGCCATGAACTGATTCCGGCTGACGCCATACGTGATGGCCTGCATCATGGGCCATTCCGGATTGGTGATCTTCCAGAGGCGGTCGGTTTCTTCCTGCGGAAGTTGTACGGCCCTGCCGCGCCCGATATCCGCCTTTAATTTCCCGTTGTCCACGAACACGCGGCTCCAGACGATCTCGCCGGGTTTGCAGAGGCCCTTAATCGTGCCGCCGCCCTTTTTGAAGAACATTGGTGGCTGACGTTCGCTGCTCGCGCCCGCGTAGCCGCCGGGAAGGTGTGCAGGCGGAACCGCGCCGCTGATCTCATATATCCAAACGAATTCCTTCTTGCCGTTGAGTTCGTAATCCTCGCCGTAGCGCACGTCGTGCAAGGTCGTCTCGGGCGGGATACCCAGTTTCGTCCACACGCGATTGGTCGCCAGCGCGTCGACTCCAGCGCCTTCATCCACTTCGTTGAAGTGCGGGACCGGTTTGCCTTCGAACAGCACACGCCCCTGGGCGTCCTTCACCGGCGGACGGTCTACGTTGTTCAACAGTCCTTCGACCAGGTCCGAAGCCGGCACCAGGTCCTTCAGGCCCTGCTGGTACTGGATGCCGATCAACGAGCAGCCGAACTGGTCGGCGAGCCGCACGGCCGAAATGTACATCTTGCACTGATCGAGAATCTGGCCGTCCGTGAGATCCGTGTCCGGATTCGGCCCCGTGACGAACTTCATGCCCTTGGCGTCCAGCCAATTGCGAACTTCCTGCGCCTCGGCGTCCGGTACCGTGAGCATGGCCGCGTACAACGTGGACTGGCTCAGCCGTTCCTTGCAGATGCCGATTTTGAACAGCAGTTCATCCTGGATGATGGCGTTGTACATACCCATGCAGCCTTCATCGAAGATGCCCATGATGGCCTTGTCCGCCAACAGTTCCTGCGCCAGCACTGCTCCGGTCTGTTCGGCCGCGGGGGGCAGCTTAAAGGAGCTGAGTTTCACGGCGTGGCTGGTGTCGTGGCGCACCGGTTTACCCTTCAGCCAGTTGCGCAGCCGGCTCTGGAAGTACTGATCGGTGAAATCCTCGCTCCACAAGGTCGTATACTTCACGCCCGCTTTCGTCAGGCCGGCGTTCAGGTTCAACATGCCCACCAGGCCGGGATACTCGCCGCTCCAGTTGGCCACCGTCAGGATGGGGCCCTTGTGCGTCAGCAGGCCCGGCAGGACGTGGTGGCTGTACTGCCAAACCGCTTCCGCGACGACCACGGGCGCATCCTTGGGGATCTTGCGGAAGATTTCGATACCCTGGATCTGGCTCTTGATGAAGCCGTGGCCTTCCACAGGGTCGACATCATGGCCTCGCACGACTTCATAGCCTTCCTTCCGGATGGCGGCCATGACCGCTGCTTCCATGCGCTGCTGGGCGGGCCAGCACTGCTGGTTCGCCGATAGGCGCAAATCTCCGCTCGCAACAAGGATAACTGGTTGTGACATGAATCCATTCTGCCACTGTTGGAGGTATGCCGGGAAGGTGATTGATTCCCTGGGGATTAAAGCCCGAACAGTTCCGCCGCGTTGCGCCAGAAGATACGCTCGACGTCCGAGTCTGAAAGGTGCATGTGGTGGCACGCCCGTTTCAGAACGCGCAAGGATTCCATGCCGGTGAGCGACGGGGCGACATCCGCGTAAGCCGCTGTAAAGTCGGTATTCTCCCGCGATATCCAGAGGAATGAATCGCCCAGCGCCACCGGGCGAGCCCGCATGAGCGACACGGGGAAGTCGGACCCATAGAGCAGCCGGCCAACGCCCATCGTCTCGATGACGGCCTCGTAGGCCCCTCCCTCGCAGACCGCGCTCGTGTCGAACCATACGTTTCGCAGGCCCTTTAGCGCCCCGATCCCTTCAATCGTGTGGCACGGATTGAACCCGCGCCCAGCATGCGCCAGCACCAAGCGCGCACTCGGATAGCGTTCGGCATAGGAGCGGATGGCCTGCTGATTCGCCGGATCGGCCAGCGCTCGCGCCCGTACCAGGTGCAACGTGATAGTGAGCCGCTCTTCGTGCGCCACGCGCATATGATCCTCGCTGAGGTACCTGCCCACCTCCGCTTCGAATGTCGGCTGCGTGCCGGCATACACGTGGTAGCACTTCAGTCCGGCGAACTTCTCCCGGCACACGGCGGCCCTCACCGCTTCCGCGTCCAGTTCCGGTGTGACCACCATGGCGGCACGGGATTGCCGGTCTCCGCGCACTTCGGCTGCTACGAATCGGTTGGCGGCTTCCACATCCAGTCCCGCGGCCGGGAAACCGAAAGCCAGCACCGAGTACTCGCGACGCGGCGTCAAACGGCAGGACCAATCCCGGAATCCGGCCAATCCGGCCGGCGTCGGACCTGCGGAAAGGAACGACGTGGGATTTACACCGAAATCTTCGAGATGGTAGAGATGCGCGTGGGCGTCGAAGACGCGGTGGGGGAGAAACGAATCCAACTCCCGCTGGAAGAGTTCGTTGTCGGCGGCCGTGATGTTCCACGCGGTTTCTTCGTTCAAGCGGGCGTCACCTGGCGGCCGTTGCGAAATACCATGCGGATACCGATGGGGGCCTGCTCCGGCTTCTCGTACGTACCCGGGCCCATCACCGTGTTCGCGTCGAAAACGGCGATGTCCGCCGCGCAGCCCGCCGCGAGCCTGCCGCGGTCCTTGATTCCGAAACGCTCTGCCGGACGGCCAGTGATCTTGTGCACCGCCTGTTCGAGGCTCATCCAGTGCTTCTCGCGCACCACGCGTCCAAGCAGTGCGGGGAAGGTGCCGTAAAGCCGGGGGTGGGGACGCCCCTTCACATAGAAACCGTCGCTGCCCACGCTGCACAACGGATGTGTCAGCAGCTTGCGCAGGTTGTCCTCGCTCTGGTTGAACGACACGATGATGATGTTGTCCCTCTCTTCGATCAGCAGGTCCAGCACCGTTTCAACCGGATCTTTCTTGCGCATTCCGGCGATCTCGCCGATGTTCTTCCCCACGATCGGCCGGTTGGCTTCCGTGGCCACCGAAGTGACGAGCACGTCGGTCCACCGCTGCGCGGTCATCTGTCGTACTTCGGCCGCGATCCGCTCACGCTTCTGCGGGTTCTTCAGCAGCGCCACCATGCCATCCAGGCCACCCGCCAGCGCCGATTGTGGCAGGAACTGCGTCAGCATGGTGCTGCCTGCCGTGTACGGATAGATGTCGAAGCCTATGTCCACGCCCTGCCGGCGAGCGTTTTCGATTTTTTCCAGAGCCTGTTCCTGCTTGTGCCAGTTGGCCTGTCCCACCGCCTGCAGGTGCGAGATTTCGATCCGGCAGCCGCTCTCCCGGGCGATTCGGATCTGTTCGTCGAGTGCTTCCAGCAACTGCCAGGCATAGCTGCGCATGTGCGTGGCGTAAACCTTGCCGCGCCGCGCCGCCACCTTGCACAACCGCACAATTTCCTCGACCGGAGCGCTGGACCCGGGCGCGTACATCAGTCCCGTCGTGAAGCCTGAGGCCCCCTCGCTCAGGCACTGGTCCAGCATCTGTTCGGCATGGTCCATTTCGGCCTTGCTGAGCGCATCCTGGCGAAAGCCGGCCACGGCTACGCGCAGGCTGCCGTGCCCTACCAGCGACAGCACGTTTACCAGGCGCGATTGTTCGGCTGCGGCCTTCAGATAGTCCTTGGCGCTCTTCCAGCCCCAAGCGCCTTCCCCCATGAGGATCGGCTGCGCGTACTCGCGCAGCAACTTGGGATCGGCGCCGCTCGGGTACGGCGAGAAACCGCAGTTACCCACTATCTCGGTGGTCACGCCCTGGCCGGATTTCTCGCGGCGGTTCGCCAGCACCTGCAAATCCGAGTGGCTGTGTATATCGATGAAGCCCGGCGCAACGACGAGTCCTGTGCAATCGATGCGCCGGCATTCCCCGTCGATCCTGACCTTGCCTACCTGGGCGATGCGACCATCCCGCACCAGCACATCGCCTCGCACGGGCGGCGCGCCGGTGCCGTCCACCAGCGAGCCATTCGCGAACAGAAGCGTTTCCATCGTTTTGAGTGTATCGAAGCGCCGAGCACGCCGGCAGTATCATGAATGGAGGGATTAAACAGTATGCGGATTGGCGTCGCGGAAGTCGATTACACACCTGCTCCAGGCCTGCCCCTGATGGGCAATTTCAGGGACGATTATGCTGCCCGCGGCGTGCACGATCCGCTGTGCGCCCGAGCCTTCGTCTTCGAGAATTCGACAGGCGACCGCGCGGCGATGCTCTCGGCGGACATCTGCATGCTGAACCGCGACAATGTCGCACACATCCGTGAGTGCGCTTCGCGCGCCAGCGGTATTCCCGCCGGACGCATCCTGGTGGCAGCCACGCACACGCACAGCGGTCCGGCTCCTATGAACCTGGGGTCGCTGCCGAAATGCGATGAGGCGGACATCCAGCGGTTTCTCGATCGGATCGCCGAGGCCGTGCCTCTGGCTGTTGGCAACCTGTCGGAGGCGGACTTGGTAGCCGGGGCGGTCTTCGAGGACCGTCTGCCCCACAATCGCCGCCTGCTGTGCAAAGACGGCCGGACGCACATGAACTGGGAGGGCCTCGATCCGGACTTCGTGGTCAAACCGCTGGGCGGGGCGGACTTCGAATTGCGCGTGCTTGGCGTGAAACGAGATGGCGTGGAGCGGGCCGCAGTGGTGAACTATGCGCTGCACCCCGCCATCCTGGCAGGCGACAACTGGCTCTATTCGGCGGATTTCCCAGGCTATCTGGCGATTGCCATGCGCCAGCTATTCGGCCCGGATTTCGTGGCGGCGTACTTCAATGGCTGTTGCGGCAATGTGAACCACGTCGATTACAGCGACCGCACCATGGGCCGCGGCTACACCATGACCGAACGCGCCGGCTACATGCTGGCTGCGGATGCGTGTCAGGCGCTCCGTTCCGCCGAGCCCGTCGAGGGCGACGAACTCGCCGTCTCGAGCGAACGTGTGCCGCTCGAACGTCTCAAAATCAGCGAGGAAGAACACCGGTGGTGCCAGAACGTCATCCGCGAACTGGCCGGAGGCCATGCGCCGGGACAGGTGGACGGCCTGCCTGACGAGTATTGGGCCGTGACCCGCCTCGGCATGTACGAGAAACAGCACGAGGACGATCTGCCCGAGGTCATGGTGATCCGCCTGGGCGATGCGGCCGTCGTGGGGTTGCCGGGCGAGATTTTCAACGAGTACGGCCTGGAGATCAAGCGCAAATCGCCGGCGCGCCACACACTCGTGGTGGAACTGGCCAACGACGCCATCGGCTACATTCCGACGCGCGAAGCTTTCGGGCAGGGCGGTTACGAGCCGACGCCCGGAGCCACCTTCTACACCGGCGACGCGGGTTCGCGGCTCGCAGCATCCGCCCTGCGCCAGCTCGATGCGCTATTTCAAAAATAAGGAGAGTATGGCATGGGCAAGCTGGTCATGCGGCGCAGCGCCGCAGACAACAAGTACCTGCACAAGGACTTTCACGGCGCGCTGAGCAACGGAATCGAATACCTGCACGAGACGTACGGGCCCGAGGCCGTCCGCGAGTACTTGCGGCAATTTGTCCGGTCCTACTACGCCCCGGTGCGCGAGCAGATCGCGACCCGAGGCCTGGATGCGCTCAAGGAGCATTTCGAGCGGATGTACGCGGTCGAAGGCGGTTCGGTGCGCATCGAGATGAATGGCGATACGCTGACGCTGCATGTCGAGCGTTGCCCGGCCGTAACGCACCTGCGCGAGCACGGCTACAAGGTGGCGCGCATGTTCAGCGAAACGTCGCGCACGGTGAATGAGGCGCTCGTCGAGGGCACGCCGTTCGAGGCCGAGATGCCGGATTATGACGACGCCACGGGGCGCAGCACGCAAATCTTCCGCCGGAGGGCCGCATGATCTCCTGCACCGATTTCATCCCCGCTTACAGCGAACTGTTCAAGTATCTGGATTCGCGCGGTGGCAAGGCCGCCGTGATGGCCTTCTGGGAGTACCTTTCGGACAACTTCCTGGGCAACCTGAAGGAACTGGTGGTTGCCAACGGCATCAAAGGTTGCTGGCTTTACTGGAGCCACACGCTGAACGAGGAAGCCGCGGATTTCTCAATGGAACTGGATGAGGAAGCGGGCATGTTCCGTATCGACATGTACCATTGCCCCTCCATGGGCCGCCTCATCGAAACAAAGCACATCGAAGCCTACCCGGAATACTGCCACCACTGCGACGTCCTTTACCGCCGCGTGCTCGAACCTCTCGGCTACAGTTGCGAAGTGGACCTCGCGCACTGCAAGGAAGCACGGTGCTCCCTGGTCGTCCTGCGCAAATGAAACGCCGGCAGCGTCTCGCGATGGAACGCCGGAGAGTTTGGCAGACCAATTGCTAACCCGATAGTGTGTTTTCCTTGGTGGCTATCGCCACTGCGAGAATCGCGGGAAACTCATAGCATGTGAGACCTGACTGAGGATGGCTTCGAGGTCCGGTTGAGCCTTCAGGGCTTGAATGAATGATCTTCCCCTTGCGAGTCTCTGGCGGGAGAAGGCGAAACCACGCTGCGTAGTACGCGCTCTCCGCTGGGGAGGCTCCGGCGCGGCATCCCCAGCGGAGAGATTGTTCGTAGGTAAAATCTGCAACGAGCGTACACCTTCCCCGGTATTTTCTTCCCATCCGCAGCACTTGAATGGGTCGGATTAATGACCGCCATCAACCTGGGTGAAGGATGCCTTCCCCTCTAGCTGGCCGTCCTGAGGAGCGTTGATCTTGGGCGATTGGACTTGGGTGATGTCGACGCTGCCCTTGAAATAGGCGCCGTCCTCGATGACCACGCTGGCCATCTTCAGGTCGCCGATCAATCTTGAGTTCTTTCGAAGCGTGACCCTCTCGGAAGCGTCCACGTTCCCCTTGACGGTCCCATGAACGTCCACGTCCCTGGCCCTGATGCTGGCCTGGACCTGGCCGTTGGACGCGACAATCAGACGGTGTTGACCTAACTCCAGCCGGCCCTCCATCTGCCCTTCGATCTGCAGGTCTTCGTCACTGTGTATGTCACCTTTGATGACTACGGTGCGGCCGATATTGGATATGCCGCGAGGAGCCGCCGGCGCGACGCGGGATGCATCGGCCTGAACCGAGGGCAGATGCGGGTGGTTCGTCAGCGGGGCCGCCCGTTGAGGCAAGTCATTACGCTCGGGAAGATCCGTCTCGTATTCGTTGCGCTTGGTAAAGAAGCTCATAGTGTCGTTCTCGAAGTTTGAATTGAGTCAGCAAGTGGATGGCCAGACTCTATCATAAGGGAACGCGTTACTGGTGCATCCTCCGGCGGCCGCGCGGCTATAGGACTCGATGGCGTGCTTGCTCGCCGCATAGCTCACGGCGCCCGGGTGCGAGTGCGCCGCATCCGTACTGATGTTGACGATTCCGCCCCAGCGCGCTTGCCGCTTCATCTGCCGCCGCAGGTACTCCTCCGGGAGAAGCGCGTAGGCCCGGGCGTTCGCCGCAAAATGCGCGTCAATGCCCTCGGCCGACACCAGTTCCATGCCGAAGCCCTGGCCCGAAACGGCTGCCGGATCGAAGGTGTCGAGCACGCAATGCGTGTGGTTGTTGACGAGCACATCGACCGGGCCGAGAGCGGCCTCGCACGTGTCGAACAGGATCGGGATACTCGAAGCCTCCCCGAGGCCGGCTTCGCGCGAGGCCGCCACGCCCTCCGACGCCGTGGTTAGCACCGGTGATGAACGCGACTTTCCCTTCAATGCCTGGGTTGATCATGGGAACCTCCTGACATCGAGGACGTGTCGGTTCAATGCTGCCCGCACGTCGCTTCCCGCAAACTTCGCTCCATTCCTTCGGCGAAAGCATCCACGTCGGCGCGCGAGATGTTCAACGGCGGGGTAATACGGATGATGTTCGAGTAGAGTCCGCCCTTGCCCACCAGCAGGCCGTTGCGGCGCGTGGCTTCGAGCACGGCCAGAGTTACGTCCACGGCCGGTTCTTTCGTCGCTCGGTCGCGCACCAACTCGATCGCCTGCATGAGGCCCATGCCGCGTACGTCGCCGATCACAGCGTACCTGTCGTTCAACTCGATGAGCTTCTCGTGCAGGTACGCCCCCACCGTTTCGGCGTTGTCCATCAGCCGCTCCTGTTCCACGAAATCGATGACCGCCTTGGCCGCCGTGGTCGCGATGGGGTTGCCGCCGAAAGTGGAGATCGACAGGCCTGTCACGCCGGCCGCCACTTCCGGTGTGGCCACGGTGAGGCCGATGGGCATGCCGTTACCCAGGCCCTTGGCACTGGTGATGATGTCCGGTACGACGCCCCAGTGCTCGATGCCGAACCACTTGCCGCCGGTGCGGCCCCAGGCGGTCTGCACTTCATCGGAGATGAAAAGTCCGCCGTAGCGCCGCACGATTTCCGCCGCCACCGGGAAATACTCTTTGGGCGGTGTGATGAAACCGCCCACGCCCTGCACAGGTTCGGCGATGAAGCCGGCGATGCGGCCCGAGGTCGTAGTGCGGATCAGGTCCTCTACGTCGCGGGCGCACTTCACTTCGCAGGCCGGATAGGTCAACCCGAAGGGGCACCGGTAGCAGTAGGCGTTGTGGGCGTGCACGATGCCGGCTTCGGCCACGCCGCCCAGACGCCAGACGGACTGGCCTGTGAGCGTCATGCCGAGCGTCGATCGGCCGTGGTAGGCGTGGCGCAGCGCGACGATTTCACTCGATCCGGTGGCGCAGCGCGCGGCCAGGATCGCCGTTTCGTTGGCTTCCGTGCCGCTGTTGGTGAAGAAGGATTTCGTTAGTCGGCCGCCGGGTGTGATGGAGGCGATTTTACGCGCCAGCGCGGCGATCGGCTCGGTAGCGAAGACCGTGGAGACGTGCTGCAGCCGGTCGAGTTGCTCGTGCACACGCCGGTTCACGAACTCGTTGGCGTGTCCCACGCTGATGGTCACGATGCCGCCGAAGAAGTCGAGGTACTGTCGCCCGTCGGCGTCCCAAACATACTGGTTGTTGGCGCGGGCCACCACCAGCGGCTCCCGGTAGTAGTGGAACACGCAGGGAAACAGGTTTTCCCGGCAGGCGAGGAGGATCTCTTCCTTGGTCATGCGAAGGAGATTATACCGCCGGGCGGCGGCGCCGCCGGGGCAGCTAGAATATGGATAGTGACTGCCGAGGTTGCCATCCAAAACGCCGTGGCACGGCTCGACCGGATTCGCGCCGAAATCGCCAAGATCATTGTCGGGCAGCAGGATGTCGTCGATGGTGTGCTGACGTGCCTGCTGGCCGGCGGCCACGTGTTGCTGGAAGGGGTGCCCGGGCTCGGCAAGACCACGCTGCTGCGCACGCTGGGCCGCGTGCTGCACCTGAAGTACTCGCGCATCCAGTTCACGCCGGACCTGATGCCGGCGGACATCGTCGGCAGCATGATCATCGAAACCGGAGAGAACGGCGCGAAATTCCTGCGCTTCCAGAATGGGCCGATCTTCGCGCACCTGGTGCTGGCCGACGAAATCAACCGCGCGACGCCGAAGACCCAGTCCGCGCTGCTGGAGGCCATGCAGGAGCGCACCGTGACCAGCGGGACGACCACGCACAAGCTGGAAGCGCCGTTCCTGGTGATGGCCACGCAGAATCCCATCGAGATGGAAGGCACCTACCCGCTTCCGGAAGCGCAGCTCGATCGCTTCCTGATGAAGATCGTGGTGAACTATCCGTCGCGGGATGAGCTGAACAGGGTCGTCGAGCGCACCATCCAAAGGGAAGAGACGCAGGTGGAGAGCGTGGCGGGCCGGGAGGACATCCTGGAGTTGCGCCGGGTCTGCCGGGACATCCTGGTGGCGGCGCACGTGCAGGAATTCGCCGTGGATCTGGTGATGGCGACGCAGCCGGGAAGCGAACAGGCGCACGAAAACGCGCGCAAGTACATCCGCTATGGCTCCTCGCCGCGTGGCGCGCAGGCGCTGGTCGAGTGCGGGCGCGTCTCCGCGTTGCTCGACGGCCGCTTCCACCTGAGCGTGGACGACGTCTTGAAGGTAGCCCCCGCCGTGCTTCGCCACCGCATCATTTTGAATTTCGACGCGCACGCCGAAGGACAAACCACCGGGACGGTCCTCGATGGCATCATTCGCGCGGTGGCTGCGCGGGCAAGTTGAGTCGTCCGCTCATGGCGCAGGAGCCCCTGGTAGATCGCACCTTCCTCGAAAAGCTCGAGCGCCTGGCCATCCACTGGCAGAAGAGCTTTCCCGGACTGGTGGGCGGCCGCAACGCCTCGCGCTTCTCGGGCGCCGGGCAGGAGTTTCTCGACCACCGCCGTTTCCATTACGGGGACGACCTGCGCGCAGTGAACTGGCGCGCCTACCTCCGGCTGGAGAAGCTGTTTCTGAAGCTCTTCCAGGTGGAGCCCCGGGTTCCCGTGCGAGTCCTGCTGGACACCAGCCTCTCGATGGCGACCGGCGGGCGCGGCAAATTCGATTACGCACGGCGCCTGACCGCGGCCTTGACTTACATCGGCCTCGTGCGGCTGGATAAGATCCTGATACAGCCGTTCGCCGGGGGACTCGGCGAACCGTTTCGCGCCGGCGGGGGAAGGCACCGCTTCGCCCCGGCGGTCGAGTTCCTCACCGCGCTCCAGCCCGCGGGCGCGAGCGACTTCATGTCGGCTGCACGGGAGTTGATCGCCGCCTACGCGCAGCCGGGATTGCTCGTCGTCATCTCGGATTTTCTGGACGAGGCCGGCTGCGAAAAACCTCTGCAATACCTGGCGGACTTTGAACACGAGCTGCTGCTGATCCAGCTTTGGGATGACGATGACCGCACGCCTCCCTGGGAGGGGGAGATCGAACTGGAAGATGCCGAGAATGCGCGAACCATGATTCTCCGCTTCGACCGCGAAGCCGGCGAGCGTTACACGGAAGCCTTCGACGCGCATGCCCGCATGTTGCAGAACCTGGCCACGCGCCACGGAGGCCGCTACGTCGGCCTGACGACCAGCATGCCGATCGAAGACGCTATTTTCGGTCCGTTGATGCGCATTTCGGGAGTGGCCTGAGGGCAGGCGGGACGCGCGCATGTACCTGGTCGACCTCACGCTCCTCGAACTGGTTTCGTTGTTCGGCGCGGCCGGCGCGGTCGTGGTCGCGCTGTATCTGCTGGATCGCTCACGCCGCCGTTTGATCGTCCCCACGCTGCGTTTCTGGCAGGCGGCGGAGAAGCCCGTGGAAGCCCGGCGGCGCAAGCGGATTCAGCAGCCGCTTTCCCTGCTGCTGCAATTGCTCGGCCTCGCCCTGCTGGGTTTGGCTGTGGGCCAACTGCGTTGGGGTGCATCGCCCGCGTCGGGCCGCGACCATGTCGTGGTCCTCGATACTTCGGCGTGGATGGCGGCTCATTCGCACAACGGGACGGCTTTCGACGAAGCGCGCCGGGATCTGGACCGTTACTTGCGCACGCTGCCGCCGAACGACCGCGTGATGCTGATCCGTGCCGACGCGCTGGCCACGCCGGCCACTGGCTTCGAGTCCAACCGCGGCGCCGTGGAAGCAGCGCTACGCGCGAGTTCGCCGGGTTCGACGGCGTTGGACCTGGATGGCGCGCTCGCCTTCTCCCAAAGGATGCTCGCGGGCTCGGGACGCCGCAAAGGTGAAATCGTTTACGCCGGCACGGGCCGCGTGGCTCCCGGTGAAGCCGCGGCGGTTTCGTTTGGGAACCTCCGCGTACTCCCGGTGGGCGAGAATATTTCCAATTGCGGGTTCACCAAGTTCGGTCTGCGGCGCTCGCACAGCGATCCCGGTACCTGGGAGATTCACATTTCTGTGCGTAACTACACTTCGGCTCCGCGCACGGTCACAGTGGTATTACAATTTGCCGGGGCTCCTGTGGGGACGCGCCGCTTGGACCTGGCGCAGAACGCGGAGGACGCCGCCGCTTTCGAATACCATACACGCGCCGCGGGCTGGCTCGAAGCGCGTCTCCTGCCGGACGACGACCTGGCCGCGGACAACCGCGCTGTCATCGAGGTCCCCGCGCAGACGGCCCTGAAAGTGGCCGTGTACTCCGCTCATCCCGAAATGCTGCGGCCGATCTTCAGTGCGAGCGCCGGGGTGGAAGCGGTGTGGCTGAGCCCGAGGGATTATCAGCCCAAACCGGATGCGGGCGCCATGGTGATAGACGGGTTCCGGCCGCCGTCCGCGCCCGCGATCGACGCCATCTGGATCGACCCGCCAGCGGGCGCCTCGCCCGTACCCGTGCGCCGCACTGTGCGCGACGCGACGATCGTGCGCTGGTCCTCCGGGCACGAATTGGGAGCCGGGCTGCACGGCCAGGGATCGAGAATCGCATCAACCCAGGTGTTCGAGCCTGCTCCATCGGATATTCAACTCGCGGAAACCGGATTCGGTCCGGCGGTTGTGGCTCGCCCGGGAACGCCACGCAGTATCGTGTTCGGATTTCACCCGCTCGCGGGTCCGCAGCGCTACGAACTGACCACGCCGCTGGTCTTCGCCAACATCTTGCGCTGGCTCTCGCCGGAGACGTTCCGCCGATGGGAGCTGGCCGGGGCGAGCGCCGGTTCGGTGGAAACGACCCTCGCGCCGGAAGCGGCCGCCGGACCGGTGCGTGTGGTTTCGGACACGCTCGGCGATCTACCGTACAGCATTGACGGCAACCGGCTCCGCTTCTTCGCGGGCGCGCCCGGAAACGTGCGGGTGCTCGCCGGAGGTCGCGAACTCGCCTATTCGCTCACGCTTCCCGAACTAGGCGCCACGCGTTGGGAAGCGCCGCCGAAGACCAGCTACGGCGTGCCCTCGCGGGGGTCTGGCCTGCCGCAGCCGCGCGATTTGTGGCGCTGGCTCGCGGTGGCGGGCGCGGCGGTTCTGGTCTGCGAATGGCGGCGCTATGGCGTGCGCCGCTCTGCCTGGTGGCACTGGCCGTCGACTCTGGCCGCGCGCGCGGCAGTTGTGCTGAAGGCGGCCATGGCCGTCGCCGTACTGGCGGCGCTGTTCGCCCCGGCCATGACGGTGTACGAGACCAAGGTGGCGGTGGCGGCCCTGGTGGACACGTCTTCGAGCGTAGCTCCGGATGACCTGAAACGCGCTTCGGATTTTGCCAACCGCATGGATGGCGCTCGCGGACGTAACCGGATGCGCGTCACATCCTTTGCCGGCGCCACACGCGAAGCCTTGCCGGGCGAACACAACCCGCGCTGGAACTTCCGTCCAACCCTCGGCGAGGAGGGGCGTGCCACAGACATCGAAGCAGCCGTCCGGGAAGCCGCCACCCGCCTGCCTTCGGACATGGTGCCGCGCATCGTGCTGATTTCCGACGGCTTGGAAAACCGGGGCAGCGCGGCGCGCGCCGCCTGGCAGGCCGGGCAACTCGGAATCCCCATCGACACGTTTGCGCTCTCTGGGCGCCCCAAGCCGGACCTGCGTCTGGAATTGGCGAGCGTCCCCGGGACGGTTTTCAGCGGAGAGCGGTTTCCGGTGGACCTGAAGGTCATATCTCCGCGAGCTGCTTCCGCCGTGGTCGAGATGGCGGCTGACGGCAAAGTCCTGGGTGCGGTCCCGGCGAAGCTGGATGCGGGCGTGAATGAAATCCGCGCGCACTCGGTGGTCGCCTCCGATGGAGCCGTGGATCTGTCGGGCGCGATCCGTGCCGAGGGCTTGGGGGAAGTGCGCTTCGCCCAAGCCGTTAATCTTCGACGCCCTCGTATCCTTTGGATTTCGGACGATCCCGCAGGCACCGAGGCGCACCTGCTGAAAACGTTCGAAGCCGGCCGCTTTAAGGTGGTGCGCTCGAACGATTGGAAGCGCGAGAAGTGGGAGAGCTACGAGCTTTTGGCGTTCAACAATTGGGATCTTGAATCCCTTTCGCCCGCTGAAAAGAAGCGCCTGGAGGAATACGTCAGGCAGGGTGGCGGGGTGCTGGTGATCGGCGGCGAACGCAATGTTTACATCGAGAAGAAAGGCGAGGAAGACGCGCTCGATCGCCTATTGCCGGCCAAGGTAGCGCCGCCGCGCTCGCCCGAAGGCACTTGCGTAATTCTGATCATCGACAAGTCCAGTTCCATGGAGGGCAAGAAGATTGAACTGGCGCGGTTGGCCGCCATTGGCGTTGTCCAGAACCTGCGGCCCATCGATTCGGTGGGCGTGCTCATCTTCGACAACTCGTTCCAGTGGGCCGTTCCCATCCGCCGGGCCGAGGACCGGTCGCTGATCGTGCGCCTGATCTCCGGTATCACGCCCGACGGTGGCACGCAGATCGCGCCGGCCCTGGCGGAAGCCTACCGCCGGGCGCTTCCGGTGAAGGCTACCTTCAAGCACGTCGTGCTGCTCACCGACGGCATCTCCGAGGAAGGCGATAGCATGAACCTGGCCCGCGACGCCGAGGCCCACCGCATCACTATCTCCACGGTCGGCTTGGGCCAGGACGTCAATCGCTCTTACCTCGAAAAGGTGGCCGTGACGGCCAAGGGGAAGTCGTACTTCATGAGCGATCCGGCGGGGCTCGAACAGATTCTGCTGCGCGACGTTCTGGAACACTCCGGCTCCACGGTAGTGGAAAAGCTGTTTCGCCCGGTTGTGGCCGGCAAGACCGAAATCCTGGAAGGAGTGAACATAGATCAAGCTCCGGAACTCCTCGGCTATGTCCGCTTCCAGAGTAAACCCACCGCGGAGACGGTTTTGAGCGTGGATCGCAAGGACCCGCTACTGGTGCGCTGGCAGTATGGTTTGGGGCGCGTGGCGGTCTTCACTTCGGACGCCAAGAGCCGGTGGGCGGCCAGATGGGTGGGCTGGAGCGGCTTCGACAAGTTCTGGTCCAACATGGCGCGCGACCTGCTGCCGCACGCGCAAGCCGGGGAAGCTTCGGCGAGCTTCGATAGCGCCAGCGAAGAACTCGTGGTCGATTACCGGTTGAGCCGCTATGCGGAAGAGCCCGCGAAGGTGCCGGACATTTTTGTCTCGGGGCCGAACGGTTTCATGCAGCCCGTGCCCATCGCCAAACTGGCGCAAGGCGCCTATCGAGGCCGGGTGCCCATCGGCAAGCGGCAGGGCTTATTCCGGGTGCGCCCGCTCGAAGAGTCGCGCGCGTTTCCCGAAGTCGGCGTTTTGCGGCAGGAAAAGGAGATGAGCGAGTACGGTTCCAATCCCGGACTGCTCGAGAATCTGGCCCGCTTCACCGGCGGGCGCTTCAACCCGGAGCCGCGGCAGGTGTTCGATCCGGCCGGGCGCGCCAAGCCGGCGTTGCTGCGGCTGTGGCCCGCACTGCTGGCGCTGGCGGCCCTGTGCAACCTCGGCGAACTCGCCCTGCGGAAGTTGCGCGCATCGCCGGTCTCGCCAACGGCCTGACCGTTCCTCTGAGTGGAAAGGTAAGATGATTATCTCCGCGCCCTTGATGCGCGGAGATTCGGCTGGAGGCAAGCGATGGCGGTCAGTAGACGCAGTCTTTTGATGAGTGCGGGCGCGGCATTTGGCGCGGGAGCGTTAGAGGGTACAGCGAAGGCGTCCACTGGAAAACCGGTGCGCATTGGCATCGTCGGGGGCGGCTTCGGCTCGTCGTTCCAGTGGCACTTGCATCCCAACGCGAAGGTCACCGCGGTGTGCGACATACGACCGGACCGGCTGGAGAAGCTCTCCACCGTGTATCGCTGCGGAAACACGTTCAAGAACTATCGCGACATGCTGAAGCACCCGGAGCTTGACGCGGTGGGAGTGTTCACGCCTGCGCCGTTGCACGTCTGGATGGCTCTGGAAGCATTCAAGGCGGGCAAGCATGTGGTCAGCGCCGTGCCGGCGGGCATGTCCGTCGAGGAGTGCGAACGGCTGATCGACGCCGTCAAGCGCAGCGGCCTCCGTTACATGATGGCGGAGACCAGCTACTACCGGCCCGAAGTGATGACGTGTATGGAGTGGGCGCGCGCGGGCAAGTTCGGCACTATCTTTTACAGCGAGGCCGAGTACCACCACGAAGGTCTGTTACCCCTCTTCTTCGACGACCGCGGCTTTCCCACATGGCGCCACGGCCTGCCGCCCATGCACTATCCCACGCACTGCGTCGGAATGGTCGTGCCGGTCACCGGTGAGCGGTTGGTCGAAGTGCAGGCGGTCGGCTGGGGCGACAACCACGAGGTGCTGCAGACGAACCAGTACAAGAATCCGTTCTGGAACACCACAGGATTCTTCAAGACCTCCGGGGGACATTCGAGCCGCATATCCGTTTTCTGGCACGTGGCTGCCGGCGGCACGGAGCGGGGCGCTTTTTACGGCGACCGCATGTCGTACATCATGGCGCGGCCGGAGGGTTCGCCGAACACGGTGGTCGGCATCAGCAAGGACGGCAAGACAGTCATCGATGCGAACGGATACCCGGAAGGCGATGTGCATCAGGAGAAGTTCGCGCAGCCGGACCATTGGGAGCGGTTGCCGGAATCCATGCGGGTGAAGAGCGGCCACGGCGGATCGCACGTTTTCATCACCAAGGAATTCATCGACGCCATCGCCGAGGACCGTCACCCGTCGGTGAACGTGTGGGAAGCCGTTGCATATACGGTGCCGGGCATTGTGGCGCATCAATCGGCCTTGAAGGGTGGCGAGCCGATGAAGATCCGCGATTACGGGAAGCCTCCGGCTTAGGGGCTGCTATCTACGGTGAAGTGCCCGCTTCAGGTCCGGCGTGAATTCGCGCAGCACACTGAATGCGGTGCTGATGCCGAGTTGGATGCCGATGCCTCGGGTAATGCGATAGGCGCTGCTGTAACGGTCCGGCATCCACTGCCGGCTCACCAGCACTCCCGCTACGATGCCTCCCATGCGCGCCGCGTGGAAGACACGGTTCCCATGCTCGTCCAGCGTCACGAAATTAGCCGCCATCGCGTGGGTGACGCGGGGCCAGAAACGGGTGTCCCGGCTCGGGATGTAGCGCACGTCGTGGCGTAGCAGCGCCGCCCCGGCGGCCTCGCAGGTCTCCTGCACCGTCAGCCGTCCCGCACGATGGGCCAGGCGCCTGCCGAATCCCTCTCCGCCCTGTCCCCATTCGGTCGGGTCGTCGCGCCACTGTGCGATGGCAGCGCCGGTTGTGATACCGAATCCCGCCATCGGATTCCAGAAGAGATCCTTCCCATAGTGACGCCACCGCTCGCTGGCGCTGAGCGGCTGATATGGTTGCGCGGCCACGTGGTTTTGCGGCTCGTCCGGCCAAGCTGAACAGGCCAGTAACGCCGCTAGCGCGGCCGATCGAAGAGATTGCCTTATAATCGCGAAACCCTCACTTCTCTGTAATTATCGCGCATGCCGGCCCGGCGGCCGAAAATCGCAAAAACTGGGGCAGGGGCCGATGTGATAACCTGTGCCTTCGGAGACGCCTTGCATGTCTGCTACACGTGTGAAATGTCAACTGATGAGCGCTTCGGAGATGGATCGCACCCTGGTCCGTCTCGCGCACGAGGTGCTCGAGAAGAGCGCCGACCTCGATAAACTGGCTTTCGTCGGTATTCGCCGCCGCGGCGTTCCGCTTGCCGAGAGGCTGGCGCGCAAGATCGAATCCCTGGAGAACCGCAAGATTCCCGTCGGTACCCTCGACATCAAGCTCTATCGCGACGACCTGTCGACAGTGGGCCCGGCGCCCGTTGTGAACGAGGCGACAATCGGCTTCCCGATCACCGGCAAGGACATCGTGCTGACGGACGACGTGCTGTACACGGGGCGAACGGTGCGTGCGGCTCTGGACGCGCTGTTCGATCAAGGGCGGCCCTCGCGGGTCCAGTTGCTCGCGCTGATCGACCGCGGCCACCGCGAACTGCCCATCGAGGCCCGTTATGTCGGCCGCATGGTACAAACATCGTCCAACGAGATCATCGAAGTGAAGTTCCAGGAGATCGACCAGACGGAAAAAGTCCTGCTGGTCGAAAAAGTCGCGGAGTAGCACATGCCCAAAGGTCTTCTTGGTATCGAACGCCTCGACCGGGCGGAGATCGAATCCATTCTTACCCGCGCCAAGGATTTCCAGGCATTGCAGGGCACCCCCATCAAGCGCATGGAAACCCTGCGCGGCAAGATGATCGTCAACCTGTTTTACGAGGCGTCCACGCGCACGCGCACCAGCTTCGAGATTGCCGCCAAGCGCCTGGGCGCGGACGCGGTTTCGATCACCGCGGCCGGATCGAGCGTCTCCAAGGGCGAATCGCTGGTGGATACCTTGAACACCCTGGCCGCCATGCGGCCCGACGCAATCGTGATGAGGCACGCGGCCTCCGGCGCTCCGCATTTTCTGGCGCGCTATCTGCCGACGCCCATCATCAACGCCGGCGACGGCACGCACGAGCACCCTACCCAGGCGCTGCTCGATGCGCGCACGATCCTGGACCGCCGCCCCACGTTGGAAGGCATGCGCATCGCTATTATCGGCGACATCGCGCACAGCCGCGTGGCCCGGTCGAACGTATACCTGCTTTCGAAGTTTGGCGTGGATATCGTTCTGTGCGGCCCGCCCTCGCTGCTGCCTCCGGAACTGGCGCGTGTCGCGCCCGGCGTGAGTCTTACGTGCGATATCCGCGAGGCCATCACCGGCGCCGACGTCATCATGATGTTGCGCGTGCAACTGGAAAGACAGCATGAAGCGGCATTTCCGGCCAGCGAGTATTTCCGCTATTACGGGTTGCAGTTGGAGCACCTGTCGCTCGCGCGGCCGGAAGCGATCGTCATGCATCCGGGGCCCATCAACCGGGGCCGCGAGATCGCGAGCGAGGTGGCCGACTCGCAGCGCTCCGTAATTCTCAACCAGGTTGAGAATGGCGTGGCGGTTCGCATGGCGGTGCTGGAAAGGATATTGGGTTGACCATGGCTAGAACGCTTCTCAAGAACGGAAGGGTCGTCGATCCGGCATCCTCGCGCGACGGGATTGCGGACGTTCTGGTGGACAATGGGCGCATCGCCGCTGTGGGACGGAATCTCGGCGAGAGCGGTTCGGAAGTTTTCGACGCGAGTGGCCTGGTGGTCGCTCCGGGCTTCATCGACATGCACGTGCACCTGCGTGAGCCGGGGTTTGCGCATGTGGAAACCATCGAAACGGGTTCGCGCGCGGCGGCGGCCGGCGGTTTCACCACCATCTGCGCCATGCCGAACAGCGAGCCGGTGAACGACAGCGCCACCGTCACCAGCTATATCGTCGACCGCGCCCGGCGCTTCGCCGTCGTGAACGTACTGCCGATCGGCGCCATTACCAAAGGCAGCGCCGGAGAGGACCTGCCCGGCTACGGATCGATGAAGAGCGCCGGAATCGTGGCCATCTCCGACGATGGCCGGCCGGTGATGAACAGCCGCGTGATGCGCCGCGCCATGGAGTTCGCCCGTGAGCTCGGCCTGGTGGTCATAGACCACTGCGAAGACGCGAACCTGAGCGCCGGCGGCGACATGCACGAGGGATTCGAGAGCGTGCGGTGCGGCCTGCGCGGCATTCCGGGCTGTTCGGAAGACATTATGGTGGCGCGGGATATTCTGCTGGCCGAAGCCACCGGCGCGCATTTCCACGCGGCGCACGTTTCCACGCGGCGCAGCGTGCGGATGGTGGCGGAGGCCAAGGCGCGTGGTGTCCGCGTGACCGCCGAGGCCACTCCCCATCATCTGGCGCTCTGTGACGCAGCCATGCCGCCTTACGACAGCAACTTCAAGATGAAGCCGCCGCTGCGCACGGCCGACGATGTTGCGGGCGTGGTTGAGGGCCTGGTCTCCGGCGCCATCGACGCCATCGCCACCGATCACGCGCCGCACGCCGGCAGCGAGAAGATGCAGGAATTCGAGCGGTGTCCGTTCGGCATCATTGGACTCGAGACGGCACTGGCGGTGGCCCTGGAAGTTCTTGTGCATTCCGGCAAGATGCCGCTCATGCGCCTGATGGAGTTGATGTCGCTGGGACCCGCGCGCGTCCTCAAGCTGGATCGCGGAACGCTCGTGCCGGGTGCCGTGGCGGACATCGCGATGTTCGACCCAGAGCTGGTTTGGACCTACGACGTGAACCGTTCTTTTTCGAAGAGCCGCAACACGCCTTTCGACGGACGCACCTTCCGGGGCGCGCCTGTCGCCACCATGGTAAACGGGAAGTTCGTCTGGTCGCGCGACAAGGAGTCTTGACATGCCCTATCCGGAGATCGGCGCCCCATCGCGGCGCCAAGGCGGGATGATCCTGCTGATCGTCGTTCTGCTGGCGATCTTTTTTGGCGCCCGCACCATCGGTTCTTTCGTCATCGATTATTGCTGGTGGAAGGAGATGGGCCAGGTCCCCACCTGGTTCAGCATGCTGCTGTACGGCATGGCTCCGGCGCTGGTTGCCGCTTTGGTGGCCTTTATCGTTCTCTGGTGGGTTCACGCCCGCGCGCTGAAGGCCGCCGGGACGGGACTGCGGCGCGTTCCCTTGTACGCCAAGCTCTCCACGGTAGTTCTGCTCGTGCTCGGCATCCTGCTCGGCGTCGCGACCATCGACTCCTGGACCGCCATCCGTTTCTTCGGCGGGCGCAACCTTCCCGCCGAAGCTACCGCGTGGCACGATCCGGTCTTCGCGCACCCGTTGTCGTTCTACTTGTTTGAACTTCCGTTCTATTCCCAACTGCTGCGCTTCGTGCTGGGTTTGATTCTACTCAGCGGGGTGATCTACTTCCTTGTCTCGCGCTTCTGGCAGCTTCGCGAACGGTTCCCTGAATGGACCAAGGAGGGGACTTTCGATCTTCAGGAATTGGGCCTCGGCGGCGCGCTGGACAGCGTCTTCCTGCGCGGCGTCGGCGCCGTCTTTCTGCTGGCCCTGGCGGTGCGCTTTTACCTGGACCGGTATTCCATGCTCTACGACGACCACGGCTTCCTGGTCGGCGTGGACTACGTGAGCCAGAACATCACCTTGCCTTTGCAGTGGCTCGCCGTGGCCGCCGCCGTGGCCGCCGCGGTTCTTTTGGCCGTGGGGCGGAAGAAACTCGCCCTGGCCATGGTGCTGGCCCTGGTTGTGCGGGGCGTCGTGCCTCCGTTGGTCAACGCCGTCTATGTGAAGCCGAACGAGATCTCCCTGCAGCGGCAATACGTCCAACGCCACATCGCGGCCACGCGGGCGGCATACGGTCTGGACCGCCGGATCAAGGAGACCGACTTCGATGCCAAGCTCGAATCCAAAGTCGATCCGACGCGGCACAAGGCCTTGCTCGACAACGTGCGTCTTTGGGATTGGCGGGCTTTCCACGACACGGTCACGCAGATCCAGGCGATCCGTCCCTATTACGTTTTTGTGGATAGCGACGTGGATCGCTATTCGATCGACGGCCAGCTCCGCCAGTTGCTCCTCACGCCGCGCGAACTCGACATCCGCCAGGTGGGCGGCGCGCAGGCCGGCTGGGTAAACTCGAAATTCGTTTACACGCACGGCTACGGTACGGTGGTGGCCGAGGCCAATCGCATCACCCCCGAAGGCCTTCCAGTGCTGTTCATCCAGGATGCCCCGCCGGAGGTGAAGACTTCCAGCCTGAAACTCACACGGCCGGAACTCTACTTCGGCGAGCAGCTTCACGAACCCGTTTTCGTCCGCACCAAACAGCCTGAGTTCAACTATCCATCCGGCGCGGAGAACGTCCACAACCGGTACGAAGGCGCGGGCGGCTTCCCCGTAGCCTCCCTGCCCATCCGCCTCGCCGCTGCCCTGGCCGAGAACGATTGGAAAATCCTGCTCACCGGCATGTTCACGCCGGAGAGCCGCATGATCATTCATCGCAAGGTCCGCGAGCGCCTGGCGGAACTCGCCGGATTCGTTACCTGGGACGGAGATCCTTACCTGGTGCTCACTTCGAACGGGCGCATGGTGTGGATGGCGGATGGGTACACGACCTCGGACGTGCATCCTTACTCGCGCGCGGTCGGCATCGAGGGCGTAGGCTCGGTCAACTATATCCGCAACTCCGTGAAGGCCACGGTGGACGCGTACGACGGCACCACGCGGCTCTACGTCTTCGATCCCGGCGACCCCATCATCCGTGCCTACCAGCGCCTGTTCCCCAAGCTGCTTGCGCCGGCCTCGGAGATGCCGGCCGACTTGCGAGTGCACGCACGCTATCCGGAAACTCTGTTCCGTGTACAGGCCGAAATCTACCGCACCTTCCACATGCTGGATCCGGAGTCCTTCTATAACAAGGAGGATCTGTGGGACATCCCGCGGACCACGGGCGGGGAAGCGGGGCAGTCCAAGGGCATGACGCCCACTTACATAGTGGCCACTTTGCCGGGTGAGGAACAGCCCGAGTTCCTGTTGCTTCTCCCCTTCACCCCGCGCAGCAAGGACAACCTCATCGGCGTGATGGTGGCTCGCTGCGACGGGAAGAACCTGGGCGAGTTGCAGGTTCTGAAACTGTCCAAACAGGCGCTGATTTATGGGCCCATGCAGATCGAGGCCAAGATCAGCCAGGACCAGAACATTTCCAAAGACCTGACGCTTTGGAACCAGCAGGGTTCCCAGGTGATCCGCGGCCAGATGCTGGTTCTGCCCGTCGAGAACACTTTCATCTACATCCAACCGATCTACATTCAAGCCGCCCAGGCTCGCATGCCGCAGTTGAAGAAGATAGCCCTCGGCATGGGCGACACGGTCATCTACACGGATACCTATGAGCAGGCCATCGCCGAACTGTCGGGAGTGAGCGTGCGCGCGCTGGCGGGAATGGCCGCAAAGCCGTCAGGCGCAGCAGGCGTGGCCGCCGCGCCCGCTGGCGGCCCGGATCCGCGCATCGACTCCGTCCGCAGGCACTTCCGCCGCTACCGGGACCTGGTTTCCCAGGGCAAGTGGGCCGAGGCGGGCAAGGAACTCGAGGCCGCCGAAGCCGAGCTTGGACGATAGGGTCCGGCGCGGTCACGATATACTGATGAATGCAGGGTAGTTCGACGCGGGCGGCGGGACGACGCCCATTAGCTGGAGGAGCGGGATTTCCAACCATGCATGAGATGAGTGTCCTATGGCTGCGCGTCGCCGCCGTGCTCTATGCGGTGGGTCTTATCCATGCCATTCTTACAATCCTGAAGCGCCGCGCCAAGCTCTTCCGGCTGGCTTTCATCGCCTTCTGCGGCGGCCTCACGCTCCACTTCGTCTCCATTGTGGAGGAAGCCGCGTACACGGGCCATTTCCCGGCCAACAATTTCTACGAGTCCATCTCGCTGTGCGCGTATTTGATCGGCATGCTTTACCTGCTGGTTTATCTGCGGCATCATGTGGAAACGTTGAGCGCGTTCGTGTTTCCGCTGGTGTTCGTGATGACCCTGGTAGGCGCGCTGGGAAGTCCGGTGGGTTCGTGGTCCGATCCCAAGGTGCGCGATACCTGGTTGCTGGCTCACGTCGCGCTGGTGCTCGCAGGCTATGCGGCGATGCTCCTGATGGCTGTGGCGTCGGTCGCTTACCTGATACAGGAGCGGCAGTTGAAGCGGAAGCGCGCGAGCATATTCCTGGACCGCTTGCCGCCGCTGGGCGTGCTGGACGGGCTGATCTCGACCTCCATGGCCGCGGGCTTTCTGTTGATCACGCTGGCCGTCATTGCGGGCAGCATTTGGGCTTTCATCGAAAGCGGCACGCGCTGGGTTGCTCAACCGAAGATCGTGGTCTCCCTGGTGACCTGGGTCTTCTATCTGCTGCTGGTGTTCCTGCGCGTTTCCGCCGGGTGGCGTGGGCGCAAGGCCGCGGTGATGTCGATTGTTGTACTGGGATGCTCGGCGTTGACCTGGGCCGCGCACGTGGGTCTGCGTCCGATGTTGACACGATGAGATTCGCGATCACGGGGCTGAATCATCGCACGGCGCCGCTGGAGGTCCGCGAACGGCTGGCCTTCCGCGAGGAGTCGCTCGCGGAAGCACTGCACTCGCTCAAGAACGAACCGGGCCTGCTCGAAGGGATGATCCTTTCCACGTGCAACCGCGTGGAAGTGGCGGTGACCAGTGAAGACAATTGCGACCCGGTGTCGCTCGCGATCGGATTCCTGGAGCGCAGCCACGGACTCGAACCCGGTTGGGCGAATCCCTACCTGTACCACCACGAGGATCGCGACGCGGTGCGCCACCTGTTTCGCGTCGCCTCCAGCCTGGATTCCATGGTGCTCGGTGAGCCGCAAGTCCTGGGCCAGTTCAAGGCCGCCTACACCGCAGCGAAAGCCGCCGGGACGCTGGAGGGGCCGTTGGACGCCCTGCTCACGCGCGCCTTCAGCGTCGCCAAGCGAGTCCGCTCGGAAACGGAGATCGGGCGCAGCGCCGTGTCGGTCAGTTACGCGGCGGTGGAACTGGCGCGCCAGATCTTCGGTTCGCTCGAGGGCAAGAAGGTGATGGTGGTCGGGGCGGGGAAGATGTCGGAGCTTGCCGCGCGGCACCTGCACCGGTCGGGCGTGGCGGGTATCTACGTGACCAACCGCACGCGGGAACGCGCCGAGGAACTCGCGCGTCTGTTCGATGGCGTGATCGTCGACTACACGCGTTTCGCCGCCGGGTTGCACCAAGTGGACATCGTCATCGCCTCCAGCGGCGCGCCGCACTACATCTTGACTCCGGAGGATGTGCGCCGGGCGCTGGAGGCGCGGCGCAACCGCCCGATGTTCTTCATCGACATCGCGGTGCCGCGCAACATCGATCCCGCGGTGAACCAGATCGACAACGTTTTTCTCTACGACATCGACGATCTCCAGCGCGTGGTAAACTCCAACCGCCGGGAGCGCGCCAAGGAAGCCGGTCAGGCCGAATCCATCGTCTCGCTCGAAGTGGATCGCATGGTGGGACGCCTGCACGCCCGCGAGGTGATTCCCACGATCGTGAGCCTGCAGGAACAGCTCGAACAAATTCGCGCGGGCGAGGTGGCCCGCATGCGCTCGAAGCTGGGCGCGCTGACTCCGCAGCAGGAAGAGGCGATCGAGGCGCTCACCCGCGGCATTGTGAATAAGGTGGCGCATGGTCCTATTTCCGAGCTGCGCCGTAGCGCGGGACGGCCCGAGGGATTGCATCTTGTGGACCTGATTCATCGCGTGTTCCGGCTCGGAGATTGACACTCATGCTCGTAATCGGCTCCCGTGGCTCTCAACTGGCGTTGTGGCAGGCGAAATGGGTGGCTGCGCGCCTGGCCGAACTGGGCGTAGAGACGCGCATCGAGATCATCAAGACTACCGGAGACAAGATCACCGATGTGCCGCTGGCCCAGGTGGGTGCCAAGGGGCTGTTCACGAAGGAGATCGAAGAAGCGCTGCTCGAAGGGCGTGTGGATCTGGCAGTGCACAGCCTGAAGGATCTGCCTACGGAAGTGCCGGCTGGGCTGACGGTGGCGGCTATACCCGCGCGTGAGGACGCGCGGGACGCCATGGTGGGGTGCGCGATTGCTGGGCTGCCACAGGGCGCTCGAGTGGGAACCAGTTCTCTGCGCCGCTCCGCGCAATTGCACGCCCTGCGGCCGGATCTGGCGATCGAGCCGCTGCGCGGGAATCTGGATACCAGGCTCCGGAAATTAACCGAGGGCCGGTATGACGCGATTCTGCTGGCCGCGGCCGGGCTCAAGCGCCTGGGTTGGAGCGGCCGCATCAGCGAATTGCTGCCGGCCGGCGTCATGTGCCCGGCCGTGGGGCAGGGCGCTCTGGCCATCGAAACCCGCGACGACGGCGCCGAAGCGCACCAGGCGGTGAGCCGGCTGAACGATCCCGTGACGCGCGCCGCGGTGACGGCGGAGCGTGCCTTACTGGGGGCTCTCGGCGGCGGCTGCCAGGTCCCCATCGGGTGCCACGCCACGGCGGACCGGGACGCGCTCAAGCTTACCGCCATCGTTGCCTCTCCGGACGGACGTTCCATGGTGCGCGGAGAGAAGTCTGGTCCCATGTCCGATGCCGCGCTGCTCGGGTCGACTCTCGCGCGCGAACTGCTGGCCGCCGGAGGCCGGGCGATTCTCGAAGCCGTCTATGGCCCTTCGCCCCTCCTGGGAGTGCGGGTGGCTGTGACCAGGGCACGGGGGCAGGCCGGCGACCTGGCTGCGAAGTTGCGTGCGCGCGGAGCCGAGGTGGTCGAGTTGGCCACCATCGAGATCCTGCCGCCCGCCGATCCAACGCCTTTCGAACGCGCCGTGAAAGTGATCGGTACGTTCGATTGGATCGTCTTCACCAGCGCGAACGGTGTGCGTGCGTTTGCTGCGCGGCAAGGCCAGGATGCGCCAAAGTTGCGGGCCGCGATTTGCGCTATTGGCCCGGCCACGCGGCAGGCCGCCGAAGAGGCCGGACTCAACGTGCGCCTCATGCCGGAGAAGTATGTGGCGGAAAGCCTCGTGGCGGCGTTCGCGGATATCGATCTTCGCGGGAAGCGC
>CAZLOS010000013.1:0-70712 GCA_964561215.1 uncultured Solibacteraceae bacterium | reverse complement strand
TGCCGACCAGGTCGAGCAGGTGGTGGGAAAAGCGGTCCTCGCCGCCCCGCTCGTAAGCGATCATGAAGCGGTACTTCTCCCACGCCCGGTAGAACATCGAAATGGCGCGGTGATTGAAAATGTCGAAGAAATCGCGCAGCGCCGTGTCGTGCGCGCGCAACCGCTCCCGCACCAGCGTGGAATAGTAGAGCGGCAGCAGGCCCATGGGGCCGGTGAGGCCCATGAAGTTGACGCGCATGAGCGGCTGCGCGCCTTCCGGCCAGTCTATCTGCGAGATCTGGCTGGCCGGGAAAGCATAATCCGCACTCGCGCCGAATCGCAGAATCTCGCGCCGCGGCGCGGAAAACTCGCCCACCGGCTCCCGCTCCGAACTTAGCAGGCCGATGAGGCGGACGGCCTGGAAGAACTCAAAGTCGAACGGCTCTTCGCGCAGCAGGCGCTCGATCTCGGTGCATTCCCTTCCCTCGGTGCCTAAAGGAGGATTCGCCGGCCCGCTCTCGGTGGCCATAGCTTGAGCGCCTCCTTCCTTTGCCGGGTAGTCACGCCAAGCTGGCTGAAGCTGTTGAGCGTGACATAGAGCCCAAGAAAATGCTCGATGACGGAAGCGAACAGGTAGGCGCCGCCGCCCACGAAGTTCTCTTCGTCGAGTTCCATATCCACCCTCGTCCCCCGCGCGAAGGTGATGCCGCTGTCGCTGATGACCCGTGCGAACTCCTTGCGGCTGCGGAGCGTCGTAATGCCCTCGATCTGCTTGAGCGAGTATGCCGAGTCCGCGAAATTGTAAAGCTTGAGGATTTCCTGCAACGCTTCGCGGCCTTCCTCCACCAACGACAGGTAGTTGAGCGAGAGATGCGAGATCAGGCGCCAGAACGAACCCCTGCCAACCGGCGGCCGCACGGCCGGCGTGGGTTTCCTGAGTGCCACGATCGCCTGCACGGGAGCCCCGCCTTCCAATTCAAAATCGCCGGCTTCGTTGCCGAAGGGCAGGCGCGAGGGCAGGTCGCGATTCGTACAGGTGAGGCGCACCGTCAGGGTGTCGACATCGGGTTCGACGGGGCGTTGGGCCAGGTCGACCAGGGAGAGAAACATCTCCGTGCCGTCGTCGTCGCGCCTTCCCGATACGCGCCGCGAGGCCATCCAGAACGTCTGGCCGCCGCCGCGCGTGGTGGCGTGCCGGAAAGAATAAAACGGCTCGAAACGGACCACTTCCTGCGTTCCCGGCCGCAGGCTCACAACTTCATCGACCGAATAGATTTCCAGCGCGTTGGGCCGGCGAACATCCGGGATGATGGGGTATTCAAAGCGCCGCTCGTTGACCTGGATCGGCTCGGCGGTCTGCCCTACCAAGTTGACTGCCGGAGCGCAGCCGAGCTTCATGGTCTTGGCCGAAACACCCATCTCCAGGGCCTGTCGCCGGTCGGTCAATTCGAAGGGCGAGATCAGGAAGACGATCTCGGCGCGATCCTTGAATCCCGCCGCGGCGAGCGCGTCGAGCCCGTTGAGGTCGACGAAGAAGAACTTGTCGGGGAACGCGAAATATTCCTGCAACAGGCGGTATCCGGCAAACGAGCGGCGCGGATAGGGAAGCATCGCCTCGTCTTCCTCGAAACCTACCGGGCGCAGCGAATCGGGATGCAGATTGACCGGCCGGATGCGCGAACCGGGCGTGGGGTCGCGAACTACAATCCGGCTCAGGCGGCTGCACAGAAGTTCGTAAAGCGTGTGCACCATGCCGCTCTCGCCGTTGAGGAAGAAACGCAGCGAATGAAGATCGAGCTTCCCGAAAGCGACTTCCGGCCAGCAGCGCAGCTCCACGCGCAGGGCGGCCACGGCGTCCGCGGCTTTGATGGCAGGCTGCAGCCGGTCCGGCGATTTCCACTCCGCGGCGGCCACCGAAAGCGGCCAGACCATGGTGTCGTAACAGGTCCGGAACTTGCACGGAACGCCCGCCACCGGCCGGGACGCCAGCACGCTGCCGCTAGCGAGCTTCAAGCCGTTCCCGATCTGCGCGTCCTCCGGTCGGACCTGAAACTCCACCACGGTCATGGACGGAATGGGGCGGAGAAAGTGCGGATAGACGATGCTGAGAAGGGCCTCGGTGATCTCAGGAAACTCGTCGTCGATCTTCAGGTGAACGCGAGCCGCGAGAAAAGCGAAGGCTTCCAGGAGCCGCTCGACGTGCGGGTCTTCGCACTTGTCCGGCTCGAGATTCAGGCGGGAGGCGATCTTGGGGTACTTCTCGGCAAACTGCGCGCCCATCTGGCGCAGGAACGTCAGTTCGCGCTCGTAGTAAAGGAGCAGGTCGTCGCGCACTCTATTCGCCCTTTACCTGGCAAGCGCCGGTGCTCAGTTGCATGACCGAATCGAAGAAGATCTGTTCCGGGGCTGGGTCCATTTTCAAGAGGCCTTCAATCTGGAAACGGAGGACACGCGGCCCGCCGTTGTCGCCTTCATCGAGAGCTCGTACCCTCACGTTGGCCAGGCGCGGCTCAAAGTCCGCCAGAACGTTCTCGATCGTCCGCAACAGGCGCGCCTTATCCCGCGGCGAATTCAACGCCAGGCTGGTCACGTCGGTAAGGCCGTAATTGAAAAGGGAATGGGAAAGGTGCTCGTATGTTTCCGGCGCTTCCTCGGGAGTGCGGCGCGTGTTCAGGAGCCACTCCAGGTCGCGGCGCAGGGACGCCTTCAGTTGCCGTACCGACTGGTTGCGGGTGGCCGGCGGATCGGCCGGACTGCCTGGATCGAGGTCGATCAGCCGGTCCAGCAGGCTTGTCGTTACGGCAATGTCGGCGTCGCCTCTGGGCATGGATCACCTTCCGCAGGATAGCGCTTGCATGGGATCGAGCCTGCAGATGCGATCGTAGATAACCTGCTTCACCTCCTCGGTGCCGCCCGAACGGCTCAGGCAGCGATAGAGCAAAGCCAGCGGGTGGGCGATCATGGAAGAGGATTCCCAATCCTCCAGGCTGCGGCGGTCGATTTCGGCCGACAGTTGCTCCAGGATGGGTTGCGCGATCCGCTCGTGCCCTGCCGCCAGGCAGAGTTCCGCCAACTGCAGGCGGCGCTGGAAACGACCGCGCCCGGAGCGCTCCGCGGCTACCTCGCGCGTAAGGATGTCGATGGCCTGCTCGGGGTGACCGGATCGGATAGCCTCCCGCGCCAGGTCGTACGCATCGGGAGGGCGTTCCGCAGCCGCACCGCCTTCGGCCTCCGGTTCCGGCTCTACTTCGACCGCCGGAGCGTACGCGGGCGCGACGGGCGCGGCCGGAGTGGGAGCGATTTCCTGCAGCCAGGCCTTGGTTTCGGGGTTGGCCGTCGGCGTGTCGTCGAGCAGCGTGGCTTCGGGCAGGTCCGGATAGGCGGCTAATAAGGCCAGCAACTCGCCGCGAACGGCGGCGGCGATTTGTTCGTAACCGAGTTCCGTGGCGGCGCGGACGGCGTAGCGCTGCACGTCCAGCCAACCTCGCCCGCAGGGCAGGCCGGCGGCGGATTCGGCCGTGTCGAGCACCTGCTGCCATTCGCCTTCCCCGGCCAGGCGCTTCAGGGATTGCCGGATTTCGGTAGGGGGCGCTTCCAGAATGTTCGCGTCCAGCGAGGAGCCTGCCGCGAACAGCTCGCCCCAACGCAGGCCGCGAACCAGGAGATAGGGCGCAGGGCTGTATGGGTCTTCGCGGCGCAGGAATTGCGCGACGGCGGCGACGCGCTGGTAAGCATCCTCCTTGTCGGCGGGCTCCGCCGCGAGCGTACCCTTCCTCGCCTTGGGCCGGGCGGCGGGCGCCGCTTCTTCGACGGCGGCCCCTTCTTCCGCGACCGTCTCCGTCCCGGATTCGCTCAACTCCTCCGCGGCGGCCTCAGCCGGCTCGTCCGGCTCGGTCTCGCGCTTCTTCTGGAGCAGGCCGTGAACCGTGTGCCGGATTTCTTCCGTGGTCGTGCGTAACGGGCTGAAGGAGGGAGCTGCGTCCGCGAACTTCTCCTCGCACAAGGACCCGAGTGAATCCACACACTCCAGGATGCCGTCCAGTTCAGCCTCCATGGCAACGTAAAAAGCCTTGCTGGAGGCCGCGAACGCCGAGTCCCACTCCTCGCCCGTCAGTTTGCCCTCGGCGATGGCCGCCGTGCGGGCTTCTACTTTCGCCTCAGTGTCGGCGCCCTCTTCATATCCGACCGAGCGCGACTCCTTGTACTTGAACCAATTGAGCCCGTTACGGGCGATGGGGACGCTGCGCAGCGCCTGATCCATCCGGCCGCCGAGCCATTCGAGGGGGACGGCGCGCATCTCCGCGTCGCCGTCCTCGAGTTCGGGATACAGGCCGTCCCAGAAACCTTCAATCAGTTTCTGGATCAGGCCCAGGCCGGCGTGCAGGCCCGAAAAGCCTTCCTTCTTGAGCAGCGCCTCGGTGAGCCAGACAGCGAGTTGAAGATCCTTGCTCTTGGTGGCCAACACCTCGCCGGCCAGCTTGATTACCTGGGCATGGTCGGCGGTCTTGCGCTCGTGCTGCCACTCGCCTTGCGGCGCATCATCGTCCTCCCGCCGCGCTTCCTTAAGCTTGTCGTAGACGGGAGCGTACCGCAGGTTTTCCCCGCACGGATTTGCACCCGGAATGGGGTTGAGAAGATCGTCGCGCAAAGGCATGATGGTCAGGCGATATCTCCACCTGCCGTCGCCGGCACGGTGGAGAACTCCAGCTTGCGAACCTCCAGGATGGGGCACTCCTCCCCATCGATCAGGAACATCTTCTGGCCGGCCGGAACCACCCGGCCGTCCGCGGCCTCCTCCCACGCCGTCGCGCGTCCCAGGCGGACTGCATCGTCAGGGCGCTTGAAAGCCAGAGGTGTGAGCACGGGGAGCATCACCTCCCCGAGTTCGCGGCCTTTGAACGCCGGGCCGGGCCGGACGATCGCCGGAATCCAGATGAGATCGCGGAGACGTTGGGGAGCGGCGATCTCTATCGAAGCGATGTGCTCGAACGGGAGCCAGAGATAGGACCCGGCTGCGTACACTTCCAGGCGGGGGCCTATGCGCGGATCGGCGTCTTCGATTGACTCGAAGGGCTTCCCATCCATGGTCCCGGCGGCCGAATGGGCCTCGCCGAGGGGCAGCGTTCCAGTTTCGAACATCCGGCAGCGGGTGCGCTCCGCATGCAGCGCGGCCCGGTACAGAAGCGAACCGAGGCCCGCCTCCTTACTCGCATCCGCCAGAATATCGAGCTGTTTTTCGGCGCGGTCGTACTCGCCGCTGAAGCAGAGCAGCTCGAACAGGAAGGTGCGGCGCTTCTGGTCGGTTGGATCATTGCGCAACTCGGCACCAAGCGCACGCACCGCCTCTTCCAGCCTGCCTGCTTGAAACAGGTCTTTGGCTGTCATGATGGAAACGGCTCTCGTGGCCGCCTAAACCAGCTTGTTGGCCTTCAGATCCCACCCGGCCTTGATGCCGCCGTCCAGCGTGCCGTCGGCCTTCTGCATCTTGTACTCGGTTTCCATCTTCGTGTAATTGAGCGACACCTGCTCGGAGGGGATTTCGTCGCCCGAACTGGAACCGCCAGTCTGGTAGGACGAAACCAGGACATCGGTGAAGGTGTATTTCAGGAATTCCTGCTGCTCCTTGCCGGCCTTGCGGCAGGTGAGGACCGCCTTTTTAATGTGGTCGCCGCTGGCGCAGGCCAGGATGAGCTTCGGCGTGGCCTTGTTCACCTTCATGACAAAGTGGAAGTCCTGCATATTCACTTTGCCGGCGCCGCCGCCGCCACCGCCCGCGAAGGTACCGGTCTGGCTCTCGCCCCACGACCAGCTAAGCAGGTCGATCTCATCCTTGTGTTTGGAGTCGTGGCTTTCGCCTGGAATACCATCGATTTTCAGGAAATAGTCAACAGCCATGTTTGATCCTCCTTAATCTCAAATGACTTTTGGTCCAAGAAGCGGCACCCCGGCACTTTCCAACCGCCGGGCTGCCGCCACAGCTTATTTCCTCGCCGAAGCCGGCAGTTCCGCCACCAGCCGCAACGACACGGACAGTTCGTCGAGCTGGAAGTGGGGCCGCAGGAAAGCGACGGCGCGATAAACTCCGGGTTTGCCAGCCACCTCGGAAACCTCGATGCGCGCCTCGCGCAACGGGTGCGACGCTTTGGTGGCAGCCGACGCGGTGTCGTCCGGGGTAACGTAATTGGTGATCCACTGATTCAGCCACCGCTCGCACTCCGTGCGGGAGGTGAAGCTGCCGATCTTGTCTCGCATCATCGCCTTCAGGTAATGCGCGAACCGGGAGACAGCCATGATGTAAGGCAACTGAGCGGACAGACGCGCGTTCGCGTTGGCGGCCTCGTTGTCGAACAGCTTGGGCTTCTGGCAGGACTGGACGCTGAAGAACGCCGCGTAGTCGGTGTTCTTGCAGTGGACCAAGGGGGCGAACCCCAGGTCGGCAAGCTCTTTCTCGCGGCGGTCCGTGATGGGCGACTCGGTCGGGCACTTCATGGCCACATCGCCTTCATCGGTGTAGAAGTTGTGCACCGGCAGACCTTCCACCAGCCCGCCGCCTTCCACGCCGCGAATCGCCGCGCACCAGCCGTAGTTGGCGAACGCCGAGGTCAACCTCGCACCCAGCGCGAAAGCGGCATTGCCCCAGAGGTACTTGGAGTGATCGGAGCCGTCGACGTGCTCGTCGTAATTGAAGGCGTCGACCGGCACAGTGGCCTTGCCGTAAGGCAGGCGCATCAGGATACGCGGGCAGGTCAGCGCCACGTAGCGGGAATCTTCGCTCTGCCGGAAAGACTTCCACTTGGCGTACTCGGTGGTGTCGAACACCTTGGCCATGTCGCGCGGCGCGTCCAGACTGGTGAAGCTGTCCAGGTTGAACATCTCGGGCGAAGCCGCAGAGATGAATGGGGCGTGCGCCGCCGCGGCCACCTGCGAAACCTTTTCGAGCAGTTCGATGTCCTCCGGACCGCGGCCGAACTCGTAATCGCCCAACATGGCCGCGAACGGGGACCCGCCGAAGATGCCGAATTCCTCTTCATAAACCTTCTTGAAGAGGGCGCTCTGATCGAACTCCGGCGCGCGCTGCAGATCCCGCAAAAGCTCTTTCTTCGAGGCGTTGAGGATCTTGATCTTGAGGTTCTCGCCGGTTTCGCTCTGGTCGAGCAGGTACTTCAATCCGCGCCACGTGCCCTCCAGCTTCTGGAAAGACGGGTGATGCAGCACTTCGTTGAGCTGGATCGAGATAAGGTGATCGATTTGCGCAATCCGGGCGTTGATCATCACCTCGGCGTCCTTGGCCACGGTCATCGAGCCATCCAGCACCTGGGCGACGAATTCCTTGACCAGGTCCTTGCCGCGCTCGCGGGCCGCGGCATCCCTCGCCAGGCGGCCTTCCTCGACGATCTGATCAAGGAGGCCGCGTTCGAGCACTTGCTCTTCAGCAGCAGCTTGCGGTACTGCCTTTTGCGCGTCGCTCATTTCTCACCCCCCTCGGGATTGGCCTTCCCCAACTCCGCCTTCAGCTTTGCCAGCTTTTCGGTGTTGCCGACGGCGTCCAGAAGCAGTTCCTCGAGCTTGTCGTTTCCTTGCAAGGATCCGCGCAGGTCCGAAAGCTTGGTGCGGAGATCGAGCATTTCCTTGAGGGGCTTGATCTGGCGGGCCACCTGCTCGGGTTCGAAGTCCTGCATGCCCTTGAAACGGAGATCCACCTTCAACTGCCCGGCATTCGGATCTTCACTGAGTTTGTTTTCGACCGAGAACGCCAGGTGCGGCTTCATGCCCTCGAGCACGTTATCGAAGTTATCGGGAGTCACCTCCACGAACTTGCGTTCTCTCAACTTGGGCAGCGGAGCCTCAGGCTGGCCCGTGAAATCGCCGAGAACTCCCATGACAAAGGGAAGTTCCTTCATTTCAATCGCATCGCCCACTTCCACGTCGTAGGTCACATGAACTCGCGGAGGGCGGACCCGGTCGAGTTTATGCTGTGTGCTTGGTTTTGCCATCTGCCATCCCTCGTTGTTCCACTAGATCAGATTCGTGTTGATTGAAGACAATCCGTACGCAAATGCTATCACGAATGGAAGTCTCCAGCCATAAGGAGTTCCCCTCACCTGTTCGGCTGAGGCGGAACCCAAAGCCGCGCTGGCCCCGTTTTGATGTAGTCGGTTGGATCGCCCGGCCCTCTCGAATCTGAAATCGAGTATAAACGGGGCGGGGCCCGGAGTCAAAAGTCACTACATTCCGGCTGGAAGGAAGGTCAGCGGCGCCGGTAGATGCGGGTGCCGGCGGTTTGCGCCACCAGTTCATACTGGGAGAACCAGCCGCGTAGATCTTCATACTTGCCGATAGCGAGGGCGGAGTTGTATGGCCCGAGGCCGTCGGCGATGAAAGTGGGCCTAGTCTGGGCAAGCTGTTTACGATGGTGCCGGGCCAGGGACGGCGCCGTGGGCAGTGAGGAAGTCAGGTGGCGATCGGCAATCACCCCAGTCAGAGGCTGGGAATCGAGAAAGGGCGTGGCACCGGGCAGGCGGGCCAGCACGTTCAGTTCGGGGCGATATCCCCACACTAGAAGGGTGTCGCCGGGGTGGGTGAGCGCCTGAATCCTCTCCGCCGCCGCGCGGCAGTCTACATACAGCGCCAGGTCGCGCATCGCGGCGGGATCTCCACGCAGGACGGCGATGTGGCGCCCGCCGAAGCGCACTGCGGGAACGGCCAGTGCGAGTGCCAGTAAGGCGGCGCGCCAGCGGTTCGGAACGAGGCAGAAACCGCGGGCCGCCGCAACGGCGAGTACCGGCAGGAGCGCCAGGTAGTAGCGCGGAAAGAAACGGGCGCCGGCCGCCACCTGGAGCAAGCCCAGCCCCAGCCAGACGGCCAGACTCGAGCGATGCGCGTCCTTCCTTGCGAAGTAGAAGCACGCGCCGACGACCAGCGCGGCGTGGAAACCGGCCCAGTTGGCCGTGCGTTTCAGGCCTTCACTTACGGGATTCAGCACGAAGCTGTCGCGGGAGTACAGAGTCCCCCATTCCCACACAGGCTCGCGCCATCCCAATGCCGCCAGCCACACCAGCGCGGCCGAAGCTATGTAGACCGGCAGAATCCTCCTCCAGGCGCGCGGCCGCCAGAGAACGATCAACGGCAACAGGACCAGCGCCTTGGTGTGGGCGAGCAAACCGGCGGCGGCGCAAGCGGCGGCCAGCGCGGGCCGGCCGGCGGCGATAGACCAGACCGCGGCCAGGGCGAAAGGTATCAGAAGGAGATCCGGTGCCAGCGACAACACCGCGGCCGCGTGATCGAATGACAGAAAAAACGCCATCCCGGCGGCCGCGTACCATCCCTCGCGCGGCCCGAACAGCACGGCGGCGGTTCGCTTGGCCAACCAGCAGCAGAGCAAGGCAAACAGCGCGCCCGCCAACCGCAGCGGCCAGCCGGTGCCGGCGCCCCACGGCAGGTAGATCCAGGCGTACAGCGGGGGCTTGTCGAACCAGATGTCGCGGTAGAGCGCGGCGCCTTCCAGCATGCGGCGCGCTGCCGCCATGCCGTAGGCCTCGTCCACCCAAAGGACGTTCACGTGGCACAGCCGCACGCCCACCAGCAGCGCGGCGCACGCGGCCCAGAAGGCCGTTGCGCGGGGGATCGCTCTGGAGTCTTTCATAGAGCAGGCGCCGGCTGACAGTTCGTAGTCGTTACAAGGAACACCGCCGCAACCATCTCCGATATGCTTTCAAATGCCGGGAATCAGATGACCACTGTACCAGTGTTGCGGGCGCGGCGGCGTGCCATGAGGATGTGCTGGCAAGGACTAATCCCGCGGTTTATTCTTGCCGATCAAGAACATAATGAGGAGTTTCCAGCGTTGGCTTCCGGTAGCATTGGGTGTCACGTTCCTGTTGTCATTGGCGTACATACAGCGGGATAGGGCGCTGCGGGGTGCGAATGATTTCGCACAGCTTTACACCGGGGCAACGCTTGCCGGCACGTCCGATCTCTACTCTCGATCCGCAAATCTGGCCGTGGTCGAAAAGAGCCTTGGGTTCACGATGGAATCGGTCGTGTACACCCGTCCACCGTTCTACGCCGCTTTGCTGAAGCCACTTGCGCTACTCCCCTACCGCGCCGCGTATGCCGTGTTCTCACTTGCAACGCTGGCCAGCCTGCTTTGGTTTGTCGTCAAGTTCTCACCCGAGTGTTCCGCTCTGCCATTCTTCGCGGCGATGAGTATTCCCATACTCACAGCGATTTGCGGTGGGCAAGATACTCCGTTCTTGCTGGCGATCCTTGGCGGCTCGATTCTGTTGACAAGAGCCAAGAGAGAGGTGTGGGCTGGACTCGTTTTGTCGTTACTTGCGATCAAATTTCACCTGTTCCTCTTCGTGCCTGTTCTCTTGTTGATAAAACGACGTTGGCAAATCCTCGGTGGTGCGATGACCGGATTGGCGGTATTGACAGGGGTTGGCGTTTCGGTTGCCGGGGCCGCTTCACTGGGACAATACGTGAATGTCCTGCGTGATCCGTGGATCAATTCTTCAGCAACGATCATGCCGAACATTCACGGTCTTGCTGCAGTGTTGAACGGCGGAATGGTTCTTGAACTTATCCTTATTGCGCTCGTCCTGGCGGCGTTCGTTTGGGTGGCACGGCGAAACGAAAGCTATGAGTTCGTGCTGGCGGTGAGTCTGGTATGCGGGCTACTTGTCAGCTTCCATTCATGCCTGGCGGATGATGTCGTGCTGCTCCCCGTCTTCGTTGCCGTGGTGCGGACGTGCCCTATGCCGTTCCTGCGTGTTGCAACGGCACTGATACTGACGCCGGTTCCCTACTTCATGGCCTTGGCGGATGCTCCGTATAGCGCATTTCTGCCCGTTTCCCTGCTGATCGTGCTTGGGCTTTCGTGCGCCGCGGTAAGCGGCGGGACCAAGCAAGCAGTCGTGCCTGCGGCGTCTTACGTTTCTTGATCTCCGCTTCTACCCGTCCGCCCTACAGGATCGATTCGGACCAGTTCTCGAGCACCGACTTCAGCTTGTTCATGAACTTGTCTCCGGTGGCGCCGTCGATCAGGCGGTGATCGAAGGTCACGCCGATGTGGCAGATGGAGCGGATGGCGATCATGTCGTCGATCACCACGGGCGTCTTCTCCACCGTGCCTACGCCGAGGATGCCCACCTGCGGCTGGTTGATCACCGGCGTTCCGAACAGGCTGCCGAAGCTGCCGAAGTTCGTGATGGTGAACGTGCCGCCATGAACCTCGTCCGGCTTGAGTTGGCGCGAGCGGGCGCGCGAGGCCAGGTCCGCGATGGCCTTCTGCAGCCCCACCACGTTCAACTCATCGGCATTCCGGATCACCGGTACGATCAGGCCCTGGTCGAGCGCCACGGCGATGCTGAGATTGATGTCCTCGTGGTAGACGATGTTCGTGCCGTCCACCGAAGCGTTCATCACGGGAAATGCACGCAGCGCTTCGCATGTGGCGCGGGCAATAAACGAGAGGTACGTGAGCGAGATGCCGTAACGGGCCTGGAACTCGATCTTATGCCGCGCGCGGACGCCGGCCACGCGTGTCATGTCCACTTTGTGCACCGTAGTCACGTGCGGGGAGGTTCGCTTGCTCATGACCATGTGCTCGGCGATCTTCTGGCGCATGACGCTCATCGGCTCGATGCGCACTTTGCCCGCGGCGGCATACACGGCGGCGGCCGGCGCAGCCACGGCGGGGGGCCCTGGCAGCATGACGGGCGCGGCCGGAGCGGCCGGTTCCGGCGCCTGGGCAACGGGCGCGGCAGGCGCGGCAAGATACGCTTCCACGTCCTGCTTGGTGACGCGTCCGCCGGCGCCCGAGCCTTTCACCAGGCGCAGGTCGATGTTATGCTCGCGCGCCATGCGGCGCACCAGCGGCGACACCGGACCGCCCAGGGGTTGGGGTTCCACCACGGCGGCTGCCGCGGGCTCTTCGACGGGTACGGGTGCGGGCTCGACAGCGGCAGGCGCCGGCTTGGGGGCCTCCGCCACCACCACCGCCGGGACCGCTGCCGCGACTCCCGTACCGGTCTCGTCGATGCGGCCGACAACCGTATTGATGGCCACGGTCTTGCCTTCCTCGACCAGCACTTCGGAAAGCAGGCCCGCGCCCGGGCTCGGAATCTCCGTATCCACTTTATCGGTGGAGATCTCGAACAGAGCTTCGTCTTTCTCGATGCGCTCCCCGGGCTTCTTTAGCCACTTGGTCAGCGTTCCCTCGACAATGCTTTCGCCCATCTGGGGCATCACGATGTCGGTCATGCGAGCTTCTCCTCTGCCTGTACTGGCTCCATGATGTCAAATTCGAATGTGCGCGCGAAAGAGCGGACGATGGCCGCCTCGACATCTTCGCGTCGCGCGCGCACTCCCAGCGCCTCCATCGACGTGACCGGTTTGGTCAAACCGCAAGGCACGATGTACTGAAAGAAACTGAGGTCGGTGGAATGGTTCAGCGCAAAGCCGTGGGAGGTGATCCAACGGCCGATGTGCACGCCGATCGCCGCGAGTTTGGCGCCGTTGACCCACACACCCGCGCACTTTTCCACTCGCCCGGCCGCGATGCCGAATTCGGCCACCGCATCGATGAGCGCTTGTTCGACGCCGCGCACAAACGCCGCCACATCGCGCTTCCACTCGCGCAGGTCGAAAATCGGGTATCCGACGATCTGGCCGGGGCCGTGATAGGTGATGTCGCCGCCGCGGTCGGTGTGTTCAAACTCGACTCCGGCGCGCCGCAGAACGGCATCACTGGCGAGCAGGTTGGACATGTGCCCGTTGCGCCCGAGCGTGATCACGTGCGGGTGCTCCACCAGCAGGAACTGATCCGGGATCTCGCCCGCCTTGCGCTGTTCCACCAGGCTCCGCTGTAAATCGAATGCCGCCTGGTATCCCATGCGGCCCAGCATTCTGAGTTCGCACTTACGCATTGATGGCCTGGCCGTAAACCGCATTGAACGCTTCGCCAATGGCTTCGTACAGGGTCGGATGGGCGTGGATGGTGTGGCGCATGGTATCCACGGTGGCTTCGGCCTCGATGGCGGTCGTCGCCTCGCCGATCAGCTCATAGGCCAGCGGGCCGATGATGTGCACGCCGAGGATCTCGCCGTAAGTTTCGTCCGCGACAACCTTGACGAACCCGTCATGCTGGCCCAGGATGGTGGCCTTGCTGTTGGGCATGAATGGGAACTTGCCGACTTTCACCTTGTAGCCCCTGGCGCGGGCCTCGGCCTCGGTCAGCCCCACGCTGCCGATGCCCGGTTCCGTATAGGTCGCGCCCGGGATGCGGTCCTTGTTAACGGGTTGGACGGGCTTGCCGGCGATGTGCGCTACGGCAACCATGCCTTCGGCCGTGGCCACGTGCGCAAGTTGCGGGGTGCCGGCCACGATGTCGCCGATCGCGTAGATACCGGGTTCCGCGGTGCGCTGGTTGGCGTCCACTTTGATGAAGCCTCGATCCAGTTCGACGCGCGCGGTTTCCAGGCCAATCCCTTCGGTGTTTGGCTTGCGTCCCACGGCGATCAGGAACTTTTCGAACTGGAACGATTCTTTCTTGCCGCCGGCGAGCGTCACGTCGCAGGCCACACCCTCGCCTTCGCGGCGTATATTCTCGACGCGCGCGCCGGTTTCGATACGAATGCCTTTCTTCTTAAAAACGCGCGCGAGTTCCTTGGAGATCTCCTCGTCTTCCACTGGCACGGCGCGCGGCAGCATCTCGAACACCACCACGTTCGCGCCGAAGCGGTGGAAAATGCTGGCGAACTCGACGCCCACCGCCCCGGCGCCGACGATGCCGAGCGTCTTGGGAATGGTGGTGGAAGCCAGGATTTCGATGTTGGTCAGGATCCGTTCGGGGTCGGGGGCGAGGCCGGGCAACATGCGCGCGCTGGAGCCGGTGGCGAGAATGATGTTCTTCGCCTCGACAATCCGCGCGCCCGCGTCCGAGCGCACCTCGACTTTGCCCGGACCCTTGAGCGTGCCATAGCCCTTCAGGACGTCGACTTTGTTCTTCTTCATGAGGAAGTCGATGCCTTTGGCGTGCTTGGCGACGATCCTGTCCTTGCGTTCGATCACCTTCGGGTAATCGAGTTGCGGATCCTTACAGAGGATTCCCTGCTCTTCGGCGTTCTTGAAGAATTCCCATACCTCGGCTGTGTGCAGCAGCGCCTTGGTCGGCACGCAGCCCACGTGCAGGCAGGTTCCTCCGAGCTTCGCATCCTTCTCCACGATGGCGGTCCGCAGGCCGTACTGACCGGCGCGCACCGCCGCCGCGTACCCCCCAGGACCGCTGCCGACGATTACCAGATCGTAGGACATTACCATCATCTTAACATCCGGAAAATCGGACCAATATTAGAATGAAGCAATGAGATGGATTGCCTGGCTGTTGCTCCTGATCACTCCGGCCATGGCGGCGCAGGGCACCGCCAAGCGCAGGCCCGCGGCGAAGAAACCGGCTGCGGCAGCCGCCGCGCGGGCACCCAAGAGCTGGCCCATAGAATCGCTGCACGTCGAAGGCAACCGCATGGTGAACGAGAAGCGCATTCTCGCGGCCGGCGGACTCAAGGCCGGGCAACTTGCCGGCAAAGCGGAGTTCGACGCCGCTCGCGAGCGCATCGCGGCCACCGGCGCTTTTGCGAGCGTGGCGTACCACTACGACCCGGCGCCGGGCGGTAAGGGCGCCATTCGCGGCACTTTCGAAGTCACCGAAGTGACCCAGATCCTGCCATATCGCTTTCGCGATCTGCCGGCGACCGATGCCGAACTGCGCGCGCTTGTGGCCAAGGAGAATCCGCTCCTCGACAACGTGATTCCGGCCACCGACATCGCCATCGAGCGCGCGACGAAAGTCATTACGGCCCTGGTCGCCAAGCGTGGCTTTAAGGACAAGGTTGCGGGCCGCGTCCGGCCCCAGGGCGACACGCTGGCGGTGGTGTTCGGCCCCGCGACGCCGCCTCCTACCGTCGCGGAGGTAACCTTCACGGGCAATCGGATCATCTCGCTCACAACGCTGCAGAACACCGCGGCCGGCGTGGCCGTCGGCGTGACTTACGACGAACCGTACTTCCGGCAGTTGCTCGACACCAGCATTCGGCCGTTGTATGAAGCTCGCGGCCGCATCCGCGTGGCGTTCCCCAAGATCACCACGGCGCCGGCCAAGGACGTGCGCGGCCTCGTGGTGGCCGTGGAAGTGAATGAGGATGCCGCCTACAATCTCGGCGAGGTGAGGCTGGAAGGAATCGGCGGCGACCTGACGCCTCTCTACCGCGAAGCCAACTTCAAGTCGGGCGAACTGGTGAACTTCGAAGACGTGAACCTGGGCATTGAGCGCATCGTCAGGCGCCTGCGGCAGAAGGGCTATATGAAGGCCACATCCCTCGCCGAGCGCAAGATCGACGACCAGAAGAAGGTGGTGGACCTGGTGGTGCGCTTCGAGCCGGGCGCTCCCTACACGTTCGGCAAACTCAGCATCGAGGGCCTCGACCTGATCGCCGAAGCCGCCGTGAAGAAACTTTGGACGTTGAAAGAAGGCGGCCCCTTCGACGCCGGCTATCCCGATTACTTCCTCTCGCGGGTCCGGGAGGACAGCATTTTCGAGAACCTCGGCAAGACGAAGTCAGCGCTGAACGTAAACGAAGAAGAGCGCATCGTGGACGTCACGCTTCAGTTCCACGGGAGCGAACGGGAACAGCCGAAAGTGCCGCGATAGGCGCGCACGCGTGAACCACGTTGTACCGGACAGAAGGAAGCGGAGTCGAATAGATGCAGACCAGGAGAACGTTTCTGACGCTGGCTGCCGCGGGTTGCTTGGAAGCCCGTACGCCCGGGATTGAGAAGACCGAAGTGTTCCGTTCCGGGGAAGGCGGCTACCACACGTACCGTATCCCGGCGCTCATCCGGACGGAGAAAGGGACGCTGCTGGCCTTCTGCGAAGGACGGCGGAATTCATCGAGCGACACGGGCGACATCGACATCGTGTTGCGCCGGAGCCGAGACAAGGGCCGCACTTGGTCGCCTATGGCTGTAGTGGCCGACCACGGGCCCGACACCATCGGCAATCCCTGCCCGGTAGTGGAGCGCACGACCGGCCGCATCCTTCTGCTCCTCACCGGCAATCCGGGCAGCATGAAAGAGAGCCAAATCGCGGAACGGGAACCCGGCGGCACGCGCACCGTGTGGATCGGCACGAGCGACGACGACGGGCTCACCTGGTCGAGGCCGCGCGAGATCACCGGCGAGACCAAGCTGCCGGAATGGACCTGGTACGCCACCGGCCCCGGCAACGGGATCCAGTTGCGCACGGGGCGGCTGGTGATCCCCTGCGACCACGACGAATTCCCGGCGCGCACGCATCATTCGCACGTCATCTACAGCGACGACCGCGGCGAGACCTGGCGCATAAGCACATCCACGGGCCCGGGAACCAACGAAAGCGCGGTAGCGGAGCTGGCCGATGGATCGCTGGTGATGAACACGCGCGGCCACAGGATCGGCAAACGCCGCGCAGTCTCGCGCAGTACAGACGGCGGCATCACGTGGTCGCCATTTGCGCTGGACGAGGCGCTGGTGGAGCCGGAGTGCCAGGGTTCGCTCATCACCTGCCCCAAGCACCCCGGCTGGCTCGTGTTCTCTAACCCGGCGGCGCTCACGCGCACATCGCTGACCGTCCGGTTGAGCCGCGACGGAGGCCACGCCTGGCAAGCCTCAAAGCAGGTGCACGAAGGTCCGGCGGCCTACTCTTCGCTCGCCGCGCCGAAAGACGGCTCCATCGGCCTGCTCTACGAAGCGGGAGAGCGGAATCCCTACGAAACCATCCGCTACGCCCGCTTCGACCTGGATTGGCTACAGAAGGCGGACTGAGCCGGAAAGTCCGGCTCTGTCCTCTCTGGCGAGAAACGGAGACAAGAACCGCGACAGGGTTCAGTCCAAATCGCCTTATCGAGGCATGGAGAACAACTCTGCAATCGTCCCCCCTACGCCGAAAGCAATCTCCGTCACGCAGGGTAGTTACACCGACTTGGATTTGCCCACTAGTGCGTTCTTGTGGCTTCTGGCGGTTATGCTTCCTTCATGTCCTACCCCTTGGCTATCACCAATCCGAAACCAACGTCACGGGCGGCCCAAGCACGGTCTCCGATGGAGTCGAGGACAACCATCGCATCGGGCTTCGCGTGGCGAGTGCAATCGACATCGGGGAGAACAGTCATCATGAGGGTCCGGCAGCCAATTTGGGCTAACAACTTCAGACTCAACCAACCGATATGAGGGATGTACACTATTATGGAGCGTCCGGGACCGAAACAGAAGCGCAAGTAGATGTTTCGGCCCTCTGCGAAAGAGAGATCGATGCCTAAGCTCCCATCCCTCACAATAAAGACTCTGTGCAGCGAAGCGAAATACTTCGCCAACGTGGAATCGACGCATTCCGAGCCGACCCTATACGGCGTCACAGATGGAAAGGCAGTTGGAACGTATCTTGAGCACAAGTTCAGAGCCTTCCTGGGCACGAAGTACGCCTTTACAGCAGGGAACTCGGCCAGCGGCATCGACTTCCCCGATCTCGGGGTGGACATGAAGGTCACTAGCATAAACCAACCGCAATCTTCATGTCCATTCAAATCGGCGAGACAAAAAATCTTCGGCCTTGGATATTCGCTCATCGTCTTCGTCTACACGAAGACCGACGATCCGACGAATCATACGGGAACGCTCAACATCGATCACACGATCTTTGTGGAAGCGAAACATACAGCAGACTACCAGATGACGAAAGGTCTGCGAGAGATTTTGGACAGGGACGGCAACGAAGACGATATCGTTGCATTCTTGAGCGACAAGATGCTCCCCGTAGACGACATCGAAGCACGCAACATCGCAAGAGAACTTGTCGGTGGCGCCGAGCTCGAGATCGGCTATTTGACGATCTCAAATGCACTCCAGTGGCGACTTCAATATGGCCGTGTCATCGCCAAGGCTGGCAGCGTAGAGGGGATCATTCGGATAAGATGATAGCAGCCGTGCCTGAATCCCGCCGCAAGATGGAGTTCGGGGATTACCAGACGCCACCGGAGCTAGCCGACGCCTGCTGTCGAGTCCTTACTGGACTACACATCGCCCCGGCGTCGGTGCTAGAGCCGACGTGCGGTGTTGGCGCGTTCTTGAAGGCGGCTCTCAAGACGTTTCCAGATGTAGAGAAAGCAGTGGGGATTGAAATCAATCCCCACTATGCAGAAGAAGCTATTCGCAGGATTAAGCCCACTACGGGTAGAGTCCGGATTGACAAGGGCAACTTCTTCGAATTGGATTGGGATGCGATAATGTCCGAGCTTCCTGATCCATTGCTGGTGATCGGCAATCCGCCGTGGGTGACCAACTCGGCCCTAGGACAGCTCGGCAGCAAGAACGTACCCGAAAAGCGGAACTTCAACAATCATAATGGCCTTGACGCCATCACAGGCAAGAGCAACTTCGACATATCGGAGTACATGCTTCTTCGTTTAGCTGAGCGATTGGAGGGCCGGGTCGCCACAATTGCAGTGCTCTGCAAGACTGCCGTAGCAAGAAAGGTTCTTCAATTTGCTTGGAAGAAACGCTTTCACGTTGGCGATGCTCGGCTGTTGATGATTGACGCTCAAAAGCATTTCAACGCAGCAGTCGAGGCGTGCTTCCTGATTTGCCCGTTCTCCCCTCAATCGAACGGTCGCGATTGCCGTGTAGTCCCCGGCTTTGTGAATGAGGTCGAACACGTGATCGGTCACAGAGATGGAGAGCTTCTAGCGGATGTCGACGCCTATGAGAGGTGGAAACATCTCCGCGGCATCAGTGCGTACAAGTGGCGCTCTGGCATTAAGCACGACTGCTCAAAGGTGATGGAGTTCAGACTGGAAGGCGATCAACTAAAGAATGGTTTAAATGAAGCTGTAGACCTTGAGAATACATTCCTATTCCCGATGCTTAAGAGCTCCGATCTCGCGGGTGGAACGGTAGATGCCGCAGCTCGATATATGTTGGTCCCGCAACGACGGATCGGAGACGACACGGCCACAATCGAGCGGAAAGCACCGAAAACTTGGGCATACCTCCAGAGCCACCGTAAGCATCTTGATGCTCGTGGCAGCGTCATATACGTGGACCGGCCGCCATTCTCCGTGTTTGGTGTCGGCGATTACTCCTTTGCGCCGTGGAAGGTTGCAATCTCTGGTTTTTACAAGCGGCTGACGTTCAGGGTCGTTGGGCCGATGAGGGGCCAGCCCACGATGTTTGACGACACCGTCTACTTCTTGCCGTGTGACTCGCAAGACGAGGCTATGGCGATTGCGGAGATTTTGAACTCTGAAACGGCTCAGGACTTTTTCCGGGCTTTCATCTTTTGGGATGCAAAACGTCCTATTACAGTTTCTCTTCTAGGCCAGTTGTCAATTGAGCGGCTGGCGTCGGAACTCGGTCGGCCACTCTATTCTCGGGATTCACGGCAACTCGTTTTAGGCGTATGAAGACCGAAGCCATCAGTTCCAGGTTGCGAGTTGCAGAAGCAGACACATCTATCAAATCATCGGCTGTGTCCAGCTAAGCTTGTGGACTGCGCGAACTTCACCACGATTGGAAGGAGGGCGCTCATACAGTCGGCCCAAGCACTAGTGCCGGGATGCCGAGAGCCCCATCCGTCCACGGTTTCAAGGCTGTAGAATAAGCACAGTGCCGAAACCATCCACCGCTACAGGTTCCGCCGAACTGCTTCGCCAGCTCGGTATCGGCAGCGCTACGGCGCTGGTCGTCTCCAACATGGTGGGCACGGGCATCTTCACCACCAGCGGCTTCCTCGCCGGGCAACTCGGCGATCCCAAGCTCGTCCTCGGCATTTGGGTGGTCGGCGCGGCGTTCGCACTGGCCGGCGCGTTCTGTTACTCCGAACTGGGCGTCAACTTCCCGAGTTCCGGCGGCGAATATGTTTATATGACCCGCGCCTACGGGCCCACCTGGGGCTTCGTCAGTGGATGGGTCTCGTTCTTCGCCGGCTTCTCGGCGCCTATCGCGGCGGCGGCGCTGGCGTTCTCCGATTACCTGGGCCACTTCTTCCCGATGCTGAAGCAGGAGAACGCGCCGTACACGCTTGGCTCCGGCGCGTTCACGGTGAAGCTGGGCGGTGCGCAGATCGCCGCGTCGCTGCTGGTGGCGGTGTTCACCATCCTGAACTGCTTCGGCGTGCGCCGCGCGGCGCGGGTGCAGAACGTGCTCACCTCGCTGAAGGTGACGGTCATCATCGGCTTCATCGTGGCGGGCTTTTTGTTCGGCGCGGGCGACGTGGAGCACTTCTCCATGCCGGCCGTGCGCACCTCGGCGACGCCGCTCGTGGCGCAGTTCGCCATCAGCCTGTTCTGGATTTACGTGAGCTACAGCGGGTGGAACGCGGCAACGTACGTGGCTGAGGAACTGAAGAAACCCGAGCGCACGCTGCCCCTCGCGCTGGCGTGCGGAACGGCGCTGGTGGCCACGCTCTACGTGGGTTTGAACCTGATGTTCATTTACGCCGCGCCGCTCGAAGAGATGAAAGGCGTGATCGCGGTGGGCGCGGTGGCGGCGTCGAAGCTGTTCGGCGCGGGCGTGGCGGGCCTGTTCAGCGCGCTGATGGCGCTGGCGCTTGTGTCGACGGTGAGCGCCATGGTGACCATCGGCCCGCGCGTCTACTACGCCATGGCCAAGAACGGCGCGTTCTTCCCCATCGCGGCGAAGGTGGACCCGCGGTGGCACACACCGGTGGCGGCCATCCTGTGCCAGGGCGTCTGCACCATCCTGATGACGCTGACGCCGTTCCCCGCCCTGGTGGTCTACATCGGATTCACGCTCAACACCACGGCAGTGCTTTCGGTGGCGTCTCTGTTCGTGTTCCGGCGCCGCGCGGACTGGCAGAAACTCCCCGTGGTCAGCTTCCTGTTCCCGTTGCTGCCGGCGGCATTCGTGCTGCTGGGCGTCTGGATGACCATCTACGGCATGATGCTGGAGCCGAAGGTGTCGCTGGCGGCGATCCTGACCCTGGCCACCGGCGCGCTTGCCTACCAGTACTATATTCGGCCGAGGCAGGCGAAGCACGGCGCGCGGTAGCGAATCCCGTGGCGCGGCGCATCAAGATCACGCTCTCCTACGACGGGACCGGCTTCCACGGCTGGCAGGTGCAGCCCGGCCTGGAGACCATTCAGGGCATCGTGCAAGCGGTGATTTCCGAAATCGAGGAGAAGCACGTGGACGTGGCGGGCTCCGGGCGCACCGACGCGGGCGTCCACGCGCTGGCGCAGACCGCGGCGTTCACCATCGACAATCCCATCCCGCTCTACAACCTGCGCAAGGCCATGAACCGCCTGCTGCCCCCCGCCATACGGATCATCGCGGTGGAGGAAGCGGCACCGGAGTTTCACCCGCGCCACGACGCCTGCGCGAAAACGTACGAGTACCGCATCTGGCGCGCGGAAGTCTGCCCGCCGTTCGAACGGTTGTACGTGCACCACTATCCCTATCCAATGGACGTGGAAGCGTTCATGAGCTGCGCGGGCGTCTTCGCGGGAGAGCACGACTTCACGGCCTTCGCCGCCTCCGACGACAAGGACGCCCTGGGCGGGAGCAAGGTGCGCACCGTCTTCGATTCGCGAGCCTGGGCGGAGGGCGATCGCCTGATCTATCGCGTGCGGGGCAGCGGTTTCCTGAAGCACATGGTGCGCAATCTGGTGGGCACCCTGCTGGAAGCGGGAAAGGGAAACCTGGACGCCGAGGGGATCCGCGCGTTCCTCGAACCCGGTGTTACGGTCAAGGCCGGACCCACGGCGCCCGCGCGTGGCCTGTTTCTGGTATGCGTGGAATACTGATTGAACATGCCGAAGCGAGTAGGCCTGGCGACGGTGAGCGCGCTGTACCTGCGCATCTGCAACCTCACGTTCGGCGGCGGCGACCCGACCATGGCGGCGCTGCAGCGGGAGCTGCTGGAGCGGCGTGGCTGGATCACGCGGGAACAGTACGGGCTTGTCTACAGCCTGGCGCGCATCACGCCGGGCACGAACCTGCTGGCGTTCTGCGCGGGCGCGGCGTGGCAAGTGGCGGGCTGGTGGGGCGCGATCCTGGCCGTGCTCGCGAGCACATTACCGAGCGCGGCGCTGGTGGTTTGGCTCACCTATGAGTACGGCGTGATGCAGCACTACCCGCTCGCTATGGGCGCCATCGACGGCATCATCGCTTCGGCCGTCGGGATGATGGCGGCGGGCGCCTGGCAACTGGTGCGCCCGTATATCAAACGCGGCACGACGCTGCGCACGCTCGTGCTGGTGGCGGCATCCACCGCGCTGGCGATGTTTGCAGGGCGCACGCCTATCGAGATCCTGGCGCTGGCCGCGCTGGTGGGCGCATTCTGGCGCACGCCGGAGGCGGCATGAGCCTGGTGCTTCTCTACCTGCTGTTGTTGAAGGCCACCATGACGTCCTTCAGCGGATTGGCACCGCTGCCCATGGTGCGCGCCGACCTGGTGGTCAACCACAAGGTACTGACGGACCATCAGCTCAACACCGCGGTCGCCACGGGGCGCATCGGGCCGGGACCCATCGGTCTGTGGATCGTGAGCGTGGGGTACTTCGTGGGCGGCGTGCCGGGGGCGTGCGCGGCCACTCTGGCGCTGATCACACCGGCGTTCCTGATCATCCCCATGCTGCGCTACCTCGGCGCGCGAGCGGATAAACCGCGCGTCAAAAGCGCCATACAGGCCGCCACGGTGGCCGCGTCGGGCTTGATTATCTCCATCATCTCGGGGCTCGCGGGGGACGCTACGCGCACCCCGGCGCACATGGCGATTGCAGTGGCAGGTTTCGCCGTCCTGGTCCTCACGCGCCTGGACACGCTCTGGGTAATCGGCGGCGCGGCACTGGCGGGGCTCGCGTACACGCTGCTGGCCCGGTAGCGAAAGCATTTTCCGCCCGTATCCGCCATGTCAGTTGGTAGACTAGCCGTTAGTGGACCTCAAGATCCTGGTGTCGGCGGGCGAATCTTCGGGCGATCTTTACGCCAGCGGGCTGGTGGAAGCATTGCGCGAGCGTCTGCCGGCGGCCGAGTTCTTCGGCTGCGCAGGCCCCCGGATGCAGCAATTGGGCGTGCGGCCGGTGGTGGACGCTTCCAGCCTCAGCATCGTGGGTTTGTTCGAGGTGGTCACCCACATCCCGCGGATTTACAAAGAGTTCCGCAAGCTGTGCGACGCGGCTGAACGCGAGCGCCCGCAACTGGCAATCCTCACAGATAGCCCGGATTTCAACCTGCGCGTGGCGCGGAGGCTGAAACGGCTGGGCATCCCCGTGGTATACCTGGTGGCGCCCCAGGTGTGGGCCTGGCGCAAGGGACGCCTGCCCGCCATGCGCAAGCTGATCGACCGGCTGCTGTGCATTTTCCCGTTCGAAGAAGAGTTCTTCCGCCGCAACGGCATCCAGGCCGACTACATCGGCCACCCGCTCACACGCCTGGTCAAGGCCCGCGTGAGCCGCGCGGAGTTTTTCCAGAAACACAATCTGACGGAGGGACGTCCTCTAATTGGGGTGTTGCCGGGGAGCCGGCCGGGAGAGATCGCGCGGCACCTGGCGCCGTTGCGCGACGCAGTGGAGCGGATCGGCGCGGACCGGCAGGCGAATTTCGTGTTGGGGACCCCGTTGGGGTTCGAGGCGAAGTTCGGCCGCGGTGTTTTTGAGCGACCTCTCGCGGGAAGCCCCATCCAAATAGTTGAGGGCGAGACCTGGGATCTGGCCGCAAGCTCGGATGTGTTGCTGGTCGCCAGCGGCACCGTCACGGTCGAGGCCGCCTTGCTGGGCGCTCCGATGGTGACTTTCTACCGCGTGAGCGGCTGGAGCTGGACTTTTGGCAGACACCTGGTGGACGTGCCGCATCTTTCGATGGTGAACCTGATCGCGGAAAATGCGGTGGTGCCTGAATTGATGCAGAATGAAATGACAGGAGAGCGCCTGGCGGGCGAGGCGTTGAGACTGCTCGACGACCACCGCCGGCGCGACCAGATGCGCCTCGACCTCGAGCGGGTGGCTGCCCGGTTGTGGCGCGAACAAGACCCCATGTCGCTGGCAGCCGCCATTGTGCTGGACACGTTGAAGAGGAAATCGTAGATGGCCCGGAATCTCATCGTCACATTGGCCGCATTGCTGATAGCGGCGGGCGCGAGCGCGCAGGAACGCCGCCCGCGCATCGATGTCGAAAGCTACCTGATCCGCGCCGAGATCAGCCCGCGCACTCAGTCGCTCGCCGCCACGGCGGAAGTGCGCTTTGCGCCGCTGGAAGACAACGTCACGGCGCCGGTCTTCGAACTGAACAACGCGCTCACCGTTTCGAAGGTCGTCGACGGCAAGGGCCGCGACGTGCAGTTCTCGCGAAACACCCAGGATTTCACCGTGCGCGTGAACCTGCCGGAACCGCTCGCCAAGAGCGCCCCGGCGAAGCTGACCTTTACTTATGAGGGCCGCTTCGCGGGCCGCGAGGAGTCGCCGGTCTACGGCATCAAGTTCGCCAACATCCAGAGCGATTACGCGTACCTGCTTTACTCGGCGCGCTGGTTCCCCATCAACGGGTACACGACCGACCGCTACCAGGCGGAGTGCGCCATCATCGCGCCCAGCCAGTACAAGGTGATCGCGAGCGGCATCGAAACAACGACGGCCGGCGAGGCGGGGAAGATCGCCCACACGTTCCGTTTCAGCCAGCCTTCGTTCCCGGGCAGCATCGCCCTGGTGCAGGGCGACGCGGCGCGCGTCTCCTCGCAAGGGGCCACCAGCCTGCTGTACTTCCGGGGCGCGAACCGGTCCATGGCGACGCCGTACGGCGGCGAGACCGGCAAAGTGATGGCCTTCCTCACGAGCGTTTACGGCCTGCCCCCGCAGCGTGACCTGACCATCGTGGAGACCGACGGCGACGCACCGAACGGCTACTCGGCTCCAGGCATCCTGTTCCTTTCGTCGAAGAGCATCGGCACGCGGCCCAACGTGCGACTGATCTCCAACCAGGTGGCGCGCCAGTGGTGGGGGACGCTGGTCTCTCCGGAGACGCGCAACCACATCTGGATTTCGAACGGCCTGGCCCGCTACTCGGAGATCCTGTACATCGAGCACACTGCCGGCGCGGCCGCGCTCGAAACCGAAATCCGGGACACTTACACCGAGGCGCTCACGGTGGAGAATCCGCCAATCATACAGGCCGGCCGCATGGAAGATTATTCGCCGGAATTCTGGGCGTTGACGGCCAGCAAGGGCGCGGCTGTAGTCAACATGCTGCGTTACGTTGTGGGCGAGGACAAGTTTCCCAGGGTCCTCCGCACACTGGCGGAGCAGTACGCCTGGAAGAGTGTCACCACGTCGGATTTCCAGAAGGCGGCCGAGGCGGTCGCGGGGCAGGATCTGCGGTCGTTCTTCATCCAGTGGATCGAGTCCAGCGGCGCGCCCGAATTCAAGCTCGAATACACCGTCTTCCGCACGCAGAAAGGATTCCGGGCCATGGGCAAGATCAGCCAGGACCTGGATACCTTCCGCATGCCGGTGGAGTTGAAGATTGAGACCGAAGGCAATCCGGAAGACAAGCGCGTCGAGGTGGTGGGGACCTCGTCGGAGTTCTCCGTCGAATCCTTCGGCAAGCCGAAGAAAGTGATCCTGGATCCCAACAACCGCGTGCTGCGTTTCAGCAACAGGATCCGCGTGGCCGTGGCCATCCGGCGCGGCGAACAGTTCACGGAAGTCGGCGAGTTCGGCGATGCGCTCAAGGAATACCAGAAGGCGCTCGAAGTCAACCGCGGCAGTTCAATGGCCCACTACCGCATCGCCGAGGTGTTCTTCCTCCAGAGCAACTACCAGTCGGCGGCCAACGAGTTCCGCGAGGCGCTTAACGGCGACCTGGACCCCAAGTGGATCGAGGTCTGGTCGCACATCAGCCTGGGCAAGATCTTCGACGTCACCGGCCAGCGCGAACGCGCGGTCAACTCTTACCAGCAGGCCGTCCGGACCAAGGACAACACGCAAGGCGCGCAGGAAGAGGCCGCCAAGTACCTCAAGAAGCCGTACGAACGCCCCAAGCCGAACTACTGAGTTTCGCGCTCTTGACGCCCGCGCAATTTGACGCAGGTGTGTAAACTGACGCGCTTTTGAACACCCTGTAGTAGCATTCGACACCCTACACCATTCTAGCGGCCGGAATCAGCACAAGTCGTTTAATTACATTAGGATCCGGCAATTAAAGGAAGCACTCCCCGAGTCACAACCTCTTAAGTAATGTTACCGGCACGACTGGCCATGCTCATGCTCTAGAGGTTACAGCCGTGTGGAAGATCCCCCATGACGCCACACATCTGGGCCGGTTGGCGTCGGCATTCGCCTGCGCATTGATCGCCTTTCTGGTGTTGAGGCAGGTCCTGGTGCCTGCGGACTTTGGCCGGTACGGTCATTTCCGTGCCGGCGCTCTGGATGATAACCGGAATCGCCCTCTCCGGTACGCGGGCCACCAGGCGTGCACACCCTGTCACGAACCGGTAGTGACACTGAAAGGCCAGGGCAAGCACGCTGCCGTCGCGTGCGAAGCCTGCCACGGACCGGCCTACAAGCATGTTGAGGTGATGGGTGATCAGAAACCGGCACTGCCGGCAGTGGTTGATCTTTGCCGACGCTGCCACGAAGCGGATGCGGCCAAGCCGAAGAATTTTCCTCAGGTTGTATTGGCTGAACACGGTGGTGGCGAGCCCTGCAATTCCTGCCACCAGCCGCACAAGCCGAACCTGTGAAAGGAGGAGATGCGATGAAGCAAAGCCGGCGTGACGTCTTGGCGCAAGGCGGCAAGTTTCTCCTGCTGACCGGGATCGCGGCCGCCGGCTTGAAGAGTCTGCAGGGCGACGCGCCTCAACCCGCCGCCGAGTACAAGATGGCCGGGCACTGGTGGGGGATGATCATCGACACCGGTAAGTGCATCGGCTGCGGCAACTGCGTGCGGGCCTGCGCGGTTGAGAACAATGTCCCGAAGGGTTATTACCGCACCTGGGTGGAACGCTACCAGGTGCTGGATTCGGACCTGGAACACCCGCGAGTGGACTCGCCCTCGGGAGCCATCGACGGGTTTCCGCCTATTGCCCGCCGTGAAGGGAAGAACTACTACGTTCCCAAGCTCTGCAACCACTGCGCTCACTCCCCCTGCGTGCAGGTTTGCCCGGTGGGAGCGACATTTGAGAGCCCGGACGGTGTGGTGCTGGTGGATCAGAAATACTGCCTCGGCTGCCGTTACTGTGTGCAAGCCTGCCCGTACGGATGCCGGTTCATTCACCCCGAGACGCACACGGTGGAGAAATGCAGCCTGTGCTATCACCGCATCACCAAGGGGCTCACGACGGCGTGCTGCGAGGCTTGCCCGACCGGCGCGCGAACGCTGGTGGACCTGAAGAATCCGAAAGATCCCGTACACGAGTTTCTGCGGACGAACAACGTGCAGGTGCTCAAGCCGCACATGGCCACGGGATCGAAGGTGTTCTACAAAGACCTGGACGGAGCGGTCCGGTAAGGGAGGGAAAGGATGCTCGGCGGACCTGTTGGCGTACAAGGGTTCATGTACCCGAACGAGGTGGAGTTGCAGTGGAGCATCCTCATCGTTCTCTATCCCTTCGTGACGGGTCTGGTTGCCGGCGCATTCATCCTGGCTTCGCTCGAAAGAGTGTTCAAGGTGGTAGCCGTCCGGCCCACCTACCGCCTGGCGTTGCTCACGGCGCTGGCGTTCCTGCTGGTGGCTCCGCTGCCGTTGCAATTGCACCTGGGACATCCCGAACGGTCGCTGGAAATGTACCTGACGCCGCACCGATCCTCGGCCATGGCCATGTTCGGTTTCGTCTACCTCTGGTACCTGATGGTGGTGCTGCTGCTCGAAATCTGGCTGGACTACCGGGAGGACATCGTGCTGCTTTCGCGCTCGCGGCGCGGCGTCGTGGGCCTGATCTACCGCGTGCTCACGCTGGGGTCGCGGAATATCAGCGCGCTTTCGCGGAAGATTGACGATCGCGTGGGATGGATAATCACCGTGGCGGGCATTCCCTCGGCGTTCCTTCTGCACGGCTACGTCGGGTTCATCTTCGGATCGGTCAAGGCCAACCCGTGGTGGAGCACGCCGCTGATGCCCATCGTCTTCCTGTTCTCCGCGATGGTATCCGGCATCGCGCTCGTGATGCTGCTTTACATGGTGCTGTGGAGGCTGAGGGGACTGCCAATCGAGATGTCGTGCGTGGACACCATCGCCAAGTACCTGTTCTATGTCTTCGTCATCGACTTCTCCCTGGAAATGCTGGACCTGGTGCACCGCATCTATGAGGCCGACGAGTCCTTCCGCGCGCTCGACTTCATGGTGCACACCGAACTCTACTTCTCGCAGGTCGTCCTCCAGATCTTCATTGGCACGGTGCTGCCGCTCGTGCTGCTTGCGCTGACACAAGTGGTCAGACTTCGCGATTCTTCGCGGCGGCTCGTTTATTACGCATCCGGACTGTTGACGCTGGTGGGCATCTTCGCCATGCGGTGGAACGTGGTCATCGGCGGGCAACTGTTTTCAAAGAGTTTTCTCGGTTACACGACGTACAAAATGGAGTTCGCAACTCGCGAGGGTCTGTTCGCCGCGGTGCTGCTCATGCTCCTCCCCTTCGCAATCCTTTGGGTCTTGGTGAAACTGCTGCCTCCGTGGCCCAAACAGGAGGCGGCATGAGGAACAAACCATGCAGGACAGTTCCGACGCCGGCCAACCCGGGCTTGAGGAGTTGATCCGCCAGGTCCGGGACCTCCAAACGCGCGTGCGTAACCTGGAAATGAACTCCGGCATCGCACCCGCGCCCGCCACCCCTGTACTGGCCGCGGCCGGCACATCCGAACCGCAAGTCTCCGTGGTTCCCGAGCTGGGCCAGACTACGGCCATGATCCCTGTGTTCGGCAAGGCGTTGCTGGCCATTGCGGCGGCCTACCTGCTGCGCGCTCTGGCCGAAGCGCGAGTACTCCCGCTACCCGTGTGCGTTGGCGCCGGCATCCTCTACTCGTTCATCTGGCTCTTCATGGCGGCCCGCGCGGCGCCGGAGCGGCGGGGCGTGGCGATGGTGCATGGCGCAACCTCCGCTCTGATTCTGGCCCCGCTTCTATGGGAGAGCACCGTGCGCTTCGCGGCCCTGCCCGCCACGGTCGCGGCGGCAAGCCTGATCGGTTACGCAACCTTCGGCCTGCTTATCTCCTGGCGCAAGAACCTGGACATGGTGGCCTGGATCACAACGCTGACGGCCTTGGCCACCGCCACGGCGCTATTGCTGGCGACGAAAGACCTGCCGCCGTTTACCGCCGCAGTTTTGGCCACCGCGGCCGTCGTCGAGTTGTCCGCATGCTTCAACCACTGGCTCCGCAAACGCTGGGTCCCGGCGCTTCTGTCCGACCTCCTGGTCCTGTTGTTGACCTACATTGCCGCGCGTCCGCAGGGCGTGCCGGAGGGGTATGCCCCCATCACCACGGTCGAAGTACTGGCTGCGCAGATTGCCCTGCTTGGGATCTACCTGGGAAGTACGGCGGTCCGCACGCTGCTGCGGGAGTACACCATTACGGTATTCGAGTCCGCGCAGTGCGTGGCGGCCTTTCTGATCTGCCTGGATGGGGTGCTCCGGGTGTACCGGGGCGACCGCCTTGCAACTACGGCGGCGGGTCTGTTCCTGCTGGCCTGTGGCGCCTTTTGCTATGCCATCGCCCACGTTGTCCTGGCAAATAAAGTTCTTTCACACCGGAATTTCCATATCTACTCCGCTTTCGCCCTGGGACTGGCGCTCTCGGGTAGCCGCATCCTGTTAAATGGCACGCCACTGGCGGCGATCTGGGGCGCTGCGGGCGTTCTGTGCGTGTGGCTGGGGAAGAGGAGCGGGAAGGCGATGCTGGAATGGCACGGCCTGGTGTACCTGCTGTTCCTCGCGATTTCTTCCGGCTTCCTATCCTGGTCCGGCGCAAGGCTGTTGGGAACCGGAACGGGGTGGGTATCGCCTGGGCTGGAGGGATGGATCGCGGCGGGAGCGCTGGTGTTGGCACACGGTTCCGCCAGCATAAGTGTTTTGCCAATCGGCGCATCCTGGGACGCGAAGGTGCGGACGGTGGCACTGGCCGCCGGCGCCGTCTGGTGCGCGGCCGGGTTCGGCGCGGCCGTGGTCGCGGTCGCTTGCATGGCGGTTGCCGGAGAGGCTCGCGCGGCGGCGGCATGCGCCACCTTGAGCACCGCTGTGTTGACGTGCCTCACCTTGGTGACGGCCTGGGTCGGGAGAAGGTGGCAGCGCCGGGAATTCAGTTGGCTGGTCTACCCGTTGATGATCTTCACCGCGTACAAGTTGCTGACGCAGGACCTCCAGGAGAGTCACAAGCTGGCGCTGTTTGTTTCACTGCTGCTGTACGGCGGCGCGCTGGTGCTCCTGCCGCGCATTCTGCAGGGTAGCAGACGTACAGTGGGCGACCCTTCCGGATGAGGTCCTTCTTCGCGGTGCGAAACGGTTAGTACACCCTCGGGGGGTGGCCCTTTTCGGTCAGGCGCAGCTTCAAGCCGTCCCTTTTGGCCGGAGGAACCAGCGGCTCCCAGGTGCGGATCGCGTTGGTTTTCGCTACCGCCGGCGCAGCCGCAAAACGCAGAGTCACAATTTGCTGCGGGCGAATCTTGAAAGCGCTCCGATCGCCGGCAGGCAGGGGGCGCGCCTTCTCGCCCATCATGTTGGTGATGCGTGCGTCGCTGTGCGGCAGCTTCAACTCCACCCAGGCTTCGCCTTCCATGCCGGTCCATTCCGCCAGGCGCACTTCGATGTCCGAATCCACGCGGCGCACGGCTTCCACGATGACGTTCGGACTGGTGTCGAGGAAGCTCTCCGCCTGCCCCGTCTGGGCGCCTGCGTGCGCCAGGACGCCCTCGTTGAATTCCCAGGCGCGGCGCGGGATGGCGGCATCGCGCCAGTGGCCCGCGTGCGGGATCAGGGCGTACGGGAAGCGCTGGCGGCCGTGGCCGAGCATGATTTCATTGGGCAGTACGCGATACGACTTCTGCGCGTTCATCAAGCCGAGCGTGATGGTGTCGGGGTTGAACTCGTGGCTGGTGAGTCCGCGATCTAGCAGAGCCACGCCGGAGCCGTCCGCGAAGCGGTAGTCGGACCATCGCACGGCCGGCATCATGGCTTCGGAATAACCGTACTGGCGCTGATCCGCCTGCAGGTAATAGTCAATAGGCGGCGTTGGATGGCGCGGATCGAGCGTCGCGAAGCCGTAAGGTATGCCGCGGGTCCGCTCTACAACTTGACCGGCGAGCGGAAAGTCCACGGTCACGAGTACGTCACTGCCTTGCCAATCCAGCACGGTTTCGAAATCGACGCGCGGGTAATCCTTGTAAAGGATGATGTCGCGCACCAGCTTCGAACCACCATAGAAGTTCGACGTGGCGCGAATCAGGGTGAACAGCGGCCCGGTGGAAACGTCGATCCTCGGTTTTTCGGAGGACGAAGTTGCGACGAGCTTTCGCCCCGGCCGGGCTATCATGTAGTCTCCAGGCGTGCTGACCTTACCAGCAACGCTTTCCACCATCAGAACATTCGCCGGCCCGCCGAGGACCTCCCGGCCCGTCTCCTTCGATTTCAAGCTCACCAGCGCGCCCGTGGCGGAGTCGATGCGTACCAGGTAGTGCGTCGTTTCATAGGATTCGGCCGGGACCACCTTCGTCGAGGCCGGAACCGCTCCTTTGACAAGCGCCAGCGGCTGGATGCCCGCCGGCGGAAGATCCGGACGGCAGATTGCCTCCCCGCCTCCAAGCATCTGGCAGAGTGCGCCGGCCGGGCGCTTGCCCGCGGGCAGGCTCACGCGCACCGGATCGTCGCGCCGCCAGTTGAGCGGGTTGGCGAGAGTGATGCCGGAGCCTTTGCCGCCCAACTTCGCCAACGAGCGATCAAGCGATGCGCCGGCCTGGTCGTCCACGGAGGCGAAACGGTCGAAGGCGTCCCAATGCTTCGGATCCTTGAAGACCATGCCGCCGGCGGCGCCCCAAAGCGTGTTGCGGTCCATGTTCAGGAGCATCTGCACCCACGAGTTATAGAAGTCCTGCGAGGGGTACGCGGTCTTGCGCTTCAAGCTGGCCGCCGTGGAGAACAATTCCGCGGCCGCCAGCAGTTGCTCGGAGTGGCGGTACGCCTGCTTCACCTGAGGCATGTTGATCCAGAACGCGTTCCAACTCTGGGCGGTGTCGCCGTGGTACTCCGCCAGGGTGGTCTTGCCGGATTTGATCTCGGCCCGCAGCGCATCCACATAATTGCTCGGAATGCTGAACCGGAAGTTGATGTCCGGATAGCGAGTCTTCCAGCCGGCGAGGAATTCGCTTGGAAAGGACTCCCGCAGCGGCGGGAGGCTGTAATCCTGGGCGCCTGCCAGTGTCAGCACGCTGCTGGTGGAGGCGGAATACTTGCGCTTCAGTTCCACGCGCTGGGCGATATCGGCGTAGTCCTTATCCGTGAACGGCTTCTCGGCGACGAAGATGGGGCGCATCTCGGCGTAGCGAATGTCGGTCACGGCAAGCTGACGGGTTCCGTCCGGAGCCACCCACCAGAACGCGTTCTTATTGGTCGGATTGTTGCGGCAGAAGAAGAGCGCGTCCATGCCCAGCCCCGCCACAACCTGCGGCAATTGACGGTGCGCGCCCACGATGTCGATCATCCAGCAGTGGCGCGGACGGAAGCCGAACACCTGCTGATACCAGTCGAGCCCCAGTACGCCCATGCGCACCAGCGCCTCGCCGCCCGAAAGGCTGATGGTGGGCTCCACGAAGAATCCGTTCGAAAACTCGACGCGGCCTTCCTTGATGCGTTGTTTCAGTTCGGCCACGCGCTCCGGCGCCACCCTCATGAACGACATTACGTTCGGGACTTCCGAGAACGCAAAGCGATACTCGGGGGCCTTGGCAACCCGATCCAAGTGTGCCAGGTAGTTGTTCACCGTGTAGTTCAGTTCGGTGTCCATGTCGACCAGCCACCCGCCGATGGTGCCGTGGGTGTTCGGGACGGCGTAAACCGTGACCGGCTCCGCGGCCAGAGCCGCGGTGGCCAAGAAAACAAGCAGGATCGCTGAACGGAGCTTCATAGGAACTAACATTGTATGGCACGATAGTCACTGCCGGATTAGGTTAAGCTATGCGTACCCAACACAGACTCGCTGTCTCCTTGTTTGCGGCGGCCATCGCGGCCTTCGCGCAAGGCAATGTCCCTTCGAGCCAGGCCATCGCGGAAGTCGCCTCGGGAAAGCGCGCCACGGCCAACGCCGCGTGGTGGGTTTTTTCGAAGACCGACTCAACCGCCGCCCTGCAGGCTGCCATCGACTCCGGCGCGAAGACGGTCATCGTGCCCTACATGGGCGACGCGTGGATCGTGCGGCCCATCAAGCTCCGCGGCAACCTGGAACTGGTGTTCGAACCGGGAGTATTGGTGCTCGCCAAACGCGGCGAATTCCAGGGCGGCGGAGACAGCCTGTTTACCGCCACGGATGTGGAGAACCTCACTATCCGCGGCTACGGGGCCACGCTGCGTATGTGGAAGTGCGACTACCAGAAGCCGCCTTACAAGAAAGCTGAGTGGCGCATGGGCATCGCTATTCGCGGCTGCCGGAACGTTCTGATTGAGGGCGTGCGCGTCGAGTCGAGCGGCGGCGACGGCTTCTATGTGGACGGCGGCGCCACGCACAAGTACAGCGAGAACGTCACCATCCGCAATGCCGTGGCGCACGGCAACCACCGCCAGGGAATCAGCGTAATCAGCGCGCAGAACCTGCTGGTGGAGAACTGCACATTTTCGGGCACCGACGGCACGCCGCCCGAGGCCGGCATCGACCTCGAAGTGGACACGCCGCACCAGCGCTTCGTGAATTGCGTGATCCGCAATTGCGTCTTCGAAAACAACTCCGGTCACGCGATCCTGGTTTACATGAAGCCGCTGGACCGCACTTCGGCCCCGGTTTCGATTCGGTTCGAGAACTGCCATTCCCGGATGGGTTCGGCCGGGATGAAGCCGGAGGATTTCAAGGACGTCGCGCAGCGCGGCTGGGCGGGCATGGCGGTGGGGACCGCCAAGGATGACGGTCCGCAAGGCCTGATCGAATTCATTAACTGCACCAGCGAGAACACGGGCAAAGAAGGCGTGCGCATCTTCGACAAATCGTCCACCGGCGTGAAGGTGCGCTTCGTCAACTGCGGTTGGAGCAATCCATGGGTCTCGGCCCACCGCAACGCCGCGGAACCGCGCGTGCCGATCCTGATCCAGCAGCGCCGGCGCGAAGTGACCGCGCGGCCCGGCGGAGTCGAGTTCGTCAACTGCTACGTGTACGACGACGTTCCTCGTGCGGCGGTTTTCTATGACGACGACTCCAGCGCGCTGCCGCTATCGGAAATCCACGGTACCATTACCGTGCGCAACCCGAGAGGCCCACGCGCGCGCCTGGGCCCCCAGACCACCAACGTGGACCTGAAGCTGGTGGAAGCGCCCAAGTAGCCCCAAAAATACCTGAACGCTCCGCACCCTGCCCCGGTCTTAGCTAATGTAAGGCGATGCGGTTCGATGGGAACGAGCGAGGTTAGGGAGCGAACGGTTGCGATCGGAGATAGAAGCGGCAAGCGAAGACCGGTTCCGGGAACTGGTCGAGCGGCAGTCCCGCTTCGTTTTCCGCGTAGCTTACGCCGTCTTGCGCAACACCTCCGACGCCGAGGATGCCGTCCAGGAAGTCTTCCTGAAGCTGTACCGGAAGAGAGCCTGGGAAAGCATCGGGGACGAACGGGCGTTCTTGGCGCGCGCGGCCTGGCGCGTGGCGGTGAGCAGGCTTCCCAAAGCTCGCCACGAAGAGCCGGATGTCGAACTGCCGTCCTCCGGGGCGAGTCCGGAGGAGGCGGCAATCGAGGCGGACTTCAACGCCCTCCTGCATCGCATGGTGGACGCCCTGCCCGAGGAGTTGCGGCAGCCGCTCGCGCTCTCGACGGTGGAGGAGATGACCTCGCGCCAGATCGCCGAGGTAATGGGCATAGCCGAGGGAACCGTGCGTACGCGACTGATGCGAGCACGGGAGTTGCTGAAGCGGAAGCTGGCCGCATTGGTGGAGTGCCGTCATGAACGGTGACGAGAGAAGCGAACTCGACCGAAGGCTGGATGCGGCGCTGGCGGAGTACGCCAACGTCGAGCCGCCAGCCGGCATGGAGCAGCGTATCCTGGCCCGTGTCCGCGAGCCGGGCGTTAGCCGGCGCGTCCACTGGTGGCGGTGGGTGGCGGTGGCTGTTCCGGCGCTGGCGTGTTTGCTCGCGGTGTTCGTGTATCGCGATCAGCCGCCAGTCGCCCCCCCGTCGCCTGTCGCGCTCAGCGTGCCTCAGGCGCCGGCGCTCGTGCGGCCTGTCGTGAAGAGGGCTGCGCGGCCAAGGCCGGTGCCGCTGCCCAAGCGCGAGGTGTTCCCGACGCCTTCGCCGCTGTCACCCCAGGAGCGGGCACTGCTCCAACTCGTGGCGCAGTCGCCCGAGAAGGCACGCGAATTGTTGGCACCGGTCGAACCAAAACCGATTGAACCGATCGTAATTGAACCTTTGAATAATGGCGGATAACGCCAAGGAGAAGAATGGTCATGAAAACAAAGTACAAACTGGCGGTCGCGGCGATCCTGGCTACAGGACTGCTGCTGGCACAGGCCGATAAACCGGCCGCGCCCGCCGTCGAACCGGAGTACTTCCGTCTGGACTTCGTAGTGAAGGAGGTCGAGCACGGCAAAGTGGTCAACAGTCGGGATTATTCGTTGGTGACACTCGCGAGCGGGAAGGACCGCAGCTCAATCCGTACGGGTACCCGAACGCCGATCCCGGCGGGGCCTCCGGAAGCGCGACAGTTTCAATACGTCGACGTGGGCGTGAACATTGACTGCAACTCAGCGCAGAGACTTCAGAACACCCTTGCCATGTACGTGAGCGCGGAGTTGAGCACGATGGCACCTTTGCAAGAAAAGGCGGTTACTTTGGCCCCGTCGATCCGCCAAAACAAATGGAATTCCGCCGTCGTCTTGATCATCGGCAAGCCCACGGTGCTGTTCTCATCCGACGACCTTACCTCGCCCCGCACTCTGCAGCTTGAGGTCACGGCTACCCCTGTGAAGTAAGCCCCTTCCAAACATGGTGGTTCACCCTAAGCCCTGCCGGGTGAACCACCTACGCTTGGGTCATGACCTTAGCCCTAAAGTTTCCACTCCCCCAGCCGATCTTTGAGTGAGTAGTCTTATGGCTGCACTCCTTTGGATCGGTCTGCCACTGTTTATCGCCGCCGGAAGCGCGCTGCTTGCCTTCTACATCATGCAGGCGCGGATGGAGGTCGTGCTGGCCCAGGAACGGGAGCAGTCCGCGCAAACGCGCGCCGAACTGGCCTCCCACGAAAAGAGGGTTGAAGACAAAGTGAAGGCGGCGAGGGAGGAGGCCGAACACCGGGCCCTGGAGAGTTTCCTGGGTGAATTCCGGGTGGAAGAACGGCATTACCTGAGAGAGAGCAAGTCTTTATTTCTGAACAAGAAATCGATGGTGCTCCAGGAGCGGCTCTACTTCCGCAACATTCCGCTGTCGAACTGGGTGGAACACGAAATGGTGGTGGAAGAGGGTAGCGACATACGGCAACTGAGCAACGCCTGCTCGGTTTTCACGGCCAAGGCGCTCCCTCCCGGAGGACCTTCCAAGGTGCGGGGAGTGGCGTGAGCGGCAGCCCATGCAGACTATGTGTTTGCCAGCCCGCCCAAGCCGAGAGATAATGGGGCTTGGGGTCACCTCCTCCTCGACGGGTGAATAGAAGCACAGTTCGCCCGGGAGACTCTTTGTGAAGCGGCCAGGATCCGACGAAACATTACGCTGTTCCTTCTGCCATAAAAGCCAGGACGTTGTCGGTAAGCTGATCAGCTCGCCGAGCGACTATCCACGCGCTTATATCTGCGACGAGTGCATCGCCGTATGCAACTCGATCCTTGAAGACGACCGCCGGGAGCAACCCTATGGCGCGCCGCACAAGCTGCCCAAGCCTCTCGAATTAAAAGACTATCTGGAGCAGTACGTTATCGGCCAGGAAGGTACGAAGAAGAAGCTCGCCGTGGCTGTTTATAACCACTACAAACGCATCCAGATGAGCAAGCAGCGGATGGCGGGTGACGTGGAATTGGGCAAAAGCAACATTCTTCTCATCGGGCCCACCGGAACCGGTAAAACGCTGCTGGCGCAGACTCTGGCGCGCATCCTGGACGTGCCGTTCGCCATCGTGGACGCCACCACGCTGACCGAAGCCGGTTACGTGGGCGAGGACGTCGAGAACATCATCCTGCGCCTGCTGCAGAACGCCGACTGGGATGTCCAGAAAGCCCAGCAGGGCATCATCTACATCGACGAAATCGACAAGATCGGACGCAAGGACGAAAACCCGTCCATCACGCGCGACGTCTCGGGCGAGGGCGTGCAGCAGGCCCTGCTGAAGATCCTGGAAGGGACCGTGGCCAATGTGCCGCCGCAGGGCGGGCGCAAGCACCCCCACCAGGAATTCACCCCCGTGGACACCAGCAACATCCTGTTCATTTGCGGCGGCGCGTTCGTGGGGCTGGAAAAAGTAGTGGGCCGCCGGGTGGGCCGCAAGTCCATCGGCTTCCTGAACGACGATCAGCGGGCGGAGAGTATACGGCGCGGCAACTCCAGCGGACGCCGGGATCTGGACCTGCTCGCGCAGACGCAGCCGATCGACCTCATCCGTTACGGATTCATACCTGAGTTCGTGGGCCGCCTGCCGGTGATCGGCGTCCTCGAGGAACTCAGCAAGGAAGCTCTCATGGAGATCCTGGTGCGGCCGAAGAACGCCATCATCCGGCAGTACCAGAAGCTGTTCGAGTTCGAAAATGTTAGACTGAAGTTTGGCGACGACGCAATCGAGGCGATCGCCGAGCTGGCCATGGAGCGCAAGATAGGGGCAAGGGGCTTGCGCATGGTTCTCGAAGATTTGATGTTGGATCTCATGTACTATCTCCCCAGCTATAAGAAGGTGAGAGAGTTCCTGGTCACCAAGGAGATGGTCATGGCGCAGAAGATCAACCTGGCTCTGCTCGAAAAAGCCGGTTAACCGGAAGCAAAACCCGGCGCAGTACACAGCGAACCCCTTCGTTCGTCATCCCAGACACGCAACTATGCTTATCGCGAAAGAGAAATCCGACAGCAAGCGCTTGCCGATGATGCCCATCCGGGACGTGGTCATCTTCCCGCACATGATGACCCCGTTCGTAGTGGGCCGCGAGTCAAGCGTGAAGGCGCTGGAGGACGCTCTGGCGCACGATAAGAAGATCTTCCTGGCTACGCAACACGATGCGGGCGTGGACGAACCGCGGCCGGACGAAATTTACAGTGTCGGCACGGTGGCCACCATCGTGCAAAGCCTGAAGCTGCCCGATGGCAACATCAAGGTCCTGGTGGAAGGCGTCGAGCGGGGCAAGGTGATTTCGGTCAGTGACGACGAGGGCTTCTTCCGGGCCCTGGTCCGCACGTTCCACTTCAAAGTGGAGCCAGGCCCACAACTGGAATCGCTGACCGGGCGCGTCACGACGCTGTTCGAGCAGTACGTCAAGCTCAGCCAGAACCTGAATTACGAGACCATGATCGCCGCCGTGCGCCTGGATGACGCCGGTCGGCTGGCCGACACGGTCGGCGCGAACCTCCAGCTCACCATCGAGGAAAAGCAGGAACTGCTCGAGATCTTCGATCCGGTGGACCGGCTCACGCGCGTGGCCGAAATGCTCGACATCGAGATCGAGAAGCTCAACATGGACCGCACTATCCAGGGCCGCGTGAAGCGGCAGATGGAGCGGGCACAGAAAGAGTATTACCTCAACGAGAAGATCAAGGCCATCCAGAAGGAACTGGGCCGGGGCGACAAGAACGAGTTCGACGAACTGAAGAAGAAGATCGAGACCGCCGGCATGACGGCCGATGCGCAGGAAAAGGCCATGGCCGAACTGCACCGGCTGGAAGCCATGCCGCCGATGTCGGCCGAATCCACGGTTTCGCGCAGCTACCTGGACTGGCTGCTGGCCGTGCCGTGGAAGAAGAAGTCCAAGGAAATCCGCGATCTTAAGCACGCCGAACAGGTGCTGGAAGCCGATCACTACGGCCTGGAGAAGATCAAGGAACGCATCCTCGAATTCCTGGCCGTGCGGCGCCTGGTGAAGGAGCCCAAAGGTTCGATCCTGTGCTTTGTCGGCGCTCCGGGCGTGGGCAAGACCTCGCTCGGCATGTCTATCGCCAAGGCCACCGGCCGCAAGTTCGTGCGGCTTTCGTTGGGCGGGGTGCGCGACGAAGCCGAAGTTCGCGGGCACCGCAGAACGTACATCGGCGCGCTACCCGGCCAGATCATCCAGATGATGAAGAAGGCCGGCACGCGCAACCCCGTGTTCATGTTGGACGAAGTGGACAAGATGTCCACCGACTTCCGCGGCGACCCGTCGGCGGCGCTGCTCGAGGTGCTCGATCCGGAACAGAACTACATGTTCCAGGACCACTACCTGGACGTCGAGTACGACCTCAGCCAGGTATTTTTCATTTGCACGGCCAACGTGATTCATACAGTGCCGCCGGCGCTGCAGGACCGCATGGAAGTGATCCGGCTGTCGGGCTACACGGAACAGGAAAAGCTGGAGATCGCCAAGCGGTTCCTGGTGCCCAAGCAGATGCACGCCTGCGGATTGACGGGCAAGGAAGCGGAATTCACCGATGAGGCCCTGCTGAGCTTGATCGAGTACTACACCCGCGAAGCCGGCGTGCGCAACCTGGAGCGCGAGGCGGGCAACATTCTGCGCAAGATTGCGCGCAAGGTGGTCGCCAACGAAAAGCAGAGCTTCCCGAAAGTGACGGTTACGCCTGAGGTAGTGACCGAGTTGCTGGGTCCGCAAAAGTTCCGCGATCTGGCGGCGGACCGGCACAACGAAGTGGGCGCAGCCACGGGCCTGGCGTGGACCGAAGTGGGCGGCCAGATTCTGTCCACCGAGGTGACCATCATGGACGGCCGGGGCAAGCTCACCGCCACGGGCAAGCTGGGCGACGTCATGCAGGAATCGGCGCAAGCGGCCATGAGCTACGTGAGGTCGCGCGCGGTTTCCCTCGGACTACCCAAGGATTTCTACCGGCACCTGGACATACACGTCCACGTGCCCGAAGGGGCCATCCCCAAGGATGGTCCTTCGGCCGGAATTACCATCGCCACGGCGATCACGAGCGCACTGACCAAGATTCCGGTGCGCTGCGACGTGGCCATGACCGGAGAGATTACTTTGCGCGGTAAGGTGCTGCCTATCGGCGGCCTGAAGGAGAAGTTGCTGGCGGCACACCGGCACGGGATTTTTGAAGCCATCATGCCGCGGGACAACGAGAAGGATCTACCGGATATCCCCGAGATCATCCGCAAGGATATGAAGTTGCACTTCGTCGATTCGATGGACGAGGTTTTGAAGATCGCACTGGAGAGAGAGGTAACGGCGTTGGCGGCCTCGCAACCGGCCGAGATCATTGCGCAACCGGCCGACGAGAGCCGGCCGCAGTAACGCCGCAGGGGGTGGAGCTTGCCGCAGCCACGGCGCACAACCCTCGATGCCGAGTTTATAATTAGTGCAGCGAGCGCCGATTTGTTCCCCAGGGACGGGCGCCCCGAGGTTGCGTTCCTCGGCCGGAGCAACGTAGGTAAGTCTACGCTGCTCAACAGCCTGATGGGTGTAAAAGGGTTGGCTCGAACGAGCGCGACGCCGGGATGCACGCAAACAATCAATTTCTTCCGTGTGGGCGGGAAGTTGTTGTTTGTCGACCTGCCCGGATACGGATACGCGCGGGTGCCGTTAAGTGAAAAGGCGCGCTGGAAGCGCCTGATCGAGAGCTACCTGCTCGACCGAAGTAATTTGGAGTTGTCCGTCCTGCTTCTGGACGCCCGCCGCGGCTGGATGGAGCCGGATCTGGAACTCAAAGAGTGGCTTGAATACCACGGTATGCCGTACCTGGTGGTGGCCACCAAGATCGACAAGTTGAAAAGCAACCAGGAAAGAGAGCGCGGCCTGGCCGCCATCCGGGAGGAATATCCGGACGGCCTGCTGGTGCCGTTCTCGGCCGTAACCGGCCAAGGAGTGAAAGAGCTTTGGCAAGCGATTTGGAACACACGGGACAACCCGTAGAACAGACCCCCCAACCGGAACAAAAGCCGGTGGAGACACCAACCACCGAGCAGCCGGCCGCCGCAGCAGCGGCGCCCCCCGTGCAAACCCCTCCCCCGCCGCCCAGAAAGAAGCACGCCGGCGGACGCCGGGAACACGAGACCGCGAAGAACGGTTCGCCCACCCTCGATCTGGTCGAACTGAAGGACATGAGCATTCAGAAGCTCAACCAGATCGCGAAGGACCTGGGCGTGATAGGCGGAGCAGGCATGCGCAAGCAGGAACTGATCTTCAAGATCCTGCAAACGCAGGCCGAGAAGAGCGGCCTGATCTTCTCGGAAGGAGTGCTGGAGTGCCTGCCGGACGGCTTCGGATTCCTGCGCGCCCCCGAGTATAACTACCTGCCGGGTCCGGACGACGTTTACGTTTCACCCTCGCAGATCCGGCGCTTCGACCTCCGCACGGGCGACACCATCAGTGGCCAGATCCGTCCACCCAAGGAAGGCGAGCGGTATTTCGCGCTCATCAAGGTGGACGCCATCAACTTCGAGCCGCCCGAGGAAGCCCGCAACAAGATCTTCTTCGACAACCTGACGCCGCTCTACCCGGACGAACGGATCCGGCTGGAAACCGTGCGCGAGAACTACAGCGGTCGCGTCATGGACCTGCTGACTCCGCTCGGCAAGGGCCAGCGGGCGCTGATTGTTTCCCCACCCCGCACCGGCAAGACCATGCTGCTGCAGGCCATCGCGAATTCCATCACCGCCAATCACCCGGAGATCGTGCTGATCGTGCTGCTGATCGACGAGCGGCCCGAGGAGGTGACCGACATGCAACGGTCGGTCAAAGGCGAAGTGATCAGTTCCACGTTCGACGAGCCGGCCTCGCGCCACGTGCAGGTGGCCGAGATGGTCATCGAGAAGGCCAAGCGGCTGGTGGAGCACAAGCGGGACGTGGTTATTCTGCTGGATTCCATCACGCGGCTGGCGCGAGCCTACAACACGGTAGTGCCGCCGTCGGGCAAAGTGCTCTCGGGCGGCGTGGATTCCAACGCCCTGCAACGGCCCAAGCGGTTTTTCGGGGCCGCGCGCAACATCGAGGAGGGCGGTTCACTCACCATCGTGGCCACCGCGCTTATCGACACCGGCAGCCGCATGGACGACGTGATCTTCGAAGAGTTCAAGGGCACCGGCAACAGCGAAATCCACCTGGACCGTAAGTTAGTGGAAAAGCGCGTGTTCCCAGCCATCGACATCAATAAGAGCGGAACCCGCAAGGAGGAATTGCTCCAGCCGAAGGAAGAGCTGAACCGGGTTTGGGTCGTGCGCAAGGTACTGAGCCCGTTGTCGCCGGTGGAATGCATGGAACTGCTGCTGGACAAGCTCGGCAAGACGCGCAGCAACGCCGAATTCCTGGCCGCCATGAGCAACTAGCGGCGGATATGCTCCGTGCCGGGATTCTCAATCCCGCCGCATAACCTTATGCGGTGGATGAACGTCTTATAATTTCTGATACGATAACTGTGCCCGGGATCGTTTCTCGCGATGCAGGGCAATGGAACCCATGCAATCTCAACTTGCAGGTCTTCCCGCGCCTGAAAGGCAACCTCGGCCGGAGCAACCCCGGCCGGAGCCCGTTCCAACTGTGCGCCGCCCCCCCAGGAAGCTCGTTTGGGGACTGTTTGCGCTGGTGCTGACGCTAGGCGGGCTCGGGCTATGGTGGTTGAAAAACCGGGCCGCGCAGCCCGACACCGGGGGACCACAGGGGCCTGCGGCGGCTCTGCGGACCGTCACCGCCACGCGCGGTGGCCTGGATCGCACGCTCCGCCTGACGGGAGTCACCTCGGCCGAGCGTTACGCCTCCTTGAACGCACCGCAGTTGGCGGGACGCCGGGGCGGCATGTCGGTGAGCATGGACACCTCGGGCGGAGGCACGTCCATTACGGTGGCGGTCAACCGCGGCGGCGGAGGTGGGCGGTCGAGCAGTTCGTCCAGCAGCGGTTCGTCCGCCGGCAGCAGCGCCACATCAAGTTCCGGTACTCCGTCGGCGGCCACAGGAGCGTCTTCCAGTTCATCCCCGTCCTCTTCTTCGGCGTCCGCATCCTCCTCGACAGGCGGAAGCAGTTCCATGACGAGCCGGTTTGCCAAAACTCAGTCCGTGGGAACATCGTCGCGGAGTTCGGCGGCCCTCAAGAGCACTTCCGCCACATCCAGCGCGATGGGGAGTTCGGGGCTGGGATCGACGTCGACGGCGGGCGGCATCGGCAGCGGCGGTGGCGGCGGTGGCGGCGGCGGGGACTGGATGATGGTAATCGAGGAACTGAAGGAATCCGGCGCGCGCGTGTCGAAGGGCGATACAGTGGCGTCCTTTGACCGCCAGTACCAGTTGACGCGGCTGGACGATTACCGCGACACCGTCAAGCAGGCCGAGGCTAGCTTCCGCACCTTGAAAGCCAACCTTGAAGTAACTCGAAAGGCTTACGAGCAGTCCGTGCGCACAGTGAAAGCGGATCTCGAGAAAGCGCGCCTGGACCTCAAAACAATCCCGGTGCAATCCGCCATCACCACCGAGACCTTGAAACTGGCCGAGGAGCAGGCCGCGGCTCTCCAGAAGGAAATCCTGGCCGAGGCGCGTTATGTCGACGAGATCGAGGCTTCCCGGCTGAAGTCGGGCCAGATCGAGCTCAAACAGTCTCGCAACGAACTGCGGCGCGTGGAGGCCAACATCGACCGTATGGTCATGAAGGCACCATTGGACGGGATTGCCGTGGTGCAGCCGATCATCCGGGGCACGGAATTCGCGACCATCCAGGCTGGCGACCAACTATGGCCGGGGCAACTGTTCATGAAGGTGGTGGACCCGAACTCGATGATCGTAAACGCGTTCGTGAACCAGGCCGACGTGGAAGCCATAAGGATCGGCGCGCGTGCGCGGGTTCGCTTCGACGCCTACCCCGACCTGGAGTTGCCGGCCCATGTGTACTCGGTGGGAGCGCTGGGACGGACCGGGCGCTTCCGGGCGAGCTTCCTCAGTGAGATCCCGGTGACCCTGAAGCTGGACAAGCTGGATCCTCGGGTTATCCCGGATTTGTCGGTGAGCGTGGACGTGGTGGTGGGATCTGAATCCGGACCCGCACTCGCGCCGCGCGAAGCGCTGTTTGAGGAGCCGGGGCGGGATGGTCCGTACGTGTACGTGAAAGACGGTTCCGGCTGGCAGAAGCGTGATGTGTCGGTCGGACTGACGAACAACACCACGGCGGTGATCCGCTCAGGCCTGCGCCCGGGCGAGGTGCTGGCCGCGGAACGGCCGCCGCAGCGGGTCAAGACGCAATAGAGCGCGAGGACGGAATCGTAGCATGTCCAAGGACGTCAAGCCAAAACAACGAATTGGGCAGCGGCCCGGAGCCGGCAGGCGTAAGCTTCTGTTCTGGGCGCTGGGTGCGGTGCTGGCAAGCGGCGGTGCGTACGCCTATTACAGGTACACGAACACGAACACCGTGGTGGAGGTGCCGGTGGCGCGGGTGCGCCGCGGTGAGTTCATCATCAGCGTGAACACACGGGGAGAAGTCCGAAGTGTGAGGTCCATTGTGCTCACGGCTCCGCAGGTGCCAAACCCGAGTATCGTGCGTCTGGCCGAATCGGGCAAGCCGATCCACAAAGGGGAAGTGGTGGTGGAGTTCGATGCCGCTCAACAGGAGCAGAACTACCTGGAGCACACCACCAGCGTCCGGACCGTCGAGAGCGAGATCGTACAGACCAAGGCCAGCCATCGCATCACCAACGAGACGGACGCCATGAGCCTGATGACGTCCGGATACAACTTGCAGCGGGCGGAATTGGAGGCCAGCAAGGCGGAGATCCTGAGCGAAATCGAAGGAGCCAAGAACCGGATTGAGGTGGGAGTCTCTCAAGGCGAACTCAACCAGGTGAAGGCGACGATCAACTCTCACAAGACCACCCAGGATGCGGACATAGACCGCCTGGAACAGAAGAAAGATAAGACGATCCGGGATCTGGGCCGTACCAAGGGATATCTGACCAAAATGGTGGTGCGCGCGCCCATCGACGGCGTCCTCAACGTGCTCCCCAACGCGCGCACGCAAGGTTCGTTCGGCAGCTCCGCGCCGCCGTTCAAGGAAGGGGACAAGGCGTGGACAGGTGCGGCCATCGCGGAGATCCCGGACCTTTCCGAAATGCGCATTGAACTGAAGCTCGACGAGGTGGATCGCGGGAAGCTCAAGGTGGGGCAGCAGTTACGGATCCGCGTGGACGCGGTGCCCGAGAAGGAATTCCTGGCGGAACTGGATTGGATCAGCCCCATCGCGGCACTACTGTGGCGCGGCATGGGCCTGACCGAGAAGATATTCCCGGCACGCGCCACTTTAAGGAACCTGGATCCGCGATTGCGGCCGGGCATGAGCGCTACCGCCGAAATCATCATCGACAGCCAGCCCGGCACATTGATGATCCCCGTGCGCGCCAGTTTCGTGTATGCGGGTAAGCCCGCCGTGTATGTGCAGAAAGGCCGCAACTTCCAAGTCCGCACCATCCAGGTAGGCAAGCGCAATGAGACCGACATCGTGGTGCTCAGCGGCCTGCGGGAAGGCGAAAGCGTCGCCCTGGAGGATCCCGCGGAAGCGGCCAAGCGGGCCAAGAAACTGTGAGCGGACGGCGAACAATGAAGAAACTGATCATCCGGAGCTTGATTGTCGTGGCGGTCGCCGCGGCCGCGTTCTATGGCTATCGGTTTTCGCGGCAGATGCCGCAGCGGCAGCAGGAGCTGCCGACGGCGCGCGTGAGGCAGGGCGATGTAATCATACGTTCGTTCGCGCGCGGAGAGTTGCGCGCCGTTCGCTCGGTGACGTTGTCGGCGCCGAACCTGTTCGGCACCGTGCAGGTGACGCGCCTGGCGCCGCTCGGCAGTTACTCACGCGAGAAGGACCTGATCGTCGAATTCGACGATGCCGAGGTGTTGAGCAGGCTGGAGGACAAGCAACTCGAACTCGACCAAACCGACGAACAGATCCGCAAGAACAAAGCCGACTTGGCCATCCGGGACAACCAGGACCAGGTAGAACTGCTGCGTGCCCGTTATTCGGTCCGCCGCGCAGAGTTGGAAGTGAAGCGTAACGAACTGCTCTCGGCGATCGACGCCAAAAAGAACCTGCTCAGCCTGGAAGAGGCCCGCCGGTCGCTGAAGCAGTTGGAGAGCGACATCAAGAGCCGCCGCGAGCAGGCCCGCGCGCAGTTGGCGGTGCTCGCCGAGCAGCGCAACAAAGCCGTGCTCGAACTGAGCCGCGAGCGCATGCGGCTGAACCAGATCAAACTGCTGGCGCCGATGAGCGGCCTGGTGGCCATCAAGCAGAACCGCAGCGGCTTCTTCATGTTCGGGTCCCAGGTGCCGGACATTCGTGAGGGCGATCAGGTCCAGCCCGGTATGCCCGTGGCCGACATCCTGGACGTTTCCGAAATGGAACTGGTGGCCAAGGTGGGCGAGCTTGACCGCGCCAACCTGCATGAAGGCCAGGACGCCATCATCCGGCTCGACGCGATCGCGAACAGGAAATTCCGCGGTCAAATAAAGAGTATGAGCGCCACGGCAAGCGCCAGCGTGTTTTCGGCGGATCCGGCCAAGAAGTTCGACGTCACTTTCTCTGTGGACATGAAAGATCTCCTGAGTGCCCTGGGCGCCAAGCCGGACCAGATCGCCAGGATGATGGCCACAGCCGAACAAAACCGCAAGAAACCGGCCGTCCAAAGCTCCCGGGGAGCCGGGATGCTCATGATGGCGGCGGGAAATGGCGGAGCGCCCGGGGCGGCCATGGGTGGCGGCCCGGCGGGCATCATGCCCGGCCCACGGGGACCGGAAGGCGGTCCCGGCGCGAGTGCCGGGAGGCGTGAGGGTGGCGGACGGAGCGATTTCGTGACCCGGTTGACCAGCCAGTTGCCCGCAGCCGACCAGAAGAAAGTACGCGACGCGGTGCAGAAGGCTCTGGGCGGCAAGAGCATGGCCGACCTAACCCCGGAAGAACGGCAGAAGGTGTTTGGACAATTGCGTGCGCAGATCGAGAAGATGGGCATCCAGATGCCCCAGGGCGGCCAACGACGCCAGGGCCCGAACGGCGCAATGGCGATGATGGGTATGGGCGGCGGAGGCCAGCAGTTCTCGGCGAAGGATCTGGCCAACGCGCAGCTGCCGCCGCCTCCGGAGGAAGAGAGCCAGCTCGATGTGCTCTTGCGCCCCGGACTGTTGAGCGACATTGAGATCATCGTGGAGAAGATCCCCAACGCCATCCATATTCCCAGCCAGGCGCTGTTCGAGAGGGAGGGCAAGCTGGTGGTATTCGTCAAGACTCGCAGCGGCTTCGAGCAGCGTCCCATCAAGCTGGCGCGTCGCAGCGAGTCGACGATGGTGATCGCCGAGGGACTGAAGCCCGGTGAAGTCGTGGCCATGGCGGATCCGACGGCCCGCAAAGGCGAGCGGAAGGACCGCAAGCAAGGCGGCGGCGCGGGCAGTCCCATGGGCGCAGTGGGCGGCGAAAAGAAGGGGGGACGCTAGACCGTGTCGGTATTTTCCACTTATCTTCCCGAACTTTCCATGGGGCTTTCGAGCCTCCTGGTGCACAAGCTGCGCAGCCTGCTCACCATGTTGGGCATGATCTTCGGCGTGGGCGCCGTGGTGGCGATGCTGTCGATCACCGCGGGCGCGCAGAAGGAGATGCTCAGCTACATCGATCTACTGGGCGTCAACAACATCATTATCGAAGCCAAGGAAGCCGTCGACAGGAACGAGTTGCAGGCCCGCCGGCAAATCTCACCGGGCTTGACGTTCCGCGACGCGCGCGCCATCCGGGAGAACGTGCAAGGCATCGAGGAGATGACCCCCCGTAAGCGCTTCAAGCCGCTGAAGGTTCTCCCCAAAACGGCGCAGGAGCCTCCACTGTTGATCGGCGTGGAGGCCAATTTTCTCAAGATCAACAGCCTGAGGCTGGTGGAGGGGCGGTTTTTCGACTCCGATGAAGACGGACGCTCCGCACCTGTTTGCGTGCTCGGGGAATCGGCGAAGGTCCAGTTGCTGGGTTACGACAATGCCGTGGGCAAGTTCGTCAAGATCAACGACACCTGGCTGCAGGTAATCGGAATCCTGGCCCACCAGGCTACCTCCGACAGTGACGTAGGCGGCCTGGAGGTGGTGAACCGCAACAACATGGTCATCGCCCCCCTGAACACCGTGATGCGGCGATTCGAGGACAACAACAGCTATCTCAAGGACGAGATCGACGGTGTCTACATCAAAGTGGCCACCGGCACGGATTCCATGGAGACGGCGAACGTGGTGCGCGCCATCCTGAACGCCACGCACAAAGACGCCGGAGACTTTACGGTGGTGGTACCGGCGGACCTTTTGGAACAGCGCCGCCGCACGCAGTTCATCTTCAGCGTCGTAATGATTTGCATCGCGGGTATTTCCCTGCTGGTGGGCGGCATCGGCATCATGAACATCATGCTGGCGACGGTGCTCGAGCGCACGCGCGAAATTGGCATCCGGCGCGCCATCGGAGCGCGCCAAACCGACATCGTGCGGCAGTTCCTCACCGAGGCCATCATGATTTCGATCGTGGGTGGTTTGATCGGCATCGCTTTCGGTTTCACGCTCTCGAAGATCATCGCCGCGGCCGCCGGATGGTCCACAGTGGTCACCTGGGGCTCCATCGCGGTGGCCTTCGGGGTGTCGGTCGGAATCGGCATGGTATTCGGTATTTATCCGGCGGTGCAGGCCGCCAAACTCGATCCTATCGAGGCCATACGCTACGAATGACGACAACAATGCGAAAGTACGGTATCTTGTTAGGCCTGACATGGACGGCCTGTGCACTGGCGCAGGACTCGCCGCTTTTCCCGAAGCCGGATTACTTCCGGCAGCGCTTCGGAACGCCGTCGACCCGCGTCGAACTGCGTCCGCCGGTGCGCCTGCGAGACTTCGTGGTAGCGGACAGGCTGGAACTCAGCCTGAAGAATTACCTCGAGCTCGTGCTGGCCAACAACACGAACATCGCCATCGAGCGGCTGAACGTCGAGACGCAGAAGAACGCCATTCTGCGAGCTTTCGGCACATTCGATCCCTCGCTGGCCGCCACGTTCCGCAACACACGTACGAAGACGCCCACCACGGACGTGCTCTCCGGCGCAGCCACCCTGAACCAGCTTTCGCAGCCGGCGAACTTCACTTACTCGCAGACCCTGGAGACAGGCACAACGTACACGGTGGGATTCAACGCGTCGAAAACCTCGACCAACAACCAGTTCGCGACGTTCAATCCCGCACTGAGCTCCGCGCTGGCGTTCAGCGTCACGCAGCCGTTGCTGCGTAACCGTGGCTCGGCTGTCACGAAGCTGCCCATCTCGATCGCCCGCAGCAGGTTGAAGGTCTCCGAGTACGCGCTTCGCGACACCCTGATGCGCCTGCTGGCCGACGCGGAGAATGCTTACTGGGACGTGATCTCGGCTCGAGAGAACCTCGGCGTCCAAAAGCAGGCTCTGGCGCTGCGTGGAGAGGCGCTCAAGAGAGCGCAGAAGGAACTCGACCTGGGCGCGCTCTCGCCATTGGACATTTACCAGCCACAGGCTGAGTATGCCAGCGCGGAGATTCAGGTGTCGCAGGCACGTTTCCTGTTGGCGCAGACCGAAGACGCGTTGCGCAAGCAGGTCGGAGCGGACCTGGACGCGGACGTCCGCCGCCTGCCGCTGGAGCTGACCGAATCGGTGTTGCCGCCCACGGACACGACATCGATGGATCCCGAGAAATCCGTTGAAGCCGCCCTGCGCCTGCGGCCCGATCTTCGCGCGGCCGTTCAATCGTTGGACGTCGATGAGCTGAACATCAAGTCCTCCACCAACATGATGCGCCCGGACCTGTCGCTTAGCGCCAATTACTCGAGTTCGGGACGCGGCGGCAACTATTTCCAGAAGACCGACGTCTTCGCCGGCGACGGAACATCGAGCACGGTAATCAACATGGTACCCGGTGGTTTCGGCGATGCGCTGGACCAGATGTTCGGTTTCAACTACCCCGTTTACGGCTTCGCCCTCACGCTGCGCCTGCCGCTGCGCGACCGCGCCGCGCAGGCCAACCTCGCCGACGCCATGGTCGCCAAGAAACAGGACGCCCTGCGCGTACGCAACGTCGAACAGACCGTGCGCCTTCAAGTGCTCAACGCGGTCACGAACGTGGAGTCGAGCAAGGCCAGTGTACGCCTGGCCACCATCGCCCGCGATCTGGCCCAGAAGACCTACGAGGCTGAACTGAAGAAGTACGAGCTGGGCACCAACATCCTGTTCATCGTGCTGGACGCGCAGAACCGGCTCACACAGGCACAGTCGCGGCTGCTCACCGAATCCGTGGGTTACCGCCGCAACCTGCTCACCTTGATGCGGACGACCGGCGAACTGCTGGAGCAGCGCGGCGTAGCGGTACAATAGGCGGGAAGCGGCTCTTCGGAACCGCGGCCGGCCACCTTTGGCCGGTTCTTCGCACCATGGGCCGCATACGCATCCTATCCGATCAGGTCGCCAACAAGATCGCCGCCGGCGAGGTGGTGGAACGCCCCGCCTCGGTGGTGAAGGAGCTGCTTGAGAACTCCCTGGACGCCGGCTCGACCTCGATCCGCGTGGAAGCCGTGAGCGGCGGCCGCCGGCTGATCCGCATCACCGACGACGGCTGCGGCATGCTGCGCGACGACGCCATGCTGGCCTTCGAACGCCACTCGACCAGCAAGCTGACCGACGTGAAAGACCTGCTGTCGATCGCTACGCTGGGTTTCCGCGGCGAGGCGCTGCCTTCGATCGCCTCGGTTTCGCGGCTCACGCTTGAGACAAGGTCGCGAGACGAGTCGACCGGCACCCGCATCGAAATAGCGGGAGGAAAGATGCTGGCCTGCCAGGAAGCCGCGCTGGCTTCCGGGACCATCATCACGGTGCGCGACTTGTTCTTTAACGTGCCCGCCAGGAAGAAATTCCTGCGCAGCGAAACGACGGAACTCGCCCACATCGCCACCCTGGCGACCGAATACAGCCTGGCCCACCCGGACAAGGACTTCACTCTGGTCCATGACGAGAAGGAACTGCTGGCTGTCACGCCCGCCACGGATTTGCGGGAGCGTGTCTACCAGGTCTTCGGAGGCCAATTGCTGGAGGAGTTGATCCCACTGGCGCCGGTGGAGCGCGCGCTTCCGCCTGAGCCCGGGTCTGATTCGCCGGCCGGAGTGCTGCGCCTGGCAGGTTTCGTGTCGCGGCCGCAGTTCCAAAAGAGCAACCGCAATTCGATTCACCTTTTCGTGAACGGCCGCGTCATTCGGGACCGGCTGCTACTGCACGCGCTCAACTCGGCCTATTACAACCTGGTTCCTTCGGGCGTGTATCCGTTCGCGATGCTGTTCCTCTCCTGCGATTACGAGGAAGTGGACGTCAACGTGCATCCGTCGAAGACCGAAGTCCGTTTCCGCCACGGCCCTGTGGTCCATGATTTCGTGCGCGACGCCGTCCGGAACGCCCTTATCGCGGCCAAGCCCGCGCCGTCGCTCCCGTCCAGCCGTGTGTCGCAACCCGCGGCGCATCTCCCTTACTCCGAGTTTTCCCGGCAGATCGAGGAGCAGCGGTTCGCAAGCGTGCCTGAGCCGGCCCCCGCAGCGGACTCAGAGCTTCCGGTGTTCAACCTGCGCGGGGCGACACCCCCCGCGCCAAGCCTCGATTTCGGCCAGGCGCCGGGCATCCCCGGCGAACCTGTGCGGTTTGAAGCGCCCCCGCCCACGCCGCCCGTGGCTTCACCGCCGTTGAAGCTGCCCATCCCCGACTCCCATGCGGCCCTGCCGCCAGACGCCGCCTACGTAGCCGGGACGAGCCTGTCGGCGCTGGCGAACCTGCGGCCCCTCGGCCAAATCCACGACAGCTTCATCGTCGCCGCGGGCCACGACGGCCTGTGGCTCATCGACCAGCATGTAGCTCACGAACGTATCCTGTTCGAGAAGGTCCTGCGCGGCCGCGAGGAGGGAAAGCTGGAAGCGCAGTCGCTGTTGATGCCGATCGTCATCGAGCTGACGCCGGCGCAGATGGCGGACTACAACCGCATCGCAGCCGAGCTGAACGCAACCGGCTTCGAAACCGAACCGTTCGGACCGCGCAGCATCGCCATCAAAGCCGCGCCGTCGGCCGTCCCGCCGGGCGAGATCGAGAAGCTGGTCTTCGAAATTCTGGAGATTGCGGACGCGGAACTACGGGGGGTTTCGCTGGAAGATGTGAGGAGAGGAATCGCGGCGTCGGTGGCCTGCCGCGCCGCGATCAAAATCAACACGCCGCTCGACGAGCGCAAGATGGCCTGGCTGCTCGAAGAGCTGGCGGCAACACAATGCCCGATGAGTTGCCCGCACGGCAGGCCCATCGCGCTGCTATACTCCACCCGTGACATCCTCAAGGGATTTCGCCGGGTGTAGCCGCAACGGGCCGCCGCATTCAATCGAAAAGGCTTAATTGCCGTAGTGAGCGGCATTTGCAGCCGCACTGGCAGCCCGATCCGCAGGAAGGTCGTCCGCCGAGTAAATGGCCGATGCCGGGCAAACCGGAACGCAGGCGCCGCAGTCGATGCACTCGCCAGGATTAATGAAAAGCTGAGGAGTGGCCTCGAAGCCGTCCTCATCTTTCTTCGGATGGATGCAGTCGACGGGGCATGCCTCAACGCACAGCTCGTCTTTCGTGCAGGCAGGTGTAATTACGTATGCCATGAATTCTCCCTTTGTTTTTCTGGCAATTCACTTGCCAGATTCCAACTTGCGCAGCTACCCCCAAGCCACTCATAGAGAACAACTTGAAGGTGCATGCAGAACTCGATAAAACCCATGATCGGGTGAACTCACCCAGTCTGAGAGCAGAAGCCCCACGGCCCGTCTCCCACTGGGTGATTACTCCCATTCTATCGTGCCCGGCGGTTTGTGGGTCAAATCATAGAACACCGCCGCCACGCCAGGCACCTGGAGCAACTTGGCAGCCAGATCCCTGAGCAGGCCGTCCTCCATCGCCACGGACTGGGCGGTCATCCCGTCGACCGAATCCACCGGCCGGAGCACCACTGAATCGGGCCGGGATGGCTGGCCGACCGGGATCAACACGACCGGGAACTGCCAAACCTGGCTTTCGAAGCCGCTCGAAGCGGAGACGCCGCGTACAATCGCGTCCGCGCGCCTCAAACGGGCCAGGCGATCTTCACTGAGCGTGCTTTGACGGACGGAGAATCGATCGATGGGCGCGTGCGAGGCCACCAGCGCCACCGCCCGGTTGACCCCCGCCGTACCGTTGATCATCTCCGTGGCGCGCGCCTGCAAATCCGCCTGCCGGCTGGGGAACGCGTCCAGCGCCAGCACATGACGGTAGCTTCGCGAGTCACCTTGCACGCCGACCGAACGCACCGGGATGACCCACCCGCCGGCGACGCGCTCCACCGGCAGCGTGGATTCGCTCGCCAGGCAGCGAATCGCCAAACCTGGCCCCGGGAACGGGTGGCGGGCCAGCAGTTGCTCGGGAAGCCCCAGTTCACGGCCGACTTCGCGGACCTCGTCTTTGTAAAAAGAAGTGAGCGGTTCGAGGATCCGTCCGGCGGCGAGCAGGCGTTGGATGCCGGGCACGCGGTTGTGATGCGTTTTGATGACGTCCGCGTTGGCGGTCCCGCCGGACTCGATGGTGTCCGGGTAAATGGTTCCCTGCCCCAGGATCCAATTCCCGTCCAGGTAATTGCCGCTTTGGAGGATCTGTTCCTGGATGCGGACGAACTGCTCGCCAATGATGAGGCGCTTCTGCTCGGGGTCGGATACGGTAGCCAGCGCGCTCAGGAAACTGTCCGCCGCGCGTTCGACAACGAAAGTGCCGGGAGCCAGCCGCTCGAAAACCTTCTCGACGAACTCGGTCTCCCCCTCGCGCATCAGGCCGGTGTCGACATACACACCGTGCACACGGTCAGCGCCGAGGGCGCGGAGGCAGAGCGAATACGCCACGCTCGAATCGACTCCGCCGCTCACGAAAAAGAAAACGTTGCGTCCGGCCGCGGTTTCGCGGATGGATCGTTCCAGTTGCGCCACGCGGCCGCGCGGCGACCAATCCTTCGTACAACCGGCGATGGAAAACAGGAAGTTCGAGAGCAGTTCCCTGCCCTTGTGCGTGTGCACCACTTCGGGATGGAACTGCACGCCGTACAGCCGGCGCGTCTTGTCGCCCATGGCGGCCATGGCGCAAGTGCTGGTACTGGCCAGCAATTCGAAACCCGGAGGCATCGCGGTCATCCTGTCGCGGTGGCTCATCCACACCTGCTGCGGGACGCCGATCCCGTCAAAAAGAGCTCCCGGCGAAATCACGTCGAGCATGGCCAGGCCGTACTCGCCCTTCTCGCCTTTGGCGACCTGGCCGCCGAGGAGGAGGGCCATGAGCTGCAATCCATAGCAGATGCCCAGCACCGGCTGGCCGGTCGTGAAGATCGCGGGATCGACCGTGGGGCTGCCGGGCTCATAGACGCTATTGGGCCCTCCGGAGATAATGATGGCGCGGCAGGCACTCAGTTCGGCGGCCGGAGTGCCACTGGCGAATACCTCGGCGTACACTCCCCGCTCGCGGACTTTCCGGGCAATGAGATGGCAGTACTGGCCGCCTGCGTCGAGCACGGCCACTTGCGGCGCGGGGCGCGCTTCTCCTCCCGTTGGGACATTGCCTGGTCGGCTGTCGCTCACGGCCGGTTATCGCTCCGGTCTTTGCGTGCGCTGCACGATGAGCTTCTTGGCGGACTCCAGAAGCGTCTTGGCCTTCGGCAGGGCCTCGACGGCCTTGGCGGTCATGGGATCGGTCTCGATCGCCAGACGGCGTGCATCGTCCACGCTGAACGCCGTGATGTAGATTTCGCGTTTCAGTTGCTGTTTAAGCCAAGCGTGGTTCTCGGCGTACTCGGCCTCGGTGAACTGCACGCCCTCTTTCAACAGGAACTGGTGAAAATCGTTGTCGACGTTCTGATCCGGATCCCAGCCCTTGGGCAGTTTGGCATCGCGGCCGGAGAAGAAACGCGCCGTAAAACTGAAGAACGCCTGTTTACGCAGCACGTCGATCTGGAAGCGGTTCAGCTTCGGAACACTGTACTTCTCATCGGGAGTAATGCCGCCGCCGCCGTATACCGTGCGTCCGCCATCGGTCATCTTCACGTCGGCCGAATTCTGTACCGGCACGTCCTTGCGGGTGTAATAGTCCAGGAACGACATGTTCGAATAGTCGCGCTGGATCAAGCGGCCGCTCGGCGTGTAGTACTTGGCCGTGGTCAGCGCAAGGCCCGTGTTCTCGTTAAGCGGGTAAACGGTCTGCACCAACCCCTTGCCGAAAGTGTTCTCGCCCAAGACCCAGGCTCGATCGTGATCCTGCAAGGCGCCGGCCACGATCTCGGCGGCCGACGCGGAATAACGGTTTACCATCACCACGATCGGGTAGTCACGCCCGCCGTTGCCGTGGCGCGCGATGTAGGGCTTCTCCGGGGAGGAACGGCCTCGATGGGAAACGATCAATTGGTTCTTGCGCAGGAAGCGGTCCGCCACGGCCACGCCCTCGTTCAGCAGTCCGCCGGGGTTGTCCCGGAGATCCAGGATAAGCCCCTTGAGGTTGTTCTCGCCCAGCCGGCCCAGACTATCCTCCACCTCGCGGCTGGTGTTTTCGTTGAAGCTCTCTATGTCCAGGTAAGCGATGCCCGGTTGCAGCCAGAAAGCGTCCTGGACGCTCTTGCGCGGGATCTCGTCACGCACGATGTTGAAGGTGAGAGGCTTGTCCATGCCCTCGCGCGCCACCACCACCTGTACCTGGGTGCCGCGGGGGCCCTTCAAAAGATCGGCCACCTGGGTCGTGTTCAGGTTCTCGGTGGACTTGTCGTTGACGTAGAGGATGACATCGCCGGGGCGCAAGCCGGCCTTGTAAGCTGGAGAGCCGGTGAACGGAGCGATGACGATGGTCTTGCCGTTGCGCTCGGCCACCATCATGCCCACGCCGTAGTAGTGGCCCTTCTGGTCCTCGCGCAGGAGTTGGAACGCTTTCGGATCGAGGAAATTCGAGTGCGGATCGAGCGTCCGCAACATGCCCGGGATGGCGCCGTTGTAAATGGCACGGTCCGGGTTCAGCGTTTCGGCGGCATTCTGCTCCACCGCGCTGTACACCTTCGTGAAGCTCTTCAGCGTGGTCTGTATGTCGTCTTCGGAAGCGGCCGCGGCGGGGGTCTCGAAGCCTCGCCCGTAAACGCCGCCGAGCAGCGAGCACACAGCCACGATGAGAACGCCGGTAATCAGGGACTTACGCCGATTTTGAGCCATTGCGGGACTCTTCTAGAACTACTTCCAGTATAACGTACCCGCCGCCACCCTCTTGGAGAGAAGCAATCCGGGAATCAGACGGCGCGGGATTTGCGGGCCGCGAGCGAGTTTTCGGCGCGAACCGGCTTGCGTGGTCCATAGACGCCCAACCGGCGGGCCTGGTCGCTGAGCGAGACAAGGAACATGGGCTGCTTGGCGTTCTTGAGGATGTCGATGACGCGCTCGTTGCGGTCCTCGAGGTAGATCGACTTGCCGTCGGTGAGCAGGTGGACGTCGGAAGTCCCGGCCAGGATATCCCCCAGGCGCCGCCCCATTTCGCGCTCCAGAAACCGCATGACGCGCCGGACCTTCTGCAGAGAGAAGCCTTTACGGCGCAGTTCGGCGATCACCGTGATCTCCAGCATCTCCTTGGCCGAATAGACGCGCTTGTGTCCCTCGTGCTCGGGAGACACGACGCGCTGCTCATCCCACCACTGCAGTTGCCGCAGGCTGACCTTGGCGGCACGCGCGACGTCGCTGCTGGAGAAGCCGGTGGATTCTCCCTCCGGAGCAGGTTGGGCCTTCTTTGTTTTGAACATGGGGAGGTGCTTTCGTTTTGAGAATGTACGCCTTCTGAGGATTTTACTCCACTGGCGGGCGGTGTCAATAGCCCATTTTGGGGGCGTCCCACTTCTTGCGCACCGCGGGCGGTACACGCCCGGCCAGGTGCGTCAATCTGTCTTCCCCTCACGATCAGCATGTCGTTTTGTCACAGTTCAAGCAACCTCCGGGAGGAGGATTTCGGGGTCAACCGGTTCGGATTCAACGGGTTGCGGAAATCCGGTGACAGACGAACCGGTTCGGATTCAACGGGTTGCGGAAATCCGGTGACAGACGGGACGATTCCCCCGCCTCAGCGATAGACCTGGCGGCGGTGATCGACGGCGAGGATCTGGATGTGGTCGAGCAGGGACCCGGGGACGTTTTCCTTCGATCAGTCGGCGCCGAAGGCTAGAAAGTGCTTCCGGTCGTCCAAGGGTTCCTTCGGCGGACGGCCGCCCTGCAGAGGCGCGAAGCGCCGCCGGAGGACCTTCTCCAGTTGCGTGACGAAGTCCGGCGCTCCCAGCGGGCGGCCCGTATGCGTGCTGCGGCGGATGGCGTCGGCTTCCTCAAGAGCATTCGGCTGTTTCAGGTACTCTCGCCAACGGTCTGACGTCCACTCGCGGTTGAACGCATCCGCCTCCAGCCACGGTTCGATCACGGCTAACCCGCAGTGGCAGGCCGCGCTGGACCAGCGATACCCGGCCGGATCATTGACCATCCGCGCGCGAACCGGGTTCAGCTCCGTGTAACGCAGTGCCGACCAGAAGTGAGACGTGTCCAACGGACAGGAGTAATACCGTCCTTGCCAAGCATGACCGGAAGAAGCATGCCGGGCATTGAAGTAGCTTGCGTACCTCCCGTGCGTGCTTTTGAGGGCGAGGGGAAGCGCCTCCGGCCGTCGCGGGATGACAATCAGGTGCACGTGGTTGGACATGAGACAGTAGCCGGCCAACGAGAGTTGCTGAATCCGGCAGTTGGTGCGGAGAAGATCGAGGTAGACGAGGCGGTCGGCGTCGGTTTCGAATACGAGCTGGTGCGCGTTGCCGCGCTGGGTGACGTGATACGGAGTATCAACGCAAAGAACACGAGCGAGCCGAGCCATGACAACAACAGTAGTCGTCCGTGGAGGCGAAGGCTCTCAGGAAAACGTCCCGTCTGTCACCGGTTTTGGGGTTTTGGGCGGGGGCCTTTGCCATCTAGCGGTGGTTCTGCTACTTTGGAGTCCCATGAGGCAATTGCAGCCGGTGATCTGGATGAAAGGCACTTTCCTGAGCCCGCAGCATTTGCAGGCGCAGGACCGCTTTATCGAGGATTCGCTGCGGTTTCAGGTCGAGTCGCTGTCGGCTCACCCCTGGGGATTCCTCAACGTCCGCATCGATCAGGAGGCCCTGGCGGCCGGGGTGTTCTCCCTGCAGGAGGCTTCTGGCATCTTCCCCGACGGTCTGCTGTTCGATTTCCCATCCTCGGACGCGCCGCCCGCGCCCAAGCCGCTGCAGGACTGCTTCCAGCCCGACCAGACCACGTTGGACGTCTATCTGGCGGTGCCCAACGCCCACATCCCCGGCCTGAATGTCGCCATGACGGACCACGGCGCGGATACGCGCTATCTCGCCGAAGCCGTCATGATGCGCGACGAGAACACGGGCCTGGCCGAGAAGCCCGTCGAGGTGGCCAGGAAGAATTTCCGCCTGATTACCGAAGGAGATTCGCGCGAGGAGTGCTCCAGCCTGCGCGTGGCGCGCATCCGGCGGACCGAGGCGGGGGCGCTCGAAATGGATCCGCAGTTCATTCCCCCGCTCCTAGATCTTTCGGCCAGCGACCATCTGTTAGCCATTGCCAGACGCCTGGTCGAGATTCTTTCGGCCAAGAGCAGCCTGCTGGGGGGCCTGCGCCGCCAGAAGAACCTCAGCCTGGCGGACTTCGGCGCCACCGACATCGCCAATTTCTGGCTGCTCTACACGATCAATTCGCACTTTCCGGAGTTTCAGCACTTGTTTGAAACCCGGCGTGGACATCCCGAGCGGCTCTACAAAGCCATGCTCTCTTTGGCCGGGTGCCTGACTACTTTTTCGCCCAAGATCCATCCGCGCGACCTGCCGGTATACGAGCACGACGACCTTTCCGGGTGCTTCTCGAATCTCGACGAAACGGTGCGGACGCTGCTCGAGACGGTGGTGCCCAGCAACTGCGTGTCGCTTCCGCTCAAGCTGGTGCAACCGTCGATCTACGCCACGGCGGTGGCCGACGACAAGTACTTCGCCGGGACACGGATGTACCTGGCCATCAGCGCCGAGATGAATGAAGCCGAGTTGATCGCCAAGACGCCTTACCTGGTGAAGGTCTGCTCGGCAAGCCACATCGAGCACCTGGTCCGGCAAGCCCTGCCCGGCATCGCCTTGACGCACATCCCCAAACCTCCGGGGTCGATCCCCGTGAAGCTGAACTATCAGTACTTCAGCCTCAATCAGTCCGGCGTGGTGTGGGAGGCTGTGGGACGGGCGCGGAACCTGGCGGCCTACGTGCCGGCCGAGATTCCTTCCCCACAACTGGAGCTGATTATTCTGCTGCCTGAGGCGGTCTGAAGCCGTCTGCTTCGAGGAAGCCGCCTGAAATCAACGGGCGGACGGCTTCGGCAAATTCCGAAGCGGAGGCCTGCGATGGGATCGCTCCGGTTTCCTTCAATTGTTCGAAGAGCTGCCGCCCGGTTTTGACGCCATCGCATTGCGCGAGCAGGTGAGCCGCCCACGCGTCGATTTTGCAATCCATGCTGAAGGGCCGGTCGATGCTCAAGCGGTAGGACTTGGGCGTCCACCCCTCGCCGGTAAGGCCGTGCGAGACACTGAAGTCCGCGCGGCGCGAGGCGTACAACCGGGAATCCAGAACGGCGGAAACCAAGCGTCCATCCGCGGCGGCGGTTTCCCAGGACAGGAACCATTGCCAGTCGGCGCGGCGGAAGCCGGCGGCAGCCTGGCGGCGCACGGTGAAAGCGCGTTCCGCACCGTTCCTGCGTTGGATCAGTATCAGGCCATAGACCAGCGAAACTACATCGAGACGCGCGAACAGTTCCCTCCATGCTTTCGCTTCGGCGCGCGGACGCGGCTCGAACGGGACCGTACGGACGGCGTACTGTTCCGGCTCCATCTGCTTTCGCACGACGAGGGCAACGTCGAAGCTCGATTGGTCCTCGCCCAGCCATTCGCGGATGCGCTGTTCGAAGGGGCGTCCGGTGCGGTCACTGCCCATGGTCAGGCAGAAACACAGGCCGCCGTCGTCAAGATGTTGTGGCAACCCTTCGACGATGCGGCGTGTGATTTGTTCACCGTCCTCGCCGCCGCTCATGAAGATCCACTTCTGCGAGAGGACGGGCATGTACGGAGGGTGGGAAACGATGCGTTCAAAAGTCTGTCCGCCGAACTCCCCGTAAAGATCGCCGGTCACGGTGGTGACGCGATCGATCGCATTCAGGCGGCGGTTGAATTCGGCGAACCGGGTAGAGCGCTCGGCGATGTCCGATGCCCAGGCGTGCCGGGCCCCGTAGCGAGAAGCTTCGAAGGCCGCGATCCCGGTGCCGGAACCCAGGTCCAACAGATTCTCACAAGGCGTATCCGGCAGCAGGTCCAGGAACAGACGCGTGTTGCGGATCAGGGCGGGATACACGACGTCGGGCGGCGTTTCAAAAGCTGAGCCGTCCGGGTTGGACCAACGGCTGGAAGCGATGTACAGGCCATCCAATGGATAGAGGGCAACCGTGGCTGCGCAGCGATCCGCTTCCGCCGCCTCCACGAGGCCCATGCCTTCGAACAGAGCAGCCGCGCCCGCGCCGAGGAAGGCATCCACGCCGGCACGTCTGACGTACCCGCCGGCCAGGAACAAGTCGATGAGCAGATCCGATGGGGTGGCAGGTGAAGGAACCGCCGGACGCCGCGATGACTCCAACTCGAAATCCGCCAGACGGTTCAGACGCAGGCGCCGGCAAATGGCTTCTTCCGTGTAGCCGGCTGCTTCCAGAACCCGCCGCAGTTCTTCGTACTTCCCGGCGAGGCCCAGTTCTTCCAGTTGCTTCACTTCAGCACCGCGAAGAGGACGATCACTATCACAGCGATCAGGAAGAATCCCCCCAACATAAGAATGAGCGGCAGGTTCGAAGACTTGCGCGCAGGCGCGGCTGCGCGCGCCGGCTGTGCGGTCGGGACCGGCGCGGGCGTCGGAGCGGCAACCGGCACTGTCTGCGGGCCGAACATTCGCGTGTACTCACCGGGCCCCGAGGGCGGCGGCGGAGCCGGAGGTTCGCTCTGCGCGGCGGGAGGGACAGACGGCGTAGGCATGGGCATTGGTGCAGCGGGCGGCGCGCCAATGTCGCTCTTTCCGAAGATGCGTGTAAATTCGCCCGCTGGCGCGAAAGGCTTCTGCGCAGGTGGCGGAGCCGCGGCGGGCGGCGTGTACGGTGCCTGGAAAGGCATCGGACGCGGAGGCTCAGTTGACGGAAGAGGCGAGGAGAAGAAGCGGGTGAACTCGCCCGGGCCGGTCTGTGGCTGCTGAGGTGGCGGCGCGGGTTCGGCTGCGGGCATCGGCGGCGCCCCTGCCTGGAACATCCTAGTAAACTCGCCGGGCGCCGTTTGCGGCGGAGCAGGCGGCGGCGGGGGCGTGGGTTCGGCGATGGGCGGTGCGGGTGCTCCCGCCTGGAACATCCGTGTGAACTCGCCGGGCGCGGCCTGCGGTGGTGCAGGCGGTGGTGGCGGCGCGGGTTCGGCAATGGGCGCAGCAGGAGCGCCGGCTTGGAACATGCGCGTGAATTCGCCGGGAGCCGCTTGTGGCGGAGCAGGCGGTGGTGGCGGCGCGGGTTCGGCAATGGGTGCCGCCGGTGCGCCTGCCTGGAACATCCGCGTGAACTCGCCGGGCTCGGTCTGCGGCGGGGCAGGCGGTGGTGGCGGCGCGGGTTCGGCGATGGGTGCCGCCGGTGCGCCTGCCTGGAACATCCGCGTGAATTCGCCGGGAGCCGCTTGTGGCGGAGCAGGCGGCGGTGGCGGCGCAGCCGGTGCGGTTGGCTGGCTGGGAGGCGCCGGGGCCGGCACTTTCCACTTTCCCACGCGGGTCAGGTGATCGAAGCTTCCTGCCGGTTTCGGTATCCCATAGCGGTCTGTTAGCGCCACAAGCCACTGGCGGATATTCAGCACGCCGGACATGGTCTCCGTCACCACGTACGGTGTCCCGAAATTGTCTCCGGTTTCTATCAGCTCGGAGGCATTGTGTTGTTTCAGCGTGCCGACCTGGTCCAGAAGCTCGCGAGCCACTTGCGGATGAATCCCGGTGAACAGATAGACCGAGATTGGCCGGCCGGTAGCGATCTCCCGCGCCGCGAAGGTTTTGACACCGTCATCGCGAAGAAGCTCCAACAGTTCATAACGATCCGCAAAGCCCGTACTCATCTCAGCCGCCTCCAACTCTCCCCGTTATAATGACACAGCGATCCGGCGCCGTATACGACTGGCGACGGGTTCGCATCCTGGGGTAATCTCTTGCATAATAGGGCAGTGAGCGGGAAGCCGGGCGCCGGGGCGATCGGCGAATCGAGACTATGAAACATCTAGCGAGGGTCGTCTGGTCCGAGGGGATGTACCTGGGTCCGCATCATTTCCAGGCCCAGAGCCGGTACTTCGAAGATTCTATCCACTTCGCGACGTCCGCGCTGTGGTTCGAAGGATATGGGCTGGTGGGATGCGGCCTGGACGCGGAAGCCTTGCGCAACGGCACGCTATCTCTGCTGCACGCGCGGGGCATTCTCCCGGATGGATTATCCTTTCACATGCCGGAATGCGATGCGCTGCCGCCGGCGCGCAACATCACGGAACTTTTCCCGCCCACGCGCGACAAGGTAACTGTACTGCTCGGGCTTCCCGGGCACAAGCCGGGCGGCGTGAACTGTGCCATGGCGCCCGCACCGCAGGCCACGGCGCGTTACGTGGCCGAGGCGCATGCAACGTGGGACGAAACAACGGGGCGGGACGAGAAGCCGGTGCAGTTCGGCCGGAAAAATTTCGCCCTATTTCTCGATGAGGAAATGCCTGAGGGGATGGTCGGGCTGCCGATCGCGCGTGTCATGCGCGACGGCTCGGGGCATTTCGTTTTCGATCCGGAGTTCATCCCGCCCTGCACGCACATCGGCGCCAGCGAGCGTTTGACGCGCATGCTGGGCAGGCTGATCGGGATCCTCGAGGAGAAGAGTTCGGCGATGTCGGCTCAACCGGGCGGCGCGGGCCGGTCCTGGTCCGAATACTCGACGCGCGACATCGCTCAGTTCTGGCTGCTTCATACCGTTAACTCGGCGCTCGCCCCGCTGCGCCAGCTCGCCGCCGCACGTCGCGTGCATCCCGAGGAATTGTTCGTGGAGATGCTGCGCCTGGGGGGTGCGCTGTGCACCTTCGCTATCGAGAGCCACCCGCGCGTGCTGCCGCTTTACGACCACTTGAAACTGGACGAGTGCTTCGGCGCGCTCGACCACCACATCCGCGCACACCTGGAAACCGTGGTGCCTACCAACGTGGTGACAATTTCGCTGCGGAAGACGGCCGACTATTTCTATGAGGGCGAAGTGACCGACCAGCGGTGCCTGGATGCGTCGCGCTGGATCTTCTCCATCCGCGCCCCCGTGGGCGAAGTGGACTTGATCTCGAAGACGCCGCAATTGGTGAAGATCTGTTCGAAGTTGTTCGTTCCGAAACTGGTGGAAAGGGCACTGCCGGGCATGCCCCTGGCGCACTTACCGGTGCCTCCGTCGGCGATATCGACACGAGTGGACGCCCAGTACTTCAGCGTGAGCAAGGCGGGGCCGTGCTGGGACCACATTGTGCACACCCGCCAGGTGGGGGTGTATGTGCCTGGAGAGCTGCCCGACCCTAGCCTGGAATTGCTGGTCGTTCTGGAGTCCTGATCTCGATAAAAAGGTTCAAAATGATGCCTACTGAAAGTCCCCAACCGGGTGGTGGAAGGCGCAAGGAAAACCTTGCGTTGGCGTTTCAGGAAATCCTGACGGTGAGCGCGCGGTTGCGCTCGGGCCGCCAGACTGTCACCGATGCGGCCTCGTTCCGGCACAACATCCTGGAAGGCTTGAAGGTCGCCGACCAACAGGCGCGCGCCCAAGGCTACAACGGGGAGGACATCAAGCTGGCGATCTTCGCCGTGGTGGCCTTCGTCGACGAATCGATTTTGAACCTGCGGCATCCCGCCTTCTCCGATTGGCCGAGGCGGCCGTTGCAGGAGGAACTCTTCGGCCATCACATAGCCGGCGAGGTGTTCTTCAGGAATCTGCAGGAACTGCTGGCGAGCACCGAATCGCAGGATCTGGCGGACGTGCTGGAAGTCTACCAACTCTGTTTGCTGCTCGGGTTCGCCGGCCGCTACAGTCTGGGCGGCCGCGGCGAACTCAAGGCGATCATCGACGCCACCGCCGTCAAGATCCAGCGCATCCGTGGAGGCGCGGGCCCGCTGTCGCCCATCTGGGCGCTGCCATTGGAAGCAAAGCGGCAGGCCGGCTCGGACCCTATGGTGAAGACACTGGGGATCGTGGCGGCGGCGTGCCTGGTGCTCACACTGTTGCTGCTGGTGGTCTACAAACTGGTTCTCGGTTCGGGAGTGTCGAGCCTGGGAGACTTGGCTGGAGTGGTTCGGTAGATAAGGAGCTGCGATGAATATCTATTGGGGAGCGGCCGGGGCACTGGTCGGCTATCTTGTCCTGGCTTGGATTACGGGCAGTCTTCTGCATCTCGACTCGACTCGCTTCTACCTGCTGTTCGCGATCCTGGCTGCGCTGGGCATATCCTGCACAGCCATTTTCGTCTGGCTCCGATCACGTAAATCCGCCTCCGGCGATTCCAGCGCCGATACCGCGGCGGCGCCGGCCGGAGGGGATCAGGAGATCGATGCCCTGATCCGGGAGGCGGAAGCGCGGCTTGCCAAGGGCACCAGGGTGGCCGGGTTGCCGGTGGTTTTCGTGGCCGGGGACACCGGATCGACGAAAACGAGCACCATGCTTCATTCGGGGCTCGAACCGGAGTTGCTCGCAGGGCAGACGCACCAGGACAACAATGTGGTGCCAACGCGCACCGCCAATCTCTGGTTCGCGCGGCAGATGATTTTCCTGGAAGCCGGCGGCAGCCTGCTGAGCGATCCGGCGCGGTGGCAGCGCCTGCTGGCCAGCGTGCGGCCGGGCAGGCTGAAGTCCGTGGTCGGCTCAGGCGCGGCGGCTCCCCGTGCGGCGCTGGTCTGCGTGAACGCGGAGACTTTCACGCAGCAGGGCGCCGCGGAAGCCGTGGCCGGCACGGCGCGCCTGTTGCAGGCGCGTCTCAGCGAAATCAGCCAGCAATTCGGCATCAACTTCCCGGTCTACGTGCTGTTCACGAAGATGAACCGGCTGGCGTTCTTCGAAGATTTCGTGCGGAACCTGACCAGCGAGGAAGCCGCCGAAGTGCTGGGCGCTACTCTGCCCATGCCCGTGCAATCCGCTTCAGGCGTGTACGCGGAAGAGGAGACGCGGCGGTTATCGAAAGCCTTCGACGACGTGTTCTATTCGCTCGCCGATCATCGCATCACGCTGCTTCCCCGCGAGGGGGACGCGCAAAAGGTGCCTGCCGCCTATGAATTCCCGCGCGAATTCCGCAAGCTGCGCGCGACCATCGTGCAATTTCTGGTGGATATCTGCCGGCCCAGCCAGTTGCGGGCAAGCCCCTTCCTCCGAGGCTTCTACTTCTCCGGCGTTCGTCCCGTAGTGGTACAGGAATCGGCGGTGGCCGAGGCGCAGCGCCCGGCAATTCAGCGTTCGCCCTTCGAAGCGGCCGCCACCGCGACGGGCGTTTTCAAGGTGGGAGGCACGCCGCCGCCCCCGCCCCTTTCCACACCTGCGCCGCTGGGCGGCGCCGGGCGCAAAGTCCCGCAGTGGGTGTTCCTCAGCCACTTGTTCCACGACGTGATTCTGAAAGACGAAGCGGCGCTGGGAGCCAGTGGAAGCAGCACGAAGACCAGCACGATGCGGCGGATACTGCTGGCATCGGCGTCGGTCCTGCTGCTGATCTGGCTGATCGGCATGACGGTGTCGTTCTTCGGCAACCGGTCGCTCGAAGCGGAAGCGTTGGAAGCGGCCAAGGGCATCCCGGCCGCGGAAGCCAGCGGCATGAACCTGCCCACGCCGGACGCGTTGCAGAAACTGGAAACCCTGCGCCAGACGCTCGAACGGTTGACCATTTACGAACGGGACGGCGCGCCCTGGCGTCTGCGCTGGCTGCTCTATAGCGGCAACAACATGCTGCCCAAAGTGCGGCGGATCTACTACGCCCGGTTCAACCAGTTGCTTTTCGCGCAGACGCAGTCCGAAATGCTGAGCACTCTGCAGCGCCTGCAGGTTCCCCCGGCGCCTACCGACGAGTATGGCCGCACATATGACACATTGAAGGGCTACCTCATCACGACGTCGGAGTGGAAGCGCAGCACGGACTGGCTCTCGCCGGTGCTGCTGGCCCATTGGTCCGCCGGACGCTCCGTGGATCAGTTGGTTCCCCTGGCAAAGAAGCAGTTCGATTTCTATAGCGTGGACCTGGCGCGCGGCAATCCGTTCAGCGAGCAGAACGATGCCGCCGCCATCGACCGCGCGCGCGTTCACCTGGCCAAGTTCTCCGGCATCGAACAGATCTACCAGTTCATGTTGGCCGACGCCAGCCGGCGCGCCAAGAAGGTCAACTTCAACGAGCAGTTCCCCGGATCGGCGGAAGTCGTTCTCAATAACCGCGACGTGGCCGGCGCATTCACCAAGGCCGGCTGGGCGGCCATGCAGGACAACATCAAGCGGTCCGACAAGTTCTTCGGTGGGGAGCGCTGGGTGTTGGGCGACTACGCCGCCGCCAAGCCGGACCCGACAAAGCTGGAGGAAGAACTGCGCAACCGCTACACGAACGACTACATTGCGAAGTGGCGGGAGTTCCTGAAGAACACTGCCGTTTCGCGCTACGCCGGCCTGCAGGACGCGGCCCGCAAGTTGAACACGCTTTCCGGAGCCCAAACGCCGCTGATGGCGCTGTTCTGGGTGGCCACGCAGAACACCGCGGTGGATTCGCCCAAGGTGACGGAAGCCTTCGACGCCGTGCAAAAGGTGGTGCCGCCGCCCGCCACGGTAGTCCAGTACGTGTGGCCCCAGAACCAGGAGTACATGGGTTCGCTGGCGGCTTTGCAGACGTCCATCGGGCAAGTGGCCGACATGACCGGGCCGCCCGACCCGAACCGCGCCGCGCCGGTGCGCATGAGCGCGGATAACGCGCGCAACGTGGTGAAGAAGATGGGCTACACGTTCCGGATCGATCCGGAGGCCCACGTGGAAACCACGGTGCTGAAACTGCTGCAGGCGCCCATCGATTACGTGGACGCGCTCACCAAGGGAATGGGCGCGGGCGAGATCAACGCCAAGGCGCGGCAGTTCTGCGTGGCCTACGCGCCCGTGACCAACAAGTTCCCGTTCAATCCAAACGCTTCGGCCGAAGCAACGCTGGCGGAGGTGAACTCGATCTTCCGGCCGCGCGAAGGCAGGCTGTGGGTCTTCTATGAGGAGGCCCTGCGCAATTTCCTCCAGAAGCAGGGGACGCAGTTCGTCGCCAATCCGGGCGGTATCGCGCTGACCCCCGGCTTCGTGACGTTCTTCAACCACGCGGCCCAGTTTTCCGACGCCGTCTATCCGGGCGGCTCGATGGATCCTGCTCTCAGGTACGCGCTGCAGCCGCAGCGCTCCGACCAGATCAAGGCCATGACGCTCGCCATCAACGGCCAGGGCGCCAGGTTCACGGGGCAGGAACCCGCGCGGCAGTACGTGTGGCCGGGCATGGGCGCGCCGAGCGTGCGGTTGAGCGCCAGCTTGACCGGCGGCAGCGACTTCGATTTCCAGAATCGCGATGGGCTATGGTCCGTGTTCCGTTTCTTCGCCGATGCCGACCGGTGGAGTCCGGGCGGCGGCGGGTATAACCTGGAATGGGTTGTGCGGCAGGGGCGCGAGGGACGTCCGGTGACGATCGGCGGCAAGGAACTCACCTACCGGTTCATCCTGAACACGGGCGGTTTGGCGCCGGTCTTCCAGAAGGACTTCCTCAACAGCCTGAGGTGCGTGTCGCAAGCGGCCCGTTAACCGGAACGATGGAACTACCCGCGAATATTGGCAAGTATGAGTTGCTGGAATTCCTCGGCGGCGGAATGTCGCACGTTTACCGCGCGCGGGACACGGTGATCGGCCGCACCGTGGCGGTGAAGATCCTGACCGACGAGGGCTGCCGCGACGCGGAGGCCAAGGCGCGCTTCCTGCAAGAGGCGCGCATGGCCGGCAACATCGAGCACGAGAACATCATCCGTATCCACGACTACGGCGAGGAGGCGGGCCGGCCCTACATCGTGATGGAGTTCCTGGTGGGCGAGGACTTGCGCCACGCCATCCGGGACGGCCACACCGGCGATCTCAGCAACAAGCTGCGCATCGCGCGCGACGTCGCGACGGCGCTCGAATACGTTCACTCGAAGAAGATTGTTCACCGCGACATCAAACCCGAAAACGTCCACATGGACGCCGCGGGCAAGGTGAAGCTGATGGATTTCGGCATCGCCAAGAGCGAGGGGCTTTCGCTCACCAAGGCCGGCTTCTCGCTCGGCACGCCATACTACATGGCCCCCGAACAGGTGCTCGGCCAGCCGCCCACGGACCTGGTGGACATTTACGCGTATGGCATCATGCTGTACGAGCTTCTGGTGGGCGAGAAGCCCATCCAGGGAGATTCGGTTGAACGGCTCTTTTACGCCATTTTGAACGAGCCGTTGAATCTGGAACCCCTGCGGCAGGCGGGCGCGCCGGAAGAAGTGATCGCCCTGGTGTCCAAGTGCACCGCCAAGCAGGCAGATCAGCGTCCCCAGAGCTTCCGGGAAGTGATCGCGGAGATCGACCGGCTGACGCGGAAAGTTCCCGAACCCACGCCGGCTCCGGAACTTCCACCTGCGCCCCAACCGGCGCCGCGGCCCAAAGGATTGTTGATCGCGGCGGGCGTGGCGGCGGCCGTGGTCGTCGTACTGGTGGTTCTCTTTTTCGCTTTGCGCCCGGCCAAAGCGCCGCAGCAGCAACAGCAGACCCAAGCGGAAGTGAAGAAGGAACTCGCGCCGGCGCTCACCATGGAGAGCGGCGACATGCTGCTGGTGCCGGCCGGAGCATTCCTGGCGGGACAGGAGAAGCGCAGCGAGACGCTCGGCGCGTTTTATATCGACCGGACGGAAGTCTCGGGCGCCGCCTACGCCCGGTTCTGCCAGGCGAAGTCGCGGCCCCTGCCGACAGGGTTCAAGGCGGACCAGCCGGACCTGCCGATTGTCAACGTGACCTTCGTGGATGCGGCGGAGTTCGCCAAGTGGGCCGGCAAGCGATTGCCTACGGCGCTGGAATGGGAGAAGGCAGCCCGGGGCTCCGACGGCCGCCTGTACCCGTGGGGCGATGACGCGGACCCCTCGCGCGCCAACGTGGCCGACAACAGCACGGCAGGCCGCGCGCCCATGCCGGTGAACTCGTTCGACTCCTGGGCGAGCCCGTCCCGCGCCATCAACATGACGGGCAACGTATGGGAGTTCGTAGAGGAGTTGAAGACCCCCAGCGCGCAGGCAGTGAAGAGTTTCGCGAGCGTTTTGAATCCCCCGCCCACGGCGACCGAGCCTTGGTACACCATGCGCGGAGGCGCCTTCGACCGGCCCCTGGCGCATGGTGTAGCGTACGAATGGATGTCGATTCCGGCGCGTTTCGCCGCCCCCGACATAGGCTTCCGCTGCGCCAGGAACGCAGAGTAGCCGCCAACCTTATCTCAGCGATTCACTCGGATCTGAGCGAAGCCATATCGATGGAGAAGCGGTACTTTACATCGGACTTGAGCAGCCTCTCGTAGGCTTCGTTGACCTTCTGGATGGGGATGACCTCGACATCGGCCGTAATGTTGTGCGCCCCGCAAAAGTCGAGCATCTCCTGGGTTTCGGCGATGCCGCCGATGTTGGAGCCGGAAAGACTGCGGCGCCTCATGATGAGGCTGAATGCCGAGACGCCCAGCGGCTTCGCCGGAGCGCCGACAAGAGTGATGTTGCCGTCGAGGCCCAGCAGGTTGAGATAGGCGTTGATGTCGTGCTCGGCGGAGACGGCGTCCAGGATGAAGTCGAAGCTGCCTGCGTGCTTCTTCATCTCATCGGCGTTGCGGGAAATAACGACTTCGTCGGCACCGAGCCGGAGCGCGTCTTCGCTCTTGCCGGGCGAAGTGGTGAAAACGACGACGTGGGCTCCGAACGCATGGGCGAACTTTACGCCCATGTGACCCAAGCCACCGAGACCGACCACGCCAACCTTCCTGCCCTTGGTAATGCCCCAATGGCGCATCGGCGAGTATGTTGTGATGCCGGCGCAGAGTAGCGGCGCAGCTCCAGCAAGATCAAGGTTGGAGGGGACGCGCAAAACGAACCGCTCATCGACCACGATGCTGTCGGAGTAACCACCATAAGTGACCCCTCCGAGGTGC
>CAZLOS010000012.1:23757-71017 GCA_964561215.1 uncultured Solibacteraceae bacterium | reverse complement strand
TCGCTCCTTGAGATCTTTAATCAAAAACTCTTTTCGCCCCTGGCGATCAATCGTTTGATGGCGAGCAGGTTGAGCATCAGGTGGCGCGGATGGTGATAGTTCTCGATCCGGTCATAGTGTTTCTCGAAAGTGACCTTGCGATCGGCGGAAGTGATCCAGTAACCGAAACCGTGCTTGCGCAACGGGTAATGCTCCTGCACGTAGTTGTAAGTCCTCACGAAAACATCCCGCGCCCAGGGCGCGCTCAGGTGTTCCCAGAACAGCAGGGCGCCGATGAGCACCTCCTCCTGCGCCCAGAGCACTTTATCGAGCACCCATTGGTTTTGTTCGATGTCGCTCGACCCGCGGAACACGCCGCCGTAAACATCGTCCCAGGCAACCTCGACGTGGCGGCGGAAGCGCACGGCGGCCGTTTCGAGCATCTGGCGATCCCCGCGCCGCACGGCTTCGTCGGCCAGCATCCACAGGGTTTCGATCGAATGGCCCGTGTAGATGAAGCGCGCCAGGTCGCCTGTGGGCCGCGTGAAGTCGTGGTCAAGCAGTTCGTTGTCGAGACCGTAGTCGGGATTGTAGAAGCGGTTCAGCACGGCATCGATGGCGCCGTCGATCACGCGCTGCAGATCCGGGTCGGCGCGGTGCTCCAGCATCTGCTTGATGACGCGGATCAGGACCATCGCCACGCCCTGCGACCGCGCGCCGGGGAAGCGCACGGGCCTGGGGCAGCGGTAGCTGGCCACGACGTCGGGCGCGTAGCCGGGCCGCTCGTAGACGCGCAGACACTTCTGGATCAGCCGCTTGGCTTCCTCCCAGGGACGCATGTCGCCGGATGCCCGCGCAAACTCCGCCAAGCCTTCGGCGATGAACATGTCTCCATAGATCATGGCCGAAGACGGGGAAAGCGGCTGGCCCTCGCGCGTAAGCCGGTCCGGCCACAACGTATCGGTTCCTTCCGGCCGGGCGGCCAGGATGAACTGCATGGTCTTCCGCGCCAGCTCGAGATGCTGGGGGCTGCCGCCGAAATTGCGGTAGAGGAACGAGTACACCCAGATGCCGCGTCCTTCGAACCAGGTCTCTTTACGCTCGCTCAGGCGGCTGCCATCGCGATCCGTGTTGCACAGGAAGCCCCCGTACACCCGGTCCACCACATACCTGTCAAGGAAGGGAATGCAGTCGTCGAATAGGTCGTGCTGGTACTGTTTGTGCAGCTGTTCAAGCTCCATGCTGGGGCTTCCTCTCTGCGGACATCTCGATCGCGAGTTTCGCCGCGGCGGCGGCTAAGGCGTCCTCCGCCTCCGGGGCGAAACGCGAGGACACGATTTCATAGCCGCCTTCAAAATGCGCCTGACGGCAGGGTACATATCCCAAATAGCCGTTCGCCAGGCCAACTATCAAGATCTTACTTCTACAGGCGCTTTTCATGTTCCGGCCCACTTCGGCGAACGCCTCCGCCGGCAACCCGATCAACGCCGTTTCCCCGATGCGCAGCCCCCGTAATTCCAGAGGCAGGAAGCCGGCGGGGTACTCGCTGTCGAATCCCGCCAGATATTGATTGATCAAAGTGTAAAGCGCCTCCGTCTTTGCCAGGCGCAGCTCGGGATCTTCCATGCTTCGGCCGGCGAGCGATTCCAGGCGCTCCTCCGCGATGCGCGACTCGCGGGCAAGTTCTTCCGAGGGCGGAAAGTTCTTTAGCGGCACCTCCGCCAGGACCGACGCGGAATCCAGCGTGACAGCCGCCGTGGCTATGTGCGGCAATTCCGCGAGCACCGCAGCGGCGAGCCGCTCGCCCAATTCGGCGGCGTGCTCAAACGTACGGCCAGCGGCGATGACTCCGATGGCGCTGAGGTCGGAGGAGTGGCCCATGCTGATGTCCCCTTGCGCGCCGTTGAAAAACATGGCGAAGCCTCCGGTCGCGCGTTCCACCTCGTCGAGCGCCGCCGATGGAAAGTCGCCCGTGACCAGCAGGTTGTTGGGGCCGAGTACGGTCGGATGGCAGGCATAATGGATGAGCACCGCCCGGACGGCGCCGTCTGCATCGCAAACTTTCAGGATGCCGGCATCCTGATCCACATAGCCGTGTTCGGGATCGCGCCGGTTCACGCCGACTCCGGCGACGCGCGCCACGCCCCAGCCCATGGCAGCCGGCGCGCGCCGCTCCCAAGCCTCCACGACGCTCCGCTCGATGGCCGCGGCCAGGCGCGCCATGTACGCTTCGTCCACCACTTCATCGGGATTGAAGAAGGACTTGACGGTGACGGGACCCGCATGGGTGTGCGTGCAGGCGATGAGTATGTTGGCCGCCGGAATCCCCGTGCGCCGCTCGATAGTCTGTTTCACCATGCCGACGAAATCGCCTTCGAGCGCCAGGACTTCGACGCTCACCAGCGCCGCGGCCCGCCCCTCCGACTCGATGGCCAAGGAGCGCACATGCAGATCGTCGTGCACTCCGGTGGAAACACCCTCGCGTGCCGAAAAGCCCGTCAGCCTGGCGCCGGTCTCCGGCGTGATAATAATCTTGCTCCAGCCAGCCTGCAACAAACTCATTCCTCCCGGGATCCCAATCGTATCAACTCGCGCCGCAGCCGCTCGTGACTCGCCAGCAGCCGCAGGTAGCCGGTTTCGCCGGCTGCCGTTTTCGCGCGCAGCCATGCGAGGCTCAGCTTCTTGTCCCGCGCGCTCCATCGCTCCAAATCCGGGATCAGGTCGAGCACCAGCGCGAGATCCGTCACCCTCGCCAAACTTGCTTCCGAAACACCCAGCGCCTTCGCCACGCGGCGCACGGCGGCGCGGCGAGCGGTTTCGGCATTCGCGCCATGGCTGCGGCACATGCGCCGCGCCACGGCCATTCCGAGCCTGCGCGCCTCAAACCCGTCCCAGGCGCCTGGCTCGGCGTCCGGCGCTTCCCACACCATGTGAGTCCGGGCCAGTTTGCGCAGGACGCGGGCCGGCGTGCGATAGCCGGGGTGCGCGGCGGCCTTCTGCTCCTCGGCTTCCGTCAGGTGCAGGACGTCGGCCACTACCGGACGGAAACCGAGCTTGCGGTAGAACCAGAACGCGCCGCTCTCGATGCCTTCTTCGTTGTCCTGCCCGATCTGGTACGGGTCGACCGAGAAACACCGGATTCCGAGCAATTGATGAAACAGCGCGAGCAGCTTCGCGTAAATCCACGCCGTCTCGCCTTCGCGGAACGTGTAGTAGAGGTTGAAGCCGACCTCCATCCTTTCGGCGAGCGAAATGCCCTCCACGTAACCCGAGGGGACTCCATTCTTGAAGAACATGCCGGCGTGATAGGCGCGCAGGGGCAGCCGGCGAGCGGGCCCGATGCCGCACACAAACACACGCATACCCCGGCCCAGGTCCGCTTCCACCATGTGTTCGGGATCGCCGTGCGTGAACCCGTGCAACTCGCGATAACGCACCGCGGAAGTGTCGCGCGCCAGTGTGAGAAGCCTTGAAGCTTCCCGTACGGGTACGCGCCGTATCAGGATCTTGGGCCCCTTGACCTCGTCTTCGAGCGAAACCTGCGAGCGGCGGACGAGCGGTTCTCGATGGTAGAACAACTTCCGCGCGGCCAGTCGCGCTACCGTGCGAGCAGCGGACGATCCGTCCAGGTCCCAGCGCAAGTAGAGTTCGAGAGAATCGTACAGCTCCGCCTTCTCATCGAAGGTCAGGGGGAGTCGCTCAAGGTTGTCGATCAGCCATCGCAGCGTGCGATTCCGGGCGCCCGCAGCCGCTTCCAGCCACTCCGGATACGGCGGATGGGCCTCCACCATGGCGTCGTCGGCCAGCATGGGGACGAAGCGCGGCAGCGTCGAGCCGAGACGCGCCTGCCGCTTATAGCCTTCCCAGTCGATGCTCACTTCCGACGGGTGAGCGTGCGCCAGGTGCCGCGCCACGGGATAGCTGAACAGCGCGGAAAGACCCGTCCCGGTGATGCCGGAGACTTCCGGCTCCTCACACGCCGTCAGGTCCGCCTCGCGGCTTCGCAAGAGGGCGACGCGCTCCGCCACAGAGTCCAGCGCGCGCGCGGCCGCCTTCGCCAGCGCGGCGTTCTGCGGGTATGCCAGCAGGAACAGCAGTGCCTCGTGAAAGCGTATAAGTGTGGCCGCATCCGTGATCCTGGCTCCGGACAGGCGCTGCAGCAGCTTGGGTTTCCGCGCTGCATCGCCCGCTTCGAAGCGGGCCTTGATGTGATCCAACTCATCGACCAGCCGGCTTGTCATCCGCTGCGACCCTCCGCGTCAACGCGAACAGACTTCCTCGTAATAGCGAATGTACTCAGGGATCACCATACCGCTGCAGAAGCGCGTGAGCGCAGTGAGACGCGCGGCATCGCGCATTCGCTGCTGAAGCGGCCCGTCGCTCAGCAGTTCACTCACCCTGGCGGCCTGGGCCTCCACGTCTCCCACGGCTTCCAGGAATCCGTCTTTGCCGTGCGTGATGAGCTCGGCGACGCCTCCTACGTGAGTCGCCACCGGAGGAACGCCGCAGGCCATGGCTTCCAGCGCCGCCAGCCCGAAGCTCTCAAGCTCGCTGGGTAGAAGCAGCACGTCCGCGCGCGGAATGATGCGTTCCACGTGGTTCTGCTTGCCCAGGAACGTTACGTATGGCACAAGATTCAGATCCTGCACGATCCTTTCCACAGGGCCGCGCTCGGGACCGTCGCCCACCAACACGAGATGCGCGTCCACTTCGCGCCGCACTCTTTCGAGAATGCGCACGCAGTCGGCGACGCGCTTCACGGGCCGGAAATTGGACAAGTGGATGAGCACCTTCGCCCCATCCGGCACGCCGGGGATCGCCGGGTAGCGGTCGCGGTCCGGCCGGTAAATATCGCAGTTGACGAAATTGGTGATGACGCGGATCTCGTTCTCCACGCCGAAGACTTCCACGGTGCGCTTCTTCAGATATTCGCTGACGCTGGTGACACCGTCGGACTGCTCAATCGAGAACTTGGTGATGGGGAAATAAGATCGATCCGCGCCCACCAGGGTGATGTCGGTCCCGTGCAGCGTCGTAACGAACGGGAGACGCCACCGCGACGCCATCATCTGCTTGGCCAGCAGCGCGGAGATCGAGTGGGGAATGGCATAGTGGACGTGCAACAGGTCCAGCTTTTTCCTCTCGGCGACTTCGGCCATCCGCGAGGCCAGGGCCAAGGAGTACGGCGGATACTGAAACAGCGGATACGTGGAGACTTCCACCTCGTGGTAGTAAACGCGAGGCGTGTCCGCATCCAGCCGGATGGGGTTTGCGTAACTGATGAAGTGGACTTCGTGGCCCCGGTTGGCGAGTTCCAGCCCCAGTTCCGTGGCGACGATCCCACTGCCTCCGTATGTAGGGTAACAGGTGATGCCGACTTTCACTTCGACAGGTTAGCACCAACCGGACGCAAGATGGCCAAGCCGATTTGCCCGTTAAGATGTTCGTCGGGCGAGGCTGCGTTTCCGCCGCCGAACCACACGCGCACCGCGCCGCCCTCCACCAGCACCGACGGGTCGCACACGACCTTGGAATTCCACGGCTGGCCACCTTCGAAGACCGCTTGGGACGAGGTGCGGTTCCAGTGCACCCCGTCGCGCGAACGCGCCAGGCCCAGGCGGCGATTCTCCGCGCGGTCGCGGCCTGTGTAGAGCATCCAGTACCACCCTTGTCCGGTCCAAACGGCAGGCTCGCCGAGTCCGTTTTCATCGAATGCGCCGGCGGGGCCGAGTTCCAGCAGGGGATTGGAGCGGAGTTTGTCCCAACGCTTCCCGCCGGTGGATCGCGCCACTCCCAAACGCTGCCGGCCTGCGCGGTCCTGCCCCAAATAGAACATATAAAACACGCCGTTTGTCCAGATCACGCACGGATCGGCGACACCGCGCTCGTCCCAACTTCCACGCGGGCCGGACTGCAATACCGGCAGTGGCTCCCGCCTCCAGTGAGTGCCGTCGGCGGAGGACGCCATGCCGATGGAAGGCCTCTTCCCCCCGGCCTGGTACCAGTACAGGAACATGCCGCCGGACAGCAGTGCCGAGCCGTTGGCGGCAATATAGTCTCCTTCCCACGTCTCCGGGTTGGGCGAAAGAACCTTGCCGCGTCGCGTCCACTCCAGTCCATTGGCCGATGTCGCCAACCCGGTGTGCCAGGTCTTGCCATCGAACCCCGAGTAGAAGTTGTAGTAGGTGCCGCCGCGCATCACAACCGATGGGTTGAGAGTATCGACGCCGTCCCACTCCCCCGTGGCGCCGCGGCCCAGGACCGGCCATGCAAACGCCTCGGCGGAGAAGATAGCGCCGGTGGCGGCGCCCGCCGGCGCGGGCAGCGTGAAATCCGCGTAACGGCCACAACCCGCGGCCAGGATCAGGATCGGGATGGCGATCAGGAGAGGCCGTCTCATAGCGGAATGCGAATCTTCAGCTCGACGCCGCGGCCGGGTTTGGAATCAACCAGGAGTTCGCCGCTCAGCTTATGCACACGCTGCTTGATGCTGGCCGGACCGATTCCCAGACGGTCGAGTTCTCCAAGGTTGAACGCGCCGCCGAACGGGAAGCCTGTGCCGTCATCGCGGACCGTGATGGAGAGCGCCTTGGCCGGCTTCTCCACCACGACGGCGACGCGCGAGGCCTTGGAGTGCTTCTGCGCGTTATTCAACGCTTCACGCACGACCTGCAGGACCTCGACGGCGGTTTCCGGCCCCACCCTTGCCTCACGGCTATCGCTGGTGAATGTGGCGGGGATGCCGCTGTCCTTCTTGAACACTTCGACTGTCCGGCGCAGCGATGCGTCAAGGTTGTCCGCCTCTATTTCCACGGGTCTCATGCCGCGCAGAAAGGCCCTCAACTCGCCGATCTGCGAGCGCCAGAGTTCCTGGAGATTCTCCAGTTCGGTTCGCGCCGCCCCCACGTTCTTGTCCAGCATCTTGCGCAACACTTCCAGACGCACCTGGAAGCTGATGAAACTCTGCAGCGGACCGTCGTGCAGGTCGGCGGCTACGCGGCGGCGCTCCTGGTCGCGAATGCCCGCGGCTTCCTCGCGCGCCCGGGCGGTCATTTCCTCGGCGCACCGCGCCCTGTCCAAAAGCTTCGCGCGGAGGTGGGAGAACACAAGGCCCATCAGGCCCGTGGCCAGGATGCTCGGCCAGAGCAATTCGGTTCCAGCCGGATCCACGATCAGGTGATAGCCCGTCACCGTCCCTGCCACGACTACGCTTTGCCGCCAGCCCTGCTCGAGAATGGCCACCAAGAGCAGGAAGCAATAGAAGGCGGCCCCCAGCCAGACGGCTCCCGGCGCGGCCAGCGACACCCACCCCAGGTACAGAACCGTGTCCGTGATGAGCAGCAGCAGCTTGTCTGTCTTCTCCCGGCGGATCCGCGTGGCCAGCGCCAGCAGCGTCAGGCTGTAAAGCAGGAAGCAGGCCGCGAAGACCGTGCCCGTGAACGAAGCTTGCGGATGCGAGAGCGTTTGGCCCGCCAGGCAGGCCGCCGCGAGCAGGGCCCGGAATAGGGCCGACTGCCGCTCCTTGACCCATTTCTCTCCAAACATGGCTGATTCACCTGCGGTACAGGAACAATGTGTGGCTGCGCCCTTCGCCGTCGTCCTCAATGTGTTCGGTCTTTTCCGGCGTCCAACCCGCGAACTCGAAATCGTGCGCCACGATGCGGGTGCCTTTGCGGAGTTGTTTTTCGAGCAGAGGGCGCACCTTCTCGTTGGACACCGGCAGCAGATACACGGCGATGAGGTCCGCTGAGCTGTAATCCTGCAACATGATGTCGCCCGGGATGATGCGCGCGGTCTTCTGCAAGCCCAGGCTGCGGATCTTCTCAGTGCTCTGCTTGACCAGGTCTTTGTCGAATTCGACGCCGGTCGCGTCGGCGTGGAACTTGCGCGCGGCCATGATCACGATGCGGCCGTCGCCGCTGCCCAGGTCGAACATCTTCTCCCCGGCTTTCAACTCGCCGAACAACAGCATCCGTTCCACCACGGTCTCCGGCGTCGGATAGTAGGGCGCCAGTTTTTCGGGAGTTTTGACTTCCTGGAGCGCGACGGCGCCCATCGCCGCCAGTATGATTGCTAAAACACTTCGGATCATGAAGTTAGTGCCTCGAATTAAAAGCAGTGTACCGCGAATCGAGTGGCGGTGAGTTGTCAGTTTCAAGGTTCGATATACAGGGGCACGCGGTTGCTCGAACGCCCATCGGCATCGATGTAGAGTTCGGCGGGGCCGAAATTCACCATCGCCGGCAACTGGACTTCGATCAGGTAGAAGCCGATGTAGCCGGGCGCCAGCGATGCCCGCGTCACATCCACCGGAGCGCGGTCCAGGTACACACGCACCGGGGCCACTACCCGGGGAGGATTGTCGAGCGGCGCCGCCACGCCGGTGGGCCAATCGGGACTGACGCGTCCCAAGCCGGTGGCCAGGATCTGCACTCTCGATCCCGAGCGTGCGGGATTCATACCGTCCAGCAGCACGCCGCTGTCGGCGTCGAGCAGCATCGGCGCACCGTCGCGGTCCACGAAAATCGCCGGAGACGCGCTCTCCATCGCCAGCCCGACCGTGAAGGCGCCGCGGTCCGCCCGCATGGCGAGCGAGAGCGTGGAGCCCTGGGCCTCGAAGGGAACCTGGATCTGCGATTCGGTGTCGGAGACGGCCAGCACCGGCGCATTCAAGCCACCTGCGCGGGCCGACCGGATGCGCGCCCCCAACACACTCAGCAGCGTGCCGGGCGCCGCCGAGCGCACGCTGAAGTCCGCCGCGTTCACCACGCGCAAATCGCGCAGCCGGTGCGGCGCCATGGTGGCGAGTACTCCGAAGCCGTCCACGGCCACGAACAGTTGATTGCCGCCCGCATCCAGCCGCACGTCGAACGCAGTGCCTCGCGGGAGGTTGCCCCTCATCTGAGACCATGATGCAGTGCGGCTGCCGCCCGCGAGGTCCGCCACGCCGAACCAGATGCCGGAGTCCGTCGCCAGGTAAACAGTGCTGGAGGCCCTATGCGCCGTGGCCGCGTGCACGGCCGTTTCCGGAAGGTTGGCTGTCAGGTCGTCCCAGAAGAGACCGCCGTTGGCGCTGCGCAACACGCGCGCCGCCCGTTGCGCCGGGTCCGCTGATCCGCTTCTGACCGCGATCGCCAGGCGAGGTTCGCCTGCATCGGCATACAGTCCCTCGATGCGGGTGCCATCCGCCGCGCGGGAGACCCGCCACGAGCGTCCCCGATCGGGGGAAACCCACAGGCTACCGTCCACGCCGCCCGCGTACGCCCAGTCGCCCGCCGAGGCCGCAGCCGTCACTTCGACGCCGATCACCCGCGAGAATCGCTGCCGGATCGCTGCCTCGGCTTCGAACGAGGGATTCGCCGTCAATCGCCAGGCGAGTTTCTCCCCCGGCCTCCATTCGAGTTCGCCCATCCCTTCCACCACCACGCGGGCGCCGCGCAATCCGGACGGCAATGCCGTCAGGCGCCGCACCGGCAGATTGGGCAACGCCTGGTTCAAGCCCGTCCAGGTCAGGCCGCCGTCGAGCGATCTCCACACACCCCGGGAATTGGCGATGACCACATCCTGGCTGTCCCTCGGAGAAACGGCTAAGTCTTTCATTCCTGGCCCGATAATGGACTCGCCGCGATAGGAGGTAAGGCTATTCCAGCTGATTCCGCCGTCCTCGCTTCGGTAGGCCTGCCGGCCGAAAGCGTACACGCGCCGGCTCCCGGAAGCGCCCACCCGCAAGCGCGCCGGAGCCTCCGGCAACCTGTTCACGTCCGGGATACGATTCTCGTCCACGGGCGGCTCGGCGGCCGCGCTGGGGGCCCAATTCTCAAAATCGGCCGACTCGTAGACATGGCCCGAGCCCGCTTTGGCATAAAGCATCGAGCCGTCGGGCGAATACCACACCCTCTCGACAGGCCCCGTGGCAGGGGAAGCCAGATTCAGATCCACTGCGGAATTGCCGATCCGCCGCCAGTCGCCCCGGTATTCGCCGGGCTCGGCCGGCGGCAACTGTGCCAGGGCGAGACTCGCCCCTACAATCATGGCGCAGACGGTCTTGAGGATCCGGTTTGTGTCAGGCAGGGCCATCTGCTGTGTCTATTCTACCCTCTTCTATCGGCCATTTCCCTGAGCACCTGTTGATTTCAGACGGAGTTGCCGACTTTTCTGTTACGGACACCTACTTGCTCAGCACTTTTGGTGGTAGACTAAGTTTCTGCTGAGGGGGCACGAAGTGTCCCCAAAAGGTGGAAGTGCGTGATGAGGCGATGGCGTCTCAGTCCGGCGCTCGGAATGCTGCTGGTTGCGGCACTGGCGGGCGTGTGTGCCGCCGAGGTCCCCTGGGCCGGCGCGCCGGGAGCGGCCAAGGTTGTGGTCGTCACCGGGCAGGTCTCCGTTCTTCGGGACTCGGTGCCCTGGGCGCTGAACGTGGGCTCCTGGGTGCAGCCGCAACAGATGGTCATCAGTGGTGCGGACGGTTTTGCGGTCTTCGAGGTTTCCGACGGAAGCACTTTCGAGGTGTACCCCAACTCTCGCGTGACCTTCCGCAGCACCCCCGGCAACTGGAAAGACCTCATCGATTTGTGGCTTGGCCGCATCAAAGTACACATCCAGAAACCCGGCGGGCTGCCCAACCACAACCGGGTGCATACGCCCACCGCCGTCATCAGCGTCCGCGGCACCACTTTCCATGTTTCGCTCGAGGACGAGGACGACACCACGCTGGTATTGGTGGAAGAGGGCCAAGTTGCGGTGCAGCATCGCCTTCTGCCGCGAGGCGACCCCAAGCTGGTGAACTCCGGCGAGTATCTCCGGGTGTATAAGAACGAACCGCTGGCGAACAAGCTTATCGACAAGGGCTCCGCCGTCAAGTACGCCTTCCGCTCGTTGCGGGACGCGCTCTACACCCTGGTTTACCGTACGCCCCGCACGGGTGGGGGAATTCCGGGCGCGGGTACTGGAACCGCCGGCGGAAGCGCGCCGCTGCCCGGCGATGTGGACACCGGGACGCCGCCTCCTCCGCCCCCCTCCGATCCTCCTCCGCCACCCCAGGACTGAGCGTGCGAAACTAGCGGTTAGATGCACTGTTCCATGCCTAGACCAAGATTCGTCCGCCTGCCGCTTCTTCTTCTGCCGGCTATGTTCGCCGTCGCATTGCCGTCAGCCGCCCAACAGGGGGGCTTTGTTCCGGAATGGGAGATCCGCAAGACGATCCAGGCCGTGACCGCGCAGTGCCAGCGGCTGAAACCGCTTCTGGATCAGGTGAACCCGAAAGAATGGGTCGCCAAAGGCGCGCCCGAGGCTTACATCGCCCAGTGGAATTCCACCAGGACGAGCCTTGAACACATGAAGACCTCGGCCGACAACCTTGCCAGGGAGCCGGAACGGCTCACTTTCGCGCTGGATACGTTTCTGCGACTAGGCTCCTTCGAGTCTTTGCTCGAATCGCTCGCTGGAGGGGTCCGCAAGTATCAGAACCCGGCTGTTGCCGACCTCATCCAGGGAGTCATGGCGGAGAATTCGGGGAACCGGGAAAGACTGCGCGTTTACCTGCTCGAGTTGGCTCAGACCAAGGAGCAGGAGTTCCAGGTAGTCAACCAAGAGGCGCAGCGATGCCGGGCGAACATACTCCGCCAGCCGCGGGCCGCCGCCGCGCCCGCAAGGAAGGCGGGACAAAAGTGAACGAAACTACGGCGCCGGTCTTTTCCTGCAGCATCTGCGGCGAGCCGTCCACCGAGATCTGCGTCTACTGCACCAAGGACGCCTGCCCGAATCACCTGTGCGATAAGTGTCACCGCTGCAGCGATTGCTGCGAGTGCGACACGCCCAGGGGCGAGAGCGGCACCCGGTAGACGGCGAAGTAAGCGTCCTGGTAGGCGGGCGCGGGTTCGAGCGATGGCCCGGCAGCCCGCAGGATCGCGTCTCCCGCCCTATCTCGTGGCACGATGAGATAGCGGAAACCCCCAAGAACCAATCGCATACGAACCGTTTCAGCATCGGCTTCCGTGTAAATCCGGTTGCGGTTCATGTAGCACTGCATATCGGCCGGTTCCGGGACGTACGCATACGAGCAGTTGCCGACACCGAATACCCGCTCGCCTGGCCGTGCCACCCCCTGGAGGAAATCGATTGATCCGTAGGTGCGCAGCGCCTCTCTAAGGTAGCCAGCCTTGTCCAGGCGGCGCCGGAAGTAGTCCAGTTGCGGTCCATTCACCTCCACGATCAGGGCACCGCACACCCCGAACAGGAGCGCATAAGCCAGCGCCGCGGTCACGGATGCGCTTGTCCAGCGCCCGTACGAGCCGGCCAGTGCAGGCAGCCGCGCTGCCGTCAGCGCCGCCAGCAACGCCAGCGGCGCGGCGGCGTAGCGCAGTGCGGGTATGTGGTAAATCCAATACGTCAGCGTAATCGCGATGAACACCAGGCATGCTCTCTCACCGCTGGACGATATCCGCTGGCGGACCAGCAACCAGGCTGGCAGCGACAGCAGCAGGACCGCGCCCATGGGATACTCCAGCGGAGATTCGAAAAACGCCTTCCCGTTGTAAAGAAGGCGCCAGGGGCGGGTGAACTTGCGCATTGCAGGCGTAACTTGCGTTTGTATGCTGACGCTGTGGCTCAGCCGCTCCGGGTAGACAGGATTACCAGTAAGCCACCAGGCGCGGACGTGCCAGCACAGGCCGAACGCGCAGAAAATCAGCGCAAGCGCTGCCAGTGCGCGCAGCCTTCGTCGCTCGCTCCAAACGGCATGCAGATACAACAGGCCGATAGCTACGCCGCCCAGCAGCGCTACGTGCTTCACGCTGAAACTCGCGGCAAGCAGAAACGTGCCCAGCCAGATCCAACGGAAGCGCCCGCTCTTTTCCCAACGAAGATACGCGTCCACGGCGGCCAACTGATACAATGCCAGCGCCGCGTCATTGTTCGCGACGCTCCCGGTCCAGTGCAGGAACGGCATCGACGCGGCCACCGTTGTGCCCGCCAGCGTTCCCAACCGGTCCATCCCGACGCGCCGGAGAATGCTGACGAGCAGGAGCAGCAAGAGCGCGAAAAAGACGGCAGGCAGCATCTGCGCGCCGGGTTGGCCCGCGAGGGAATACGCCGCCGCCATCAACACCTCGGTGCCTTGCGGGAAGTACGAGTAGTCAAGGAAGGTGAGCGGCGCCAGCGAGTGTTGCCGCGCAGAGGTGGCGGCCAGCGTGAGGTGCATCTTGAGCGCGTCGAATGCCACGCTTGGCGCAAGCACGACCATTGCCGACAATACGGCGAGCACCGCCCCAAACACCGCCAGCGTACCGGCGAGCGGCCGGCTCAGTTCGGCGTCCGCACCCCAGTTCTTCCACAAGCTGTGGAAGGCGCGCGCCAGAATGGGAATCTCGCGGCGCCATAGGACGCAAGAGATCGCGATGAGAAGCACGAACGTTGCCGGGTAATACAGGCGCGCGAGGCCCACCCAGAACAGAAGCCAGGAGAACAGCGCGAAACCCGCCGCTGCCGCGATTGCAACGTCGCCGGCGGGATCTCCGGCTTCCAGGCACAGCCGCCGCCGCAGGGTGCTGCCCGTCGCGTAGGCCGCGACAAGCATACTCACCGAGACCAGCGTGGCAGCCGGTTCGTAGGCGAGGGCTGCCGCTGCCAGAACTCCGGCCAGAATCACGGGTTCGTAGCGCCAAAGTGCCCGCCGGCGAACCCGCGTGTACACCGCGACCGCCACGGCAGACACCGGCAGTCCTACCATGAGCAGCTTGTAAAACTGAGGTCCGGGACTCTTAAAGTACTCGAAATGCCAAAGTAGTGGCTTCGCGGTGAGCGCCAGGAACGCCGCCAACCATGTGAACCATATCCAATTTCCCTTTTTCCACCGCGTTTCGCCGCAAAGCACAACCTTCCAATCGTACAATAGTAAAGTGCCCTTTCCACCGATCGATGAACAGGTTTCCTATATAAAGAAGGGCCTCGCCGAACTGATTCGCGAAGAGGATTTGCGGGAGAGATTGGCCGAATGCGCCAAGACCGGCCGTCCCTTGCGTGTGAAGGCAGGCTTCGACCCTACGGCCCCGGATCTGCACCTGGGCCACACCGTGCTCCTGCGCAAGATGAAGCATTTCCAGGATCTTGGCCACACGGCGATTTTCGTGATCGGAGCCGGCACCGCGCTGATCGGCGATCCGACCGGACGCAACGCGTCGCGCCCACCCATGACCTTCGCGGAGGTCGAGCGCAACGCCGAGACGTACAAGGCGCAAGTGTTCAAAGTGCTGGACAAGGCCAGGACGGAGGTCCGCTTCAATAGCGACTGGCTCCTCAAGCTGGACTTCCAGGGCATGATCCGGCTGGCCGCCAAGTACACGGTGGCACGCCTGCTGGAGCGCGACGACTTCGCCAAGCGCTTCAAGGAGAACACTCCGATCTCCGTTCATGAGTTGCTGTATCCACTGGCGCAGGCCTACGATTCAGTGGCCTTGGAGTCGGATGTCGAACTAGGCGGCACGGATCAGAAGTTCAACCTCCTGGTGGGCCGCGAGATCCAGCGCGACTACGGCCAGAAACCGCAGATCGTGGGCACCACGCCGCTGCTCGAAGGGTTGGACGGCGTGAACAAGATGTCCAAGTCGCTCGGCAACTACGTCGGCATCGCCGAACCGCCCGAGGAGATGTTCAAGAAGCTCATGAGCATCAGCGACGACCTGATGTTCCGCTACTACGAGTTGCTCACCGACAAGAGCATGGCCGAGATCGCGCAACTGCGCGCGCACGTCGCTTCCGGCGGGTTGCATCCGATGGAGGCCAAGATGGACCTGGCGCGCCTGATCATTACCGATTTCCATTCGAGTGCCGACGCCGCGCGCGCGGCCAGCGAGTTTACCCGTGTGGTTCGCCGCGGCGAGGATCCGGCCGACATGCAATCGTTCTCCGTCGCGGGCGCCATGCGGCTGGACAAGCTTCTGGCGCACACTTGCCTTGCCGCCAGCGTCAGCGAGGCGGCGCGCAAAGTCAAGGAGGGCGCCGTCGAACTGAATCACGAACGGGCCTCCGCGCCGCAGCAGATGGTAACATCCGGTGAGCACACCTTGCGGCTCGGCAGGAAGTTCTGCCGGGTTGTGGTGGCATAAAACCATGGCGAGAAAACGTTACGAATGGCGGCTTAAAGAGCGCAGCCTGCAGTTGGGGGACCGCACGTTGCTGGTGGCCATCCTCAACGTCACCCCGGATTCGTTCTCTGACGGCGGCCTCTATCTCGATCCGGACCGCGCCTTCGCGCGCGCCATCGAACTCGAGGAGGAGGGGGCGGACCTGATCGACCTTGGCGGCGAATCGACGCGGCCCGACTCACCGCGCGTCAGCGAAGCCGAGGAGTTGCGCCGCCTGGTACCGGTGCTCAAGCGGCTGCGGGGAAAACTCGGCATCCCGATCTCGGTGGACACTTACAAGTCCGGAGTAGCTGAAAAGGTCCTGCAGTTGGGAGCCGAGATCATCAACGATCCGACTGGCCTGACGTACGATCCGCAAGTGGCGAAGGTGGTTGCCAACCACAACGCCGGCCTGATCCTCAATCACATGCGCGGCGCTCCGGAAACCTGGGCCAAGCTGCCGCCGCTGCCCGACGTCATGGGAACCATCGTGAACGAGTGCGAAGCCGCGGTGCATCGCGTGATTCGTTCGGGCGTGGACCACGCGCGTATCGTGCTGGACCCCGGCCTGGGCTTCGGCAAGCGCAAAGAGCAGAACGCAGAGGTCCTGGCGCGCCTGGACATGTTCAATCGCCTGAACCTGCCGGTGCTGGTGGGCCCTTCGCGCAAGCACTTCCTGGCCCAGCCGACCGCCGAGGAGACGGAATATGCCACCGCCGCGGCCGTCACCGCCGCGATTCTGCGCGGTGTGCACCTGGTCCGCGTTCACAACGTGAAGATGATGGCCGCCGCCGTCCGCCTGGCCGACAGCGTCGTGAAATACATGGCGTAGCTGGCAGGCGCGCCTGTCACCCCTTCAGCGCCTTGAGCCGCTTCATGGCGTCGTTGGCGCCGCGGCCGAAGTAGTCGTGCAGGGTGATGTATTCGGCGTACAGCTTCTCGTACACCGCGTGCGCTTCAGCGTTCGGCTTGTAGCAGAGGTCCTGCAGTCCCGCCATCTTCGCAGCCGCCTCGGCGATGTCTCTGTAAACGCCTGCCGCCACGGCGCCGTGCATCGCCGCGCCGAGGCCCGAGGCCTGCAGCGACTTCGGCAGATGGATGGCACGATTGGTTACGTCGGCGAAGATCTGCATCACCAGCGGACTCTTCTGCGGCAGGCCGCCGCAGGCCACCAGTTGATCGATGGGCACGCCTTTCTTCTCGAACGCCTTGATCACCGTGTAGGTGCCGAATGCCGTGGCCTCGATCAGAGCGCGGTAAATTTCCTCCGGCTGCGTGCCAAGCGTCATGCCCAGGATCAGCCCCGTCAGGTCCGCGTCCATCAGCACGGAACGGTTGCCGTTCCACCAATCGAGCGCCACCAAACCGCTTTGTCCGGGCTTAAGTTGAGACGCCTTGGCGGTGACTTCATCGGGATTCGCGCCAAAGGCGCGGAAGAACCACGCGTAGATGTCGCCCACGGCGGCCTGTCCGGCTTCATAACCCCAGAAACCCGGCACGATGCCGTCTTCCACCACGCCGGCCACGCCTTCGACGAAATGCTTCTCGTTCGCCATCAGCATGTGGCAGAGCGACGTGCCCATGATCATGCACAGCACGCCGGGCTTCACCACGCCGCAGGCCGGCACGGCCACGTGTGCGTCGATGTTGCCAACAGCGACAGGCGTTCCGGCGTTCAGCCCGGTGAGCGCGGCCATCTGGGGCGTGAGTCCGCCGGCCTTCGAGCCGAGCAGGTAGAACTCCGTCGAGAGCTTTTCGGCGACGACGTTTTCAAGGCGCGGGTCGAGCGCGGCGAAGAACTCCTTGGAAGGATAGCCGACGCCCTTGGTCCACATGTCCTTGTAGCCGGCCGTGCATTCGTTCGGGCGCAGTTCGCCGATCATTTGCCATACAATCCAGTCCGCGGCTTCGACGATACGCTCGGCCGCCGCGTAGATTTCCGGCGCTTCGGCCACGATCTGCAGCACCTTCGAGAAGAACCACTCCGACGAGTAGCGGCCGTTGTACATGCGCATGACAGGCTCGTTGCGCGCGGCGCCGATTTCGTTGATGCGCACGGCTTCCGGCTGCGCCGCGTGATGCTTCCAAAGCTTCACCCAGGCGTGCGGATTGGATGCGTACTGAGGCAGGGTGGCCAGCGGCGTGCCGTCGCGAAGCGTGGGCAGTATGGTGCAGGCGGTGAAGTCCGTGCCGATGCCGAGCACCTGGCCGGCGGCGATGCCGGCTTCGCGCATCACCTTGGGAACGCCTTCCTTCAGCACCGTGATGTAGTCGCGCGGATCCTGCAGCGCCCAGTCGTGCCCCAGCGGCGCGCCGCAAGGCAACTGGCGGTCCATGACGCCGTTCGGGTAAGGAACCACCGCCCACGCGATCTCCTCGCCGTCGGCCACGCGCACGAGCATCACGCGCCCGCTCTCGGTGCCGAAATCAATCCCGATGACGTAGTTGTCCTTCACCATAGGCTCCTATTCTATTCGAGTCGAATTGCTTATGCCTTCAGGATCCGCCGCACGCGGTCGGCGTTATCCTTCACCTGGTCGCTGTAACGCGGGTACATGCCGACGATGACGCAGTCCTGCGGCTTGATGCTGTCGTAAGCGAACTGAAACGCGCGGTCCAGCTCGGCCGCCGAACCGCAGCGCCTTCCCGCCGCCAGGATCTTGAATGCCAGGCAGGTCTTCTTGGTTTGCCGCACCACCCGAAACATGCGGGCCGGATCGGCGTCCAGGTAGAGTTCGCCGAGAGGCAGCTCGCCGGCCAGCATCTTGCGGATTTCATCCGCGGGCCGCGTTACGCAGTACACCGCCGTCATGTAGAAATCGACGTCCCAGTTGCGCTCCTCGACGTATTCGATCACCTCCGGAGTGTGCGTGGACATTCCCACCATGACGCCGCTCTGCCGCACCCTTTTGAGGAAGTCCCGCACCTTGCTCATCTGCCCCTTGCGGAAGCACGTGTCGGTGACCCCGCCGTGATGCACGATGCCGATGGGCTGCATCTTCGCCACTTCGGCGATCATGCCCGGCTCGGTTTCGAGACGTTTTCCGCTCAGCACGATAAACTGCAGCTTGCCGCCCAACTCCCGGTGTCGCTGGATATCGGGGAGGCTACGTTCGTGCTCGGAGAACTGCCAGGTATTGATGCCGTTGAGTTCGCACTGGCGCAATACCTCGCAGACCTTCTCCTGCGTGCACCATTCGCGCATGTGCGAGTCGAAAATACGGTTGAAGTGGGAGTAGCCATAGAACGGATTCGCCCCGATAATCAGGCGCGATAGTTCGTACTTGCCCAACTTCACCTTGGGAAGAGTAGCCTGCGGCGGGGCGGCCTGAGAGATGGCCGCTCCGGCGGCGGACGAAAGTAGAAAATTACGGCGGCCGGTAATCATAGGTGTATGGACTGCTGGAACATTATACGTTGAGGAAGGGTACGCCGAGGCGAGCCGCCGGGCTCAACGACTGGCAGGAGCCAGTTCGAGCAGTTCCTGCCCATACCGGGGCAGTTCGACCGGGACGCCGGTATCCTGAAGCGCTCCACCATTCAACACTCCGTAAGCTCTGCCCGAAAAAAGGCCCGACACGCGATACGTGGCTTCTCGCGAAACCCAGGGGATGTTGACCATACGCCGTGCCGCACCGCCGCTGCCGCGCAGCACGACTACGGCCCCGTGGCCCTTCTCGTTCAGCTTGCCCCACCAGTGCCAGTCCACGTCGGTCGGCTCCGGAACACCGCTGAACTGGAAGTGTTTGTAGATCTCGTAGGTGTCCTGCAGCCGCTTCACCGCGTCGAAGCGCTTGCGGTACCGGGCGATGTTGGCTTCGGAAAGCGTGCGCGAATCGCCCGAGAAGCACACCGGCATACCCATCAGCCAACTGGCCACCTGACGGTCCTGAATCGCGGGCGTCATGCTGCCCAGGTGGCTGGCCGTGGTGGCGGCGTAAAATTCCAGCGGATAGAGCGGCAGGCCCCGGTGCGAGTAGAGGCGCTGGCGCGCCAGCCAGCAACCGCGCCTCAGTGCCGTGGCATGCTCCTCGGCCGTGATCGAGCGGCCCTTGAATTCCCAGGCAATGTTCGAGCCCACGCTCTCGTTGGGCGGGATGTGGAACCGCGCCGTGTGTTTCAGCGCGGCCAGATCGGCCGGTACGCCCGGCGTGCCCCAGTAGATTTCGTGCGTGATCTCGTTCACCACGTCCGGGGCAAGGCGGCGCAGTTCCGCCTGCGCGGTGAGCAGGCCGCGTAACCCACGCAGCAAGGATTCCTTGCGCGTACGGCTTTCGTGTCCCTCGGCGATGTCTCCGTACATGATGTTGGTGAAGTCCTGCTTGAAGTAGGAGAGGTGGTAGCGCCGCGCCAGGCTTACCAGGTCTCTCACGTAGTAGTTGCGCCAGGCGGAGGCGAAGCTCATGGCCAGGCCGGGCAGGGAAGTGGAGCGAAGCAGGATGGGCAGCACGCGCCCTTCCGGCATTTCCTTCATGTCGCGGGAGTCTTCATCGCGGAAGCAGGATACCCACAAGCCCAGCGCCATGCCTTTCGAGCGGATGTACTCGCTGGTGGCGGCGAAGTCGGGAAACTTCACCGTATCCACTTCGGCGCCCAGGCGGCCTTTCTGCCAGCCATCGTCGAACAGCATCTCGGTGAATCCGGCGCGCGATGCAATGTCCGCAAGTTGGCGCACCAGTTTGTCGTCGATGCGATCATAAAAATACGCCCAGGTCATCCACTGCGGACCGTGCATGGGGGCGCTTCCGGCTGCGATCCCGATGCGCTCGTTGAGGAACTTCATGTACGGTCCCTCGATGGCGCGGTCGAGCGGCGTCGAAACGGCGGAAGCCGTGGGGCGAACCGGGCCGTCGAAGGCGTAATAGAAAACCGGCTCGCTGGTGAACTCCTCGCCCGGGCCGAGCACCCATTCGAACAGGCTGTCGTTGTATCCCATGGCGCCGTACTGCCCGATGGAGCGCAGCGCAGAGGGCACTTCGCTGGCTGCGATCACGCCGCGGCGTCCTCCTGTCTCTTCGAAGGCGATTACGCTGGGCTGGACGCCGAACATGGCAGCGGCGAGCGGCTTCGCCGTCAGGGGCGCGAGGCGCAGATCGTCGATCGTGAGGCGCTCGATCTTCAGCCACCGCTGCGAGCGATTGCGGACCTGGATCCATTTGCGCATCACCGGATAGCCGTCATAGACCTCGTAGTTCAACTCGAAGACCAGCTCCGCGAGTTCGGGATTCTTGTCCGCCGCCAGTTCCACGACGAGGCGCGTCACCCCTGCGGATGGCCTTACGACCTTCGCGGTCGGAGCCGCTCCGAAGAGATTCCATGTCCGGCCCTCCATCGCGCGATGGCCCACCCACTTGGGCGCATCCGGGCGCGTGTCGTCGTAACGCGATGGATCGAATCCTTCCGAACGCCAGCGCGCCGCCGTGCCTCCTCCGAAGTAGTTCTTCTCCCCGGCATCTTCCGGCTTCAAGCCGCGGGGCGCGCGGTTGTCTTTCTCCCGGCTCACCAGCACGGAGAACTCGCGCGCCGTCTCGGCCAGCATTTCACGGCCGCCTACGGCCAAGCTCGACGTGGAGATATCGCCGCCGGCGAAGTTCAGGGTACGAACAAGCGCGCCCGAGCGAAGGACGGCCGTACCGCCGCGGACGGCGATCTCGGCCGCCGGAGCGGCTATCGCGATGAGGGCGAAAACAACGATGAAGAGGCGTGGCATAGGGACGTTTGCGTGGTCAAGTCGAGTGCAACAGAATCCGCGAACGCGTGTCAAGCGCGGGCGGCGCGGTAAAATCAAAAGTAAGCTCCCAATATGAAACCTACCCCGCAGGATTGGTCCAAGCTCAAAGTCTATCCGCTCGCTCAGCGCGTGAGCCTGACGAAGGTCGAAGACATTCTGATCGATCCGGACTCGTCTCCGCGCGAGTGTTCGCCCGAGGTGGGGCGAATGGTGAACGGTGCGGCGGTGCGAATCGCCGAGGCTCGCCGGCGCGGCGCAGGCGTCATCCTGATGTACGGCGCGCACCTGCTGCGCAACGGCGCGGCGCCGATCCTCGATCGCATGATGTCGCGCGGTTGGGTGACGCACCTGGCGACCAACGGCGCGGGCTCGATACACGACTGGGAGTACTCCTGGCTGGGCCGCTCCACCGAGAGCGTCGAGAAGAACGTCGCCACAGGCACGTTCGGAGCTTGGGACGAAACCGGCCGCAACATTCACCTGGCGCTGCTTGCCGGCGCTCTGCGCGGCGAAGGTTACGGTACGTCGCTCGGGCGCTTCATCCTGGAGGACGGCGTGGATCTGCCCGCGGCGGAAGAGTTGGAATCCGCCCTCAGGGCCGAGCCCGCGCACCCGCTGGCGCCCGCGCGCGCCGAGTTGCTGGTGGTGATGCGGCAGTGGAACATTCCCGGCGGACGCGTGGCCATCCAGCATCGATGGAAGCAGGCCTCCATCCTCGCCCAGGCTTTCCGTCACCATGTCCCCATGACGGTCCACCCCGGCATCGGCTACGACATCATCGCGACGCACCCCATCTTCAACGGCGCCGCCATCGGACGCGCCGCCGGCATCGACTTCCGCCTGATCGGCGATTCCATGGAGACGCTCGACAACGGCGTGGTGCTCTCGATCGGCACCGCCATCATGGCCCCGCAGGTTTTTGAAAAGAGCTTAAGTTGCGTGAACAACCTGCGGCTGCAGGCCGGCCGCGCCATCGTGAGCGGCCACACCATCTACGTGGTGGACCTGCAGGACGGCGGCAATTGGGATTGGACCCAAGGCGAGCCTCCCAAGACGAATCCGGCCTACTACCTGCGCTTCTGCAAGAGCTTCTCGCGCATGGGCGGCGCGATGCATTACGTGCAATCCGATAACGTCACGTTTGTGCATCACGTTTGTCGAGCACTGGAGCGGCTCTGACGGACGGCTGACCAACGATGCCGGACCGCCGCCTCACGCTCACGGTCATCGCCGCGAGCTTCGTCCTGGTGGGCGTGATGACCACCCTGACGGGCGTGCTGTTGCCGTTTCTTTCCAGGCAGTACGCCATGCCGCCCGCCACCACGGCGTGGTTGTTCCCCGCCCAATTCTGCTGCGGAGCCACGGGCGTGATCTCCTCGGGCATCGTCCTGCGCCGTTTCGGCTTCCGCGTGGCCTTGGGCTTGGGGTACGCGCTACTCGCCTCCGGTGCGGCGCTATTCGCCCTGGCCACCTGGCCCGCTATCCTCGCCGCCGTCTGCTTGTACGGCATCGGGATTGGCACGCTCAATCCGTCTTCCAACCTGGCGATGGGAACACTCAGCCGCCGCGGACCCGTCATGGTGAATGTACTCAACTTCTGCTGGGGCGCAGGCGCGGTGGGCGGTCCCATGATTCTCCCCGCGCTGCTCGCTCGTTACGGTGCGGGCGCCATCGCCTTCCTCCTGGCGCCGCTGATGGTGGCCGCCTGCCTGGGAATAGTATTGATATCGCCGCACGGATCCGTGGCATCAGAGCCTGGACCGGCGAAGGAGGGTACCGCCAACGCACTGCTTTCGGGCGCGATGCTGCTGTTTTACGTTGGTACCGAAACCACCATCGCCGGTTGGATGCCGCTTTACGGGATGCGCACGCTGGGCGCGAACACGTTCCAAACGGGGCTCACGTTAAGTATCGTTTGGGGCGCGTTGCTCACCGGGCGGGCCGCCGCGCCGTTCCTGGTCAGCCGCGTGGGCATTGATCGCATGCTCCGGGCGAGTTTCCTGGTGCTGGCGATGGGGATCGGCACGATCGCCGCCGTCCACACGCTGCCCGGATTGATGGCCGGGTGCGCGATCAGCGGGCTGGGCCTGGCCACGATATTCCCGAACGTGGTCGCCGCCTACACTTCGTCCGGCGGGCGCAACGTGTCGGTGGTGTTCCTGATGGCGAGCGTCGGAGGAGCGACGCTGCCCTGGGTGGCCGGCCGGATCGTAGGCGCGACCGGATACCCGCTGGCGGCCCTGATACCGGCCTCAACCGCCACGCTGCTGCTCGCGGGTCTTTGGGCCGTTCTGCGCCGGCGCCTGGCGCAGGCTGCTTAAGACTCCATCGATCCCAAGGTGAACGAGCGCCGGCAGGCCGATCCCGAGTTCGTGGGCACGCCGGTCCGTGCCCGCGAAGGGGACCTTTGCTTCGGTCGTCGGGAACGCAAGGGACTTTCGGTTCGACTGTGACGGCCGGTACGCCGGACACATCGCCAAGCCATTTCGAAAAGGCACTTGCTCTGTATGAAACCGGCGAGACGTTTCTCTAATGTTTTGACATCAACGTCGTCCACCCACGCTATTGGCAGGCTCCCTGTTACGCCTTCCTGCGATACAATGTATCTCAAGAGGCGCAGATCATGACAACCAGCATGGTTCACGTGCGCGTGGACGAGAAAACAAAGAAAGCGGCAGCCAGAACGCTGACCGCGATGGGCCTGTCCGTCTCCGACGCTGTCCGTATGCTGCTGGTCCGCGTGGCCGTGGAGAAGGCACTGCCGTTCGAGGTGAAAACCCCCAACGCCACCACAGTGAAGGCGATGAGCGCCGCCGACATGGGCAAAGGGAAGCGGCATCGTTCCGCCGAGGCGCTTTTCAAGGATCTGGGGATCTGATCGTTGCGGACCCCGATCAGCGGCGCCCAGTTCCGCCGCGACGTGAAGCTAGCGCAGAAGCGCGGCAAGGATATGGCGAAGCTGCGTGAGGCAATTCTGCTGCTGACCGAGGGGAAGCCGCTGCCGGCCTGGTATAAGGACCACCCGCTCGGCGGCGAGTGGAGCCATCACCGCGACTGTCACATCGAGCCGGACTGGCTGTTGATCTACAGGGTGGACGGCGACGACCTGTACTTGGTTCGCACGGGAACGCATTCGAACTTGTTCTGAGCCCATTCCGTGCAACCCACATGCGACCCCGCCGCGAAAACAGGCCCCCATTGCGTAGACGGTGGAACCGGACGCACACGGAAGACACAACTACTAGGAGAAACGCGTGCGCTTCCACAATAAGTAGCCGCACACGATCAGGAAGGCGAGCGAAGCCGCGCTCAACACGATCATCCAGCCGGTGTTGATCGCAATCGGTTGGCGCTGCGCGCTTGCCGCGAGCCACACGAAAACCGCGATGGCGACGCCCACGATGGCGAACTCCCACCAGCGCCGGCCGGAGACGCGCTCGGCCAAAGGATCTTCGCCTTTCAGGATCGAGGCGACACACTCTCGATCCAGCCCGTAGCGGTCGCACTCCCGCTCCATCGCCTTGCGCCAGGACTCCCGTTCCGATGCCGGCGGCTCCGCCATGCTTATGGCAACGGCTCCCAAAATCATGACGGCCGAGCCTGCGATCACGAGGACCCTGCCGGCCGGGCCCAAATTGGCAAGCTCGCCGAACACCAGCGCTCCCCAGGCCAATCCCCACAGTTGATTGGTGTTGGAAAGCGGAATGCCGCGGCCTATGCCGACGTACTTTGCCGCGTATTGCTGGAACAGGTCGCCCAACACCCAGCAGAATCCGCCCAGGAAGAGCCAGAACATCGCCGGGCGCGCTTTGGCCATTTCAGCCACCAACCCGGACACTCCACCGTGAAACGTAGCGGAAAGCGCGAACACCGTGCCAAGCTCACCGAATGTGAACACCGTGACAAAGGAGAGCGGGTTCATGCCGCTGATGTAAGCCTTGCGGTAGGGGATGTACATCGTGCCCCACAGCACGCCCGCCCCCAACGCCGCCAGAACGCCCAACAGCGCACCTCGCGGAACCGTGGTGGCCTGGTGTGTGGTCGCCAGCGCCAGCAGGCACGCGCCCGCCACGATGGCGAGCGCTCCACCCACCACCTTGGTCCACTGCCGCGCTCCCCCGCCGCGCAATTCGTTGAACAGCAGCCAGCCCCAGAACAGCCCCACCAGGCTGTTGGTGTTCCACAGGGGGAAGGCGATCGAGAGCCCGACGTTGCGAATCGCAAAGACCGTGAGAGTGTTCGCCACGGCCCACAGCATACCGGCCAACACGGCCCAGACCACGAGATGCGCCTTCTCGCGCAGATCGAGCCAAACGTACCCGGCGCCCTTGAGCAGCGTTGGCACGGTCCACCGCGCGACAAAGACTCCCGCCACCATGCCGAGCGAGATGATAAACGGCGAGAAGCCCACGGTGACCAGCTTCGCGGGAGCTTCGGCCAGTCCAAGCCACGCTCCCGCGCCCAATCCGCACGCTACGCCGAGCGTGTGCAAGGAGCGGGAGGATAACCGGGTGGTGGTTCCTGATGTAGCGTTCATGGGCTTAACGGAGCGCCACCAGGAGGGCAATCCCGAAGACCAGGGCTCCCACGGGCGCCCAAAAGTGCCCGTCGGTGAGAATGGATCGCAGAGTGGAATGTTTCAATTGTTTACACCGTCCAGCGCTGCCGGTAAGATGAGCTACTCGACGCGCAAACCGGCGCGGCCGATCAGTTCCCGCAGCATCTCGCGGCCGCCGGAGCCAGGTTGCACCCCGGCGACGCGCCCTTTGGCATCGATCGCGATGTAGTACGGGAACCCACGTGCGTTGAACACCGCGCCAAGATTCGTGTCTTCCATCAGAACGATCTTGGCCTGCCGCGGCGAGGTCTTGAGGTAGTCCAGCACCTTTTTCCGGGGTTCGCCCACATTCACCGCGATCACCACCAGGCCCGCATCGGCATACTTGCCGGCGAATTCGTCTACCGCGGGCTGATCCCTGCGGCAGTACCGGCACCACGTGGTCCAGAACTGGATCAGAACCACCTTCCCCTTCACGGTGTCGTTCGTGATGCGCTCGCCGCCAAGGGTCTTGGCATTGAAGCTGGGTGCCGCCTCGCCCCGGTCGATCGCGCCAAGCGCCTGGCTCAACGCGCAGAGGGGCACGCCCAGCACCAGGAAACGGCGCGTGGTCAGACTGCGTGAATCCGTCATTGGTGTTCGTACCCTCCTGGTTTTGGGCTCCGCCGCGAGCCGCTATTGCGCCGTAGAGCCGTTGCCGCTACGGGCGGCGTAAATGGCGCCGCTCGCCACGGCCGCGGCTCCCAGGATCAACACCGGCTTCCACCACCGGGTTTTGCCGGAGACAGCCAGGTCTTTGCTCGGTCGATCGATGTTGCTCTGCGCGATCACGATGCTTGTCCTGGCTTCGCCCGCGGAGGCCGTTACCTTGATGTCGAAGCGGCCCTCGATGTTGTTCGGAGTGAGGCCGGAAGCTACAGCCTGCCCGCGTTCGTTGGTGCGCGCGGTCTGGGTTCGTGCCAGGTCGTAAAACACACCTCCGGGTCCGGAAGCCGGCAGTTGGAAGACCACCTGCGCATTGGGGACGGGTTTGTCGTTTTCGTCGCGCACTTCCACGGCGGGTTGAACGGCGGAACGTGCCTTGATGCGGTTCGTCGCGCCCTCGCCCTGCGTGGCGATCATCTTGAGACTCTTCGGCCCCGGCGCGGGCTTGGCCGCCGGAGCCGCTGCTTGCGGCTGCTGTGCCGGCAGACTGCTCGTCAAGAGGAGAAATACCGCCAGACCAGTCACACCATTTCGTAGCCGCAATGTAACCTCCATGGCCATCAATTGGAAATCGATCACTCAGTATAACTGAAGCCGATGTTACCCACCGCGGCCGCGGCCAAAAAAGTGCGCCGCCAACGGAGAAGACCGAGGGCGGCGCAGCGTGTATAAGGTGTTGCGTTAGCTTAACGGAAACTGACTCTGCCCGGGGGGCCGTATTCGATAACGGCTTCCCGGCCGCCGTTGAGGATCGACAAACGGCCTGCCTCCATCACCAGTTCGTTGAAACGGCTGTTGGCGGGAGTGGCCATGATGCCGGCCTGGTCGTACTCCTTGACGATGGCTTGGCGCCTGGTAAGCGCTTCGCTCTCCGTCAGGCCCTTGGTCTCGGTCTCGGCTCGTATGCACGCCTTGACGATGTACTCCACCGAACGGAACCCGTAGCCCACCGGCAGAAGTCCCGGCCCGCCCACATCGACGTACTGGAAGTAGTCGGTGCTAGGCTCCGTGTAAACGGTTGTTCCGGCGCCGCCGGGCTTTTCAGTGAAGCAGTACTCGATGCCGCGGTACTGATCGTCGTGATGCAGCCAGGCACCTTTTTCCTTGCCCGCGCAGTACATGGTGAGGCCCTGGATGTTGGTGCCCGGCGCATCGTCCGGGAATCCCAGCGCGTTCTGCACGTTCAGCACCGCGCCGTTGTTCCAGATGATGCGCGCGTCGGTCCACAGGTAGCCCTCTCTGCCGTTCGGGTACTTGTCGAGAATGCCGTAGACGCTCACCGACTTGGGCAGCAGGCCCGTGATGTAGTGAACCAGGTCGACGTAGTGGCAGCCGACGTATGCGAACGCATCGGAATTCTCCGCCGTGCACCAGTTCTGGAAATTCGAGTGGCGGTAGTACCACTTTTCGAGCAGCGCCGCCGTGCCCAGGCGAAATTCGCCGAACATGCCCTCGCGATAGCGGCGGCGAGCCAGCAGGCTGCGGTCGTCGAAACGCTTGTGGTACTCGACTCCGACCACCAGGCCGCGCTTGTAGGCTTCCTCTTCGATGATCTCGCCCTCTTTGGCGGTCAACACCAGGGGCTTCACCGTGCAGACGTGCTGATTGGCTTTGAGAGCCGCCAGGATGGTATTGAAGTGGAGCTGATCCGGCACCGCCACTACCACCACGTTGCGCGGCGGCATCTTCTCCAGCACTTCCCGGAACAGGTCCGGGTAGGCTTTGTCGAGATCGCCGCCGAGGTCGGGATAGGCGCGGAAGGACTGGCCCGGAAACGCCCGCTTGAGCATCGGGGCGTCGGCCAGTTCCTTCAGGAACCGGCCCTTCAGGGCGGAAATGGCGATCTCGCCAATTACGCCCTGACGCTGCATCTGGTAAAGAGTGGGCAGGATCTGATCATGGGTGATCATCCCGCCCCCGACAATCGTGACTTGTGGAAGACTCATCGGCCCAAAGCCTCACGGAAGGCTTCGTCGAGTACGCCGAGGCTCTCCATGAGCGCTTCCTCGTTGATGACCAGCGGCGGAGCGATCTTTACCGTACTGTTATTGAGGCCCACCGGCGAGAACATCAGCACACCCTTCTGGATGCACTTGTTGACCACTTCAAAAGCCAGATCGCCATCGGGATTCTTCGTGCCAACTTTCGCGCACGTCACTCCAGCCACCAGACCCTTGCCGGCCACATGGCCGATCTCGGGGTACTTGGCTTGCATCTTGTGCAGCTCTCTCTGCAGGATTTCACCAAGCTTGCGAGAGTTCTCAGCCAGGTTTTCCTTGACGACCAGGTTGATCGAAGCCAGCGCCGCGGCGCAGCAGACTGCGTTGCCCGTGTGGGTAGAGGTCATGCTCCCCGGAGGGTGCAGATCCATGAGGTCCGGCCGCCCGGCCACCGCCGACATCGGCAGAGAACTGGAAATGCCCTTACCGAAAGTCGTCAGGTCCGGCACAATGCCATAATGCTCGAAGCCCCACATGGTGCCCGTGCGCCCGAATCCGGCCTGAACCTCGTCGCAGACCAGCAGAATGTTGTTCTTGTCGCACCATTTGCGCATCTGCTTCATGTATTCCGGCGGAGCGAACGACCCATTGCCGCCCTGGTAGGTCTCCAGCATCACGCCGCAGACTCTGTCCGGGGTGACTCCGGCATCTGCCAGGCACTTTTCGAAATGAGCGAAGCTGGTGTCTTCGCAATAGTAGCCATCCGGGAACGGCATCTGCACAAAGCCCGGATCCATGTTGATGATCCATTCCTTCAGGACAGGAATGCCGCCGGCCTGCTGCGCGCCGAGCGTACGGCCGTGGAAGGCTTTCTGATAACTCACGAACACGTTCTTTGCGCGTCCGCCGACCTTGACACCGTGTGTGCGGCAAATCTTGATGGCGCACTCGACCGCTTCCGAACCCGTCGTGAGCAGGAACACTTTCTTGAGCGGCTCGGGCAGCAGGCTCGCAATCTTGTCCACCAACTGCGCGCGCGTCTCGGTGGGGAAGCAGTACGTGGTCAACAGGGGCTTCTGAGCCTGCGCCACGATGGCGTCCACCACTTCCTTGCGGCCATGGCCGGCGTTGGTGATCAACACGCCGCTCGACCAGTCGATCCAGCAGTTGCCGTATGCATCGTAAACCTGGAAGCCTTTGGCATGATCCCAGATGACCGGCGGCTGACCGCGCATGGCGATCGGCTCTGTCCGCTCCAGGAGCTCGAGGGTTGGAATGGAGCCCGGTGCCGGAATGTCAGTCACGATGCGCCGGTACTTCGTCTCTACGCGGGGGACCCGCTTAGGTTTGAGTTCGTATGCTTTTCCCATGAAACTACTATTGTAACCGTTACCAACGGTCAATTTCCCGCCGGTGGGGAACTCAACACTCAGCGTTTGTAAACAGTCATGTTCTGTTTGGTTGTCGTGCGCCACTGTTCGATGGGCGGCGCGCCGCTGCGCTTGAAGAACTCGGCGAGTTCGCGCGCCAGCGAGCGGACCTGCGCACGTTGCGCCGCGTCTTCGATCGCGTTGCGCGTCTCGCCCGGGTCGGCCTCCAGATCGAAGAATTCGCTGGGCCACTCGCGCGTGCGCTCCACGTACTTCAGGTTTTCTGTGCGGATCGCGCGGATATTGGCGTACTCGAAGCAGAGCCGGGAGCGCCACGCGGGGTGCTTGCCGGCCAGGAAAGGCGCGTAGCTCCGCCCCACCCGGCGCGAGTCCGGGGACGCTTTGAGGCCCAGGTAGTCGAGTATGGTGGGGAAGAAATCGTAGCTGGAAACCATCGCCGGCAAAGTGCGGCCGGCCGGGATGCGCCCCGGATGATTCCAGATGAGCGGCACGCGCAACGACTCTTCGTACATGTTGAACGGCACCGTGCCGTTGCCCTTGCCCCACACGCCGTGGTGGCCGCAGTTGAAGCCCTGGTCGGCGGTGAAGATCACCGTGGTGTTCTCGCGCACGCCCATCTCGTCCAGCTTCCGCAGAATACGCCCCACGTTTGCGTCCGCGCCGGTGACGAGCGCGGAGAACCCGCGCATGCTCTCCACGTTTCCATGGTGGCGCGTGGTTCCAGGATTCGCCCAAGGATGCGTTGGAACTCTCGGAAAGCATGAGAACCTGGCGTTTTCATAGGGCTTGCGATATTCGTCCGGCTGGTAGTCGAACGGCGTGTGCGGAGCGTAGAACGGCACATAGAGGCAAAACGGGCGATCCTTCACCCGGTCCAGAAAGTCGAGCGCGAAGCTGCCGACGGCGTCGGTCTTGAATCCGGGCACCCTGCGCCGCTCGCCGTTCACCACGAATTCGACGTCGCGGTAGGGACCGCCTCCGCCCGGCACCGTGGCCCAGTAGCTGAAGCCCGCCTGCGCGCGGTCGTCCTCGCCCATGTGCCACTTTCCGCACATGCCGAGCGTGTAGCCGCTGGCGGCCAGCATTTCGCTCCAGGTGGTGAAGCCTTGCAGCCAGCGGTGACTCGCCGCGCCGTAGCTGTCGCCGGGAACCAGCCAGTCCTGCACGCCGTGGCGCGACGGGATGGCGCCCGTCATGTAAGTCATCCTGCTGGGAGAGCACACGGGGGTGCAGGCGAAGGCGCGCGTGAATCGGGTGCCGCCCGCGGCCAGCCGGTCGATGTTCGGCGTGTGCATCTCGCCGCAACCGTACGAGCCGAGCGCCCACGCGCCGTGGTCGTCGGTCATGAACATCACCACATTCGGCCGCCGGGGAGCGGTGCGCGAGGCCAGTGCCAGGGCCGGCGCCGCGGAGGCCGCCAGCAAGTTCCTGCGAGTGATTTGTGCCGCGGACATGCGTAACATTGTCCGCCGAAACGCGCCTCTGAGGGAAGCCCGTTCCTGCTTAGGCTTCCACCCAGTTGTGCCGTTCGATGATCGTGCGCGGTTCGTACGTGTGGCCCTCGGCCAGACGTTTATCTTCGCGAAGGCTGGTCCACCAAAGTACAGGGCCGAGTATGCGCGCCGCAGCCGTGGTGAACACGCCGAATTCGTGCTCCAACTCTTTCCTTAAGGTGCGTATCCGCACCGCCACGTTCTCGTTGGTCCCTCTCAACCGGTGTTCCATCGCCCAAAGCATGCCGGCGTATGCGCGCCGCAATGTTTTGGCCTCCCGCTCGAAACGTTCACGCACGCGCAGGTCCGGGTAGTTCTTGTATCGCTTCCACCCTTCGAACGTGGTCCGGCAAATACGGAACAGGCTCGGGCCGTTACGCTGGTAGTCGCGCCAGAAGGCCCAGTCGAGCAACTTCTTCGACTCTTCGCGCGAAATCGCCGCGTGTTCGAAGTTGAAGCCGAACTGGCCGTGTATGTCCGCCAGGTCGACGTCGAGCAGCCTGCCTTGCTCGGACATCTCGCGATAGAGCGGCGTGCCGGGCACGGGCGTGTAGAGCATGAACTGATGCAAGTCGGTCTGGTGCGCGACCGCGTGCTCGATCTCTTCTTTGATGTTTTCCGGGGTGTGATGCTCCAGGCCGATGATGGTCGAACCGAGCAGTGTGATTCCGTGCTTGCGCAGTTCGCGCGACATGCGCACGGTATCGGCGCCGTCCAGTTTCGAATAGTTCGAGTGCGGCGATTCCAGCCCCATCCAGATCGAACTGATGCCCAGCTCCACCAATTGCTCGTAGGTGTACTTTCTGATGGCGTTAGCGGAACTGAAAATGTTGAGTCCCCAACTCTTGCCCGTCTGCTTCATCCTGTCGAGCAAGTCCATGGCCCGTTGCTTCTGCAGCAGGAAGTTTTCGTCCATGATGAAGAACGACGTCACCTTGCGCGTGGTCTCCGCCTCCTCCATCACGCGGAACAGTTCCTCGCCGCTGTCGCAGAAGTTAAGCACCTTGCCTTTACCGCCGAAGAACGCCGACGTGGTGCAAAAGTTGCATCCCATGGGGCATCCGACAGAAGCAATCACCGTCGCGGAACTATCGATCTTCTCGGGTATTCTTACGCCCATCACGCGCAGGTCGAAGCCGGAAGAGAGTGCCGGGTGCTCGATCGGCGCGTCGGGATTCTCCCCCAGATAGCGCCGCATCCAGGCGATCCCGTCGCCCTTGACGATGTGGTCGGCGTCCAGCAGGTGCTCGACTCCCGGAATCGCCGCGACGTGCCCGCCGACGATGATCGTCGAATGAGGCGAGAGCTTACGCGCGATGCGGCACATCTCCCGTGCCTTCCCCACGTTCACGATGATCGACGAAATGCCGATGACGTCGTAGCGGTTCTCCGCGATCTCTCGCGCGAACGCCTCCCGGGTCGGGAAATCCATCACCGTGCAAGGCGCGGAAATGTTGCGCTGGATCATCATGATGCCCCAACTGCGATGGAAGCGGCGCAGCGAGAACGCGCCCTGTGCGCGGGTCACCTGATTGTGATACAGCTCCATCGGATTGATGGTGCGGCTGCCGAAGCTGTCGTCCTGGGCGTAAGGGCCGAAGACGCTGCTTAGTAATATACGAGTGCGCGACCCGTTCGGATGGGGAAAAATCATTAGGAAGGCTCGAAAGAAAAAACTCCTCTTTCATTCTACCGCGGCACGGGCTCCGTTTGCCCTCCCACGGGCAAGTTGGATAGAGTTACTCCGAATGAGTTCACAGCCGACGAAGGACCTCTACGCGTTCGATCCCGCCGACATCGAGGAACCGCCAGGCACGTGGCTCAGTGCGCTGCGCCGCATCGGCCCCGGGATGATCCTTTCCGCTTCCATTGTCGGGAGCGGCGAGTTGATCGCGACAACAACGCTTGGCGCGCAGGTCGGCTACGTCGCCTTGTGGGTCATCCTGCTGAGCTGCCTCATCAAGCCCGCCGTACAGGCGGCCCTGGGGCGCTACACCGTTGCCACCGGTCAAACCGGGCTGGCCGGCTTCAACACACTTCCCGGCCCGAGCCTGGGCGTGCGCTGGAGTGTTTGGATGTGGGCGGTCATGGTGCTGATGACGCAGTTCCAGGTGGGCGCTATGTACGCCGGCGTGGCGCAGGTGCTCAACCTGCTGGCGCCTTCCGTGCCCATGAACGCCTGGATCGTACTGCTCGTTGGCATTACGCTAGCCCTGTTGCTGGGAGGCGGCTATGCGCGCATAGAAAAGCTGGCCACCATCAAGGTGGGCCTGTTTACCATGCTCACTATGCTGTGCGCCCTGCTGCTCATGCGGCGGCCGGAGTACTTCTCCTGGCGGGAACTCGCCGGAGGATTGGCTTTTCGGTTGCCGGGAGACGGCCTGGCGACCGCCGTCGCCGTGTTCGGCCTGACCGGCGTCGGGGCCACAGAAATGTTCATGTACCCGTACTGGTGCATCGAGAAAGGCTACGCGCGCTTCTCAGGGCCCAATGACGCCACCTCAGACTGGCGGCGTCGCGCCCTCGGCTGGGTGCGCGTGATGCACCTGGACATCATCGCCACCATGGCCATCTACACCGTGGCCACCCTGGCGTTCTACCTGCTCGGCGCCGGCATCCTGCACGGCATGGGCAAGGTCCCCGCCGCCAAGGATATGATGCCGGTGCTATCGCACATGTACACGCAAACGCTGGGGCCGTGGGCGCTGTGGCTGTTCTACATCGGCGGCATTGCCACGCTTTACGGAACCATCTTCGCGGGCGTGGCGGCGCACTCGCGCGTCTACTCGGACATGTGCCGCCTGCTCGGCTATTTCGAGGATGGCGACTACTCGACGCGCGTCAAGTTCCGCCAGTGGTTCGTGGTGTTCCTGTCGATCTTCCCGGCGCTGCTCTACCTGGTGTTCCAGTCTCCGGTGCGCATGGTGGTGGCCGGCGGCGTCGCGCAGGCCATCATGCTTCCCGTCATAGCCGCCGGTGCGCTCTACCTGAGGCATCGCAAGCTGCCGGTGGAACTCGTGCCGTCGCGCTTCTCCACCGCCTGGCTTTGGTTCGCTTCCCTGGTCGTGATGTCGCTGATGGTTTACTACACCGTGATCAGCCTGCTTTAACCGCGTGTTCGCCGCGCCTCAGGCAAGGCTCCAGCGCGCCAGCCGCAGAACGGCTTTGGGCGATGTCTTCATGTGCTCGTACCACAGCGTGGCGAACTGGCCCGCGGCGAGTTCGACCGTGGACGGGTAGCCCAGGTCGCCGCCCATCCCGTCATCGGAGATGGTGACAGGCTGCGACCACGTGCGGCCATGATCTTCGCTGAGCCGAACCTGGTTGCCGAACGGCGCCCGCCGGTAGCCGTAGGTCATCAGCAGGCGGCCGTCGCTGAGCCGCAGCAGGTGCGAGGGCAGGCCCCAGACGCCGATGGCGCGCGGTTCGGACCACGTTCTGCCGCCATCGGAGGATTCGCACTGCAGCGTCTCCCCTGCGTTGGCTTTGTTGTGGTTGCGGATTTGCACCAGGATGCGTTTGCCGGCGGTTTCGACGGCGTGCAGTTCGTGGTAGGCCTCGACATTGTCGCCGGCGCGCACGGGCAGATGCGCGAGCCAGCGCCAGCTCAGCCCATCGTCGGTCGATTCGCAGACTCCGCATTCCTGCCCTTTGCTCCAGAGCAGCTTGCCCGCGTAGAAGAGTCGCCCGTCGCTCAGTTCGATGGGGCCGTGTGGGCTGTTCAGCGGGACTCGATAGGGAGAGGACCAGAGCATGCCGCCATCGGTCGAGCGCAGCATCCACGTGCCGAGCAGGCTCTTGCGTTCCACCTCCGTGGTGCCGCGCTGGAGAGCCTGCCATCTCGCCAGCCGTTCGGCGGGCCAGTCGGAGGTGTTTTCCAGGCTCTTCTCATAGGCCAGGGAAGTGAATGTGGTTACCAGGGTGGTGCCCTTCGCGGTGACGAGCGCGCCGGCGTCCCGATCGTCGATGGGCGTATCCATCAGCACCTGCGGCCAGCTCCAGCTTCGGCCGCCATCGCGTGAGCGCATCATTTCGACGCGTCCGAACGGGCACACGTGCCTCTCGCGTCCTCCCGACCACACAGCGAGCAATTCACCGTTTGCGCGCCTCGCCAAGGTCGGCCAACCGCAGTAGTATTCCGGTTGCTGCGAAATCACTTCGATCGATTCAATGCGCGCACGGGGCTGGGCCAACGCACGCCCCGCGAGCGCGAACACCGCGGAAGTCTGGGCGAGAAGCTGTCGTCGTGTGGTCATAGGAGTGTGGCAGCCAGCAATTTACCACATCCCGGCGCCTCAGGTTCGCAAACGTGCCAGCAGGTACATTCCAGCCAGCGCAAAGACAACGTCCGGCGCCCAGGCGGCCACGGCGGGCGGCAGTTGGTTCAGATTGCCGATCTGCTCGAACAGTTGGCTGACGGCCCAGTAAGCCATGGCGACGCCGAGGCTCACTCCCACGCCGGCCATGGCGCCGCGCGTACCGGTCATGAAGGAAAACGGCACCGATAGCAGCGCCATAATGACCGCAAACAGCGGCACGGCGAACTTCTTGTGGTACTGCACCTGCAGGCGCACGGTGTCGAAGCCGCTCTGTTGCAGTTCGCCGATGTAACCCGCCAGCTCCGCGAAATTCATCTGCTTGTCCTGCTTCACTTCCTTGAGGAAGTAGCTGGGCGGTTCAATCAGCTCGGAGAACGTGGTTGCCGCGAAGGTCTGGAAATTCAGCACATTGGTGCCTTGAATGTCGCGCCACCAGCCGTCCTGGAAAACCCAGCGCTTGAGCCGCGGCTCCCAGCGCGCACGTTCGGCCGTAATGTGCCGGCGCAGGCGGAAGGTCTGCGGGTCGAGTTCGTACACGTTCACACCCGCCATCACCTTCTCCTCCTGCTCGAAGTGCTTGTAATAGTAAACTCGCGAGCCTTGGCCCCAGACCCATGGACGCCCGGGGTTCAAGTAAGTTTGCGGAGGCCGCCCCTTGATCTCGGCGCGGATGGCGTCCTGGCGCCGGTTCGCTTCCGGCACATAGTAGAAATCGAAAGCGAACAAACCCGCGCTGAGCATCGCGCTGGCCAGCAGAACGGGTACGGACATCCGATGGAGGCTCACCCCGCAGGCCTTCAACGCCGTGACTTCGTTCTGCTTGCTCAGCACGCCGAAGGTGACCAGCACGGCCACCAGCACGCTTACCGGAGTGGCGTCATAGATGAGCTTGGGCGTGAGGAAGAAGTGATAAACCGCCACGCGCGCCATCGGCGTCTTGGTCCTGACGATGTCGCCCAGGAGTTCAAAAAACGTGAAGATTTGCGTGATCAGGACGAAGCTCGTCAGCAGCAGCGCAAAATAGAAAAGGAAGCTGGACAGAATGTAAGTGTCGATCAGCTGCGGCACCAGCCGCAGGCGCTTGCCGATGGAAGTGCCCGGGCTCACGGCTGTGATGCGGAGTCCCCTCAATCGTGCCCACCAGCCGGCCCCCACGCGCTTGGCCCAGCCTACCAGGTCGCGGTCTCCCGGCGCTTCCAGGCGGAAGATCAGCACCAGGCCCGTAAGCGTGAACAGGATATTCGGCGTCCATACGGCCAGGCCCGCCGGCAAGGTGCGCTGCCGCGCCAGCCCGATCAGGCTGACCAGTCCCATGTAATAGAGGAACGCCAGGAAGACCGTGAGAACGATGGAAGAGGATTTGCCGGCCTTGCGCGAACTGACTCCCAACGCCACACCGACCACGGCGAGCAGGATGCAGGCGAGCGGCAGCGCCAGGCGTTGATGTAACTCGATGCGGGCCTCCACCGAACCGCGCGCCTGTCGGGCCAGCGGAATGGTGTCCAGTTCGCTGTAAGCCTTGGCGCTGCGCTGCTCGGGCGGTTGCGCATCGAGCGCCTGCTGACCCTTGGGCGAGGAGGTGCTCATGTAACGCCGGGGATCCTTCTCGGCCTCGTGCGAACTGACATCCACCATGGTGAGTTGGATCCGGTTGTTGGCCGCATCCGCCACCGCAACCGCCTCGCGCGCCACCGTCACGCGCGGCCCTTCGCCCGGCTCATCCGAGCCGTCCTTCCGCTTCTCGGGAGCCGTCAGGTCCGCCATGAAGACGTTGCGCCAGCGGACCACCGGTCCGCTGATCACGTCTCCGACGTAGAGAATGGTATTCGGAAACTGTTCCTCGAACACGCGCGGCTGAATTTCGGCCGTCAGTTGCGAAGCGATCAGGCGATTTACCACGCGATAGGTTTCGCGGATCGACCACGGCGTGAGCCACAAGGAGCAGGCCGCCGTAACCAGCATCGCGCCAAAAGCGATCAGTGCCACCGGAGCCAGGATCCGGCGGCCCGGCACGCCCGCCGCGCGCATGGCTGTGATCTCGCCGTCTCCCGACATGCGGCTCAGTGCGATGAGCACCCCCACCAGCACCCCCATGGGCACGGTGAAGGTAAGCGTGAAGGGAAGCACCAGCGCGAACAGGTATCCCACCGTCGAGGTGGAAGCCGAACTGCGCACCAGCAGTTCGAACAGTTTTCCCACGCGCTGCAAGAACAGAACGAACGTGAACAGGAGCGATCCCAGCAGCGCGCTGGTGGAAACTTCGCGGAGAACCTTGCGGGCCAGAATTCCCATATCTAGCGTGTGAGCGTGCCGGGAGGCGGCACGATGGGCGGCCGGAGCCGCTCGGCGTCCATCCTCTCCAGTTCCAGATCGTCGAATAAGACCGATGGCGCCACCACCGAGGTCTCGGCCACGTAGTTGCCGATTCCAACGAGGGCCCAAGGCACGCCGTTTTCAAGGTACTCGAACAAGGCCTGCTCCCGCGAGGCGGCTTGTATGTCCTTGAGGGAACGGACCCCCAAACCGCGGAATCTCAGCCCCCGCACGCGCTCTTCGCGGCCGTCCGGATACACGCGGTAGATTTCGAAGGGCGTCGACACCGGGCGCGCCTCGCCGCCTCCGCGCGCCATGCCCGCCGCCAGCCGGCGCAGGTCCGCTATCGACGCCGAAGATGGAAAATCCATGGCCCTCACCACAATGCCGTATGGCTTGCCGCGGCTCTTCAACATATCCATGAATTTCGCGCGCAACGCGCCGAGAGGCAAGCCGCCTGCAGCCTCGACAAACAGGTTCGAGCAGGCGGCCGACCGGGCGCCGAATGCGCCGGGCAGCCGCGCTCTTCCGTTGGACGATGCCGAGCCCTTCACCGGTTGCCGCGTCGTGAGAAAGTTCTTCAGGATCCCCTTTGCAATCAGTTCGACCGGCACGGGCCGCACGCCTTCCATGTCGGCTTCGTAATGGCCGATGAGCGGTTGGCCGTTCCACTCGGTGCGCGTGGGATCGTCCACGACGCTCATCCAGTCCGGCAACACCCGCGAACCCAGCCGGTTCTCCAACTCGCTTCCCGCCACCGGCAGCGACGTGCCCGGTTCGCTCACCGGCCTTCGCGTCACGACCACGTTGCGCCCCAGAATCTCAGCGAACAACTGTGCCGCAGCCTTGCCCTCAAACAGCACCGGCCCTGCGTAAGCGTCCGCGACGGCGGCGCGGGCCGCGGCGGTCAACTCGCGCCCCACCTGCTCGGTCGCGGCCGCCAGATTCTTTCCCGAAGGCTCCGCGGCCGGGGTGCGCCAGATGATCGTGGAGGCGTGCCAGAGTTCGGTCCCATCCGAAGCCCTTGCGCGGGCCCGGACGCGCAGGTAGGAGATCTTCTCGGGCAGGCGCAGCTTCGAGCCTTCCGTGTTCGCGAAGTAATGCGCGTTCTGCATGTCCCGGAACTCGACCGAGGAGTTGAAGACATCCGGGTAAGACCGCATCAGCGCCGAGAGGCTGCGCACGCGCGAGTTCCATGACTCCTGGTCGAGCTTGTTCAGCTTCACATCGCGAACCAGATCGATCGGCGGGGCGGGGCGGAAGTCGTCGAGCGGTTCGTCCTGCGCGACGTTCTTCATGGCGGACCGTTTACGCGCAATGCCCTCCAGGGCCCGCTTGTAAGCGCGGTCCGTGGCCAGCCAGAAGTGGCGGCGGATGAGCTGCGGCGCGGCGTCCAACACCAGGCGCCCCGCATCGTTGCGGCCCGGAGAGAAAAAGTCCGTCCCGGCGTAGTCGGTGTTGTCGAACTTGTAGCCGCCCACGCGGACCTGCACGGCGCTGGCGCGCATGCGATCCGGTTGCGCCTCGATGAGGCCTCCCATCGAGGCAATCGCGCTGTAGCCGGACATGTCCTCGATCGCGTACTCGATGTAATAAGGCGGTTCGAGATCGCCCAGCCTCAGGGTGCGCGAGCGATCCAGTTCGGCGCGCATCGCATCCAGCAGCACGTCGGAAGCCGCGAGCGGCGCCCGCGCCGCTGTCATCGCCACGGCGAATACGGCGACCGCTAATCGCAGCCTCATTTGGATTCACCCGGGGCGGCGAGCAGCGGCGGACGCTCCTGCGACTTGGCTTTTCTTTGCACTTCGATCTCCGTTACCAGCAGCGCCGGACTGACCGCTGCCACGGGAACGCTCCCGGATTCGGCGCCGCAGATCCCGTTGAAAACTCCAGGCTGGTCCGATGTGGCGACGATCTTGGAGAAGCTCGCCAGAGGCGTCCCGACAATGTCCACCCCCCGCACCAGTTCGTCGGGCCGTCCGTCGGGGTAGACGCGGTAAACCACCAGCGGAATCACCGTGAAAGCCTGCAACCCGCGTACCGCGGTGGATGTGTATCCCCCCACAACCTGTTCAAAATACAGGCCATAGGGCTTGTTCTGCCGGCGGATCTCCTCGATAAGCATCTGACGCAGGCGCGTTGTGGGAACCTGTTTGGTGCTCACGACGAACAGATTCGATTGCCGCGAGATCACTTCGGCGCCCGGCTGGCGACGGCCATGGCCGTTCGAGTGATCGAAGCCCGGAATCGGCGAACGCGACATCAGGAACGTCTTGAGGATGCCCTTTTCGACCAGCGGCGTGCGGCGCGCGGCCACGCCCTCATCGTCGTACAGGTACCAGCCATTCAGTTCGGTCGAGCCTGCGCGGCGAATCGTTGGATCGAAGATCACCGACAGGAAATCCGGGAGCACGGCTTTGCCGACGTCCTTGGCGAATGTCTGACCTTCGCCAGGGTCTTTCTGCCGGTGGCCTTCGACGCGATGCCCGAAAATCTCGTGGAAGAACACGCCGGCGGCGCGGCCGCTCAAAATGGCCGGACCCGCGTACGGATCCACCACGGGAGCCGTACGCATCCGCTCGATCATCGAGGCCACGCGCTCCACCGCCGCGTTCACCAGACTGTCTTTCGGCGGCTTGGCCGTGTCGTCGATGTCAATGGTTTCCTGGGCCGCCAGGTCCATCCCGTCGGCCGCTTTGCCGTGTCCCGTCACGCTCAACTGCGCGTAGATGCGCCCGTGATCGAGGCTCGTGCCTTCCGTGCTCACCAGGAACCTTTCTTCCCGGCGGGCGGCCACACCCACGGCTGAACTCAACAGAAAAGGATACCGGTTGAAGCCCGACGACCACTTGCGCAGGCGGCCGGTCCAGTCCTCGACCGGGAACCGGAGCTTGGGCGGAGGGCCGGTGAAACGAACAGGCGTTTCCCTTGAGAAGTCAGCCGACGCGTCCTCGCTGAGCTTCACTTGAGCGGCACTTTTGATCTTGATGAGGCGCTCGGCGGCGGCGCGATACACGCGGTCGGTCTCGAGCCAAACCGAGTGACGGATGGATTCGGGCGAACCATCGATGGCGATGGCAGTCCCGCTTGTGAAACGTGGGCGCTCGCCCTGAACATGATGGTAGTTGTCGAACTGGGGGGAACCTACGCGAACGCTCACGTCCAGGCGGCAACTGCGGCCTTGCTCGCTCACGAGGATCGATCCGCCCGTCGCCGCTATGGAATAGGCTTCACTTCCGGTCGCGGCGTAGCTGATGAAGTAGGGCGGAGGGTCGCCCTTCTCCTTTAGAATCGAATAGTTACGGTCCAGCTCGGCGCTTAACGCTCCGAGCAGCGGCAGCGTCTGGGTAAAGGTAGGAAGCGCGATCAGGAACAGCAAGCCTACACGGGCAGTGGCAGCCACAACCCACAGAATAGCACGCACCGGGAAACGGCCCCGGGCCGCTTACATATGTGGCAGCGTGAGCAGGCCCTTGGCCCGCAGACCAGTGAGGGCGAGCCCGTAGCGTCCACGGACCCCCGTCTTTTCAAAGATATGTTTGAGGTGTATCTTCACCGTGCCGGGCCGGATGCCCAGTTCCCGGGCTATTTCCTTGTTCTTCAGGCCCTGTTCAACCAGTTCGAGCACTTGTAGTTCGCGCGGGGTGAGATCGGAGTGCCCGCGGCGTTCAGGGCGCTGCGCGCCTCTGAATACACTCTCTTCCATCCAACAGGAACCGGCGACTACGGACCTCAGGCAGGCCAGGAGACTGGCGGTTTCCGCCGTTTTCGAGACAATACCCTTGGCGCCGGCTTGCAGGAACCGCAACGCCTCGGCCTCCGACAGGGAGCCACCCCAAACCAGGATGTTGGGGTGCTCAGGCTGGGTCCTGGCTTCGGCGATCCACTCCAGAACGGATTGGATGCCGAATGCCTTGTCAAGGATGACGAGCGCGGGCCGCGCGTCGCGCACCAGTTCCTGCGCCAGCGTCAATGAGTTCGCGGCCCAACTGATGGCAAGGTCGGAAGTCGCCTCCAGCAGCCTCCGGAGTCCCTCCGAAGTGACAGGCTGGCTCTCGCAAATCCCCACGGCCGTTTTCGATGTCTGATCCATTCTCCGTATCCTTATGTGAAGCTCCGCGATTCCCGCGTCACTTTTGCATGACTTATCGACTCATGTCCCCTTACCTTTAGTACATTCGTGAGCCCTGGAATCTCATGTTTTCCGCCCGTACTGCCGATCTACATCAGGTGGTGACTCCCCGGTCACCCTGAACGAATGTCAAAACCGCCGACCCATTCACCGCGTTCCAGCGGACTTCACGCCGTGATCGTTTCGTCCGACCGGGGCTTGGTCGCCGACCTGACCCCGCTGCTGGCGCAGAAGTTGCCGCTGGTCCCGGTCACGCACGTACAGGCCCCGCCCCAACGGGTGACCGCGGCCGACATTCTCAACCCGCCAGGCGCCGCCATCTGTTTCGTGGATGTCACCTCCGATGCGGAAAAGGCGCTCGGCCTGGTGGCGGATCTGGCCGCGGCCGATCCGAGGTTGGCCATTGTGGCGCTGTTGCCCTCCAACGATTCGGACACCATCCTGCATTCGCTCCGGCAGGGAGCGAGCGAGTTCATGATCTGGCCGTACACCCCGGACCAGGTGCAGATGATCGCCGAGAAACTGTCCAAGCAGATTCCGGAGCTTTACCCGGGACGCGACGGACTGGGCAAAGTCTACTCGATCGTGCCGGCCAAAGGCGGTTGCGGGGCGACCACCATAGCCTGCAGCCTGGCCGGGCACCACAAGCGTCTGGGGGCGAAGAAAGCCTTGTTGACGGACCTTGACCCGCTTACGGGGACCGTGGCGTTTCTGCTGAAGCTGAAGTCCAGCTACAGCTTCGTGGATGCCCTGGCACACTCCAACAATTTGGACGCCGATCTTTGGAGGGTGATGACCTGCCACCACCAGGGATTCGACGTCCTGCTCAGCCCCGAGAACCCGGCCGACGGGATGCAGGAGGCGCAGGACGCCACCGTCATTATCGAATACGGCCGGCGGCTCTACGACGCCGTCATCGCCGATACGAGCGGCCCGTTCACCGACTTCAGTCTGTCGGTATCGCGGCTGGCGGACGAGGTGCTGGTCGTAACCACCAATGAATTGCCCGCCCTGGAGGCCGCCCAGCGGGCCATTACGTATATGGAAAGCCGGGGAGTCCCCCGTTCCCGGATGCACTTGGTGCTAAACCGCTACGCGCGCGAATTGGGATTGTCGGACGATGCCGTCCAGACCGCGCTCAAGATCGACGTGTCTCAGGTGATTCCGTACGATTACGAAGCCGTCCAGCGATCACTGATGGACGGCAAGCCGTTGGCCACGAACTCGGCTATCGGCAAGAGCCTGACAGCCTTGGCGGAAGGCCTCGGCGGAAGCCAGGGGGGCTCTCGCCACAAAACGCATCTGGGCGGGTTCCTGTCGCTGTTCTCCAGGGCTTGACGTGGATCGCCGGGCAGTCCCGGCCTCACCTAAGACTCATCGTCCTGCTGTTTCGTGTTCCTTGTCTTACGCCGCAAGATGATCGCGATCACCAACAGAACGCAGAGTACGCTGCAGACAATCTCAATTGTCTCCCGTGTCACGAGGGATGCCTCCTAGTGCCCGATTCAGGATGCCATCTTTTTCTTGAGAATGTCGATCAGTTCTTCCACTGAGGCCGCACTCTTAGCCAGCATGGATTGCTCGGTTCCGCTAAGCTTTACTTCGTAGATTTTCTCGACCCCGGCAGCTCCCAATCTCACCGGCACGCCCGCGAATACGCCGGTGAAACCGTACTCTCCCTCGATGTAGGCCGCGCAAGGCAGCACTTTCTTCTTGTCCTTGATAATAGACTCGACCATCTCGACCGCGGCAGCCGACGGAGCATAGTAGGCGCTGCCGGTCTTCAGGTACTTGACGATTTCCGCGCCGCCGTCGCGCGTACGCTGCACCAGGCGGTCGATGGTGTCTTGATCCAGGAGTTCGGTGAGCGGAATGCCGGCGACGCTGGTCAGCCGCACCAGCGGCACCATGGTGTCGCCATGTCCGCCCATCACCAGCGCCGTGACGCTTTCCACCGACACGCTCAACGCCTCGGCGATGAAAGTCCGATAGCGCGCCGTGTCCAAAATCCCGGCCATGCCTACAACTCGCTGTTTCGGGAAGCCCGACACTTTGTATGCGGTCCAGCACATGGCGTCGAGCGGGTTGGTCACGATGACCAGGACGGCGTTGGGCGAGTACGCGGCCGCCTGCCGGGCGGCGGCGCTCACGATGTCGTAGTTGGCCAGCAGCAGGTCGTCGCGGCTCATCCCCGGCTTGCGGGGGAATCCGGCCGTAATTACCACCACGTCCGAGTTCGCCGTGGCGTCGTAACTATTTGATCCTACGATGCTTACGTCGTACCCTTGCACGGGGCCCGACTGCATCATGTCAAGGCCCTTGCCCTGCGGGACTCCCTCGACGATGTCTACCAGGACGACATCGGCCAGCTCCTTGTCGGCAATACGCAAAGCACAACTGGCCCCCACGTTCCCAGCGCCGATAACCGTCACTTTTTTGCGCATCGAACCACCTCCAGGAATTTATTCACTGCAATAGGTGAATTATAGCTGTTCCCTGAAATCCTTGGGCAGAGCGAGGGCCTTCTCGAAGGGGAGCGCGCGAAACCATTTCTTTGTCGCGCGTTGCAGGGCGGCTCCGATGGCCGGAGCGACCACGGTGATGGGCGATTCGCCGGCTCCGGCAGGCACCGCCTCGCGACGGTCGATCAGGATTACGTCGATAGCCGGCAGGTCGGCGAATCGAGGTACGCGGTAGTCGCTGAAACGATTGTTCACAACCTTGAAGGCGTCGTAACGGAGTTCTTCGAACAACGCGCCGCCCAGCCCCATCATGATCGCGCCGGTGACTTGGTTGCGCAGGTTGTCGGGATTGAGCACGGCGCCGCAATCGAATGCCGCCACCATGCGCGTCAGCCGGACGCGGCCATCCGCGACCTCCAGCGCGACAAACAGCGCCATGTGGGCGCCCTTTTCGATGTTGCACGCCATGCCCGAGGCTTCGCGCGTCTTGCCCCAGCCGAAGCGCTCGGCGGCGCGCTCGATCGCTTCACGCAGGCGTGCGTTCGTAATGTGGCGCAACCGGAATTCGACCGGATCCAGGCCCGTCATCGCGGCCAACTCACCCACGTGCGTTTCGCGCGCGAACGTGTTGGCCACCGCCGCCAGCGACCGGTAAGGGCCCTGCCGCAACGGTGACGAGGCACGGTAGAAAGCGCAACGGTAGTTCGCGACGTCGTACGGCACGGTGAGGGACGCGGCACCGGAGTTGTAGTTCCGGAAATCCCAGGCGTGGATTCCGCCGCCGGCCGAGATGCCGCTGCGTACCTTAATGAAAGCCGCCGGCCGGCAGTAGGACCGGACGAATTCTTCCTCCCGGCTCCAGGCGACGCGCACGGGTTTGCCGGCCGCCTTGGCCAGGCGCGCGGCTTCCAGCATCACTTCCGGTCCGTGCTTGCCGCCGAATCCCGTCCCCACGTCGCAGCAGATCAACCGGACTTGCCGGTCCGGGATGCCGAAAGCGGCGGCCAACTGGCCGCGCACGGCGAAGGGGACCTGCGAGCCGCCGAGCACGGTCAATCCGTTTTCATCCCAATAGGCCACCGCGGCGCGCGGCTCGATAGGCGCGTGCGCGATGAACGGCAGCGTGTAGGCGGCCTCATGACGTCCGGCGGATTCAGCGAGGCCGCGCTCCACGTCGCCCCTCTCCAGCAAGGGCGGATAGCGCGTGGCGAAGTTCGCCACCGGGGCGACCGCGGTCTTGGTGAAATGCTCGGCGAGTTTCGCGGCGGCTACGAGTTCCTCGGCGCGCCACTCCGCGCGAACCAGCGAGGCCGCCCGCGCCGCCGTGGCCTCATCGGGCGCGACCACTCCGAGGAAATCTCCCTCGCGCACTACTTTCACGCCTGGCAGTTTCCCGGCTTCCCGGGCGTCGAAGCCGGCCAGCGTGGCCTGGTAGGCCTCCGGCCGCACCGCCTTGCCCGCCAGCATACCGGGCACCTTCACGTCGGTAGAATACTTCAACGCCCCGGTGACGATCGCGCGACCGTTCACGTTCGCCATGGGCTTTCCCAGCGTCTTCCACTTGGCGGGTGGCGTGAGATCCACTTCGACGGGGATCTCGCGTTGTACGGCCTCGGCGGGCGTCATGGTTTCAAGCATGCGGCGGGCTGCGGCCGCCGCCTGGCGCACCACGGGAACCGTGAGCGGGGTGGTGAGGCTGGCATAGGTGCCGCCGTCGTCCGGCACCAGCGCCGTGTCGCCCATGACGACGCGCACTTTGCCCGGCGCGACGCCGAGTTCTTCCGCCACGCACTGCGTGAGCAGCGTGCGCGATCCTTGCCCGAGCTCGACCTTCCCTGTGAGCAACGTCACCGCGCCGCCGGCATCGAAACGCAACCTCGCACCGAGCTGCGTGCCTGGGGCGCCCTTCAACACAAACTGAAAGACGAATCCCGCGCCGATTGTCTCGAACGTCTCGCGGCGGGTCGGGCCGGCGGATCTAGCCACGCCGGCCTCCCTTCGCGGCCAGCCGCACGGCCTCTATGATGCGCGGATAAGTGCCGCACCGGCAAATATGCCCTTCGAATTCGCGCTTGATCCGGGCGTCGTCCGGCGACGGTTCGCGCGCGAGCAGAGCCACACCTTCCAGGATCATGCCCGGTGTACAGTAGCCACACTGGAACGCCCCCGCGTCGAGGAACGCCTGTTGGACGCGGTGGAGCTTGCCGTTACGAGCCAGTCCTTCGATGGTCACTACCGGCAGGTTCCCCACATCCTCAATCGTGGTCACGCAGGCGCGCACCGCTTTGCCACCCAGCAGCACCGTGCACGCGCCGCACACTCCTTCACCGCAAGCGTACTTCGTTCCGGTGAGATCGAGCCGGTCCCGCAGCACGCTCAGCAGAGTGGCGCCGGACTCGGCCTCGATCGTGCGCCGCCGTCCATTCACGAGCAACTGGAAACGTGGCATATCGGTTAGCGGACTTCGAGAGTATCTTATCAAGCCGGCGTGAGTGCCTTGTGGTGATAATGTGGAAGCCCTATGCCCTGTCACAGAATCGTGATCTCGCTCGCGGTCGCCGGCCTGGCGTGCCCGGTCATGGCCGGCCAGCCGGATTTTGAGCGCATCGACGCGCACGTGCACGTGCTCCAGGCCTCGCCTGAGTATTACAGGATGCTCGGAGCGCTCAACATCCGCGCGTTTCTGATACGCTACCAGGACCGCGTGCTGTACGGAACGGATCTGAGCCTCGGGCCAGAAGCGGACGCCGGCAAAACGATCAAGTCGATGCGCGATATTTACGCGCTCGACTGGAAGTATTTCTCGAGCGCCGAATGGATCGAGACGCGAACAGGCCGCGTGCAGGGGCTGGCTCTGCCGCCCGAAGCGCTGCGGAAGATCTTCCGCGAAAATGCGCTGCGCTGGGTTCCGGGTGCGGAGAAGTAAGAGCTACAATTTCCTCCGGCGCGACCATACTATGCCCACCGGTCCGCCCGAAGGAGTGAAGCCGCTGATCATGGCGCGGGCGATCCTCCCACCGGCGTGTTCATGTCCGCCTGAACCTCGGCCTGGCTGAGACAGCCGCTGTAAATCCGGAGATCGTCCAACATCCCTTTGAATGGCTGGTGGAGCGTCGCA